>MAAF01000052.1 GCA_002163005.1 Colwellia psychrerythraea | reverse complement strand
TATACGACGTTATTGATTTTGATAAGGGAATAACCATTATCTACAATCAATGCCTTGCCTATAAGCCTTTTAATTCTCGCTGAGTGGGAAAGAACTTAATCAACTTGGTATTAGTTAACCTGTTCAGTCATAAATTAACGGTAATAAAAAAGGTTAGATACCTAACTTATCTCTCATCTGATAATACCAAGCACCCATCGCGGTGTAAGGCGTTTTAAATAACCTACCACCAGGGAATGGATATTGAGGTAATCCAGCAAACACATCAAACCGCTCTGCTTGGCCAGTAATTGCATCGGCAATAACTTTACCCGCTAAGTGTGTTGAAGTAACACCATGGCCACTATAACCTTGAGCATAATACACATTGTCATTAATACGGCCAAATTGTGGTAAGCGCATTAACGTGAGTAAAAAGTTACCTGTCCAAGCATAATCAATCTTCACATCTTTAAGCTGAGGGAATGTTTTCAACATTTTAGGAATGATAATTGATTCAATTTTAGAAGGCTCTCTCGCCCCATAGGTTGTGCCACCACCGTAGATAAGACGACCATCGCCCGATAAACGGAAGTAATCTAACAGGTAGTTACAATCTTCTACGCAGACATCGGTCGGTAATAATTGCTTTTGCACGGCTTCTGGTAAGACTTCAGTGGTGATTATTTGCGTTCCGCATGGCATTGATTGTTTCTGTTGCTTAGGTAAAAGCCCTTCTAAATAAGCATTACCAGCGACAACAACAAAATCAGCCGTTACACTACCTGAGTCCGTTTTAATTACCGCTTTTTTACCATGAACAATATCAACAACGGTACTGTCTTCGTAAATTATTCCACCTAACTTTTCAAACGCAGCAGCTTCACCAAGCGCTAAATTGAGAGGATGAATATGACCACCTGCTTTATCTAATAATCCACCCACGTAACGTTCAGTACCGACATGCTTTTGAATGTCACTTGCACTTAATAACTCAGTTTCATGGTAGCCATGCTTAGCCCACAGTTTTTGCTTTTCAGCCATTTCATCAAGCTGTTTGTTGTTACAAGCGGCAAAAACACCTCCTGGTCTTAAATCACATTTGATGTCGTAATCGTTAATTAAACGTTTAATTATTCGACTACCTTCAAAGGCCATTTGTCCCATTTCAGTACTAACATGTTGGCCATAATTACGTTCAATAAAGTCCATATCTCGACTATAGCTATTAACTAATTGGCCACCGTTGCGACCTGAAGCGCCAAAACCAATGCGACTGCCTTCAACAACAATCACTTTAAAACCTTTTTCGGCCAAATGTAATGCGCTTGATAAACCAGTAAAACCAGAACCAACAACGCATATGTCAGCGGTAATATCTTCTGTCAGCTTAGATCGCTGAATTTTATCATTAGCACTTGCCGCATAATAAGAGCCTGTGTGGGAAACGTGATTCATAACTTGCCTCTGAAATTTTAAATTTATTAACTATTTGATTAGCTATTAGATAAGTACCATTTAACTTCTAGCTCACTAATATGCATATCAAATTGCTCTAACTCTTTTTGTTTAGCAATGCGATAGTTTTTAGCAAACTCTTCGCCTAAATAGCTTGTAAGTACTTGATCTTTTTCTAGCTCTTCAAGTGCTCTATCTAATTTTAATGGTAGCGCTTCACAGTCGTCATCAAACGCATTTCCTACGGTAGGATTTATAGGCTTGATTTTATTGGTTATACCATGATGAATAGAGGCTAAGATCACAGTCATCACTAAATATGGGTTAGCATCAGCGCCAGAAACTCTATGCTCTATACGTGTTGCATTTTTATGTCCTCGAGGAAGACGAAGTGCGGCTGTTCTGTTGTCTACTCCCCAATTTTTTGCCATCGCAACATAGTACCCTGGCATAAATCGACGATATGAATTCACATTAGGACATAACAACGGCATAGAAGCTGGCATTAGCTCAAGCATGCCACCGATGGCATGTTCTAATGTTTCATTGTAATCATTATAGTCATCTGCAAAGACATTGTTGCCATTTTCATCTAATAGACTGGCGTGAACATGCATGCCACTACCGGCTTCATTTGAATAAGGTTTAGCCATAAAGGTCGCATCAAAATTATGCTTGTCAGCCACTGTTTTTATAATACGCTTTAATAAAATTGCATTATCACAAGCAGCTACAGGATCGGCTTCATGTTTTAAATTTATTTCAAATTGTCCTGGCGCACACTCAGCTACTGCGGTGTCTGCAGGTACATTTTGCTCAATACACACTCTATTGATATCGTCTAATAATGCACTGTAATCATTTAGCGTATCGACGGAGTAAACTTGTGTATGTTCATCTCTTTTACCCGTTTTAGGTGAGATGGGAGCTTGTAAATTTCCTTTGTTATCTTTATTTTTATCTAACAGATAAAATTCTAATTCAACGGCAACAACAGGGAATAAGTTTATTTCCGCTAATTGTCTAACGACGTTACTTAATATGTTACGTGGGTCGGCAAAAAAAGGCGTTCCATCGTGGTTGAACATGCTCATTAATACTTGCGCGATTGGCCGTTCATGCCAAGAGGCCATATGAAGGGTGTTAGCAATGGGTTTACAGACCATATCCGGCTCGCCAATATCTTGCCCGAGCCCACACTCTTCAATAGTTTCTCCAAGTACATTCATGGAAAATATCGTAGCGGGCATATTTAAGCCGCTGCTATAAATTTTTTCTAAACTACTTTTTTCAATGCGCTTTCCTCGAGCAAAGCCGACTAAATCAGAAATGAGGACATCTATAGCCTCAACTTCTGGGTGATTGGAGAGAAAATTTTCTACCTCTGTTGCCTGTCCAACTTTTATCATAAAGTTACCTTCGAAATTGATACATATAATTTACTCATCACCAAATGATGAATATTTGCTTCACTATCTATTAGTAAGTAATTGTAATAGCTACGTCAAGGTAAAATCAAATAAATAAGCTATATTTTTTACATAAAATGACTTTATTGTCTTTTTATCGTCTTTTTGTAAAAAATATTCATTGAAAATCGATCTTTTTTAATTTACCTTAGAGTTATTGAAATTTAGCAGTAACTTATTTGGAATTGATTCGATGGTTAGTAAAAATCAGAAACCGGTTGTCGGCATTACCTGTTGCAGTAGCCTTAACGGGATTCATCATCAACAAGTTGTTGGTGATAAATACATTCGTGCCTTGATGGCTGGCAGTGATGTTATCCCCGTATTAATTCCTAGTTTTGGTGAAGCAATGTTAGAAATATTACCGCATTTAGATGGTATATATTTAACAGGTAGTTACTCGAATATGGAACCACACCATTTTGGTGGCACTGAATTAGAGGTCGATATGCCACGTGATCCCAATCGAGATACCACTAACTTAACCTTATTAAAAAAAGCAGTAGCGCTAAAAATTCCCGTGTTGGGTATTTGCCGAGGTTTTCAAGAAATGAATGTCGCACTTGGCGGCACATTACATCAGCAAGTATTTGAACTCGATAATATGACAGAGCATAGAGAAGATAAATCGGTATCTATGGATGAGCAGTACAGTGTGTCTCATGACTTAAACTTATCTGACGCCGGTATATTGTCTTCGCTTATGGACGGAGAGTTAGTCCAACAAGTTAATTCATTGCACGGTCAAGGCGTTGATAAATTAGCTGACACTTTAAAAGTGGAAGGCACTGCACCTGACGGATTAATTGAAGCGTTTTCATTGGCGGATAACGCTAGTTATTATTTAGGGTTGCAGTGGCACCCTGAGTGGAAAATTGCTGAAAACCCTTTTTACTCCGAAATATTTAAAAGTTTTGGTGATGCTTGCAGAAAATACAAAGGAAATGAAGCATACAGTTAATGCCATTAATGTAATAAACTAACTCTTTTTCAACGCAGGTACTGCCTGTCAGTGTAGTTAGTTTATTAAGGATAATTATGGACGTAGGCAAAAGGTTAAAAGAAGTTAGAGAAATGTATGGGCTTTCACAACGTGAATTAGCAAAGCGCGTTGGCTTAACAAATAGCACTATTTCAATGATAGAAAGAGATGCTGTAAGCCCATCTATTAGTTCGTTAAAGAAAATTTTAGAAGGCGTTTCTTTAACGGTTACTGAGTTTTTTACGTTAGAAATTCCCACTGAGTCGCAAGTGGTCTTTAAAAAAGACACCTTAGTTGATGTAGGCAGTGACGGTGTAGAGCTACATTTAGTTGGTGCAACACAAACAGACTCTAAACTTGCATTTTTGATTGAACGTTATCAACCCGGATCAAGTACTGGCAAAGATATGATCACTCATATTGGTGAAGAAGCAGGTACGGTGATCGAAGGAAGTATTGAGATAACAGTGGCAGGACGTAGCTTTAAGCTAACTAAAGGCGATAGTTACAAATTTTCGACAAGCTTACCGCATAAGTTTAAAAATACATCGAAAAAAGTTTGTAAAATTATTAGTGCGCATACGCCGCCTTCTTTTTAGCGTAACTCTGTAGCCTTGAAAGCGAGCTGTTATTAATTTTTTTAGCACCCATATGGGGGTTAATTAAAAAGTGAAAGTACATTAGATTGTATTTAATTTGATTTAATTTAAAAACCATAAAACCATAAAAAAGGAATAACATGAATAAAATTAAATTGTTAGCAGCAACACTCGCGCTTACAGCTATAGCTCCACTTGTCTCTGCAGAAGTAAGTGTTACCGGAACATTAACCTCGGATTATGTATTTAGAGGTGTTAGTCAAACAGATAGCTCTCCGGCTATTCAGGCTAGTTTAGATTACGAACATGAAAGTGGATTTTTTGCCGGCGTTTGGGCGTCGAATGTTGACTTTGAAGATGATGCCAATGCAGAAATTGATTTCTACGCAGGTTACTTTGGCGAAATTAATGACACTTTTTCTTATGATGTTATGTATAACTACTACACCTATCAAGGTTACAGTTCAGCAGATGACTCTGATTATGGCGAATTTCTTTTTAACGCTTATATTAACTCATTCACGCTAGGTCTTGGCTATGCTTCTGATTACGTGAATACTGGTGATTCAGCACAATATATTTCAGCGGCTTATGATATTGAACTGCCTCAAGAGTATGCCTTAACTCTACAGGCTGGCTATACCATGGGTGATGCATTTGACGATGCCGAGTATGTAGATTACAGCGCAACAGTAGCAAAAACATTTTTTGATTTTGATTTTACTGCTGCCGTAATAAATACCGATATTGATGACGCTGACAATGCAGATTTTCGATTTGTTTTAGGTGTTTCTCGCACTTTTTAAGCACTTTGTTCACATAACGTGAGCATCTGTTTGCTTTACATATAGCCTGTTTGTCAAAAAACAGGCTATTTTTTATATTCTCCTGAAAACACCCCAAACGTTTAGCAAAAATTATTTTATTGAAAGTACTGAAACCTCTCTGATCCGACAGTTGAAAAGTAACAATTGTCACTATTTCAAGTGTTACTTGTTTACCTGTACCTTCTGATTAATTTTCCTCTCATTCAGGAACCAAGATCATACACAATACCCAAGCCACTTGAAGAGGCGTGTTTCAGGACCCTTGAGCGATTCATGATCAAGGAGCCTCATTCTATTAAGGGTTGTTGCCCTAAAAAATGAGGCAACGATGAATAAAGTGAGCATAACGTATTTCATTGTTATTCCTTGGTTGTTTTTTGGCTTGCTTTAGTTAGACCGCTGATCAGCTCCATGGGTAAAGGGAAAATAATAGTAGAATTTTTTTCGCCAGCAATTTCTGTTAACGTTTGTAAATAACGTAACATGATGGCATCAGGTTCTTTGGCAAGCTTATTGGCTGCTTGGGTTAACTGAGTCGATGCTTCCATTTCACCTTTAGCATGAATAACTTTGGCTCTACGGGTACGTTCTGCCTCAGCTTGTCTGGCAATGGCACGGATCATACTTTCATTTAAATCTACGTGTTTAATTTCGACATTTAATACTTTTATGCCCCAACTGTCGGTTCTAACATCTAAAATGGTTTGAATATCGGTATTTAGCATATCCCTATTGGCTAGCATTTCATCCAATTCATGCTGCCCTAACACCGAACGCAAAGTAGTTTGTGCAAGCTGAGAAGTTGCCTGTAAATAGTTTTCGACATTGATAATCGCTTTTTGTGGATCAATTACGCGAAAATAAAGCACTGCATTAACTTTTACCGACACATTATCGCGGCTGATAACATCTTGACTAGGTACATCCATGACCACAATACGCAAATCGACTTTAACCATTTGCTGTATAAAAGGAATAACGATAATAAAACCGGGTCCTTTAACTTTATAAAACCGTCCAAGTAAAAATATCACCCCACGTTCATATTCTCGTAAGATTCGAAATGCACTAAAAAAAAGTGCAATAAGCAACAATATGATTGAGCTGGTGAACAATTCTGTATTAGTAAATAGTTGTGTCATCTCTTTGCTCCCATTATTGTTACTTCTGGCGCTAAAACAAGAGTTAGGCCGTTAACTGCTATCACTTGTGCTTGTTGATTTTTTTTCAATGCTATTTGGCTACTCGCTGCCCAACGCTCACCATTAAACAGCACATAACCATCATTGGTGAAGTCATCTTCTACCGTGACCCAAGCATTAATGATTTCTTCTTGACCACTGACTATTTTATTTTTTCGTGCTCGGTAGATAAAACCTAAAGCAAACACAATAAATAGCGCAGATATAAAAGCAAAGCCGGCAATTAATGGCAGCGAGACTTTGAATTGCTCAAGCTTAGTATCGAATAAAAATATTGAACCGATAACAAATGCGCCAATGCCGCCGATACCAAAAACACCAAAACTTGGCATAAGTGACTCCATGATCAATAGCACTATTCCTAACAAGAGTAAGGCTGCACCAGCAAAATTTAGCGGTAATAATTGCAAGGCATATAAAGCGATAAGCAAGGATATACCGCCGATAATACCGGCTATGCCAATGCCTGGGTTGTAGAATTCTAATAACAAACCGTAAATGCCCAGTAGCATCAAGATATAAGCAATATTAGGGTTAGTAATGGTGGCGATAAATTGGCTGCGCCAGTCTGGTTTTTTGTTAATCATACGAGCATTGCGTAAAGATAATTCAATATTTTGCTGTTTTATTGATACCCGCTTGCCATCTAATTTATTTAATAGTGCTTGTGGCGATTGGGCGATTAACGTAATGACATTTTCTTTTAGTGCTTCTTTTGCCGTTAATGTGGCGGCCTCTGTAACTGCTTTTTCAGCCCAGAGTTCATTACGAGAACGTAATTGTGCTAGTGCGCGAATATAGGCGATGGCATCATTCAATACTTTTTTTTCCATCGCCGATGGCGTTTTTTGTTGTTCTTTATTTTCTGCTGGTGGTGTCATTGGCGCAGCAATATTAACCGGTGTTGCTGCGCCAAGTGTGGTAGCAGGAGCCATTGCGGCAATGTGGCAAGCATAAAGTATATAAGTACCTGCACTAGCCGCACGTGCTCCTTGTGGGTAAACTAAACAGGCAATGGGAATGTTCGAATTTAAGATACCTTTATTGATATCTCTTAGGCTAGCACTTAAGCCACCTGGCGTGTCTAGGGTGATAATAATTAAAGGAATATTATTTTGACTATTAGCGTTGCTTATTTCTCGCACTAAGTAATCATTGATTGCGGGTCCTATCGCACCTTTTATTGTTAATACTGGGACGTATAACTGGTTTGCATTACTGAGTTGTTCTTGCTGTGAGACAGCTACTAATTGTTTAGATGGTAGTGTTTCTATTGACGCTAAGGCTTCTGCTGAGAGCACAGCAATATATAAAAGCCAAAGTATTCCAAACCATCTACACATAACCGTTTCCACTACACTTAGAGTGTTAACTATAAGCCTAGCTGAACTTGGTAGTTAGGTCTAATTTATGTTAGAAAGTACTGTTCGAGAGCAGGGTAATGACTCCTATTGTGGTAATAATGACTAAGCTTTAAATACTGACTAAGTTTAGTCGTTGTCAGTTAAACATTCCTCCGGCACTAGCTAGGGCATACTTAGAATAACCACAAAAGCTAATAGCCAATATTATCAATGATATCGCAATCCTAGACCAAGCTATGATCCTGATTAGTTAGGTAAAATGGAACGTCACGCGATAATAGCGATAATAGCGATAATACTGACACTTTAAATTATCAGTCGAGCCTTGAGCCACCAACAAACTAGCGCAAACTATCCACAATATCCTTACCCGTTGTCGCTTTATCCACTAAATAAAGAATGGATTGGTAATCTATCCCTGCATGATGCGATAAACCTATTTCGCAGGTTCTACTATTGCTATAACCAACAGAGCAGTCTGATGGCACTTGCTCTTTTAAGGTTGCTAAAGCATTTTCATTAAGTTCAGGGGTAGTAAAACCTTTATCCCCAGCAAATCCGCAACACTGAATATGTTCAGGAATAACAACATTATTACTACATAACTTAGCAAGTTGCTCCATTTTATCGGTTAAGCCCATACGCCTGCTGCTACAAGTGACATGCAGCATGATGGTGTCGTTTAATGGCTTAAAAGCTAAATGTTCAGCCAATACATCAGCAACAAAACCTACCGGTTCATAAATGGATAAGTTTGCAGTCGCGGCTGTATTTTCAAGTAACATTGATTTACACGGACTGGTATCAATTAAAATGGGATATCGGCCATTTTCACTCAGCTCAGTTAGCTTGGTTAACAATGAACTTCTTTTCTGCTCAGCCTCATCAAACATACCTTTACTATTAAATGGCATACCGCAACACTCACCGGTAAAGTCAGGGCTAATAATGTCAAAACCTGCCTTTGCTAAAACAGCATAGGTCACTTCAGTTAATGAACGTTGCTCAGATGCATCAACCGCTTGTCCCATACTTCTGCTGGCACAACTGGGTATATAAACCACTTTTGGCTTAGTGGACTCGTTACTCAAAATAGCCTTTGGCTGATAACGGGCTTTATTGGGCAGGTACTTTGTCCACAGTGGGATTTTATTCGCTGATACTTTACCTGATAAGTGCCGCACCGTACCCGTTATTCCGCCCATTGCTTTATTACCAATCAGGCGTTGACTAAAGCCTGCGATAGCTAATGAAACCCGCGTTATTTTTTCTATGCTGACAAAGTTATTGGCCAGTTTTTTTGATAGCCCTTGGTATTTAGTATTATTAACGTGACGCAGTTCTCGAATAAGATCACCAGTGTTAATACCGACAGGGCAACGATCTGCACACAAACCTGTTGCTGCACAGGTATCTATACCTAAATAATTGAAGTCTTTTTCAAGTTCACTTAACAAACCAGGATTATCACCTGAGGCTGTTAAACGGCTAATTTCACGATACGTGGTAATACGTTGTCTTGGTGTTAGACTCAATCCTTTTGAAGGGCAAACAGGCTCACAAAAACCGCATTCAATACATTTATCGACAATGTCATTTGCCGCTGGGAGATTTTTTAAGTTCTTAATATGAGCCAATGGATCATCGTTAATGATAACGCCGGGGTTAAGTAAATGACTTGGATCAAATAAGGTTTTTATTTTTTGCATTAAAGCAAAGCCTTGTTCACCCCATTCTAATTCAATGAACGGCGCCATGTTGCGGCCAGTGCCATGTTCAGCCTTCAATGAACCTTGGTAATCTACCGCCACTAGTTGACAAACATCATCCATAAAAGACTGATATCGGTCTACTTCTGCCTGCGTTGAGAAATCCTGTGTGAAAACAAAATGCAGATTACCATCAAGGGCATGACCAAAAATAATCGCTTCATCATAATGATATTTTTCAAAAAGTCCTTGTAGCTTGGCAACCGCATCAGCAAGTTGTTCAACAGGAAAAGCAACATCTTCAATGATAACGGTAGTACCTGTTTCACGTACAGCACCAACGGCAGGAAACGTACCTTTTCGAATAGCCCACAATTGTGAGTATTCACTTGCAACATCGGTGAATTTGATTACATTCGTTTGTTCAAAATCGCTTAATAAGCTTTCTAAGTCAGTAATTTGTTCAGTTAATAACTGTTGATTTGCAGCGCGCGTTTCAATCAGTAGTGCGCCAACATCTTTGTCGAGTGTTTTGATGAATTCAGGCAACCCCTTCATCTCACTGACTGAGGCTAACGATCTTCTGTCCATTAATTCAACTGCGGAAACATTCGCATCAGCTAAAGCGCTTACTGCTGAACAAGTTGTCTGCATATCAGGAAAGAATACTATCGATGACGCACGGTATTTATGTTCAATGACCGTGTTATAGGTGATTGAAGAAATAAAACCTAAGGTGCCTTCTGAGCCAATCATTAAATGCGCAAGAATATCAATAGGATCCTCAAAATCAACCAAGGCGTTAATGGCATAACCTGTGGTATTTTTTAAGCGATATTTATGTTTAATTAACTTACTTAATTTTTCATTACAACGGGTTTGAACAGCCAGTGTATTTAGACGATCTAAGAGTGGTACATGACTTTTTTTAAACGCTGAAATACTCGCCTCATCAGCGGTATCAAGTACACTACCGTCATGTAAAACCAGTCGAATATTATCAAGCGTATGGTAACTATTTTGCGCGACACCACAACACATACCACTGGCATTATTAGCGGCAATACCTGCAACTTTACAGGTATTAATGGAAGCGGGATCTGGACCTATTTTTCGCCCATAAGGTAATAAATATTGATTCGCATCAGCCCCTATAACACCAGGACCTAGTTTTATTTTTAGACCGAGATCTAATATTTCATGGTCCCGCCAATTATTGGTGAGCATAATTAAAATTGAGTCAGATTGTGCCTGCCCTGAAAGGCTAGTACCTGCAGCTCTAAATGTTACCGGCAACTTTGCTTGTGCCGCAGCTTTAATGACCCTTACCACTTCAGATTCGTTATCTAAAATAAGTACTAATTGCGGCATTAAGCGATAAAAACTTGCATCAACGCCATATGCCAAACGCCGAGTATAGTCCGTAATAACACATTTTTCTGGAAGAAATTCCGCGACTTGCTCTGCAAAAAATTGATAGTGCTCAGATAACATAATGCCCCTCTAACTTAGTTCTTTTTTATATAGTGCTTAACTATTTAAATATTTATTAATAAAACAATCAATGCTTTCGGGCCGTGAGCACCATAAGCCAAAGTTTGTTGAATATCGGCTGTTTTCGATGGCCCTGAAATCAACACTACATTAGTGGGTAATTTATCTTGCCATTGCTGCGCCGTTATTAAACTAGCAAAGTCAGCATGTAATTTATTGGCATCGACAATAACAAAGTGCACTGGCGGTACTAGCGATAAGCTTCTTGGCTCATTCTCATCTGGCCATAAAACAATGGAGCCTGTTGCTGCAATTGAACAGCGCGAGCTTGATAACGCTGCAGGGCATTCATTAAAGAGCATTTCTTTATTGTTATCAATCGAAAAATCATAGACTTGTGATTCTATTTTGCTATTTAATGCATTAATAATCTCACGGTGAGCATCGTTGTCACCATAAAGCAATTTAGTGATATTTAGCGCCGCAAGTTGCTCACTGATAACCTCTGCCATATTATCTTTCGTAGTTTTGATCACTTGCGCATGATTTTTCTCAAGTTCAGAAATAAACTGAGCTAGGTTTTCTTCACGACTAAATTCAGGATAGTCATAAGGGATTTCTTTGGGTAATTTATCATAATCTGCACCGTTGACCTCCGCTTTTAACTTAGCAAGAATATTGCCACGCGCAGTATTACTGACTGCTTTGATGTCTGCTTTTGTATTTGTCATAAGATTAACCTCGGCCATGCTGTGATTGCTTTTCTTGTTTCGCTTTTTTTTGTTTAGCATTAATTCGCTCATGTAACGTTGCTGCTGCCGGTTTAGGTGCCGTTCTCACACTTGTCCAGCCACCCAATTTCTTGGGCATCAAAAAGCGAAAGCGTGTTAACCCCCACATTGATAAGGCATAAAATTTTGGTGACTTATGCACTTGTGCCCATACTTTCCAGATAAGCGCTTCCACGTTATTACGACCTGCACCCTGCCCTTTCATCACCTCAGGTTGCTGAGATTTAGGCTTTACACTCTCTTGGCGCAAACGTAATAATATTTTAGGAATAGGGATTTTAACGGGGCAAACCTCACCGCAAGCACCACATAAGGTTGATGCCGTTGGTAAATTAGTCGTCGCTTCTAGCCCCAACATATGTGGTGAAATCATTTTACCAATAGGACCAGGGTAAACGGTTCCGTAAGCATGACCGCCTATACGGGTATACACTGGGCAATGATTCATACAGGCACCACAACGAATGCACTGCAAGGTTTGTCTTAATTCTTCATCCGCGAACGCTTGACTACGACCATTATCAAGTAAAACTAAATGTACTTCTTGAGGACCATCTTTTTCACCTGGCTTTCGAGGTGAATTGATCATATTAAAGTAGGTTGAAATGGCTTGTCCGGTAGCACTTCGCGTTAACAAACTTAACAGCGGTGGTACGTCAGCTAAATGTTCTATCACTTTTTCTATACCGGTTATCGCAATATGCAAATCAGGTATGGTGGTACACATACGACCATTACCTTCGTTTTCTACTAAACAAAGTGTGCCCGTTTCCGCTACAGCAAAGTTAACACCTGAGATGCCAACATCAGCCTGACAAAATTTATTTCTGAGCACTTCTCTTCCTTGCTGAATTAAGGTATCAACATCAGTGCTGTACTCAAAACCCTCAATATTATCAGCAAATAATTTAGCCACTTGTTTTTTGTTTTGATGGATTGCTGGCATGATAATATGAGACGGATGCTCTTTGGCCAATTGCACAATGTATTCGCCCATATCAGACTCAAGACATTCTACATTTCGCTCTTCAAGGTAGTCGTTTAGTGCCGTTTCTTCTGACACCATAGATTTACCTTTAACGACTGATTTACCCTTTTTTTGGGCAATAAGCTGAGCAATAATCTCATTTGCTTCAGTAATCGTTTCAGCCCAATGTACCTTGATGCCATTTTTTTCAAGGTTGCCTTCTAATTGCTCAAGTAAGTGCGGTAACTTCGCTAAACAACGCTGCTTAATTAATTTGCACTGTTCGCGTAATACTTCAAGTTCCTCTTCTGATGAAAAAGCGCCTTTACGCTTATCCATCAAATAATCCATCGCACCTCTAAAGTTCGATCTTAGTTCTTCATTGCCGAGGTCTCGTGTAACGTTCGCACGAAAGGCTTTTGCAGAGGCTGCATATTTACTTTCTTCTTCGATAATATGTTTCATAGTGACCCCTTAGACGAATTACCTTTTATACGATTAAGTAAGTAACTCGCAATATGTTCACCACGTAAGGACTGCTTTTGGTAATCAAGTGCCCCATTTATATTCATCATGCAACCATGATCAGCACTGACATACCTAACGACATCAGTGGCAACAAGGTGCTTACTTTTATCAGCTACCATAGCGGCAGATATATCCGCATGCTTGACCGCAAAGGTACCACCAAAACCACAGCATTCACTTTCATAATCATGTATGACTAACTCAACGTTCGCTAGTTGAGAGATCAACTTATTACCGGTAATGTGCACACCCATTTCTCTTCTGGCAGCACAAGAAGTATGTAACGCAACGCGCTCTTTTGGCCCCTGGTCAATAGGCTTTAAGCGCAGTACATGCACCAAAAATTCGGTAAATTCAAAAACTCGCTGACAAAAGTTATTTATTTCAGGATCATCGCCAAGCAAATCAAGGTAGTGATGACGCATCATGCCACCGCAAGATCCCGACACTACAACGACAGGAATATCCAGAGGGAATTGTTTCACTTGTGACATGGCTACCGCTTTGGCTTCATCTTTATAACCAGAGTTATAGGCCGGTTGGCCACAGCAACTTTGCCCTTGTGGGTAAATTACCTCAATGCCTTCGCGTTCAAGTAATTCAATCGCATCCATGCCCGTATCTGGAAAAAAACTATCAACGATACAAGTACCAAATAAATAAACCTGCTTGGGCTTTTTAGGATAATCACGGAGATGCTGAGTATTAAGTTGTTGCATAGATTGCTCTCTATTATTGTAATACCAATCGAACTAATTTATTGATCACTTAGCGAGAATTAAAAGGTTTAGAGGTAAGGCATTGATTGAAGAGAATGGTTGTTCCCTTGTCAAAATCAATAACGCCGCATGTAAACCTTTTAAACTCGCCCTTCGGGAGCTCATTAGCAAACTGATAACATCACAAAACGAATGAAATATAGACTAACTATGCTTAACTCATTTTGTTTGTTTTAAGCTCGCTAATGTAACTCTAAGCTGACCAATAAATTAATCCGTTTGGTATAAATTACAGTTTCAAAAAATAGCGTTAATCAATCATTTCAAAACTGTTGAAGTGGCTAATTCAAATAAATATAAACTTGCAAACCTAGGCATAATTTAGGACAAACCTAGCTGCAAGTTTCTATCGGCTTTTGATGGCTATTTAATTAGCCCATTACTTAGCCCAGTAAGGGATCACTAAGGTTAAATACGTTGATAGCAATAAGCCCAATGACACCGACAGTTACCACATAATAAATAGTTGGTAATATGGTTTTGCGCAATGTTCTTCCTTCTTGCCCTAATAAACCAACAGTTGCGGAAGCTGCTACTACATTATGAATTGCTATCATATTACCTGCAGCTGCACCTATGGCTTGTAGAGCTACTAGTAACGCACCTGAAACAGAGAGTGCATTAGCAACTTCAAATTGAAACTGACTTAACATCATATTGCTCACGGTATTTGAACCCGCAATAAAAGCACCAAGGGCACCAATACTAGGCGCAAACAACGGGTATAGATCGCCAAACGTTTGCGCAACAAAACTTGCCATCGCAACAGGCATCGCGGCTAAGTCAGCGCCATTAACACCAGAGTTAATTAAGATACGTACCATAGGGATGGTAAAGATAAGTACAAAACCCGCACCTATTAGGGTAGTCGTTGACTGTTTAGCAGCATCTACCACTTGTTTGAATTTCATCTGATGCAAAAATAACGTCAAGATACAAACAAAAAATAAAATACCACCGGGTAAATATAAAGGCTGAACACTTGCGCTAATACCTACTTCACCAAGAATATTACTAAAACCAAATGAAAGGCTCTTTAATAAAGCTTTAAACTCAGTTGAAACTCGGCTAAGTACAAGGATTATGGCAACCAATAAATACGGTAACCACGCTCTGGTTAGCGACATTGATTTTTTAGCTTGGTTGTTATCTTGTTTAAATGATATTTTTCCTAACCAGTGAGCAGGCCACTGCTCTTTCGGTGCAAAATCCCACGCTTTCTTTGGCATAAGAAAGCCGCGCTTTGCTAATGGTACAACAATAGCCATACCTACCAATGCGCCTATAAGAGAAGGAAATTCAGGACCAAGAAACACACCCGTTAATGCGTAAGGTACGGTAAAAGCTAAGCCCGCGAAGATTGCAAAAGGAGCGATCTCAAAACCTTCTTTCCAACTTTTATTTTGGCCAAAAAATCGCGTCAACATCACCACCATGAAAAGCGGCATTAACGTACCTACAATGGCATGTCCAATGGCAACCTCTGAGGTAATTAGTCGTAAAAATTGCTCCCAACTACTGCCATTAGCAATTAACTGTTCAGTAAGATTACTCTTATCTAAACCGCTACTAACACCAATAATAATGGGTGTACCTACCGCGCCGAATGACACCGGTGTTGATTGAATCATCATACCAATCATCACCGCTGATATTGCAGGGAAACCAATAGCTACCAGTAAAGGTGCAGCAATTGCTGCAGGAGTACCAAAGCCTGATGCTCCTTCAATAAAGCAACCAAAGAGCCAAGCAATAATAATTGCCTGCACCCTACGATCTGGACTGATATTAGTAAAACCAGCTCTTATACGTAAGATGGCCCCAGAGTGTTGCAAGGTATTGAGCAACATTATTGCACCGAAGATGATCCACAGAACAGCAACGGTGATCATTAACCCTTGAATTGAACTGGCAACGATTCGATTAAAGCTCATTTCCCAGGCAAAAAAGGCTATAGCTGCTGTTACGGTGTAAACAACAGGCATAGCCTTTTTTGCTGGCCAATGAAGACCTATAAGTAATATTGCCGATAGGGCAATCGGCATAAACGCGAGTAAAGCTTGTAGTGTAATTGACATATTTTATCCTCGCCCTACTTTCATTTTCAGTAGGTGCTTTGTTATAATTTTATATACCCAAGCTACTTGAAGATGCGTGTTTCAGGACGCCTGAGCAATTCTTGATCAAGGCGCCTCCTTTTATTAAGGGTTATTCCCTTAAAAAAGGAGGCAACAAAGAACATGGTTTGCTCAGACGTCCCCGCAGGGCTGGTTTAGAACCGCTTTATGCTGCGTTATTGATTTCGATAAGGGAACAACCATTATCTTCAATCAATGCCTAGCCTAAAAGTGCTTCTAATTCCAGCTGACACCTGCCTCTTCATGTAACTTGGGTATTCAATCTAACCCTAACGACATTATTTATGAATAGGGCTATAATAAATTCATTATTAACTAAAGGAGCATAATGAATGCCTAATGCTAGCGAATTAGCTCTATTTTCATTAATTGTTGAAGCTAAGTCCTTCAATAAAGCTGCCCAGTTGGCAGACATATCACCTGCAGCACTGAGTAAAAAAATATCCAAACTTGAGAAAAATTTAGGCATACAATTGTTGTATAGAACAACAAGACGATTAAGCTTAACGGAAGCAGGTGAAGTACTTTACAACCACTCAAAGGATATTAATAAGCAAGTAAATGATGCAGTTAGTGCTGTGAGTAGTTTTAGTGAAGGTTTGTCTGGCACCATAAAAATGACCGTACCAACCATTTCAGGGGAATTGATACTAGCGCAAGCGGTTGCTGAATTTTGTCAGCTACACCCCAAATTAAGTGTGGAAATGCGCTTAGAAAATGAGTTTGTTGATTTGATTAAAGAGGGTCAAGATTTAGCGATTAGAACTGGGGTATTAAGTGACTCAAGTTTAATTGCAAAACCACTATTACAATCAAATTGGATCGTATGTTGTGCACCAACTTATATTGAAAAGCATGGTACTCCAAAAACACCCCAAGAATTATCAAGGCATAACTGTATGGCATACACCTATCAAGATAAAGGTGCACATGATTGGTATTTTAGTCAATCAGACGAAGCCTATTATGTAAAAATATCAGGAAACTTTGCCACTAATAACTCACAAGCCCTACGCAAAGCAGCACTTGCAGGATACGGCATAGTGTACGTGCCACGCTGTAGTGTTTATGATGACATGCAACGTGGTGACTTAGTGCAATTATTACCTGAGTTTCATGGCCGTCAATTGGGAATTTATGCGGTATATCCTTATACCAAACATCAGTCTCAAAAAGTACGCCTACTGATTGAACATATAAAAGATTGCTACCAACAACAGGCCGAGTATTTTTAATACTCTGACTTTTACTAAATGGCTGTGATTTTAGTTCACCATTAAGTACGGAAGCGTTCTACAGATTTGTTAAAGCTAATCGCTAACTCAGTCATTTTCAAAGATGTGTCTCGGCTTTCCATACTGCCTTGGCACACCGCATCACCGACGGTTTTAAAATCTTCTACCCATGAGCGCATATCAACAACTTGATGATGCGATTGCTCGGCCTGACTGGCAACATCAGTACTTACATTACTTAAGTTCAAAATGCTTGATTGAATTAATGACAGTGATTCAACTGTTTTTTGTGACAAAGCAACGGCTTGATCAGCCTGAGTTTGGTTGCTTTCCATAGAAGTGACAATTTGAGAAATGGCACCGACAATGCCCGCCAGCATAGTATTAATTTCAATAGTTGACTGATGAGTACGCGTAGCAAGGGTACGAACCTCATCGGCAACAACAGCAAAACCACGACCAGACTCACCCGCTCTTGCTGCCTCTATCGCAGCATTTAATGCTAGCAAGTTTGTTTGATCTGCAATACCCGCAATAGTACTTACCACAGTGGAGACTTGATCACCCGACTTACGTAATTCAATTAACATTTCAGATGAAGCTTCAATATCGGAGGCTAATGATGAAATGCTTGTCGAGGTTTGAGCCACTTGGTGTGCTCCGTTTTCAACAGCTTGAGCACCTTCTTTGGCTTGTTCAGATGCACTATTAGATTGCTCAAAACCATTTGCTATTTGGCTCTCTAAAGTCATCATACTCGATAACAGCAACTCTATTTTTTCATTTAATAAATTGACTTGCACATCAGCATTTTCAGACGTTGAACCGAGTACATCGACCAACTCATTTATATTATTAGCGATATGTCTGACATCGGTAATGCCAGAGTTAAAAGCCTTAAGAAGGCGGTTAACACTTTGTGCAGCAAGGCCAATTTCATCATTAGAAAGTGCAGGGACCACCCTAGTTAGGTCATAATTTTGTGCTACATGGTCTAGTTCTTTAGCCAGTTCTCGGATAGGCAAGGCTATCTTCTTATGGGAAAGGGTGTAGGCAACCACTGCGACTGTCGCTATGCTAGCAAGCAGAGCTAATACTAGTAGCTGAATATCAGCAATTTCGGTGTAGATTGCTGTTGAGCTATTGCTAGCATCGAGGCTAACATCTTTACTTATTTTAGTTAATTTTTCAGAAACATTTCTGGAATGTGTATCAACTTGGACTAAGATAGCTCGCGCGCCATCCCAATCAACTTCATCAGCGGTCATAACACGCTGAAGGTGAGTCATGACGGTAACTAATACATTAATTTCTTCAACGATTGTTTGGTATTCTTGGTGTGATGATAATGCACCATTTGCCATCAACAATTGGTCCAGACGTTGTTTGTTTTCACTTATTAGCTTAGCGAACTCATTTGCCTCAACCATAGTACCGTACAAGCCGTACGCCGCTATTTGTATAGCGTCTAATGATTGTTTTACTTGCTGCAAATCACTTAATTCAGGTAGGGTTGCACCAATGAATTGGCTAGTCCGTTGTTTTACTTCACTCGCAGCACCAAACAAAGTTACTGAAGCCGCAATCGCGACAATTAATACTAATAAGTAACCTAGTAAAACTTTTTTACTAATAGAGGCCATTTAACTTCTCCCGAGTTTAATATGCTGACAGCGTATACTTATACACTAAAAAGAAATCAAGTATCGTGTCTTATCTCTAAAAATATATTTTTCAGATATTTACATCACTATGAGTCGAGCGATACATGAGACTTTAATGAGATAATGGCTTTCAACAATAGTATCAATTTCAAAAAAAATTTAATTAATGTTCTTTATTTTTAGCCACTTAATAATTATCCCAATATGGATTATCGTCAAAGCGCTTAGCAATAAAATTATTCATGTCGAATTTATTCAATAAATATCGTTAGCCAGAGTTTATGCTTATTTTTTAATAAGGAATAAGTCCATGACGACACGATTGAATTACTTTGCCACATCGCCTAAAGCGATGGATATTTTATTAAACCAAGAGAGCTATCTTGATGAAGCATTTAAAGGGGATAAACTGCTATTAGAATTAGTAAAAATAAGAGTTTCACAAATCAATCAGTGCGCACTATGTATTGATATGCACAGCAAAGACGCACTAAAATTAGGGGAAAGCTTCGATCGTATTTATGGCTTAAACGCTTGGCGTGATATGACATTCTATTCAGAAAAAGAACAATGCTCGTTACAATGGGCAGAACTTATTATCTCAGACCAACCCGCTACAGATATTGAATACCAATCCGTTTTGCAAGTGCTAGGCGAGCAAACCTTGGTTGATTTAACCTTAGCGATTAATGCCATTAATAGTTGGAATCGTATTGCCAAAGCATTTAAGCCAGCCGTAGGCAGTTTCGACGCCAATTAACGCTATTTAAAACAGGATTGAGTTGAAAAGCATCTTTAAGGAGTCCGCTAAGCGTGCCAGAACATTTAGATTTTACATTATTCCAACCTAAGGGACGCTTAGCCCCTATTGTACAAGGCGTGTGGTCAACTTCTGTTGCTATACATAGCCCAAATAACATAGAAAGGTGGCTACACAGTGATGCCTGCAGCGGACTTTTGTTTAATCTAAGTGGGCCAATACAGTTAAATGACCTATCAATTTCTACCGGTGGCGTACTGCTGCCAGTAAGCAAGCAAGCGCAACTAATTACCTTACCTCCCGGCGCAGTGGTGGTTGGAGTTCGCTTTCATCCAGCGATGAGCTTTGCCATTTTAGGCAACACTTATCAGCAAGCGACCCTGATAAAAAAATATGAAACTAATACTCTTTCACTTCAAACACTTGGCAATCAGCTTGAGCAAGCGCAAGGCCATTACGCCCGTATTGTGGTGTTTTATCGATGGTTAAATACCATGCTACTAACAATTGATAATATCCCTGCCCCTTTAATGTCAGCTTTAAAAGCATTAGAAGGTGAAAAATCACCGGGGGAGTTGAGTAGTCATGTGCTTTTAAGTCAACGTCAAATTGAACGGCACTTTCAAAAATGGTTGAATATGACACCCAAATATTATCAAAGAATATCACGAGTCAAAAATGCGTTAAAAGTACTTAAACTTCATCCCGACACAGCACTAGCCGATTTAG
>MAAF01000090.1 GCA_002163005.1 Colwellia psychrerythraea | reverse complement strand
TTAAATCAAGTCAAATCAAATTTAATTCGTTCGTAAATTGAGGAAGAAGTATGAAAAGTAGTATGAATATGAAAGCAAATCAAAAAGGATTTACCTTAATTGAATTGGTTGTAGTCATTGTTATTTTGGGTATATTAGCGGTAACAGCAGCCCCCAGATTTATTGATGTTCAAGACGATGCCCGCACCGCGACTTTAAATGCGGTAAAGGCGTCTATGGAAACGGCTAGCACATTAGTTTATTCGAAATCATTGATTGCAGGAAATGAAACGTTGGCAGCTAGTACCGTGCAGGTAAATGGCGTAGATGTTTTGATTCAATTTGGTTACCCAGTAGATGCCGGGGCAGCTGGAGAAGCAAATTGGAGAGACGATTTATTAGACCTAGATCCGAATGAATTTACAGTAGATCTCCAAAACGGTGGTATTATTATTCGCCCAACTGATAATACTGCTGCTTTAGCTGGTGCTTGGCCTGCCGATATCAGAAATCCAGCCGCGGATGAAAGAAATTGTTTTGTACAGTATCGTGAATCAGATGTTGTAGGTAATAGACCCTTTATTCTTGAAGTGAGTCCATGTATATAATACGTCATTAGTGATGAATGGTATTGATTGTACTTAATTAAAGGAGAGCTAAGCTCTCCTTTTTTGACTAAATTTACCGTAAAATACGTCCTAACAATTTATGAAATTAAACCGTGGCTTTACTCTTATAGAATTAATAACAGTGATTATTCTAGTCGGGATACTTGCTGTTGCTGTGTTACCAAAGTTTGATGGCACAGCCAGTTATGAAGCTCATACGCACAGAGCGCAACTTATTTCTGCTTTACGGCTAACACAACAACGGGCGATGCAACAAACTGATACTAGCGGTGGTTATTGTCATCAATTAATTTTTGATAATGATAGTCTCGTTTCACGTTATGGGATCCCTGATAGAGTAGATTGCAACGTTACAACATTTTCTGGACTAATGCCTGAGTGGCAGCCTGACGCCACTGGTTTTGAAGTTGAAAGCAAATATCAGGTTAGCTTTGGCATTCAGGGGAAAAATAATCCTAGTGCGATAACGTTTGATAACATGGGACGGCCAGTTAGTAATGCAACCATTGCAAATAACTGTGTGGGAGGCTGTATTATTAATATACAAAGTAGTATTGAAACCTTGCAAATTCAAATAGAGTCAGAAGGTTATATTCATGCTATTTAAACTTTCTAAACCCCCTACTTCTTATTCGAAAAACATCTCAGGCTTTACCTTAATAGAGATAATTGTTGGTATGGTTGTCTTATCCATTTCACTGTCAATTGTTTCAACGCTTATAGCGCCAGCAGAGCAAAAAAGTGCCGACCAAATACTACAAGTTAAAGCTGCTGAGTTAGCGCAGAGCTTTTTAAATGATATTAGCGCTCGAGCTTTTGATCAAAATTCTGATATGGCGGGCGGACTAGTACGCTGCGGAGAGCCTAATGATGGTTCAAATCCATGCACAGAGCCCGATGAACTCGGCCCAGAACTTGGTGAAACAACTCGAGATACATTCAATGATGTTGATGATTATAATGGCTATGGAGACAAATTTAATGCGCAAGGTGATGCTTTGCACAACAGCTATACTAATTTCGACGTTGAGGTAGAAGTGATATACGACGGTTTATCACTTGGCTTTATTGATAATATGGCGGCAAAACGTATTACAGTCACTATTACTACCCCTTTAGGTACCGCTATTAAATTTGCTACCCATAAGGCAAATTTCTGATGTTGAATTATCAATCAAAACTGTTAAAAGCAGAAAGAATATTTCAAAGCCAAAGGTCTATAGCAAAGAAGACAAGTGGCTTTACCCTATTAGAATTAATCATTGTTATTATTATTTTAGGAGTAATGTCAGTCGGCATTACTGGTTTTATAACTCTAAGTACACAAACTTATCTTAACGTTAGCGAACGTGATGAGTTATTATCAAGTGCTCGTTTTGCTGTGGAAAGGCTCAATAGAGAAGTTAGAGATGCAGCGCCTAATAGTGTTAGAGTTGCCAATGGGTTAGGTTGGCATTGTCTTGAATTTATTCCAATAGTTGGCAGTACAACTTATATTGATATTCCTGACACCTCAGAGGAAGCCAATAACAATTTACAGGTTATTCCTTTTTTAGATAAAAATGGTCATGACTACGAATGCGGTAATGGTAGTACTTGTCGAGATTTGGTTACTGTTTACCCGCTAGACTCTACTGATATTTATAAAAATGTCTATACAAATCAGCAAGACACGGGGAAGGTTTTTTGGTTAAATAGTACCTCTATTGTTGATACAAATACCTGGCAATTAACACTTAATAGTCCTTTAGGGGTTCAATTTGATGAGCATTCACCTACAGAGCGTTTATATATATTAGGAAGCCCTGTTAGTTATTGTACCCATGATATTCGAGGTTTGTGGCGTTTTGATAATTATATTGTGACTGAAAATCAAAAAACGCCTCCTCGTGTTGCCGACAGAAGTTTGATGGCTGAAAATTTAGTTGCTTTTAATGCTTTAACCCCTGTTTTTAATGTTGCAGGAGCTACATTACAAAGAAATGCTATTGTTAGTATAAGATTAAATTTTGTAAGAGACGGAGAAAATATTGTTTTTCAAAATGAAATACATATAAATAATATTCCATAAGCTGTCAGTTTTTTTTACAAAGTTAAACTAAATTTTTTCTTTCACGAGTGTAAAAGTTTTTAAATTGTTTAATAACAATGAGTTGTCATGTTGGCTTACTTTTTGCTATTTAGGTGTGTAACACATTAATTAGGTTGTATAATGTTAAAATCATTTAAAAAAATATCTATTATATTGCTCTCTGTTATTGCATTTAATGCTTCTGCAGGCACTATCCCTACGTCAGTTGTAGATATTTCAGACAATTATTACGTTAGTTATAATGGCTACGATATCATGTGGGTTTCAGCAACTAGTTATCAATTTCTTTGGTCGGGATTCGAGCCAACAGATATTCAGTACAGTGACTATCAGGACACGGTATACCAAAATACCGATACTCAAAATAATATTATATATAATCAATTATTGTCATCTAATTTTAATGGTGGAGATTGGCAATACTTTGAGGAACTTGGTTTAACAGGCTCTGCAAATGACTTTTTAATTGACATATATGAAAGTGAATTTGGTCTCTACACTAATGGAGTTAGTTTACTGACTGATTTGTTTTATGAAGGTGGGCAATATAAGCATGCTTTTGAATTTTGGAATGCAACAACAGAAAATAGCCTTCTCATTTTAGATGATATTCAATTTAATGGTGACTTTTCGTTTGCAAGTCAACGGGAACATGAATCAGGGGAGGACTGGGATGCAGAGTTTAAAAATAGTTTTTATATTCGCCAGAGTGCCCCTACACAACCTGTACCCGAGCCTTCAACGCTAATGATTTTTGCTTTAGGGTTAGTTGCCTTAGCAAGCCGCAAAAAATTATTAAGTTAATATTTTAGAATTTAGCCTAATCGTAGCCTCGTTTTTGCGGGGTTTTTTATTGTCTTTTATTTGCATGTTTAGTGACTTAACGTTACCTTTGCTCTATGAATAACAGTAATGATTATTGCTAGATGACAAATCTCTTTCTTCAACCCCCTCAAACGATCTCTTGTTTTAAAAAACAAAGAGGTAGCGCTCTATTAATGACACTATTTATTATCATTGTTTTGGTTCTCCTTGGTGGTGCATTAATGCGTGTGTTATCAACCAGCAGTGAAAGCATTGCGCAGGAAGTTATAGGTACCCGAGCTTATATGGCGGCTAATTCTGCGATGCAAGCTAAGTTACAGGAATTATTTCCGTTAAATAGTTCATCAACCTGTCCTTTAGCGCCACTAGCACCTTCGGTTACAACCCATAACTTTTCTACATCGGACATGAATATTGATGGTCTCTATCATTGTACTGCTGAAGCGTCGTGTAGCTGGTATGCGACTCACCCGCAAACAGGCGAGCAGTTCTATCGCTTAATTAGTACAGGGAAATGTGCTAGTTCAGCACTAGTGAGTAATAGTAAAGACGTTGTTGTTAGTAGTCGAACCCTCCAAGTTGAAGCGAGGAGTTTGTAAGTGGATCGCTTTATCAAAATATTCTGTTTTTCTTTATTACTATTAAGCACACAGGTTGTTGCTCTTTGCTCTCAATATATGAGTAAGGCAACGTTAAATGAAGCAGGAAAAGTAGGCTTTATTGAAATAAAGTTGTTAGATAATTCTATTTCGGCTAGTACTTACACTACTTGGAAAGTGAAAGTTTGTAAGAAACAGGGAAAGATAAACAAATGTACTAGCGAGCTACCTTTAAGTTCGTCAACATCTCTTCCTTATATCGTTGTACTAACAAGTTTTATTCCAAACAATAAAGCTTTTGATATTCTTCTCATTGATGGTAGTGGCGATACTATCGATTATTTAAGTGTTGGCAGCTATGCCCTTCAAAATGGTAGCAGTTGTGCTCTTAATTACTGGGAGGCTTCAACATCTAATTCTCATGATTATCGTCGAATGCCTGATGGAACAGGAGATTGGGGGAATGCGGGTAATGGTAACTCAGGCGGAAATACAGGCGGAGGTTCAAATGATGGTACACCACCAAGTGTTATCGATCATTTTGAAATAGACACTCTTGATGGTCAAGGTATAACTTGTGAAGCTGACCAAATTATCATCAAAGCCTGTGCTGATGCATCTTGTAATACCGTTAATCCAGATGCTGTTGATGTTAAATTATCGATTAATGGTGTGGAAGATAAAACGGTTACCGTATCAGGGAATAATGGCACTACTACAAGTTATCCATTCATCACTGTAGGACAAGCATCACTAAGTTTAGACCAAACTTATAAGTGCACTAATTCTCCGGGAATTACTCCTTGTAATGTCGAATTTAAAGATAGTGGCTTTATTATCAGTGATATACCTATGCAAATTTCAGGGAAGTCCTCTAGCGAGGGTTTTAATGCTACAACGCTGTCGCTCCGGGCAGTAGAAACTAATACCACTACAGGATCATGTATCGGAACTTTTCCTAATGATACCGATGTAGCGGTGAATTTATCTTATAGTTGTGCTGGCGGTGATTGTAAAGATCTCTTAGCGCTGAGCAATAATGGCAATAGTTATAACTTAACTAAAACGGCTACCTCACAAGATTTATACTTCAGTACCGGCTCAACGGCAATTTTTACCCTGAATTATCCTCATGCAGGAAAATTCATTATTAACGCACAAAAAGATGTTGAAGTAGAAGATAGTGACGGCAGTAAAATAATAAAAGATTTTAGTGTGAGCTCTAACGCTTTTGTAGAACGTCCTTTCGGTATTAAATTAGATTTTTCTAACGACAGTAATGATAGCAAAGCGTTGGCAGAAAGTTCTGGTGGCTTAATTGACACAGGCGGTAGTCCGTTTAAAAAAGCAGGAGAATCATTTACTTTAACTGCTACTGCTATGCAATGGGTAAGCGGCCAAGATGAAACTGGAGCTGGTAGTGTTCCCGACGGTATACCAGATGATTTTGTTGTTTTTAACAAAAACACCCTTAAGGCTAATAACTTTGCAGGAGGAGAAGTAACGATTAATAATACCTTGTTACTTCCTAACCCAGGAAATAACCCAGTGTTAAACATTATTGAAAGTAATAGCTTTAATGCGAGCACTAGCTCATTGAATAATAAATATAGCTTTGATGAGGTAGGTATTATTGAATTAAATAGCACCTTAGCTAGTAATGATTACCTTGGCGCAGGAGATATTTTAGGTAAAGTTACTAATGTGGGGCGTTTTACGCCTGCTTACTTTACTCAAACAGTTGAAAGTCACGGAAGTCTCAATGCCTATCACTACTCAAGTTGTGACCCTATTACCAATGACTGGGCTTACGCGGGACAAACCCGAGAGCTAAGCGGTGTTAGTGTCGGCGCTATTAGTTATAAAGAAGCACCAATAATTAACATAACCGCATATAACCTTAAGGATGGTATTACCCAAAACTATACGGAACCAGACTTTATGAAGTTGGTTAAAGGTGGCATCGATATTACTGCGCCTGTGGCGGATGATGAAGAGTTACGTTTGCCAATTGTAGCGGGCGAGAAAATTATGTTGAGCTCTGTAATGAACAGAGGAGAAGATCCTGTTGTGACTACAACAAAAGGTGTAGTAAGTTACACTTTTAATGAGTTAGACGATTTTGTTTATGAGCATACTAAACACTCAAAAATTAAACCTTTTCCAGCTAAAATACCATTTCTTGTCACTCGAGTGGAAGATGGGGATAAAATAAACCTATACGCGGGTTCAAAGACTGATATTACAGCCACTCAAAAAGTAATTACGCCAGGTGTAGAAATACGCTTTGGACGTTGGTTGCTTGAAAATAGTTATGGTCCTGAAACATCAAATTTACCTGTTTCAATGTTCACCCAGATTTTTGATGGCACTACGTTTATCAATAATAAGGAAGAAAATTGTCTTGTTCCTGAGGTAGGTGACATAGAGAACACTGGTAATGTCGGTGATGGGGAAATGGATCTTTGGCATTATCGTTTAGCCGATATTGGTGTCCCTGATAATTTACTTCCTAGCCATACGAGTCCGAATGTAGAAGCAAAAAAATTCGTGAGTGGGATATATCAGTTTTTATTCTTTTTGGCTCCAGGTGATGGCCGTCAAGGTAGTTTATCATTTGAATACCAAGTGCCACCTTGGTTGCAGTATGATTGGAATAATGATGAAAGCTTCACCAACAACCCAACATCAACATTAACCTTTGGTATATACCGCGGTAATGATCGTATTATTTATCAACGAGAGGTTTCTCGTTAAACGAATTTGCTTAATTTTTGTACTTAAAAGAAAATGAAATGATATAAATTTTCAAAAGATGAGAGGAGAAGAAAGAAGGATAATAAAAGGAATGTTTTATCACTTTCTCCTCAAGCAAAGCGCCATATTCCCTCCTCCTTGTAGCAAATTCTTCTAGAATACTGCTACCGTATATTTCTTTACTTTTTCTTTACTTTTTATTGTAAAAAAAGCAACACATTAGTTAAATACTAAGGTATGATTATCCGATCTGCTTTTCGCACATTGACAGCGTCTACTTAATTAGTACTTCACAGGACATTTTGAGCTTATGTTTAAAAAAATACGCGGCATGTTTTCTAACGATCTTTCCATCGATTTAGGGACCGCCAATACACTTATTTATGTAAAAGACCAAGGTATTGTATTAAACGAGCCTTCTGTAGTGGCTATTCGCCAAGACCGTTCTGGTGGTTCTAAAAGTGTTGCTGCTGTAGGTACTGCCGCAAAAGCCATGTTAGGTAGAACGCCGGGTAACATAGAAGCTATTCGTCCAATGAAAGACGGCGTAATCGCTAACTTTTTTGTTACCGAAAAAATGCTACAACACTTTATTAAACAAGTTCACAGCAATAACTTCTTACGCCCTAGCCCAAGAGTTTTAGTGTGTGTTCCTTGTGGTTCTACTCAAGTTGAGCGCCGTGCAATTCGTGAATCAGCCATGGGCGCTGGTGCTCGTGAAGTTTACCTAATTGATGAACCAATGGCTGCCGCTATTGGTGCAGGCATGCCGGTGTCAGAAGCAACGGGTTCAATGGTTGTTGATATAGGTGGTGGTACTACCGAAGTGGGTATTATTTCACTTAACGGTGTGGTTTATTCTTCATCAGTACGTATTGGTGGTGATAAATTTGATGAAGCTATTATCAACTATGTTCGTCGTAATTTTGGTAGCTTAATTGGTGAAGCCACCGCTGAGCGTATTAAGCATGAAATTGGTTCTGCCTACCCAGGAGAAGAATTAATTGAAATTGAAGTACGTGGTCGTAATCTTGCTGAAGGTGTTCCACGTAGTTTTACCTTAAACAGCAATGAAATTTTAGAAGCATTGCAAGAGCCATTATCAGGCATTGTTAGTGCTATTATGGTGGCATTAGAGCAATCTCCACCAGAGCTAGCATCTGATATCTCAGAGCGAGGCATGGTGTTAACCGGCGGTGGGGCTTTATTAAAAGATATCGACCGTTTGTTAATGGAAGAGACTGGTATTCCCGTTGTTGTTGCTGATGATCCATTAACGTGTGTTGCACGTGGTGGCGGTAAAGCACTAGAGATGATTGATATGCATGGTGGCGATCTTTTCTCTTATGAGTAGAATCAATATTTATTCTGTGTTATTTAGCTCAATTACCGCGTTGAAAGTACTCATTGACTAACGTCAACTCCGTGCTTTTGCCTTGTACTTGAACTAAATGCCTGTGAATAAATTATTGATTGATAATCTATTTACGGCACTAAAGCCAACCACTTCTAGCCTGTAATTTTTTATGAACCCAATCTTTAATCAAGGTACATCCCCAGCGCACCGACTTATCTTGGTGCTTTGCTGTTCGGTGGCCTTGATTTTTTTCGACCATAAAATGGCGAGTTTTGAAACCGCACGTGGTTATTTACAATCCTTAGTTAGTCCGTTGCAATATATGGCTAATGCGCCTAAGCAAATGATGACTTGGGCTTCAGAAAACATAGTTATTCGTCAGCAGCTGATGGAAGAGAATCAAAACTTTCGAGAAAGTGAGCTTTTCTTTCATGAACAAATGATGCAGTTAAGTATTGTACGTCAAGAAAATGAACGATTGCGCTCATTACTCTCTTCACCTGTTCGTGGTGAAATAAAAAAGATGTTTGCCGAAATATTATCGGTTGATAGCGACCCTTATTCTCACCAAGTGTTGATTAATCGCGGCGCCAATGATGGAGTCTATGAAGGTCAGCCTGTACTTGATGAAAAAGGGATTGTTGGGCAAATATTACATGTGGGAGTAAGCAGCTCTCGGGTGATCCTAATCAGCGATATATCTCATGCTATCCCTGTACGTGTTCAACGAAACGGCTTAAGGCTTATTGCTTCTGGCAGTGGTCAAATTGATCGCCTTATTCATAATTTTGTTCCCCATAGCTGGGATGTTAAAGAAGGTGATTTATTAGTCACTTCCGGATTAGGTGGGAAATATCCAGAAGGTTACCCTGTATCGCGTGTTGTCTTAGTGCGTGCCGATGAGTCACGAGAATTTGCGACGATTTATAGTGAGCCAGTCGCTCAAATTGATCGATTACGTTATATGTTACTACTTTCAAAGGATGAACCCGCTAAGTCTACATCTCCCTTAACCACCAAGAAAAAATCAGTTGGTAAATCATAATGTTTAGCAATAATGGCTTTATTATTTTACTAACCTTACTGATTGCTTTGATGGCAAGTATTACCCCTATGCCATTGAGCGTTGATGCATTTCGTCCAGATTGGGTACTTATTGTTTTGGTGTACTGGTGCTTAGCATTACCTAATAAAGTGAATATCTTTACCGCTTGGGTGATGGGTTTTATTCTCGATGTGTTACTTGGCTCTGTGCTTGGTGTTCATGCTTGTGCTATGGCTTTATCTGTTTATATTGTCGTGGTTAATTTTCAAAAAATTAGAAATTTTTCAGTTTGGCAACAAGCACTCATTATTGGTGTACTCTCAGCACAATACCATCTTGTTGTTTTTTGGTTACAACGCTTCTTAAGTGATGTTGTATTCCTACCCAATTATTTATACCCAGTGATAACTGCGATTGTACTTTGGCCATGGATGTTTTTATTATTGCGCCGTGTTCGTCGTCACTTTCGTATTGAATAACTCACAAATCCTGAAACTTACATCTTGATTGGTAACGGGTATATAACAGTAGTAAATGATTTTATGACCAAGGTAATCGTTAGCTCAACAAGTACTAGTCAAAAGCTGATATTAGCTTCACAATCACCTAGACGAAAAGAACTATTAGCACAATTGGGCTATCAATTTTCTGTTCAAGCAAGTGATATCGATGAAACAGTAGACAATGCTGAAACAGCGTATGATTATGTACTGCGCTTAGCAAAACAGAAAGCTCAACATGTTCTAAATTTATTACCTGAAGCAGAACAGGTAAATAGCTATGTCTTAGGCTCAGATACCAGTGTGGTTTTTAATGGTAAAATATTAGGCAAGCCAGATAATAAAGAAGACTGCATTAACACCTTGTCTTTATTATCAGATAACCAGCACCAAGTCTTAACGGCTATTGCGCTTGCAAGTCAAGCGGGCGTAGAAGGTCAAGTTGTTACGACCGAAGTTATTTTTAAGACACTAACGAAGGCTGAAATTGCGGCCTACTGGTTGACAGGGGAGCCACAGGACAAAGCTGGAAGTTACGGTATTCAGGGGATCGCAGGACAATTTGTTAAAACCATTAATGGTAGCTATTCTGCCGTTGTTGGTTTACCACTTTATGAAACCGCTCAATTACTGGCTACAGCTGGTTTTGTTGGCAGTATTCATGCGAAATAATTTTTTCAACTGATTTTTTGAACTATTGTTTGAACTAAAGGATATTTATGAGTGCTGAATTATTAATCAATGTTACGCCTAGCGAAACACGTGTTGCTTTGATCGAAAATGGCTCACTGCAAGAAGTACATATAGAGCGACAAGCAAAACGTGGCATTGTTGGTAACATTTATTTAGGTAAAGTCATTCGTGTTTTACCGGGCATGCAAGCGGCTTTTGTAGACATTAACCTTGATAAAGCGGCATTTTTACATGCTTCCGATATTAATAGCAAACTCATCTTAAAAGAAGAAACTGATCAGGTACCTGACATTCGATCTTTAGTACATGAAGGTCAACACATCATGGTGCAAGTGGTTAAAGATCCGCTTGGCTCTAAAGGAGCGCGTTTAACAACTGACATTACTATTGCTTCACGTTATCTTGTGCTAATGCCTAACTCTCAACACGCTGGGATATCCTTACGCATTGAAGACCCTAAAGAGCGAGATCGTTTAAAAGACATCGTTACCCCTTATTGTGATGAACAACAAGGCTTTATTGTTCGTACTGCTGGTGAAGGTGCAGGTGAGCTAGATCTACAACATGATGCAGAGTTCTTACGTCGAGTATGGCATAAGGTATTAGCGCGCAAACAACGTAAGCAAACTAATTTACCCCTTTATCAAGATCTCTCTTTATCCTTTCGAGTGTTAAGGGATTTTGTTGGTATTAAACTTGAGCGTATCCGTATTGACTCTAATCTGACGTTTCAAGAGTTAACCGTTTTTACTGAAGAATTTGTACCAGAACTAACACCGTTATTAGAATATTATCCAGGTGAGTTACCTATTTTTGATTTGTTTTCTGTTGAGCGAGAAATTCAGCGCGCTTTACATCGAAAAATAGAACTTAAATCGGGTGGTTACTTAATCATTGATCAAACTGAAGCCATGACCACCATCGATATTAATACGGGTGCTTTTGTTGGGCATCGCAACTTAGCTGATACAATATTTAGTACTAATATTGAAGCGACACAAGTTATCGCTAGGCAACTGAGGCTAAGAAATCTCGGTGGTATTATCATTGTCGATTTTATTGATATGCATAATGATGATCATAAGCGTCGCGTATTGCACAGTCTTGATATGGCAATGAGCAAAGATAAGGTTAAATATAGTCTTCATGGCTTTTCAGCCCTTGGTTTGGTGGAAATGACACGCCAAAGAACACGTGAAAGTCTAGAGCATGTATTATGTGGTGAATGTCCACTTTGTACTGGCCGTGGTCATTTAAAAACAGTAGAAACTGTTTGTTTTGAAATACTCAGAGAAATAGTACGTGTAAATCGTGCTCATGACGCAGATAAATTCACCGTTTATGCGTCAAGTGCTGTGAGTAGTTCGCTGGTTAATGATGAATACCATAACTTAGCTGAAGTTGAAGTTTTTATTGGTAAGTTGATTAAAGTACAAGCCGAACCCATGTATAATCAGGAACAATTTGACGTTGTTATGATGTAATACCAATTATATTAAATTAATTTCCTACTCAGAGCTATATTAGCGAGCTTAGAACAAACAAAATTTGTTAAACATAGTTGTTCTATTTTTTATTAATTTTGTGCAGTTATCAGTTTGCTAATAAGTTCCCAAAGGGCGAGTTTAAAAGGCTTATATGCTGTGTTATTGATTTTGACAAGGACGCTGCATGGATGCAGCTTATTAGAGAATGCAGGAGCATATTCTCCTGAATAACCATTATCTTCAATCAATGCCTTGCCTCTAAGCCTTTTAATTCTCGCTGAGTGAGGTATTACTTAATAGACTTGGTATATCCCTTTGGGTAATCACATCATAACAACTATAGGACACACTAAGTTTTAATGAGCATTGTAAGCACTTCTAACCGTTGGCTAAACCGCCTTTATAAAACAGTTGCTATTTTGTTAGTACTGTTCGCGGTATTTATTAGTGCTTTTCGTCTGTTTTTACCTTACCTCCATCATTATAAATTGCCTCTGCAAAATTATTTAAACGATATATCTCAAGCGAATATTGCCCTTGGTACATTAAGTATGACCTGGCAAAGATCTGGGCCCATCCTGATCATTGGTGATGTGCAAATGCTTGAAACAGAAGGTGCTTCTGTATTTATCAAGCAACTTGAAATGCAAATTGATTTTTGGGCAACCATTTCAGAACAAAATCTGATTTCAAAAAACCTCATTATTTCAGGTGCCACAGTCAATTTATCCGAAAAATTGTGGCTAGGTAAAAAGGATAAAGGCTCCTCAAGTAAAACTAAAATTGATAATGAAATCGATGATATTGAAATTATTACTGACCTTTTTTTAAATCGAATAAAGCGCTTTTCTATACGTGAGAGTCAAATTACGGTACGCAATAAAGCGATTACACGCAGCATAAGATTAAACCAACTCCGTTGGTTAAACAATGGTGTACGCCATCAGGCAGAAGGCAGTGTAGTGCTTAACGGCCTAAGCTCAAATAATTTGCGGTTGAAACTAGACCTAGTAGGGGAGAAAGGCAGTGAACTTACTGGGAAAATGTACTTACAAGCGAATCAGATTGATATAACTCCTTGGTTAGATGATGTGTTAGTGCTTGATAACGATAAAACCAAAACGGATATTAATTTTTCTGCTTGGTTGCACATTAATAGTAGTGATATTAATCGCTTACAAATTGATTTTTCTGATAGCAGTATGCATTGGCAGTTTGAAGATAAAAAACAAAAACTAACGTTAGAACAAGGGCAATTATTACTGGTAAAAGGTAAAACAGATCAAAGCTTGAAACTCTATAGCACACCGCTATCATTGCAGTTTAATGATGACCAACCACAACAATTTACTGTCATGTTAGCTAAACAAGCAAACGATTTTTCCTTACATCTCTCTGAAATTGATGTTGCTATGCTGGCTCAATTAACACCTTTAATTGTAGTAAAACAGCAAACCCGCAATTTATTGTCTGAGATGACCCTAACAGGGAAAATTGAAGATTTATTTATTCGTAACCAAAATAACGCACTGCAAGTGGTAACAAACTTTTCTGCGTTCAATAATAGTTATAGTCACGGTATTCCGGGGCTTGAAAATGTTTCAGGCAACCTCAGTTTTTCAAATAATTACTTAGCAGTAGATTTTAATGCCGAGCAAGGCCAATTAGATTTTGATAAGTTGTTTGTACAAGCTTTTCCTTATCAACAGCTTTCAGGGCAGCTAAATGCTGTATTTGACAATAAAGGCTGGACATTGAAAGTTGAAGAATTAGATTTCCTCTCAACAGAAATTAATTTATCAGCACAAGTTAACGTTGATGCCCCCATTGACGGTGAAGTTAATTTAGCTTTGTTAGCCAATGTCTCCAATGGTAATGCCGGCTTAGTGGGACGTTACTTGCCTTTACCGATCATGAGTGAGAATTTAGTTAATTACTTAAATTCGGCCGTTGTTTCTGGCCGTGTTGAAGATGCACAAGTATTGATTAATGGACCAATCAGCCGCTTTCCGTTTACTGACGGTAGCGGTATTTTTGTCGTTGATGCCGAGTTAAGCCAATCTGAGTTCAAATTTGTAGAAAACTGGCCCGCGATAACTGACTTTGTTGCCAACTTGAATTTTACTAATAATTCGATGTTAATCACAGGTCGAGGTGGTGAACTAACAGGCTTAGACGTAACAGGGGTACGTGCAGGTATTGCTGATTTAGCGAATGGTCAAATTTTAACAGTAGATGCCGAAATAAAACCAACTCAAGCCGTTTATATTGGCGACTTAATGAATCAAAGTCCGTTCAAAGATAGTGTTGGCAGTGTGTTAGAACAGCTGAAAATTAGCGGTGAGGTCAGTGGTGAGTTTCATCTAAATCTTCCACTTAATGATAATGAGCAAGCACTGGCAAGCGGCATTATTAATTTTGATAAAAACCAGGTTGCCTTACAAGCCCCACGGATGAACTTTAGTGAAGTACAGGGGCAGTTTAGCTTTAGCAACGATAAAATTAGCACTAAAAATTTACAGCTAACGTGGCAAGGATTACCTATTGCACTTGATATTTCAGGTATGGATAAAGCCGATTACTACGATACCGATATTAACTTAACCGCCTTATGGCAAGCCTCTACATGGTTACCTTTTGTACCCGAAAAATTACGTCGATATACGCAGGGTGAGTTACCTTGGCAAGGGGCGTTATCACTACATCAGCATCACCAAGGTGGTTTTTCTTACTCAGCAAATTTTGACACTGAATTAAAAAATACCCAACTATTATTGCCTGCACCCTATCAACGTAACGATAAACAAGAAAATGCGCTAACGGTACAAATTAATGGCGATACAGAGCAGTCGACTGTTGTATTGAATTATGGTGATAAAATGCACTTTTCAGGGCTGCTAGAACACCAAAGTACAGCATTTACCCGTGCCAACTTAATGTTAGGTGAAGGCTCTATGGCTTTACCTGGAGATGGTTTTCATATCACCACTAAGCTTGCTCACGTTGATTTCTCTAAATGGCAGCCATTAATTAGCGACATTCTTGACAGTATTAATCAACCATCGGTTAATGTTGAGCAAGAAAATTCACTGAATATGGTGCAGGAAAATTCAATTCCTTTTTTAGCCAAGCCAAAAAGAATTAGAGGTTCAATTGGTCAGTTGAGCATATTGGGGCAGGAACTCAATAATGTATCTTTTAATTTGTTAGACAAACCACAATGGTGGTTATTACAACTCAATGCTAAAGAAACCCGTAGCCAAATAAAAATTTATCCTGACTGGTTAGCACAAGGCTTGGATATTGATGCTGAGTTTTTAACACTGCCACAGGGCAAAGAAGAGAATGATAAAGAGGTGACTCTGGCAGCAATAAGTCAGCAGCCAGATAGAACTGAAAATGATATTATATTTGCTAATATCCCACCGTTAAGGTTTCATTGTGACCGTTGTTCTATTGGCTCGTTAAACTTAGGGATGGTTGACGTAGGCGTGAAACGTGTAGGTCAACAGATGATAGAGTTTACTAATTTCACGGCAAGGCGAGATAAAACAACATTAAATCTAACCGGAAATTGGCTTCATAATGCGCAAGGATCCACAACTACGTTAGCAGGCAACCTGTCGATAGATGACGTAGAAACAGAATTAAAAGCAGCAGGTTATGAATCAATCATTAAAGACAGTGGCGCTAAAGTTGACGTAAACCTTAACTGGGAGGGCGGTTTGCATGACTTTATGCTTAGCCACTTAAACGGTACGGTGAATGGACGACTCGATGATGGCTATTTAGCGGATGTAAGTGATTCAGCGCGTATTTTCTCAGTGTTAAGCTTACAATCTTTAGTACGCAAATTAACACTCGATTTTCGTGATATTTTTAGTGATGGTATGTTTTACAGTGATATCAAAGGAAGCTATCAATTAGAGCAGGGATTGTTAATAACCGATAACACCAAAATGAATGGCACCGCAGGTAACTTATTTATGAGAGGTAATACCAACCTAGTCACAGGTGAGCTTGATTATGATATGTCTTATAAACCAAACTTAACCTCAAGCTTGCCAGTATTAGCTTGGATAGCAACTTTGAATCCAGTGACTTTTCTTGCTGGCGTAGCTATCGACCAAGTGATTAAGTCTCAGGTGGTTTCTGAGTTTAAGTTTGAACTTACCGGTACGGTCGAAAATCCTGATTTTAAAGAAGTTAATCGTAAGAGTAAGAATGTCAGTGTTGATACTAGCGTACCTACCGAAGATGCTAAACAAGAAGAATTGAAAATAGAGACACCACCCACATCTAAAAAGGATAAGGCAAGCGATGGTTAAATTGAGTGCGATACAATTATCCTCAGCGGCTAATGTTGAAACAAATCTAGCTAAAATAGCTGAATTACTGACTAATATAACTGCTAACCATGAAGATATTCAGCACTTAGTCGTACTACCTGAGTGTTGTTTGTATTTTGGTAGTAAAGACAGTGAACAATTGGATTTGGCAAGAGCATCAGCAATAGACTCGCCAAAGGGCTCTTCACAAGTTTCTTCACAAGGTAATAACCTGTGTGTCGCACTTGGAGAACTTGCCAGAAAATTTAAAGTTTACTTGGTTGCCGGTACTATCCCTATATTAGCGGCATCTGCGACAAAATTTACTAATAGCAGTTGTGTTTTCAATCCCGAGGGAGAGTTGATAGGGCAATACGATAAAATTCATTTATTTGATGTTAATGTTAGTGATAGCACTAAGAGCTATTGTGAATCTCGTTATACGCAAGCTGGTAAAGAAATAAGCGTTGTTAATACCGAGTTCGCTAATATTGGACTATCAGTGTGCTTCGATTTACGGTTTCCCAATTTGTTTCAGCAACTAGCAAAAGCTGGCGCTGATATCATTACCGTACCGAGTGCTTTTACCAAAGTAACAGGCAAAGCGCATTGGCAAACATTATTGCAAGCAAGGGCTATTGAAAACCAGGTTTACATTATAGCTGCAGGTCAAGAGGGCGTTCATGAAAATGGTCGCGAAACTTGGGGTCACTCGATGATCATCAATCCTTGGGGCGAAATTGAAAGTAGTATTGAAATTGGTGAAGGTTACATTAGTGTTGATTACCAAAAACAAGAAATAACACGCATACGTCAAAATATGCCCTTGAATTCGCCGCTAAATAGATAATACCAGTTTCATTAATTAGGTGGTCTACTTTATACGCAGAAAAAACGGCCGAATATAAGGCATTTATTTAATAACTAGTTGTTCTAATTATTAAATAAATAACGCAATAGTTGGTTGTTTTAACCAGTAGAAATGATCAGGTAATTAGTGAGATTGGTATAAAACAGCGATTTGATTATAATTAAAGAACATAGAAGTAGAGCTAAGACCTAATGAATAATGTTGAAAAATCCTTATTAAGTGATAGTCATATTGATGATGAAATATTATCAAAAACCTTAAACAGCATGATGGGGCGACAAGTTGATTATGCTGATTTATATTTTCAAGCGAGCCAGCATGAAACTTGGGTTTTAGAAGATGGTATTGTCAAAGAAGGTTCATATAATATTGAACGTGGTGTTGGCGTCAGAGCGATCTCGGGTGAAAAAACTGGTTTTGCCTATTCGGATGATATTACCCCCGAAGCACTTCAGCAGGCGGCAGATGCTGCAAAAGGTATTGCTGATAGCGGTACTGGCGCAACAGTTAAAGCGTTTAGTCGTCAATCACCCATCCAAGTTTATCAATCAGTTGAGCCACTGGGAAGTTTAACGCAAGAACAAAAAATTGATTTATTACATCAGGTTGAAGCTCACGCGCGTCAAGTCGATAGTCGTGTAAAGCAGGTTATAGCCAGCTTGTCAGGCGTCTATGAAACAGTATTAGTTAGCGCTAGCGATGGCACTTATGGTACTGATGTTCGTCCATTAGTTAGATTAAACTGTTCGGTATTAGTCGAAGAAAACGGCAAACGTGAGCGAGCAAGTGCTGGCGGTGGTGCTCGTACTGATTACAGTTATTTCTTTGAAGTTGCCGCGGGAGATAACAAAGCACGTTACTTATCTTACGCTGAAGAATCTGTTAGACAAGCATTAGTTAATCTCGTTGCGATTGAAGCGCCAGCTGGCACTTACCCTGTTGTATTAGGGGCAGGTTGGCCGGGCGTATTACTTCATGAAGCGGTAGGGCATGGTTTAGAAGGTGACTTTAACCGTAAAGGCTCTTCAGCATTCTCAGGTAAAGTTGGTCAACAAGTTACTTCTGAGCTTTGTACTATTGTTGATGATGGCACCTTAGTTGACCGTCGTGGTTCAATCTCTATTGATGATGAAGGTACGCCTGGGCAATATAATGTGCTGATTGAAAAGGGTATCTTAAAAGGCTACATGCAAGATAAACATAATGCTGGCTTAATGGGCGTGAAACCAACAGGTAACGGTAGACGTGAATCTTATGCTCATTTACCTATGCCACGAATGACGAATACTTATATGTTAGCAGGGGAGTCTAGCCCTGAAGATATTATTAAGTCGGTTAAAAAGGGTATTTATGCACCAAATTTTGCCGGTGGGCAGGTAGATATTACTTCGGGTAAGTTTGTTTTTACCAGTTCAGAGGCGTACTTAATTGAAGATGGTAAAATAACGTCACCGGTAAAAGGCGCTACGTTAATCGGTAATGGCCCTGAAGCAATGAAGCGGATCAGTATGGTCGGTAATGATCTAAAATTTGATGCGGGTGTTGGTGTCTGTGGTAAAGATGGTCAAAGTATACCCGTTGGTGTTGGGCAACCCACACTAAAAGTTGATGAAATGACTATTGGTGGTACGCAATAATTAGTTAGGTTTAATAAGTCACCAAGCACTTATATTCATAGTGCTTGGCGATATTTATTAACTTTGCTTCTTGAACTCTTTTCTTTTAAGCATTTTCTTTTAGGTAGGTGAAAAGGTTTTTATAATGCTTACCCAATTTCTCTGCCTTTTTCTCTTTTGCTGCATGGCGAATCAACTGTTTGATTTTTTGTCGCTCGATTTGTGGAAATTCACTAATCAAAGCTTCAACAGCGTCATTTCCCTGGTCAATTAATTCATCTCTAATCGCTTCTAAACGAACAAATTTTGCCGTTTCTTGTTGGTGCTTATTTGCCATAACCTCTATAGCATGGTGAATAGGCTCAAGGTCTGTTTCTAAAAGTATTCTAGCGGTATGACGAATGTGACGACGTAAAGCTTCATGTTTATTACGGATCTTATCAGCTAAAATCATAGCATCTTTTATGTCTTCACTTAAAGGTAAGCGACTTCGTTGATGCTTAGACATTTCTATTAAGCTCTGTGCGAAATCTTGTAATTGATGCATTTCACGCTTAACTTCGGTTTTACTTTTTAACTCTTCTTCTATTTCTTGTGAAGATTCGTCGATATCTTTGGCTGACTGGGGCATAATAATGTCTAATACCATGTTAAAATAAATAATAATTACTCTTATTATATCACTATTCTAAGTCACTGTTTAAGCCTTATTACTCCTTAAAAAGAAAAGAGAAAGTAGAAACCAATATGACCCAAGCCTCTAAATCGCATGATCCAATGACTAAACAACTCAGCGAAGTGAAAGCACGTGTTGCTACCGTACTTGAGCTAGCTAAATCACTTGGCGCAGATGGCGCTGAAGTTGCTATGAGCCGCCAACAAGGCTTAAGTGTTAGTACGCGTATGGGTGAAGTGGAAAATGTTGAATTTACTAATGATGGTGGCTTAGGTATCACTGTTTATCGTGAAGGCCGAAAAGGCAGTGCTTCCACGGCTGATTTATCAGAACAAGCATTACTTAAGACGGTTACTGCAGCAGTAAACATTGCTAAATATACCTCGGTAGATGATTGTTCAGGTTTAGCCGATAAGTCGCTTTTGGCAATGCAGCCAATTGATTTAGATTTATATCATCCTCACGAAATAAGTACTGAGGAGGCGATCGAGCTCGCTAAAGAATGTGAAGAAAGTGCATTAGCGGTTGACCCGCGTGTTAGTAATTCAGACGGCGCCAGTTTTGATACCTTCGCTGGTTTTAAGGTCTATGGAAATAGTCATGGGCAGTTAGTGGGTTACCCAAGTACTCGGCACAGCTTAAGTTGTGTGATGATTGCTAATGAAGGTGACGATATGGAACGTGATTATGCCTACACTGTTAATCGAGAGTTCTCTTTGCTTGAAAGCGCTAAAAATATTGGTCTACAAGCCTCTCAAGAAGTTTTATCTCGTTTAAAACCACAAACAATCCCAACCGGTAAAGTACCAGTATTATTTAGAGCTGATATTGCCAACACTATTTGGGGACATTTTATTGCGGCAATAAGCGGTGGTAATTTATACCGTAAATCATCTTTCTTACTTGACGCCATTGGTAACGATGTTTTTCCTAAATTTTTAAATATTAGTGAAAGACCTCATATTGCTAAGGCGCTAGCGAGTAGTGCATTTGATAGTGAAGGTGTCTTAACGCAAGATCGTGAGATTATTAGTCAAGGTGCATTACAAACTTATTTGTTGACCAGTTATTCGGCTCGCAAGCTAGGATTAACGACAACGGGCCATGCTGGTGGCATTCATAACTGGTTGGTCGATGCCCAAGGGCATGATGGCAATTTTGACGCTATGTTAAAAACCTTAGGCACAGGTCTGTTGGTTACTGAATTAATGGGGCAAGGAGTCAATGTTGTTAATGGTGATTACTCACGTGGCGCAGCAGGTTTTTGGATAGAAAACGGTGAAATAGCATACCCAGTCAGTGAAATTACTATCGCTGGAAACTTATCTCAAATGTTCAAGGGCATTGTTGCTGTTGGCTCTGATGTGGATATGCGTGGCAGTATTCGTACTGGTTCAATTCTAATTGATGAGATGCAAGTTGCCGGACATTAGAAAGTAATACCAAGTTGATTAAGTTCTTTCCCACTCAGCGAGAATTAAAAGGCTTATAGGCAAGGCATTGATTGTAGATAATGGTTATCCCCTTATCAAAATCAATAACGTCGTAT
>MAAF01000056.1:224048-225556 GCA_002163005.1 Colwellia psychrerythraea | reverse complement strand
CCTCGGCGGCGACAGCAAGCGCCCTTGATGAAAATAGCGGCGCCGGCCAAGTGGTGTACACGGTCACGTCAACCGATAGCGATGATGTTTCTACAGGCACAACGGCTTACAGCTTAAAAACCGGTGATGATGCGGCCTTATTCACCATCAACAGCAGTACCGGGGCGGTGACGTTAACGGCCAATCCAGATGATGAAACTAAAGCTGATTACAGCTTTACCGTGGTGGCGACTGATACTGTCGGTAACAGCAGCGAAAAAGCGATCACGTTAGATATTACTGACCTTGATGAAGTTGCACCAACGATCACTTCAGCTTCAAGCGCGACAGCCCTTGATGAAAACAGTGGCGCCGGTCAAGTAGTGTACACGGTCACGTCAACCGATAGCGATGATATTGCTATCGGCGCAACGGTTTATAGCTTGAAAGCCGGGGATGATGCGGCCTTATTTACCATCAACAGCAGTACGGGGGCGGTGACGTTAACGGCCAATCCGGATGATGAAAGCAAAGGCGATTACAACTTTACCGTGGTGGCGAGTGATAGTGCCGGTAACAGCAGCGAAAAAGCGATCACGCTCGATATTACTGATCTTGATGAAGTTGCACCAACGATCACTTCAGCTTCAAGCGCGACAGCTATTGATGAAAACAGTGGCGCCAGCCAAGTGGTATACACGGTCACGTCAACCGATAGCGGTGATGTTGCCACGGGCGCAACAGCGTACAGCTTAAAAACCGGGGATGATGCGGCCTTATTTACCATCAACAGCAGTACGGGGGCGGTGACCTTAACGGCCAATCCGGATGATGAAACCAAAGCCGATTACAACTTTACCGTGGTGGCGACTGATGGTGCCGGTAACAGTAGCGAAAAAGCGATCACGCTCGATATTACCGATCTTGATGAAGTTGGACCAACGATCACTTCAGCTTCAAGCGCGACAGCCCTTGATGAAAACAGCGGCGCCGGTCAAGTAGTGTACACTGTCACGTCAACCGATAGCGGTGATATTGCCACGGGTGCACCGACTTACAGCTTAAAATCCGGTGATGATGCGGCCTTATTTACCATCAATAGCAGTACGGGGGAAGTAACGTTAACAGCTAATCCGGATGATGAAATCAGAGCCGATTACAACTTTACCGTGGTGGCGACTGATGGTGCCGGTAACAGCAGCGAAAAAGCGATCACGCTCGATATTACTGATCTTGATGAAGTTGCACCAACGATCACTTCAGCTTCAAGTGCGGTAGCCCTTGATGAAAACAGTGGCGCCGGTCAAGTAGTGTACACGGTCACGTCAACCGATAGTGGTGATATTGCCACGGGTGCAACAGCTTATAGCTTAAAGGCCGGTGATGATGCAGCATTATTTACCATCAACAGCAGTACGGGGGCAGTGACCTTAACGGCAAATCCGGATGATGAAACCAAAGCCGATTACAGTTTTACCGTGGTGGCGACTGATGCCGCCGGTAACAGCAGCGAGAAAGTGATCACGCTC
>MAAF01000056.1:85176-224038 GCA_002163005.1 Colwellia psychrerythraea | reverse complement strand
GCTCGATATTACTGATCTTGATGATGTTGCACCAACGATAACCTCGGCGGCGACAGCAAACGCCCTTGATGAAAACAGTGGTGCTGGCCAAGTGGTATATACGGTCACGTCAACCGATAGCGGTGATATTTCCACGGGTGCAACGGCTTACAGCTTAAAAGCGGGAGATGATGCGGCCTTATTTACCATCAACAGCAGTACGGGGGCGGTGACGTTAACGGCCAATCCGGATGATGAAAGCAAAGGCGATTACAGTTTTACCGTAGTGGCGACTGATGCCGCCGGTAACAGCAGCGAGCAAGCGATCACACTCGATATTACCGATCTTGATGAAGTTGGACCAACGATTACTTCAGCATCAAGCGCGACAGCCCTTGATGAAAACAGTGGTGCTGGCCAAGTGGTATACACAGTCACGTCAACCGATAGCGGTGATATTGCCACGGGTGCACCGACTTACAGCTTAAAAGCCGGTGCTGATGCGGCATTATTTACCATTAACAACAGTACGGGGGCGGTGACTTTAACGGCCAATCCGGATGATGAAACCAAAGGCGATTACAACTTTACCGTGGTGGCGACCGATACCGCCGGTAACAGCAGCGAGCAAGCAATCACGTTAGATATTACCGATCTTGATGAAGTTGCACCAACGATTACTTCAGCTTCAAGCGCGGTTGCCCTTGATGAAAACAGTGGTGCTGGCCAAGTGGTGTACACGGTTACATCAACTGATAGCGATGATGTTGCCACGGGCGCAACAGCGTACAGCTTAAAAACCGGTGATGATGCGGCATTATTTACCATCAACAGCAGTACGGGGGCGGTGACGTTAACGGCCAATCCGGATGATGAAAACAAAGCCGATTACAGTTTTACCGTGGTGGCGACTGATGCCGCCGGTAACAGCAGCGAGCAAGCGATCACGCTCGATATTACCGATCTTGATGAAGTTGCACCAACGATAACTTCAGCTTCAAGCGCGGTAGCCCTTGATGAAAATAGCGGTGCTGGGCAAGTGGTGTACACGGTTACGTCAACTGATAGCGATGATGTTGCCACGGGCGCAACAGCGTACAGCTTAAAAACCGGTGATGATGCGGCATTATTTACCATCAACAGCAGTACGGGGGCAGTGACGTTAACGGCCAATCCGGATGATGAAAACAAAGCCGATTACAGCTTTACTGTGGTGGCGACTGATGGTGCTGGTAACAGCACTGAGCAAGCATCACGCTCGATATTACTGATCTTGATGATGTTGCACCAACGATAACCTCGGCGGCGACAGCAAACGCCCTTGATGAAAACAGTGGTGCTGGCCAAGTGGTATATACGGTCACGTCAACTGACAATGGTGATATTTCCTCCGGCGCAACGGCTTACAGCTTAAAAGCCGGTGCTGATGCGGCATTATTTACCATTAACAGCAGTACGGGGGCGGTAACGTTAACGGCCAATCCGGATGATGAAACCAAAGCCGATTACAACTTTACCGTGGTGGCGACTGATGCCGCCGGTAACAGCACTGAGCAAGCGATCACGCTCGATATTACTGATCTTGATGATGTTGCACCAACGATTACTTCAGCTTCAAGTGCGGTAGCCCTTGATGAAAACAGTGGTGCCGGTCAAGTAGTGTACACGGTCACGTCAACCGATAGCGATGATATTTCAACGGGCGCAACGGCGTATAGTTTAAAAGCTGGTGGTGATGAGGCATTATTTACCATTAACAACACTACAGGGGCGGTGACCTTAACGGCCAATCCGGATTATGAAACCAAAGCCGATTACAGTTTTACCGTGGTGGCGACTGATGCCGCCGGTAACAGCAGTGAGCAAGCGATCACGTTAGATATTACCGATCTTGATGAAGTCGCACCGATTATTACTTTCATCAGTATCCCTGACGCTCCAATGAATATCGGTGATGTGGTGACAGTTACTTTAACTGTGGCTGACGATGGCAGTGATGTATACACCAATATATCAGGCAGTGTCGGTGGTTTTGCGCTGAGCAATTTGACCCGTACTAACAGCACCACCTATACCGCGCAATTTACTATCACCAATGGCGGTGCCGATGTTCCCGCGGGCGCCGATATTCCCGTTTCACTGACTATCGATGATTCATCTGCTAACACCAGCGCCAGTTATACCACTGCGATTAGTCAGAACAGCGATGCGATCGACGCCACGGCGCCTATTTTAAGTTCGAGTACCCCGACGGATAATGGCACTGGGGTATTGTTAACGGATAATATTGTTCTCAACTTCAGTGACAGTATCGCTCTGGGCACAGGCAATATTGTTATCTCCGACGGTACACAGACGATTACCATCGATGTCGCCAACCACAGTGGTCAGTTGGCGGTCAGTGGCAATACTCTAACCATTAACCCGGACGTTGATTTAGCCAATAATTCGGCCAATTATAATGTGCAAATAGCGGCGACGGCTATCGATGACAGTGCTGGCAACTCATTCGCGGGTATTGCGGATTCTACTACGCTGGATTTCACCACCACGGTGAACACTTCGGTGGTTGTCTTTGATCTCACCGATGGCGACACCTCTTCTCACTCGGGTCGAAGTTTTGATGGCAGCACCACTTATACTATATATATAAAAGTGGCGACTAGTGAGGTCGGTATCAGCGTGACGAATCCATGGACAGGAGCGGGGAACTTGGGCTCAGACGATACCATTATTCTCGTGGGCAGTGGTGTTGCGCCACTGGGGAATACGGGAGTCCCTGCTGCCAGTAAGACTGCTACCGCTTCCGCTATGGCGTGGAGTAATCCAGACTTGGTGTCTTTGAATAAGGCAGGGAATATTACAACATTTCGCACGGGCGGCTCGGATATGGCTGATCTTTGGAGCGGAAGCTGGGTGGGTACTTTATTACAAGGAGGGGCAATCCTTACAACATTACCTAGCGGTATTGCCACATCTCAGGGCGTATAAATTTCTCAATTACAGCCGTTAGGTTTGCTATGGAGTCGTATTATTTTCTTTGCGGGATAGGATTATTGCGGTTCATTAATTTACGTTTCTATTTTGAAAAATTAACTTTTAAACGTTCATTTTTAACATTGTTTTTTCCGAACCATTCTAGTGTTTAATAAGATGCGATGAGTAGTTTAAAACGTTAAAGAAAGCTCCCTGGCAGTATCAAGTTAACGAATTAAAGGCGTTCACCGAAAGCCTTTGGTAGGACAGCAGTTGCCACCTTAGTAAAGCATCGCCAGAATCATGAATTAGGTATGTAATTCCCTAATGAAAATATTGCCAAGTGATACCGATAAATAGGTATGCATTAGGTATACAAAAAGAAGATATAAAAAATTAGATGCAAAAAAATCTATAAATTAATTATTAACTAATAACAACATGAAGAAGTAGTGATGAACGAATTAATTCTGTTGCGACAACTTGCCGAAAATCAACAATACCCTAGCTTGCTCGAATTAGCGCAATCACTTTGGTATGACAGCGGCAATCCGGCAGTATTACCCTTGTTAGCTACAGCTAACGCCCATATGGGATTAAAAGAAAATACCCAAGCCTTATACCAACAATCGCTTAAACATTTTGACGTGCTTGATGCCGATGCCCGCTGTGATTTGGCAGTGGTGTTAATTGTGATGCAACGTATAGATGACGCCATTAAAATGTTAAGTGATGTCTTGGTGGAACAAGCCAATCATGCATTAGCGCTGGCACGCTTAGCGTATTGCTATTTAGCTTCTGGCCGCTTAGCTGAGGCACAACACTTTTTTAAAAAATCATTAATAATCACTCCTGAGCGCTTCGTGGTACACCGCAATTTAGTGGCCGTATATATTGCACAAAATGAGCTCAGCCAAGCACAAAAACAGCTCTATAGCGCAACAGAAGTGCTAGATAATCATCACGATCTCGAAGATGCGCTTTATCAGCAATATTGGATGCAACTGAACACCACGCAATTACAACTATGGGTAGCGCAAGACTTATTTACCCCTGCTGAAGAATGGCTCACTCAGTTAGCTGTGCAACAGCAAGCGGGTGACTGTGAAGAGGCCGTATTAGTACAATGCGTTAAAAGCTATAGCCAAGTGTTAGCGGAAAAAGACTTTCATCAACAAGCAACGGATATTTTACGTGAATACTTAACACGGTATAACGATAACGTAGCTCTATGTATGGCGCTTGCTGAACTAGCACAAGTACAAGGGCACTTTATGCAGGCGATTAATTTACTGCAAAAAGCGCTAAAAAAGGATGAAGAAAATAGCGCCCTTTGGGTGCAGCTATCAACAGCCTGTTTGCACCGTTTTGATAAAAAGGCACGCAAAGCGGCAGAGCGCGCGGTCAGTTTGGCAGATGCGCTAGAGGTTACTGAGCAACAAACCTTAGTGCTGATTAAAATGAAACAAGCACAGGCAAGTAATGCCTTAGCACAAGTGGAAAGCCAAGCGCAAAATTTTGAGGTTTCAGAGCAGCTCTACCGCGATATTTTAGCCGAGCACAGCCATTTTTTACCGGCACTGCAAGGCTTAGGTCAGCAACAAATGCAGCTGGGGAATATTGATGAAGCCGTCGCCTTGTTTGAACGTGTTAAAGACATTGACCCACTGAAAGGTTATTCAGCTCTAATTAATGCCCAGCGTTTTCCTGACGACGTAGACACCTTAGATAAAATGGCTGTCGCAGCCAATAAGCCCAGCATGGAGGGCTCGCTGCGCGCCGGTATTTTATTTCAATTAGCGGCCGCGTGGGAAAAACAGAAAGACTATGATAAAGCTTTCGGCTTTGCCAAACAGGCTAATACTGCCAGTAAAAAGTTTTTACCTTACAATGCTCAAAAACACCGTGAAGATTGTGCGCGTTTACGTGCCTGTTTTAGTAAAAGCTTATATCAGCATCGGCCTAACTGTGGCGTTGAATCAACCGTGCCCATTTATGTGTTAGGCATGCCGCGCTCGGGCACTACCTTGGTTGAACAAATTTTATCAGGGCACAGTGACATTTTTGGTGCTGGTGAGTTAGGGGTCATTCCGCAAGTCGTACAAGGGATGAATCGCTGGGAACGCCACACTGGCTCTGGCCGACAATATCCTGATTGTATTGACGATTTTAATGCCTATACCATCGCAGGTATTGCCAATAATGTGCTAAAAGAATTACAAGAGCTCGCCGCAGAAGCTAAGCCAGAGGCGACATATGTGGTGGATAAAATGCCGCATAATTTTGAAAATATTGGCTTAATTAAATTTCTATTCCCCAACGCTAAAATCATTTCAGTACGTCGCGACCCACGCGACATAGCCATTTCTAATTATTTTACTGATTATCAAGCCAAGCATGGCGGTATGGGGTTTGCTTATGACCTAGAGCATATTGGAGAACAATTAGCCGATCATAATCTGTTAATGCATCATTGGCAGCAAATCTTTCCTGGTGAAATTCTAGAAATTAATTATGAAGATGTCGTTGACGACTTAGCGGGCAGCGCCCGTAAAATGTTGAGTTATATTGGCGTAGACTGGCAACCTAGAGTACTTAAGTTTAATGAGTTAGTACGTACAGTTAAAACTGCCAGTGTTTGGCAGGTACGCCAACCTATTTATAAAACATCAAAAGCGAAGTGGCAGCGTTATCAAACCCAGTTAACACCATTAATCAAAAGCACTAATACTAAAATAGTATCAAACCCTATTACTGATTTGTTCACCTTGCCTGAGCCCGGTTTTTTAACCGACGGTGTCGCACTATACAAAGAGGGTAAGCTTGATGATGCTGAAATGTGCTTTAAAAAGATGTTACATCATAACCCTAAGCATGCAGCGTGTCATTATATGGTCGGGCTGGTTTATTTAACTAAAAACCATGCTCAAGATGGCATTCGCCACTTTGAAAAAGCAGTTGCTAGCTGTCCTTGGCAAAAAGAGTGGCGACAAAACTTATTGAAAGCGTATGAGCAAGAAGGTGAAACCAATAAAATAGCGGCGTTTAAGAAAAAGCACCAACGAAGTTCAGGCAGTTATGCCAATAGAGCCATTACCCCTGATGAACACGAACCAGAAAATGGCTTGTTTTATGAACAGCTCACCAGTGATGCTTTTACAACGAATACCAAAATTATCTAACAAAAATTGGAATAACCGCGCCTTGTTTTTCATACCTGAAGTGGTTTATCAATCGAACAGGGAACTTGAGAATTAATGCTAAAAACAATAAAAAAGATTAAGACTAATCTGAAACATAGGTTTTCTTTACCTATAGCTAGCTTGTCATTAATCGTACTGGCATCAGTGGCAATAGAGGCAACAGAGTTTCAGGCGGAGTATCCCCCTAAGATAGAGGACAATACTTCGACTATGTCATCAGTTACGCTAATAAAACAGGATGATTTTACACAGCTTAAAAAGGCAACGTTACCACGTGATTTTTTAAACGCGTTACAAGCGGTTATCATTCATAACCCTGCATTAAAAGGCCAACAAGCGGCTCTTAATTCGTATGAGTCGAATATTGACAGTGCAAAAGCGAGACGCTACCCCACGTTGTCGGCGCAGGCCAATAATTTAAATAATAATGCAGACCAAGGCACACTACGCTTAAATCAACCCCTGTGGGCCTTTGGTAAAATAGATACGGCGATTGATGAAGCGACCGCCAATTATACCGCTGAGCAATGGGGTTTAATACAAACACAGCGTGAGTTGATAAGCGATACCGCAAAAATTTACGCTAAAATACAAGGGATTAAACTACGTATTACCGTGGCAAAACAAAATATTACAGAACATGAAAACTTACATGGTCGCATTTTTCGTCGTCAACAAGGCCAGTTAGCTTCTGATGCGGATACCCGCTTGGCTTACTCGCGTTTACTGCAAGCGCGTTCAAGATTACAACGTATTTTGGGCGAGGAATTAGTGGCTCAAGCTGAGTTACTGGCATTAACACAAATAAGGGTTTCTACCGAAGGCGTTATTGATGACAGTTTATTAGGTTTGCCTGAGCGCTCGATGGTTAACAAATTAGTGATGAAAAATGATGCGAATGTTCGCTATAAGCGTGAGCAACTTAAGGTGGTACGTTTAAATTTAAAACAGGAAAAAGTGGCATCACTGCCGACCATTTCTTTTCGTGTTGAGTATGATTTTTTTGATAACGACATAGATGTCGACCAAACTAGGGCTGGCTTAGTGTTTGAAGGTAATATGGAAGGACTTGGCTTAGTAAGCGCAGGGCGCGTAAACGCCGCTGCTGCGCGTTTAAATGCTGCAGACGAAGAGGTGAAGTCTGCCTTGAATGATATTAGGCGTCAAATCAATGTGTTAATGATTAATAGGGGCGTGCAGTACGATTTAATGCGTTCACAAAAAGATATAGTAGATGAAGTTGAAGCAACGATGGCATCGTTTTTACGCCAATATAATTCAGGACGTAAATCATGGGTAGAAGTACTTAACAACCAACGAGAGCTAACAGAGCTACGTTTACAACTTGTACAGATAGCCAGTGATTGGCAGCAGTTGTCGTTACAATTATTGACCTTAATGGGGTCGTTGGATGATCCCGCAGGATTAAATACATATGAACAGCATTAATACCGTAGAACAGCCAACTGTAGCAAAAGCATCTACACAATCGGCTGCAGCCAATACAGCAAATGAATTAACGTTAGAGCAGGCTTTATTACAACAAGCGCTACCGGTTAATGTATTAAAAAACTTATTGGATAAGTTAGCGATTTCGGTGCAAACAGGTGCTTTAGTTGAGGCTTGTCAGCAGGCTCAAACGCAACTGCCACAAGCGGCGGTGATTAAACGACTGTACTTTGTTTTTAAGGCATTAAAATTAAAAGGTATACAGGCAGCCCAAGTTAGGTGGGCGCGTTTTGACCAACGTCGATTACCAGCGATGCTTTTTACGCACTCGGGCTGGGTATTGGTTGAACATGCAAAAGATAATAAGTTATTAGTGACGAATGAGGCAGGTGAGTGTGAGCATTGTACACACGAGCAACTCGAAGCGGGCATTGTCTTGTGGCTGCGCGTTGCCAAAAAACGTGAGCAAACCTCTATTTTTTCATTAAAGGGCAATATTGCCGCTCGACTTGTGTTTAGTGAGATGTTTAAAAGCCGTCGTTGGCTAATCGATATTATTGTTGCCACGGTTATTATTAATGTTTTGGCGGTATCGACTGCTATTTTTGCAATGCAAGTTTATGATCGAGTGGTGCCAACCTTAGCGTATGCCACTCTTACTACATTAGTCATGGGGATGTTTATTGTGGTTGTACTTGATTGGTTTTTAAAAACAATCCGTGCACGTACCTTAGACAGTGTGAGTTGTGCGGTAGATAAAGCGGTGTCACAACAAGTCTTTGACCATGTGATGCACTTGCAGTTAGATGAGCGCCCTCGTAGTTTAGGCACACTGGCCGCGCAAGTAGGTGGTTTAGATTCGGTCAGACAATTTTTTAGCTCGGGGGTTGTTTTTGCTTTAGTAGACTTACCTTTCGCCTTATTTTTTATTGGTATGATTGCACTTATTGGCGGCCATATTGGCTGGGTTTATCTGATGTTATTACCTATAGCACTGACTTTAGGCTGGGTCACACAAAGACGACTACGCCGATTACTTAAACAGCAAATGATGCGCTCTAATGAACGGCAAGGGTTATTAGTTGATGCTATTCAAGGCGCTGAATCTATTCGGGCGAATAATGCAACATGGCGTTTTTCAGCACAATGGCAAGAGATAACGCAAACTATTTCGAGCTATAACATACGTCAAAAAGCGATCAGTAATTTTGCCACTGTTAGTACCAGCAGTTTATCTACTGCTGCTTATATTAGTGCTATTGTTGTTGGTGTTGGCCAAATTGAAGCCGGTAATTTAACCATGGGTGCCTTGATTGCCTGTAGTATTTTAGGTGGCCGTGTTATTGCCCCTGTTGCACAAAGTGTGCAGTATTTATCGCAGTGGCAAAATGTTGCTCAAGCCTTAGAAATGGTGAATCAGGTATTATTATTGAACACAGAGCGCCGCGTAGATCAAAACTTATTATTACCCGATCAGTTACCTAAAAAAATCAGTTTAGACGCGATAATGTTTTCCTATCCTGACTCGCCTATACGGCAATTAAATATTAATAAATTAACCTTTACAGCGGGTGAGCGTGTTGTATTGCTTGGCGCGATAGGATCAGGTAAATCTACTTTACTTAAAGTGCTCGCAGGCTTATATAAACCAGCGGAAGGAAGAATTAAACTGGGTCAGGCTGATTTATGGGAAATAGAGCCCAATATTGTCGCGGATCAGGTCAGTTACTTGCCCCAAAGTGTGCATTTATTTAAGGGAACCTTACGTAGCAATTTAGCATTATCAGGCGCGGTAAGTGACTCTCATTTGTTACAGGTATCTGAGCAACTTGGTATCGATAAAATTGCTGCGGATGATTCATTAGGTATGGAATTAGCCATTAGTGAGGGCGGAGAAGGATTATCAGGCGGTCAGCGTCAGCTGGTTGGCCTTGGGCGTATCTTTTTAGCACAACCTAAAATATGGTTGTTGGATGAGCCTACGGCGACCTTAGATAATGAATCAGAACAAAAAGTATTACGGGCATTACAAGACAATGTTAAAGCCGATAATATCTTAATTATTTCAACCCATCGCCCTGCTTTAGCGGCGAAGATCGCGAATCGCGTTATTGTGATGCAGCATGGTGAAATAATCAATGATGGGAAACCGGAGGAGGTTCTGTCCAAAGTTATGTCTAATGTTACGAAAAATAAAGTAACTGTCTCAAACAGAGATGCGCCAACTTTACGCACACCAAAAGGTTTTGTCGCGGCTAACGTGAATCAAGGAGATAATCATGTTATTTGATAGTTTTTTTTCCGATGATGACGGTAATCAAAAGTCAACCGCGCGTTTAGAGAATTATTACCTGCGTAATTATTCTTTAGTGTTATGGGGGGTATTGACTGGGCTGGTTGTTTTTGTGCTGTGGGCTTCAAGCTTTCGACTTGACCAAGTGGCACGAGGTACAGGCGAAGTGATTGCCAGCAGCCGTGTACAAATTATTCAATCAGTTGATGGTGGTGTTATTTCCAATTTATATGTAAAAGAGGGGGATAGCGTTATTGAAGGGCAGGTCATTGCGACATTAGATACCACGCGTATTGGCGCTGCTGTGAAAGAGGTTGATGCACGCCTTTCTGCACTAAGAGCAAAAGCAGCGCGATTACGTGCAGAAATTCTTGGTAATAAAACATTAGTTTTTGCTGATGATTTACTGCGTTTTCCAGAACAAATAAAGGTTGAACGTGCTTTATTTGAGCAAAAAATTACCACCTTGGCTGAAGAATTAAAGGCTTTAAAAATAGGGGTAGATTTAGCGCGAGAAGAATCTGAATTGATTAAAAAATTATCAGCGTCAGGTGATGTGAATCGTACCGAAGTTATTAGAGCCGCTAGGAGCTTGAATGACAGTGAAGCCAAATTATTGAATAGAAAAAATACTTACCTTGAAGATGCTGGGGCAGAATTAGCAAAAGCTGAAGATGAAATTGCTCAAAATGTACAAGTTCTAACGCAACGTAAACAACAATTAGAAGATAGTATTTTTAAGGCATTATTACCAGGCATAGTGAAAAATGTTCGCGTAACGACTATTGGCGGTGTACTGCGCGCAGGCGAAGAGTTAATGCAAATCATTCCTGTGGGTGATGAGTTAATTCTTGAAGCGAAAATTAGTCCTGCAGATATTGCTCAAGTACGTAAGGGGCTTAATGCCACGATACGCTTTGACCCGTTCGATTATACTATTTATGGCGGTGTTATTGGTGAGGTCGTTTATGTTAGTGCTGATACCTTAAAAGAAGAAACAGGCCAAGGTGAAGAGATCTATTATCGTGTGCATGTTTCAACAAAAACAAACCCTGTGACAACGACTTCAGGTAAGGTTTTAGATATTTTACCGGGTATGACAGCACAGATTGATATTAAAACAAGCGACCGTACAGTGTTGAATTATTTACTGAAACCTTTACGCAAAACATTGGCAGAATCTTTTGGTGAACGTTAAATAACTTTACGCGCTATTATTAATTTCGTGTTACTGCCTTATCCTATATGAGGTATTTATACTCGTGACCCTTCCCTCTAAAGTAGCGGATTACTCCACTAAGAAAAAAATTAAAGTTGGTTAACGTATTACTCGTATCGAAGAATAAAATAAAATTCGCCATTGCTCATTTTATTTAAGGTAACTCTTTAAAACGGAAATAACTTGCTCAACTTCTTCTGCTCTTTCTTCTTGAGTCAAATCGTCGGCACCTAAATGTTCTCTCAAATGACCTTCTAATACTTCTTTCATCAGTCCATTAACAGCACCTTTAATTGCCGCTACCTGTTGTAAAACAGCCATGCAGTCTGGCTCACCTTCTAAAACATTTTCTAAAGCAATAGACTGACCCTTTATTCGTCTAACACGACTGAGCAGCTTTTTTTTACTTACTATGGTATGTGACATTTTTTTCCTTTACTTGAAAATCAATATACAGGGGGGTAGTATATTTCAGGTTTAAAATATATGCTATATCTAAGTAACGTAAAGTAATAAATTTAGGAAGTTTCATGGGAAGTGATAGTAGTATTCAATGGGAACATTCTCATAATTTCGGTATTGATAATAAACTTCATGAAAATAAAGTTAAAACTGTTTTCTGGTTAACCACAGTGATCATGGTGCTTGAAATTGGTGCTGGTACTTGGTCTGGCTCTATGGCCCTTCTTGCTGACGGCTGGCATATGGGCACTCATTCTGCAGCATTTCTAATTGCTATTTTCGCTTATTCTTATGCAAAAAAACACGCGAACAATAAGAACTTCAGTTTCGGAACTGGCAAGGTAAATTCGTTAGGTGGGTTTGCTAGTGCAATTGCATTAGCAATAGTCGCATTGATGATGATAATAGAGTCGGCCCAACGGCTATTAGAACCACAATCAATTCATTTTAATGAGGCAATCATTGTTGCCATTATTGGCTTAATCGTCAATGTTGCCTCTGTTTTTATCCTACATGATGATGACCATCACCATCATGGTGAACACCACCATGATCACGACCATAATATGAAAGCAGCCTATTTTCACGTACTGGCTGATACCCTAACGTCTTTATTAGCCATTGTTGCTTTATTAGTAGGAAAATATATTGGCTTGGTATGGATGGATCCATTAATGGGGATCGTTGGCGCCATAGTCATCTTACGTTGGTCTTATGGATTAGTTAAGGAGTCTAGTAACGTTCTTCTCGATAAATCGGTAAAAAAATCTACCCTAGAAAAAATTTCAAATGCATTAAGTAAAAAAAATACTGTGGTCAACGATATACATGTATGGAAAATAGCGACAGCTCACCAAGCTGCAATTCTTACCGTAACATCTGCTCAGCCACTGAATTCAGACGAATATAAAAGTATTTTAAAGGGGTTCTTGCCACAGCTTTCACATATATCTATTGAAATTCGCCATGATTAAAGCTCATGACATCGTGGAATAACTGATTATAATGATGACTCCATGGTTTATTGAAATATCGAAAGTCTGTTATTTTGGTTCGTTAATAAGTGGTATAAGGGGTTTTATTGCGACAAGTAGAGATGCTCTTTCATACGGATGAACTTATCTTATCTCATGGCTTTTATGAGTATGGAAGGACTCATTACTTTTATTTTTTGTCAATCCTGCTTGCTCATTAACCTCTGAAATAATAAAGCAAAGAACAATATTCTATAAGCGATATAATGTTGCTTACTACCCAAAATCAGAAAAATAATTTACAGTGCTTATATAAATTTACATAATAAAAATTATATAAAGTATGCAAGAATCCAAAAAAGCAATTAATTACAACAACCTTTTTATTTATTTTCTTGCCTTTACTAGTGGTTTTTCCATAATGTGTATTGAGCTGCTAGCAGGACGGATTCTTGCCCCATTTTTTGGCAGCAGTGTCCATATATGGGGCAGTATCATCACGGTTTTCATGCTCAGTTTAGCATTAGGTTATTTATTTGGTGGTAAGCTTTCCACTCGTTCTGCATCACTTACCCGGTATGGTGCTATTTTCATTATTGCTGGCCTCACCTTGCTACCAATAGTCACATCAAGCACTTGGTTAATGGAAAGTATTTTCTTAGCGGTTGAGGATTCCCGTTATGGGTCTTTATTAGCCTCAACAGCACTCTTTTTTATTCCAACGATTATTTTAGGTATGTTATCCCCTTACTCGGTCAGATTGTTGGTAAGAAACTCTAATGAAAGTGGCCAGGTTGCTGGAAAATTATATTTTGTTTCTACCTTAGGTAGTGCCTTAGGTACCATTATTACTTCTTTTTACCTGGTCTTGTGGTTTGATATAAATACGATTGTGGTAAGTATTAGTCTATTACTTAGCTTATTAGGTTGCATCACGATTGTGGTTGCAAAAGCGAACCCAAATTTATTTAAATCGAAAGCACAACGAGATATTAGTCATGCTTAATTCAGCAGGTAAGCTTATCTACGGCCTTTGTTTTTTATTGGGTGTTTGTATTGTCAATAATGCAATGGCTGAAGTTATTCACAGTGAGCGTTCTTTATATAGAAATATTCTCGTGGAAGATAAAGGCGATTTACGTTGTTTAAAATTTAATGTTAAGAGTAATAAAACGCGGCAAAGTTGTCTCCTTAAAAGCCAGCCACAACGATTAGTTTTTAATTATACTAAACAATTACTCACCGGTTTATTAGTTAATCCTGAGCCCAAGCGCATTTTGATCATTGGTCTTGGCGGCGGCACAATGTCAAATACCTTGCACCAATTATTGCCTGATAGTTATATTGATAATGTGGAAATAGATGAAAGTGTTATTAAAGTAGCTCGACAATACTTTGGCTTTTTAGAAAATAATCAAGTAAAAACGTATAGTCAAGACGGTAGGGTTTTTGTCAAAAGAGCACTGTTAAAGAAGCTAAAGTACGATTGGATTATACTTGATGCTTTTAACGGCGATTATATTCCAGAGCACTTAATGACTAAAGAGTATCTACAAGAAACCAAACGTTTGCTTTCTCCCCAAGGTATACTCACGGCTAATACATTTTCTTCTAGTAAGTTATATATCTATGAATCAGCAACTTACAAAGCTGTTTTTGGTGACTATTATCAAGTGAGTAATCCTGACAATAGCAATCGAATAATATTAGCCCGTAATAATGGACTTGATGAAAACTTTTATAAAGAGCAAGCGGCAGTAGAGCAAAGTGAAAGTATCACTCAGTTAGCGATTAAATTACTCGCCATTGGTGTCGATGCAAAGCAACTTTATAAAAATATAAAATCAACTGCTACACATCAAGACTGGCCCGATGATAGTCCAGTACTAACGGATCAATTTTCTCCAGCGAATTTACTTAATATTGATGTTGATTAATTCTGAAGTAACTACAAAAAGTTGACCACAACTATTACTGACGAGAAATAATTTTATCGTCAGTAATTACCACTACTCATTTTCTTTGATCTTACTGGCTAAGTAGATAAATATACTTAAAATTTCTCCAATATCTGACCAATTTATGTGAAAATAAGCAAAATTTTTTCATTGGATTATAAAGCATGTCAGTATTCGAAATAAAACACCCACTTGTACAACATAAAATTAGCCTAATGCGCGCCAAAGACATGAGTACGCGTAGCTTTCGTCAACTATCAGCGGAAGTCGGTTCTTTATTAACTTACGAAGCGACCAAAGATCTTGAACTGGAAGACTTCCAAATGGAAGGCTGGGACGGTGAAATTACCGGTCAGCGTCTAGTCGGGAAAAAAGCGACTGTAGTGCCTATTCTACGTGCTGGTATAGGCATGTTGGACGGTGTTTTAGAGCTAATGCCTAGTGCAAAAATTAGTGTCGTGGGTCTTTATCGTGATGAAGAAACGCTCGAGCCCGTCACTTATTTTGAAAAGTTAGCTGGTGATATAGATCAGCGCCTAGCTTTAATTATCGATCCTATGTTAGCGACTGGCGGTTCAATGAATGCGACCATCGACATATTAAAAAAAGCAGGTTGTAATGACATTCGTGCTTTAGTATTAGTCGCTGCTCCAGAAGGTATTGCAAAGGTTAACAGTGCTCACCCCGATGTAGATATCTATACTGCATCGATTGATGATCATTTGAACGAGAGTGGTTATATCATTCCTGGTCTTGGGGATGCGGGCGATAAAATATTTGGCACCAAATAAAGCTGCTAAATAGTCGCGAATAAATTAAAAATAAAATCACTTAATAGGACGCTTCATGTCGGAATCTTCTTTAGATAAAAGTAGCTTCAACCAACCTTCTTGGCGTAATGCCCTTGCTGGGCTGCAAATGCTGTTCGTCGCTTTCGGCGCATTGGTATTAATGCCATTAATTACAGGACTAGACCCAAGCGTAGCTTTATTTACTGCGGGTATCGGTACTATCTTGTTTCAGTTTATTACCAAACAGCAAGTGCCATTATTTTTGGCATCTTCTTTTGTTTTTATTGCTCCAATTGCCTACTCAGTACAAACGTGGGGCATTGCGGCAGCTATGGGTTCTTTATTCGTTACAGGTTTAGTCTATGTATTAATTGCTAGCGTCGTTGCTGTGCGCGGAGCTGGTTTTTTGCATAAGCTAATGCCTCCAGTAGTAACAGGCCCTATCATTATGGTCATTGGACTAAGTCTAGCGCCAATCGCAGTGAACATGGCTATGGGTAAAACAGGAGATGGTGCTGCGGAACTCTTCCCTTATGCTGATTCTTTACTCGTGTCTATGTCAGCATTGATTACTACATTGTTAGTAGCAACCCTAGGTAAAGGTATCTTCCGGTTAATTCCAATTATGGCCGGAGTGTTTGTTGGTTATATTATGGCGTCTGTTATGGGTATGGTTAGTACCGAAGCAATCGCGACTAGTGAGTGGTTTGCAATTCCCAATTTTGTAACGCCTGAGTTTAATCTAGCTGCGATTCTTTTCATGCTTCCGATAGCCATTGCACCTGCAATTGAACACGTAGGAGATATTATCGCAATTGGTAGCGTAACCGGTAAAGATTACACTAAAAATCCAGGCTTACACCGTACACTCTTAGGTGATGGTTTAGCGACCTCTTTAGCTTCGTTATTTGGTGGACCGCCTAATACCACCTATTCAGAAGTTACTGGTGCGGTAATGCTCACTAAAATGTTCAATCCTCGCATCATGCTTTGGGCTGCTGCTTTTGCTATTGGTCTGGCATTCGTTGCTAAATTTGGTCTTGCATTACAAACCATTCCAGCGCCAGTTATGGGTGGTATCCTGATTCTGCTTTTTGGTTCGATTGCAGGAGTAGGCATGAACATTCTAATAAAAGCTCAAGTAGACCTTGCTGAGCAACGTAATTTGGTGATCGTTTCAACTACGCTAGTCTTTGGTATTGGTGGTATGGCTATTGGTAATGATGATTTCAGTCTAACAGGCATTAGTTTATGTGGTTTAGTTGCTATTCTACTAAATGCAGTTCTTCCAAAAACTCAGCTTGAAGAAGAAAAAAACTAACGAGTACATTGCTGTTAATTGAAGCTTCGAAAGCCCTGTTATGGTTAATTGACCGTCGCAGGGCTTTTACTTTTGTAGGTGTGTATATGAGATCTTTTTATCTGTCACCTTTATAGGGTACTTATTGTTAGTATTTAATTCTCAAGTTGTGAGTAGATTAACTTGAATCCCCGTGAGGTTTAATTCACTTACATTCCTCCATATTCCATATAGTGAAATGTCATTCCACTTCATTGATATATTGAATAACATGTAATTCATGTACTATGGATACTTATAGTTTTGGCTAAATAGAAATAGGGCGTAACAATGAAATTAAATGTATATCTTTCCGGTGAAATTCATACCGATTGGCGCGAAAAAATTATTCAAGGTTGCCAAGAAAGCGATTTAAACATCACCTTTTCTTCGGCGGTTACTCATCATGAAGCGAGTGATAGTGCGGGAGACCATCTTGGTGCAGAAACAGATCAGTTTTGGCGGGATAATAAATCAGCAAAAGTGAACGCCATAAGAACAAAAACACTTATTGAGCGTTGTGATGTGGCTATTATCCGTTTTGGTGATAAGTATAAGCAATGGAATGCCGCTTTTGATGCGGGTTATTGTGCCGCATTAAATAAGCCTTATATTACGTTGCATAGTGAAGAGTTAATTCATCCGTTAAAAGAAGTGGACGCAACTGCACAAGCTTGGGCGATATCGGTTGAACAAGTGATAACAACGTTAAAGTATATTAGTAGCAACTAGCTTTAAACGCTAAATTCACTAGTTGATGATAGTTTTAGTGGTAATGAATACCTCAGTTTATTCTTCCTTAATCCTAGCGGTATAATCGTTAGGATAAGTCGCAGCTTTAATTGTTACTGTCGACACTCTTCTTTCGGTCAATAAATATTCATGAATTATCTACTTAAGCATTTTGCTAAACGTTTTTTAAGCAGCTCAGCTCAAATAATGTTGCAATCAAACGCTGTCACCGGCTTGCTATTTTTGGTAGGTATTGGAGTAAATTCACCTACGATGTTGCTAGGATGCATACTGGCAATCTTATCGAGTTTAGCTTTCGCTAAATTATTTCAGTATGATTCAAACTGCGTAAATAAAGGTTTTTATGGCTTCAATGCTGCATTGGTTGGTATCGCAGTATTTTCCCTTTTACCCCTTAGTTTTATATCTATTGTTTTGGTGCTATTGGGAGGTGCTTTTTCGGCACTTCTTATGCATTTGATGATAACTAAAATGCCAAGCACTCCAGCGTTGACTACGCCCTTTATTCTTTCAACATGGACGATTGTATTGATTATGGATTTTGCAGGACTAGCAAGTCCAATGCAGGGGAGTTTTACTGGATCTATATCACCGACACTCATTGATTCTTTATACGGAATTTTTCGTGGCGTTGGTCAAGTTATGTTGCAAGATAGCTGGCTTTCAGGCGCCGTATTTTGTTGTGCACTACTGTTCAGTTCTTATAAAGCGGCAGTATGGGCAATATTGGGTTCACTCATTGGTTTACTGGTTGCGACTACTTTAGGTTTTTCTCAAGAGAAAGCAATGATGGGACTTTATGGTTTCAATGGCGGCCTTGTCGCTATCGCACTTGTCGAACGCTACCCAAACAAGTATTGGCTTATCATGTTTGCTATTTTGACCTCAGTTTTACTTACAAGAGCTTTTGAGCTGGTAACAATACCTGCTTTAACAGCGCCATTTGTTATAACTACTTGGCTTACAATTGGAATGATTACATTAATGTCTGATTCTGATTAAGTATGCTTATCCATGGTTTATTTAGGGATTCTTATGCATGCTCGAAAGGGTTATTGATGAATGAATACTTTTAGTTCAGGTTTGTTCTTTGAATACTGCTGAAATCGATTGAATAGATCAGGGGTTAAACGTTTATTAAGTAAGTCGTCTGTAATGAGAGTAAAACCATTATTTAAGTATAGATTTTTTAATGATGCTTGCACAAAACACACTAGCGGCTGATGATGTGTTATCGCGTATTTTAATAGGTGCTGTGCATACCCTAGCTTCTGATAATCAGGTGCAACAAGCAATGCATGCAGTAAGTACTGTGGTTTATTTTGGCTCAATTCTTGAGCAGTATCAGTGGAAGTCCGTTCACTAGCTGTGTCTATCTGTTGCGATTTATTACCCTGTGAGATAATTACACTAGCAATAATATTGTCATTCACTTTAATAAGGTAGCAACTATCAAAGCCAATAAATCTTGCGGAATAATGGTTATCTCTATAAAAGCGTAAAATGGCCTTTTTATCGGCTTTCTTCGACAGTATTGGATAAGAATTTAATGAACTATGAGGCATTGCTATGATTGTATCTTAGCTAATAAAATGTTTACTTAGCTAAGAAGAATAAGCTAGGTAAACATGTAAAGTAATGAGCAAAGGTCGTTAAGCTAGGTTTACTTGCAAGTTATCAATTAAGCGAGCTTTACCGCAGTGTGCTGCTGCTAGAATAACTAACAGAGTATCATCTTCACTTGCTGGCTGTAATGTTTGTGCGTGGCAGACATGTAGGTAATCTGTGTGTAAACCCGCATCATTAATTGTCTTAGCGGCTTGTTTAGCTAAGCCAATAAAATCAATACTATCTTGTTGAGCATAACCTGCACGAATTTGTTCGCCTAACCAGTGTAAACTTTGGTGTAGGGCAGGCGCGATAGCTTTCTCTTCCGCTGTTAAATAACCGTTACGTGAACTCAGGGCCAGACCACTTTCTTCTCTGATGGTTGCCACTGGAATGATGGTAATTGGCATCGACAAGTCTTCAACCATTCTTTGAATGACTTGTACTTGCTGATAATCCTTTAAGCCAAAACAAGCCACATCTGGTTGTACTAGGTTAAATAGTTTACTGACAATCGTGGCAACACCGCGAAAATGACCAGGACGACTTTCCCCACAATATCCGTCAGAGATATTTGGTACTTCAACAAAGCTTTGTTTAGCGAGGCCTTTTGGGTAAATAATGTCAGATGATGGTGTGAATAGTAAATCAGTACCAGCGGCAGTCAATTTTTGTTGATCATTAATCATCGTACGCGGGTAGTTTTCAATGTCTTCACCTACGCCAAATTGCATTGGATTCACAAAGATACTGGCAACAACCTTATCAGCATGTTTGTGTGCTTCAGCCACTAACGAAATATGACCCGCATGTAAGTTACCCATAGTAGGTACAAAAGCAACGGTTAAACCTTGTTGACGCCATGCTTTTACTTGCACACGTAATTCACTAATTTGACTGACTGTTTTCATAAATTTATCTTGCCGTTATTTCTTATAAATATTTTATTGTTAGTATCTTATTAATAGAGCTATATTTTGAATTTTTGCTGAGAAGAGCTAAATTCATTTGCTTGTAGTAATTACTTGAATATATGTTCATCACCCGGGAAGTTACCTTCACTTACTTCACTGATATAAAGCTCAACGGCTTTTTTAATATCACCAGTATCTTTTAAGAAGTTGCGTGAAAACTTAGGCATGTAATTACACGCAATACCTAAAGCATCGTGCATAACCAAAATTTGTCCATCTGTATCTTTACCTGCGCCTATACCAATCGTTGGAATAGTCAGCGCTTGAGTGATGGCTTCACCTAAAGTTGCTGGAATACATTCAAGTACCAATAATTGAGCGCCAGCTGCTTCAAGTGCTTTTGCATCAGCGATCATTTGTTGGGCTTTATCATCATCACGACCTTGTACTTTAAAACCACCCAATATATTGACTGATTGCGGCGTTAAACCTAAATGAGCACAAACTGGGACACCACGTTCAACAAGAGCAGAAATGGTGCCATTAAGCCAAGCGCCACCTTCTATTTTTACCATGCTAGCGCCTGCTTGCATTAACAGGGCCGCATTGGCTAAAGCTTGCTCTTGGCTGGCATAGCTCATAAAAGGCATATCGGCGATAATAAGACTTTCTTCAACGCCACGCTTTACGCAGCGTGTATGATAAGCCATATCTTCGATTGTCACAGGTAATGTGCTGTCTTGCCCTTGTAATACCATACCTAAAGAGTCGCCAATAAGTATGGCGTGTATGCCTGCTTGATCAAATAGTTTTGCAAAGCTGGCATCATAGGCAGTAATAGTTGATATTTTTTCGCCTTGTTGTTTCATGTTAAGCAAGCTTGCAGTAGTGATTTTAGCCATGACTTTTCCGAATAGGTTAATTAGCTTATTAAGCAGTTAGCGTTAAATAAGTATACTGTTAAGGTTAATCGTTTTTAATATTTATTATGTTGATAATGATAATTTGACTATGCCATTGCTGCTGATTTTACTAGCAAGTAAGCTAACTAGGCTACCGTCTGGTAAATGTAAAGAAGGGGCAATCTCTGCTAGCGGAAGTAAAACAAACTCTCGCACCTTCATACCATAGTGAGGAACAGTTAAGCGTTCATTTTCTATGGATTCATTACCATACAGTAAAATATCACAATCAAGAATTCGTGCACCCCAACGGTTATCTTTTCGTACACGGCCAGCTGAATTCTCTATGCCTTGTAAAGCATCTAATAATTCAAGCGCAGATAAACTAGTCTCTAAAGCAACTACCGCGTTGATGTAATCATCTTGATCTTGAGGGCCCATAGGCTTGCTCAAGTACAATGCTGATAATGCAATAACATTACTTGCTGATATATTACCTAATTCTTTAGCGGCATTAATTACCTGTACCCTTGGGTCTGATAAGTTGCTACCTAAACCAATGTATGCTGTTACTTTTTTTTGCATTAGTTTGCCATTACGATTCAGCTGGTTTTACTGCAGGCTTACGGCGTTTCTTTGCTGGACGACGCTTTGATCCTTGTGGCAACTTTACGCCTTTGATCATTTGAATACGGGCTTCGTTTGATACTTCTTGAAAATCTGTCCACCAATGTGCTAATTCTTTAAGCTCATCAGTATCTTCTATCTGTGCGCGCAATAACAAGAAATCATAACCCGCTCTAAACTTAGGGTGCTCTAACGTTTTAAATGCTCGCTTTCCTTCGCGGCGACCTAGCTTATCTTGCAAGATCCAAATATCTTTAATGACAGCTTGGAAACGTTTAGGAATTGCAATACTGCGTTGTTGTTCTGGCATGATTTCGTTTAGAGCAGCAAAGAATACATCTTGTGGGGTCAATTGAGTAGTGACTTTAATTTGTTGAATATGCTTTTGTAATGGATACCAAAGCATAGCAGCAAATAAAAATGCCGGTGTTACTCGTTGATCATTATTTATTCTTTTGTCAGTATTTTCCATCGCCAACATAATGAAGTCGAGTAAAAAACGTTGTTGGTCTGACTCATCATTAAGCGCTTGTTCAACAGCAGGGAAAAAATAACCAAAAAGGTTATAACTACGCAATTGTTCAAAGTTTGCGACAGCTTTACCGGCAATGAACATTTTTAAGAATTCTTCAAATAAACGAGCTGCAGGGATATTGGCCATTAATGAAGATAGCTCTTTAATCGGCGCTTTAGTCTCATCACTTATTTGCATATCAAGTTTTGTGGCAAAGCGGATTGCTCTTAACATACGCACGGGATCTTCTCGGTAACGAGTTTCAGGATCGCCAATTAAGCGAATTACTTTGTCGTTTACATCCTGAACGCCATTAGCAAAATCATAAACTTTAAAGTCTTTAGCTGAGTAATATAGTGCATTAATGCTAAAGTCTCTGCGTTCAGCATCTTCGTCGATACTGCCGTATATGTTGTCACGCAATAACATGCCATCTTCGCTTTGCTTAGAGGTTTTCTTACAGCTTTTCTCTTGTTCAGAAGCATTGTCGTGATGGCCTCTAAAGGTTGCAACCTCAATGATTTCTCGACCAAAAACAATGTGTGCTAGACGAAAGCGTCGACCGATTAAGCGGCAGTTTCTAAATAGTTCTTTAATCTCATCAGGAGTCGCATTGGTTGCAATATCAAAATCTTTAGGTTTAAAACCTAATAAAATATCACGAACGCCGCCACCAACAAGGTAGGCATCAAAACCCCCTTTATTTAAACGATATAATACTTTAAGTGCATTCGGACTAAGTAATTTACGTGAAACGGGATGCTGATCTCGTGAGAATATCAATGGGTTATCAAAGGATGCAGTTGTAACATTAGTGTTGCTACGGGCGCTTTTCTTAGCGTCCTTTTTAGGGGTCGTTTTGGCGATAGTTTTACTCATTTTTTTGGAGAAAACTCTTTTGCATAAATTAATAACGCTTTTGATAGTCACAGGCCTTTAATACAGACATAAAATAGTGGCGCAATGATATAACAGTGGAGGGCAAAAGAGAATAACAGTCGTGGTAAATAGCATGAAAAAGCAGCGAAAAAAGGATAGAAAAACAAGCCTGAGATGCAAAGCTCATTTTTCTTTCTTAAACTGACTTATTTAAACTAATACCATTCCGTATAAAGAAGTGCTCACTTAGAAAGGTATGGACGACATTAGAACAAGCAAAATGAGTCAGATATAGTTATTCTATATTTTATTCATTTTGTAAAGTTATCATGGTGTCTCATGCTTTCCCTAGGGCGAGTTTTAAAGGCTTATATGCCGCGTTATTGATTTTGATAAGGGAATAACCATTATCTACAATCAAAGCCTTGCCTCTAAGCCTTTAAATTCTCGCTAAGTGATCACTTTCTTATACGGATTGGTATAAAGTTACCAGGGTAATGTTTCACCATTTGAGTGCTTAAACACGCCTGAATCTGACATGGTTAAGTTATCCATTAAAGCGATTAGGCGGTCTGCCGCTACGTTGGCGCTGATGTCACCATTAGTTAATATGCCATTGCTATTTACCATCTCGGTTTGCACATAACCAGGATGATAAATACCGACGGCAATGTTTTCATCACTGAGATCTCTTGCTAATGATACTGCTGCGATATTAAGCGCTGCTTTTGACATGCGGTAACCATATCTTCCTCCTGAAGTATTATCAGTGACAGAGCCCATTCTAGAAGTAATTAAGGCAATTTTGCTTCCCGAAGATAAGTTCGCCAATAAAGCGTGGCTCAAACATAATGGCGCAAGTGCATTAACATTAAACTGCTCAATAATAGTGTCTTTGTTTAAATCACTCAGCTGTTCATCGCGTAAAATACCGGCATTGTTAATCAATAAATCAATACTGATACCGCTAAGGGCTGATACTGCTTTATCGATGCCTGCTTGGGTAGCAACTTCTATTTGCTCCACAACGTTGACACCAAGCGCATCTAAATCCTTAGAGCTTTGGCGACAAAGAGCATAAACGGTATCACCACGTTGTTGGCAGATTTTAGCCATGGCATATCCGATGCCACGATTGGCGCCGGTGATTACGATAGTATTGTGTGTATTGGTAGACATAATATTTCCTTTATAGGCCGATATTTTTAAATGAGTACAGCTTCAAAAACTATTTTTTATCAGTTTAATCAATGTTTATCTCAAAAGCTTTAGGCACGCGGTGTCTTTGCCAATGATTTATAGCCCATTGAATGATTTCTTCAACGCTAGCACCCGCTAACTCAGGTATAGGTGCTTGGCCTAAAAATGTTAGTGCAGCAATTAACGCAGGTTGTGGGTTAGCATTATTAATTGCGGGCGCTTTATTTTGTTTACTAAGCTTATAACCCTCACTCGTTATTGCTAAAGGAATATGGCCGTATCGTGGCGTTGTACATTTTAAAAAGCTATTGTTTAATGTTTTAAAAAGAGTCAACTGTCTAGCTGTGGGTTCTAGTAAGTCACAGCCCCTGACAACATGGGTAATGCTTTGTGCAATATCATCAGCGACGACGGCAAGCTGGTAAGCAAATAAACCATCTTTACGATGAATGATAAAGTCTTCATTAGCTAATGCTTTATTACAAACTACATCATCTTGAAATATATCATTAAATTGATACAAGCCGTATTGGTTAACCAGTCTTGTGGCGCTGCCTTGTGATTTATAATTAGCTGTGCGGCAATGGCCTTGATATATGCCGCCGATAGCCTTGATTTGGGAGCGAGTACATTGACAATAATAGCTTAACTTTTGTTGTGCTAGATTGGATAAAATGTCACGGTAGTATTGAGATTGTGTACTTTGATAAAGCGCTGTTTCATCCCAGTGTAGCCCAAAAGCTTCAAGTGTCGTTAATATTGCCGAGCTGGCGCCTTTTTGCTCACGAGGTCGATCAATATCTTCAATGCGAATTAACCATTTTCCTTGCTCGCCGTGGTCATTAACAAACGCTTTTGCATCAAGAAAACTCGCTAAAGCAGCGATAAGAGAACCAAAATGAAGTAAACCGGAAGGGGATGGAGCAAAGCGACCACGATATTGATAAGCCTGCTTAGGCTTTAGTGGTCGCTTGATATGCAAGTTTTGCATGTGAACTATGTCTAGTTAACGCTAGCTAACAATTAACCAGCCATTTGACGTTCTTTAATTTCAGCTAACGTTTTACATTCAATACAAAGATCGGCAGTAGGACGGGCTTCTAAACGACGAATACCAATTTCTATACCACAAGACTTACAAAAACCAAAATCGTCATCTTCAATTAACTGTAAGGTTTTTTCAATTTTCTTGATCAGTTTACGTTCACGGTCTCGCGTACGTAATTCAAGACTAAACTCTTCTTCTTGAGCCGCTCTATCCACAGGATCTGGAAAGTTTGCTGCTTCGTCTTGCATATGCGTTACGGTACGATCAACTTCTTCACGTAACTGTAAGCGCCAAGCATCTAAAATTTTCTTAAAATGCTCTTGCTGAGGCTCTTCCATGTACTCTTCGCCAGCTTTTTCTTGATACGGCGCAACGCCTGCTAAGGCAAGGATACCTAGTGGCTTGTGTTTATTTGTTGGCATGCTTATTCTCCCAATGCTACATAGACCAAGGCAATTTACTAATATATCACGTTTTACGTAATATGATGCCTTTGTTGTAAGTGCCAATATGTTATATATGACCCGATGAATCAGGACTATATTGTGTCGCTCATGATAAAAATCAACTAATTAGCTAAAATAAATATTTTATTTAGTATTATCAATAAGTTAATGAAATTATTATTTTTCATACTGTTATTTAAAAATTTTGAGCAAGCTTTTTTAGCAAGTTTTACTAGGGCTAGTCAATCTTTATCGTTCAATAAAGGGAATTTTTTCTACTAACTTAAAATTGAGTTCTCCGAGTTTTAGTGAAAAACCGGCTTTATAGGCAATTATCTCAACACCGGCTAGACGGGCTTCTTTGAGTAATTTTGCATAGGTTGGGTCAATATGGCTAGCGGCAGAAATAGCACTAATACCACTATGTAAAACGGCAAATAATAAAACAGCCCTATGTCCTTGTGCGACCATGTCCATTAATTCACGTAAGTGTTTTTGTCCACGTGTGGTAACCGCATCAGGGAAATAACCGTGACCACTCTCTAATAAAGTGACTGATTTGACCTCAATGTATGTGTTTGGGGCATGTTTATAAGTGGCTAAAAAATCAATTCTGCTGTTTTCATTACCGTATTTTACTTCTCGCTTTAATTCATCGAAGCCTGATAGTTCCTTGACCAAGCCTTGGTTTAATGCCTCTTCTACTAGTTGGTTAGCGCGCAAGGTGTTTACGCAAATAAAGTGATCATCTTGACTTTGGGTGATCTCCCAGCTAAATGGATATTTTCGCTTAGAGTTGGTTGATGTGCTGAACCAAACGGTATCATTAGGCTCAGCACAACCTTTCATTGCGCCCGTGTTAGCGCAATGTATGGTTGTTTCCTCACTAGAGTTAAGTTCAATATCAGCTAGAAAGCGTTTATAACGTTTAATTAATTTGGCGGGTTGTACTTGAAGTATCATATTAAAATGAGCTAATTAAGTGAGTAGCTCATTATAATGTAGTTTTTTGTTGGTATTGTCATTTTAATTAACCAGTTAAGCCTTTCGTTGTTTATTTTTCAATAAACTTGCTTGCTCAATAAAGCCATTGAGCCAGTCGCTAGCAATTTCGCTATCACTAAAAACATGGAATTCTATTTGGCAGTCGTGGTAAATACGCTGTAATTGCATTTGTTGCATATCGGCATAGGCGCTATTTAAAATAACAACAGCAATAGCGATCATGCCTCTTTCTTGTCGATATTGCGTTGTCTCTCTCAATTGCTGTTCGGCATCAGGGGTAAAAACACTACTGCCACGAAAGGTAATTAATGATCCCCAGGGGTCATCAGTCATTTTTTCTGTTAGCTGCTTTATATCTTGGTGGTATTTTTCCGCAGTCACATCATTAAATGGTTCTTGTACATCAACCAATAAAATATTACTTTTTTGTTCAATGACATAACTTCCATGTGTCGAATGTTGCATGTTAGTTCCTCTCCGATTGTCTCTGATTATCTCTGATTAAGTAAAGGGGGAACGTTTAGTAATAGCAGCCTTTAATTAATTTTCCAAGTAAGCATATATATTTTTTTTTGCAAGTTTTACCCTTGATTTTTTTTAGCATCTAAGTGATTTTTTTTAGTTGAAGGGGTAGTCTATGTTTTTACAGTTATTTATCTTCTTTCCAGCCGAGATGTTCCTCAAAATCATGGTCTAATTTTATGACAAATTTTTTTGCGTGCACTGCCACTTTTTATAATTTATATCTTCTTATTTTATTGCACAAAAATAGGGCGCTTGATTAATTCATTAATCAAGCGGTGTAATTGAGTCAGAAATGGCTATTGAGATTGAACACAACGAAGATGTTAATTGTTTGGACCATTTGATAAGGGTGAGTAGATTATACCAATTTGATTAAATTTCTTCCCTACTCAGAGCTACATTGGTGAGCTTAGAACAAATAAAATTTGTTAAAGATAGTTATTCTATATTTCATTAATTTTTTGATGTTATCAGTTTACCAATGAGCTCCTAAGGGCGAGTTTAAAAGGCCTATATACGACGTTATTGATTTTGATAAGGGAATAACCATTATCTACAATCAATGCCTTGCCTATAAGCCTTTTAATTCTCGCTGAGTGGGAAAGAACTTAATCAACTTGGTATTAGTCTATTTGTAATATGCCCGACAACTAATAATTGTTATGATAATAGCCATGTTTATAATAAATTTATTTTATCGATGACCGTAACTACTTCTCTCCCCATAGAAGCAATTAAGCAACAATTTTGCCTAAGCCTTGATGAGCATAATACCCTCATTTTATCGGCTCCTCCTGGAGCGGGTAAATCGACGTGTTTACCTTTATGGCTATTAACCTTGCCAAGTTTAGCTAATAAGAAAATATATTTACTGCAACCTAGGCGTTTGGCCGTTAAAAATATAGCAACATTTTTAGCTGAACAACTGGGTGAGAAGGTAGGTGAAACTGTTGGTTATCGATTACGTAATGACAGTAAAACGTCAGCAACTACACGTCTTGAAGTCATTACTGAAGGGATATTAACGCAGATTATTCAAAAAGATGCAGAGCTATTAGATACCGCATTAGTTGTTTTTGATGAATTTCATGAACGAAGTTTACAGGGCGATTTAGCATTTGCGCTGACCCGTGAAGTACAAACAGAATTACGAGAGGACTTAAAAATATTACTAATGTCGGCAACATTAGACATTGAGTATTTAAGCCAAGCATTGCCAGATGCACACTTATTGAGCAGTGAAGGGCGAAGTTATCCTATCGAGGTGAGCTATCAAGCGCCCAGAGGTCATCAACGTTGGCGTGAACATGCGTTGGCGGTTATCAAAGATAAAATGTTTAACCATAAGGGATCAATCTTAGTTTTTTTACCGGGTGTAGCAGATATTCGTTTTTTACTTGAGCGTCTAATGGTTCAACAAACTCAAAGTGTCAAGATTTGTCCTTTATTCGGCGAGTTAAGTTTAAAGGAACAACAGCAGGCTATAGCACCTTGTAGCAATGGTTTGCGTAAAATTGTTTTAGCCACAAATATTGCTGAGACTTCACTGACTATTGACGGCATTGATCTAGTTATTGATTGTGGGCTCGAAAAAGTTGCTGTTTTTGATAGTGCTAGTTTGATGAATAAACTAATGCAAAAGCAAATATCAAAAGCTTCAGCCGTACAAAGAGCGGGGCGAGCAGGGCGATTAATGCCAGGACAGTGTATTCGCTTATATGGCAAGGATGATTTTGAGCGTAGACCGCTACACAGTGTTAATGATATTCAACAAGCTGATTTATTACCTACGCTTATTGAAGCTGCTCGATGGGGAGTCTGTGCTTTAGCAGAGTTACCGTTATTGGAAATGCCTAGCAAAGCTAAGGAACAACAAGCATGGCAAGAATTACACAGCCTAAACATTGTTGATGATAAATATCTACTAACCAAGCACGGTGAAAAAGCGTCTAATTTACCTTGTCACCCACGCTTTGCTCATATGATTTTAATGGCACAAACCCAAGGGCAGAATACCACACTATTGGCTTGTTTAATCGCCGCTTTACTCGAAGAACGTGATGTTTTAAAGGGGGAACAGGCGAGGTATGACTGTGATCTAATACACCGATTGCAATTACTTCTTCAGCATAAGAGTAATAAAAACCCACTATTAGAACGGATTTTACAGCAAGCAAGTCGTCTTGCTCAAAATGTACAATTGCGCTTTAGCGTACACTCACTGGATTTAGCAAAAACAGGTTTACTGCTCGCTTACGCTTACCCTGAACGTGTTGCTAAAACCCGGGTAAATCATGGTGAATTTATTTGCGTTAATGGCAAAGGAGTCTCAGTGCATGAACAAGATGCTTTAGCAGGTGAAGACTTTATTGTTATTGCTCAAACGAGTCAATTGGGTAGCCAGTTAAATGTAAGGTTAGCTAGTCAGATCAGCTTGGAAGAAATTACAGATATTTTTTCTGCACAGATAAAACAGCAAGATATAGCAAATTTTGATAATAAAAGCGGTAGAATAATCGCTAAAAGACAAACCTTATTAGGTGCAATAGTCTTATCAGAACAGCCATTAAAACAAGACGTAACAGCTGAAACAATTAGTGCTATGTGGTGTGGTTTGGTGATGAAAAAAGGGCTGGGATTTTTATCTTGGCAGGCCAAAGATTTAGCGCTCAAGGCTCGTTGGCAGTGGTTGAATAAGTACTTCCCGGAATATGGTTTAGCGGTTATCGATGATGATCTGCTATTGGCCAAATTAACAACCTGGTTTGCTCCATTTATTGGAAACATAAAAACTAAAGCGCAGCTCGATAAACTCGACTTATCACAAATGTTATTATCTTTACTTAGTTATCGAGAACAAAAAATATTAAGCCAAGCTGCACCCACTGTTTATGTTGGACCAACAGGAAGAAATTGTCCTATTAGCTACTCTCAAGGTGAATCCCCAAAAGTTTCATTGCCTATGCAAGAGTTATATGGTCTAACAATTACACCCAATGTTGGCGTTATAGCGGGCATAAGTGAACAAAATCAAGGGGTACCTTTACTGTTAGAGTTACTTTCACCAGCGCAACGGCCCATTCAAGTAACACAAGATTTAGTTAAATTTTGGTCTGGTAGTTATCAAGCAGTGCAAAAAGACATGAAAAGCCGCTATCCTAGGCACTATTGGCCAGACGATCCTGTCAACGCGAAGGCAACCAATAAAATGAAGCGTCATATAAAAGAGTAACTGGATTTGAAGCGGGGGAGTATTAAACTCCTCTACTGCAAAAATAATTAGTAAAGATCAACAGCCCCAAAGCATATCGAAAAATAATGTCAAAAAATAAAGCAACGAAACGCAGTACCCCTGTGAGTAAAGAAAAATCGATATTACGTCGAATAGGTATAACCTTGGGCAAGTTAATGATTGCCACTGTGTTTGCGTTAGGGATTTATTCTATTTATCTTGACGCGAAAGTAAGGAAAAAGTTTGAAGGTCAACGTTGGCAAGTGCCAGTACAAGTTTATGGTCAAATACAAAAATTGCAGTTGGGTGAGCAGGAAAATCTGGAAGAAATAGCCCAATCATTGAAAGTTAATGGTTATCGAAAAGTTAAATTTGTCACCCGAGTGGGGCAATTTTCTCAGTCTGCAGAGCGTTTGCATATTTTCCAACGTCCTTTCGATTTTGCTAATGGTACTCGTGATGCACAGCAACTCAGCATTGAGGTTGTTAGTGGTATTGTTGCTTCCTTGCGTGTTGATGAGCAAGCTGTTACCACATTAAAGCTTGAACCACAGTTACTGGCACGCTTAGTTCCTGATAATAAGGAAGACCGTGTACTTGTGTCGCTAGAAGAGCTCCCTAGTCAATTGATTGATACTTTATTGTTAATTGAAGACCGTGATTTTTACCATCATCATGGCGTTTCACCTGTTGGTATTTTTAGAGCGCTGCTCAATAATGTTCGTGCGGGACGTACGGTGCAAGGTGGTAGTACGTTAACTCAACAACTAGCAAAGAATATGTTTCTTACTCGAGAACGAACGCTTTCTCGAAAAATTAAAGAAGCACTAATGGCAATGATTTTGGAGCTAAGATACAGTAAAGATCAACTATTAGAAGCTTACATTAATGAAGTGTATTTAGGACAGAATTATGCCAATGGCGTTTATGGTTTTGGCCTGGCCTCTCAGTTCTATTTTGGTAAAAAAATTAATGAATTAAGCCATGCCCAAATGGCTTTATTGATAGCCCAAGTTAAAGGACCAAGTTACTACGACCCATGGCGTCATCCAGAACGTGCGATAGAACGCCGAGACCTTATTCTTAGGCTTATGTTTGAACAGCACTTATTATCACTGGTTGATTTTGAAGACGCTGCAGAGTCAAAACTATCTATTAGGTCGAATCGACGGTTAGCCAAAAAAAAGTATCCGGCTTATTTGCAACTGGTTAATGCAGAATTAAATCAGCACCTGTCGAGTTTTACTCAAAAATCAGGTATTAAAGTATTCACTGGATTTTCACACAGAAGCCAGCAATTATTAGAACAAAGTGTGGCGAAGCAATTACCTTTATTAGAACGGAAATATCAACAAAAAGATTTAGAAGCTGCAATGGTAGTCACTGATATTGCTAGTGGTGAAATTAGAGCCCTCGTTGGTGGTAGGGAAAGCGGTTATGCTGGCTTTAACCGTGCGCTTAATGCTAAGCGACATATTGGATCATTAATTAAACCAGCAATATATGCAGCGGCACTCGAACGTCATCAACAATACAATTTCGCCACTATTCTAGATGATAAGGCGATTACTTTAAGAAACGGTACGGGTAAAAAGTGGCAACCTAAAAACTATGATGGAAAATATCGAGGGCAGGTTTCCTTAATCGATGGGTTAGTATTCTCACTCAATGTACCAACCATTAATTTGGGTATGAGTTTAGGTTTAGATAGCGTAGCTGATGCCATTAAATCATTAGGCTATCAGCATGAACTTCGAATGCGACCATCTGTTTTATTAGGTGCAATTAATATGTCGCCATTGGAAATTAACCAATTATATTTAGCGATTGCTAACAAGGGTTATTACCAAAAGGCCCATACCATCACTAAAATACTCTCTTCGAATAATGAGACACTCTGGCAAAACCAGCAATTAAGTGAGCAGCGCTTATCAGCGAATACTGCATATTTACTTGATTTCGCTTTAGCAAAAGTCACTCGAGAGGGCACTGCTAGGTCACTAACTTGGCGGCTGGATAATAAGAGAATTGCCGGTAAAACAGGGACAAGTAATGCTTTGCGCGATAGTTGGTTTATCGGTTATGACAATAAGCACTTAATAACAACTTGGTTAGGGAAGGATAATAACAAACCAACAGGTTTAACAGGGAGCAGTGGAGCATTGCCTTTATTCGCTGATTTCATGAAAAAACAGGGTGTAGTCAATAAAATTGATACTAAACCAGAGAGCATTGTGGTCACTATTTTTGAGCAACAAACGGGGAATTCGGTAACAGATAAGTGTGCTAATACTATTATTTATCCTGCTGTGCGAGACGGTATAATTACTTCAAAAGAATGTTTAGAAGAAAAAGTGGATCATAGATCTTGGTTTGAAAAGGTTTTTGGTGAATAGTCATTGTTTAGTTTATTAAATGTAAATATGAACGCTCAGTAATGTCCTGTTGAGCGTTCTTATTTAGCCGTCATTTTAAAAAGTTACTTTTACTTTTGACAATGCTGCAACATCGGTGATTTGTACATTACCTATGCTCTTTTGTAATTTGGCCGCCGTTTTATCAGCACCATAGCTTTCAGCGAAACTTATCACGTCTTCACCATTACACACCAATTTTAACGCAACTGTTTTAGTTTTTAAGCGGTAACTTTTAGTTGTGCCATTGAACTTTAAAAGATTATTGCTTTTAGCCGCTTTACAAACATCTATTAGGGCTTTTTCCATATAAGGTGTCATTGCTGCTTGGCTTGGTAAACTAATAGCTAAGAAAGGTAAAGAAGCGGCAATAGCAAGTAAGGTTTTTTTGAAAGTAGTCATGGTAATTCTCCATAGTGTAGTTTATATCGTTAGTGTTTTATTCGGCCCTGTTATGCAAGGCACACCATAATAGTGGACTCTTTTTAGTTAAAAGTTGTATCCATTTACCCAGAGGATGTAAGTAAAAATTAAGCATTAAAAGGCGTATATTCTCTAAGTGATTGATTGTCTTTTTATTCAGTAGGAAATGTTGTTTAATACTGAAATTAACATTTACATTTGGTGATACTTTGACATCTAAAACTTGTAGTAGAGGCGATTAAACTTGCGATGATTGACTCGTTTTTAAAAACGCCAATAAGCTAGTTTATTGAAAGTAGTTATATTCAACTGTTTTTATATACAGTTTTAGTGTTGGTTATGCTATTGTGATTAATATGATTTGAGTAAACGTTAATTTTTAACAGCGTTATGAGCCTTTAATTAGCTCAAAATGTAGGAATGGGGAAATCTAATGGCAGTTGAAAGTCGGTTTGTAGTAATTAGAAACGGGGTAGAGGCGAAAACATTTATGGATAAGAAATCAGCTGATGAATATGACAAAATGTTGGATATGGCTGATAACTTGAGCCTAATGTTCTCTCAATCTTCGGTAGAATTAAGTGATAGTGCCAATGAAGAGTTAAGTATTTTCTTAGCACAGCATAGAGAAGAAGTACTTGTTGCCTTATTAGCCAAAAAACCGACAAAAACAATAGTTAAAAAGTCAGTTGAAAAAGTAACTGATACACCTATTGCAGGGGTTGTTGAAAATGAAACAAAAAAGCCGGCAGCTAAAGCAAAAAAGGGCAAAGCAAAAGTAACGGCCACAAAATTGAGTGAAGCCAGTTAATTGAATGTGCTGTGGTTAATATTCTATGCTTGAATATAAGCTTATTCGTAGTAAGCGTAGAAGAACACTCTCGCTGCAGGTTAAACATGGTCAAGTGACCGTGAGAGCTCCCCATTATGTTACATTAGCTTTTATTGATACTTTTATTCAAAAAAAGTCAGTTTGGTTGCGTAGCAAGTTAGCTGAGCAGCAAGAAATACCAGAGTTTTGTGATTTTTCTCAGGGTTCAAGCTTGCTTTACTTAGGCGAGAAAGTCACTCTCAATATATGTATAGCGAAAAAACCTGAGGTATACTTTAGCCATGGAGTAGGCCCTGAAATAGAATCATCTAATTATCAACAGACTACGACTAAATACCTCAATATTGCTATAAGTGAAAGAATTAATTCTAGGTTAACAGAGCTTTTAGCAAGATCTAAACAAATAAAAAAACAATTGGAAATTTACTTTAAGCAGCAAGCTGAGCAATTAATTATTGATCGTCTTGAACTTATCAGTAAAGAGATAGCGTTGAGCCCAACAATGATCAGTATTCGTCAGTACCGTGCTCGTTGGGGAAGTTGCAATAATCGAGGTGAAGTAAGTTTCAATTACCTCTTAATAATGACTCCTTCGTATGTTATTGATTACGTGATTATTCACGAGCTGTGCCATTTAGAGCATTTAAATCACTCTAAAGAGTTCTGGCAACTTGTTGAAAAATTCTGCCCTAACTATCAAATAGCCAAAAAATGGCTTAGTACCCATCAATCACAGTTACACTGGCAAAACCCTCACTAAAGATAATAAAATATTAAAAGGTCAATGATCTTTGTCACAAACGTCAACAATTTAACTACACTTATTAGTGCGTCAATAAATTATAATCACTTTCACTAACTCTCTTTTATTTATTCTTTAAATTTTAAAAGGCAATGTGATGAAAATTAATTTCGATAGTCTCAAAATTATCACGGTTTATATCAGCTCAGCGATATTCTCTATTGCTTGTGCTTTTTTTATTATTGGCGGCTAGTTTTGCTGGGTAATATACCGTGTTATAGCATTACCATACTCGACTTCGAGCTTGTCCTATTAATCCGTTTGGTTTTACCCCTTCAATCTCATTTAAGTACATACTTTTCTGAATTTGTATTACTTATATAAATGATGAGTTCTCTCTTAAATAGATTTGACGTTATTAATGACGCCTTTATATTTTCATCCATTTAGTTACTCATAAATAGGAGTGATTTGGTGTTTAAAGTACGATTTTGTCACTTATTAATGAACTATCTACACAATATTGTTAAAAAAATGAATTGTTGATTAACAATTGCTTTTATTTAGGGTAAATTATCTACAATAAAATAAAATAAGGTCCCTCCTTCTATGAGCCCATCGGTGCTTATTTGTGATGATTCAAACATGGCCAGAAAGCAAGTACTTAGAAGTCTTCCTGAGGAATGGAAAGACTCCGTTCAAATTGCCTGTAATGGCGCTGAAGCGCTAACAATTTTACGTGATAATAGTATTGAAATTCTTTTTCTTGATCTTACTATGCCGGGTATTGATGGTATTGGTGTTTTACAAGGCATACAAAAATTAAACCTTAATTGCAGCGTTTTTGTAATTTCAGCAGACATTCAACCTGAAATGCAAAGTAAGGTAAAAGCACTAGGAGCAAAAGAGTTTATGCGTAAGCCTGTACAAACAGATGCATTACTTAATAATTTGCAGCAACATGGCTTTCTATGAATGAATTTCACCTAACTGAAGACCAACAAGATTGCTTACAAGAGCTCATTAATATTGCTATGGGACAAGCAAGTGATCAACTTGCCCGTTACCTAAATACGTTTGTTTATTTAAAAGTCCCAAGTATTGAGAGTGTAGCAGCTGAAGATCTGATGAAAACTTTGAGTCAACAGAAAAACACTATGGCAGTTGTAAGCCAAGGTTTTTTTGGTTTTGAAGGTATTCGAGGTGAAGCACTATTAGTTTACCAAGAAGAGGATTCCGGTCGAATCGCTGATTTATTGGGATATGAACCCGATGAATTATCACAAGATGAGCAATTAATTGATATTAGCTCCATTTTAACGACAACTTTTTTAAATGTATTTGCTCAGCAAATTAATAATCAGTTGTCTTATAATGCGCCAAAATTATTGCCGAATGTACAGGAAATATTGTCTGAGCATTTACAACAAATGCCATTTACTTGGGATTTAGCATTAAAAGTAAATATTAATTATCAAGTGACTGACTATTCATTTAATTGCAATATGATTTTATTGATTCCTGAAACAGCGATAACGAATATAAAACATGTACTTGATCGTATTTTGGAAGAATATTAATGCCTGATATTAAGTCACTTACTACGGCAACAAAAATAGATGTGCCTGCTGTAAATGAACTGGTACTTAAACAAATTAACAGCCAAATTTCTAACCAATTAAATACTGGTGTTTTGGTATTAGATGCTGATTTTAATATTGTTATTTGGAATCGCTTTTTACAGGTCCATACTGATAAAGTACCAGGTAATATTATTGGGCAATCTATTTTTAGTGCATTTACAGAGCTGCCACAACGTTGGTTATCTCGTAAACTTAGCTCGGTTTTACAATTAAATACGCCGAGTTTTTGTTCTTGGCAACAAAGACATCACTTATTCGAATTACCTCACACTCGGCCTATCACAACAGATAGTGAGTTTATGGCACAAAACTGTACTTTTCTGCCTATAGAAACTGATGCTAATGGCAAACATATTTGTATTTTAATTGAAGATGTTACCGATGCTTGTCATTATCAAATGCAATTACAAAAGACCTTAGCTGAAATAGCGCAAATTAGCCGTATAGATGGTTTAACTCAAATCTATAATCGAAGGCATTGGCAAGACTCATTAGAACAAGAATATGCGAAAGCACGACGACATGACAAAAAGTTATCGTTGATAATGCTTGATTTAGACCACTTTAAATTACTTAACGATGATTATGGCCATCAAGGTGGCGATATGGTGTTAATTGAGGTCAGTGCTTTAATAAGTACTTTATTAAGAGTTGAAGACACCTTCGGACGTTATGGTGGAGAAGAATTTGCTATTATTTTACCTGAGACCGACTCTGCAGGAGCAATAGAACTTGCACAGCGTATTTGCCGCGTATTAGCCACAACACCTTTAACTTATAATGATAAGGTGATAAACGTAACCGTCAGCTTAGGCGTTGCACAACTTAGTGACAAAGTGTCTAATTATGAAGAACTGATTACCCAAGCGGATAGTGCTTTATATCAAGCAAAATCTCGGGGACGGAATCAAGTATGTAATGCTGCAGAACTTGCATCTTGAAGTAGAATTAGTATGTGTTTGTGCTAACACGTTATTGTCTAGTATTAAATTTTTATGCATAAATTATAACTTTTTATTTAATATTATTTGTCATTAAAGATTGACAGTTACTGTAACTTAAGGCATTTTAAGGTTATGAAAATAAACACTAGCCACATTACTATTATTACAACCACTACCACCCTAATTAGGATGGCGGTCGCTGGCTAACGTGTAAAAATAAAAATTTTATCGAAGCCCGTGACCTGAAAAGGTTACGGGCTTTTTTATGTTTACAATGAAGAGTATTAACTCTAATAGCTTAAATAGCTCAATAAGCAGAGAGTATCTTTATTCACTATTTCTTTATAAAGGAAGAAAACATGCGTGTACTTAAATTTGGTGGCTCTTCACTGGCTTCAGCAGAGCGTTTTCGTCAAGTTGCCGATATTATCCAAAATAAAAGCGAATCATCAAAACTTGCAGTAGTTGTGTCAGCTCCACAAGGAGTTACCAATCACTTAGTTGCTATGACTGAAAATATTAGCGATGAAGAAAAAGTAGTGACAGATTTAGGTCACTTCAAACGTGCAATTACTACTATTATCGATGATTTATCTGCAAGTATAAGCAACTTTAATAATCAGCATTGTGAGCAAGCGCTGGCTAATTATGAGAATCAAATTTCCCGTTATATGCAAGGAGCAACGTTACTAACCTATTGCCCTGATCATATCCGCGCTCGTATTATCAGTACGGGTGAACGCTTAAGTGTGGCAATACTTGATGCTGTTTTACAAGCTTCTGACCTTCAAGTATCACTGTTAGCGCCAGAGAAATTTTTATATACCAATAAGTCATCTCTCAATGCGGTAGCAGATTTAGTACTATCGAAAGAGAAATTTGCGCAAGAGTACACTGAATTAAATCAAATATCGTTAATGCCGGGCTTTATTGGGGTAAATGCGGACAATAATGATGGTATGCCACAGGTTACTACATTAGGGCGTAATGGCTCTGATTATTCGGCAGCGGTATTAGCTGTTTGTGCTGAAGCGGAATGTTGTGAGATTTGGACTGATGTAGATGGGGTTTATAACGCAGATCCTCGTTATATTAAAGAAGCAAAATTACTTGATTATTTATCTTATCAAGAAGCAATGGAGCTCTCGTATTTTGGTGCTAGCGTTTTGCATCCAAAAACAATCGGGCCTATTGCTCAATACCACATTCCTTGTTTAATTAAGAATACCAGTAACCCAAGTGCACAAGGTACCTTAATTTCCAATGAGAATGACCAACAAAAGCGCGTTAAAGCAATTTCTAACCTTGATGATCTAACTATGGTCAATGTGTCAGGACCTGGCATGAAAGGTATGGTAGGTATGGCGAGCCGTGTATTTGCAACGATGAGCAGAGAAAATATTTCTTTGGTACTCATTAGTCAATCGTCTAGTGAGTATTGCATTAGTTTTTGTATTTATTCGAGTGACTCTGCGCGTGCGAAACAAAGTTTACACGAAGAATTTGAATTAGAGCTGTTAAATGGTTTACTTGAACCTTTAGCACTAAAAAGCGAGCTATCTATTGTGTCACTTGTCGGTGATGGCATGCACCATCAACGAGGCGTGGCAGCTAAATTCTTTAGTTCATTGGCACAAGCTCGAGTTAATGTGGTTGCTATTGCTCAGGACTCATCAGAACGTAGTATCTCTGTCGTTGTTGAACAACGAAAATGTATGGATGCGATGAAAGTAAGCCATCAGAACTTCTTTTCTCATAAACCAACTATTGACGTTTTCTTAGTAGGCTGTGGTGTAGTTGGTAGTGAATTAATCGCGCAAATATCTCGTCAACAAGCGAGTTTGAAAAAGCAAAACATTGTTTTGAAAGTCTACGGTATTGCTAACTCGAAAGGTATGGTATTTGACAAAGAAGGCATTGATTTAAATAACTGGCAAGAAGCTATTGCCAATGCAGAAGAAGCACTACCAGTTAATGTCGATAACCTTAAAGCTTTTGTTCGCGATAATCACCTAATCAACCCAGTTTTTGTTGACTCAACGTCAAATGAAGCATTAGCAATGAGTTATGTAGATTACCTTGCTGAAGGTTTTCATATTGTTACACCAAATAAAAAGGCAAATACTGATTCTTGGGAATATTATCAAGAGCTACGCAGTACTGCACAAAAAACTAACCGCCGTTTCTTATATGAAACAACGGTAGGTGCTGGTTTACCTGTTATTGATACCTTACAAAGCTTAATTAAAGCGGGCGATGAGTTACAACGCTTCGAAGGTGTATTGTCGGGTTCGTTATCTTATATGTTTGGTAAATTAGAAGAGGGTATGTCGTTATCAGAGGCGACTGCAATTGCTAAAGAAAATGGTTTTACTGAACCAGATCCTCGTGATGATTTAAGTGGTATGGACGTTGCCCGTAAATTATTAATTATGGCTCGAGAAGCTGGCATGCAGTTAGAGTTATCAGATATCAATATTGAGTCAGTATTACCCGAAGATTTTGATGCCAGCGGTGATGTTAGTCAGTTTATGAGTAATTTAACTAAGCTGGATGGTGACTTTGCTGAGCGCGTAGCGGTTGCAAAATTAGAAGGTAAAGTGCTTCGTTATATTGGTAATATTGTTGATGGTAAATGCCAAGTTTCTATAGAATCTGTTGGAATAAACCACCCGTTATATAGCATTAAAGATGGCGAAAACGCCTTGGCTATTCATAGTCGTTATTACCAACCTTTACCGTTTGTTTTACGCGGTTACGGTGCGGGCGCAGCGGTTACAGCAGCAGGTGTTTTTGGTGATTTATTAAGAACCTTAGCATGGGAGCAACAGCACTAATGTCAGTTAGTAACGAAAGTGTTTCGGTCTTTGCACCGGCCTCTATAGGTAATGTTAGTGTCGGCTTTGATGTTTTGGGGCTCGCAGTAAAGCCGGTAGATGGAACTTTATTAGGTGATGTTGTCACTGTAAATGCAACAACCAGCAATGAAAATAGTCTGACAGTTATTGGTAACTTTGCTGATAAATTACCAAGTAACAAAGAAGATAATATTGTTTGGTCTTGCCTATTATTGTTTAATGAGCAATTAATCAGTGTTAAACAAACGCCTGTTTTTGTTGCAATTACTTTAGACAAAAAAATGCCTGTTGGCAGTGGTTTGGGGTCAAGTGCCTGTTCTGTTGTAGCAGCGCTAGCCGCCTTGAATGCCTTTTATGCCAAGTACCATAACTTTAGTTTTGCTGAAAATGTTGTTTTAAAAATGACAGGCCAAATGGAAGCACAAATTAGTGGTAGCTTACATTATGATAATGTTGCGCCATGTTATTTAGGTGGTTTGCAATTAATGGTTCCGGATGAAAATGTGATCTCGCGCATTTTACCAAGTTTCGATGATTGCTATTATGTGATGGCATATCCTGGCATCGAGGTATCAACAAAAGCGGCAAGAGACGTTTTACCTACTACTTATAGTCGCAGTGACGTTATCAGCTATGGTCAAAACTTAGCAACATTTGTCGATGCCTGTCACCGTCAAGATAAAAACCAAGCATTCTCAGTACTAACCGATGTTGTTGCTGAACCGTATCGCACTGATTTGTTGCCAAAATATAAAGCCTCTCGAGACTATTTGAGCGAACAAGGCGCCTTAGCTGTTGGAATTTCAGGTTCAGGACCTACACTTTTTTGTGTGTGTGATAACCAGAAGAAAGCAGAGCAATTTGCCCTATGGTTACAAGATAATTATTTACAAACCGCATTAGGTTTTGTCCATGTGTGTAAAGTCGACGAGGTTGGCGCAACAGAAATTTAATAGCAATGTGTTTTGACGATATATAAGCACGATGGCTAAACAATATTAGTGAACAGATTATTAGGAAAGACAGTGAAATATTATAATTTAAAAGAAAATGACGAGCAGGTAACTTTCGCTCAAGCAGTCAAGCAAGGTTTAGGTAAAAATCAGGGGTTATTTTTCCCTACCAACATGCCAAAACTTGATAATATCGAAGAGCTGCTAGCACTGCCTTTGGTAGAACGTAGCGTTAAAATATTACAGCCATTTGTTGAAGGTGATTTAACGAAAAGTGAATTAACTGACATCGTTACTGATGCATTTAATTTCCCTGCTTTATTACAGCCGATTAGCCCAGAACGTGCCATTTTAGAGTTATTCCACGGACCAACATTAGCTTTTAAAGACTTTGGTGCTCGCTTTATGGCCAAATGTTTACAAGTATTTGTTGCTAAGGATGCTAAAGCAAGTGGTAAAACTAAACCTTTAACTATTTTAACTGCTACGTCAGGTGATACCGGTGCAGCAGTTGCTCATGCTTTCCACGGTATTGATAACATTCGTGTTGTTATCATGTATCCGAAAGGAAAAATCAGCTTGCTTCAAGAAAAAATGTTTACCACGCTAGGTGGGAATATTGAAACATTAGCAGTTGATGGTGACTTTGATGATTGCCAAACATTAGTAAAGCAGTCTTTTGATGATAAAGAATTAGCAAATACTATAGGTTTGAACTCAGCAAACTCTATAAACATCAGTCGATTATTGGCACAAGTATGTTATTACTTTGAAGCCGTAGCGCAATTGTCACGAGCAAAAAGTGACTTAAGTAGCATTGTTTTCTCTATTCCAAGTGGTAACTTTGGTAACCTAACCGCTGGCTTATTTGCCAAAGCGATGGGCTTGCCAATTAAACGTTTTATTGCCGCAACTAACGCCAATGATACTGTGCCACGTTACTTAGAAACAGGTGAATGGACTCCGAATGAAACGGTAGCCACTATTTCAAATGCAATGGATGTGAGTAACCCTAATAACTGGCCACGCGTTGAGCATATGCTTAAGAGTGGTATTGTTGAGCAAGGTTGTGTCAGCTCAGTATCTATTGATGAAGAACAAACCCAATCAACGGTTATACAGCTTAGTAAGTTAGGTTACATTAGTGAACCACATGCTGCTGTTGCATATAAAGCGCTACAATATAGTGCCGTTGAAGGCGAGTTTGGTGTCTTTTTAGGTACTGCTCACCCAGCTAAATTTAAAGAAGTTGTTGAGAGTATTCTTGGTCAACCGTTAGGTTTACCAAAAGAGCTGGCCGATTGTGCTGGCGAGCCTATCTTGTCGAAAGATCTTGCAGCAAACTTCAGTGATTTACGTAGTTACCTTTTAAGTTAAGCTACCTCGATAAACACTCTGTCACTAGAGTATTACTGACTTAAGAATGGTTAACTACATTACTTAAGTTAAGATATAACGTAAAATATAAAAGCTATCACCTTTGGTGATGGCTTTTTTACTATTAGTATCAGGATTAGTTACCGAGATAACATACCGGTATAACGTAAAGGCAGCATGATGATAAAACCCCAATGGCAGCAGTTAATTGCTCGTGAAGCTAAGCAAAGCTACTTTAAAAACTTAGTCAAAGAAGTCGCAAAACAAAGAGCATCGGACATTTCAATTTATCCAGCAGAAGATGATGTGTTTAATGCCTTTAATCACGTTGATTTAGCCGAGATAAAAGTTGTCATCCTTGGGCAGGATCCTTATCACGGAAAAGATCAAGCACATGGTTTAGCTTTTTCAGTGCAGGAGGGCATCAAAGTACCGCCATCACTTGTCAATATTTATAAAGAGCTGGCGACCGATGTTGAGGGCTTTGAAACACCAAAGCACGGCTGTTTGACATATTGGGCAGAGCAGGGGGTATTGCTGCTAAATACGGTATTAACTGTGCAGCAAGCAAATGCGCATTCCCATGCGAAATTGGGTTGGGAAACCTTCACTGAACAGGCTATTAACGAATTAAATGCGCATAATGATGGCTGTGTTTTTATTTTATGGGGAGCACATGCTCATAAAAAGGGTAAAAATATTAACAGAGAAAAACATCTCGTTTTAGCGGGTCCACATCCATCACCACTGTCTGCTTACCGGGGGTTTTTTGGTTGTCAGCATTTCTCCCAAGCCAATTCTTGGTTAGCTAAACACAATATTAATCAGATCGATTGGCAATTACCTACAGAGGTTTGCAGCAAAAATAAGTAATGACGACATAATATAAGCAGATAAATAGCTTAGTTACCTCGTCTTTTGATAGTTTTATGATTGATTTTATTTTGCTATATTTTAACGAGATCGATGTTTACAGTGTGTGGGAAATATAATGAGTGTCAATTTTTCACAATTTGATGAGTCGTCAGTGGTAATACTAAAACTATTGGCGCAGCATTTTCTTACGCCAACAGAAATTGGTTTTAACGATGTGTTTCCAGGCTCAGATACTGAAACCGATAAACATGCTGCGCATATAGGTACGCTCGCTTTTTTACGTCATAAAGACTTTATTGCTCATAATGTAGGTAACGCATCATCTTTTATTCTTACTCGAAAAGGTTTAGCGCTATTTAATGAAGATATCTTTAAGCATATAAAGGCGGCTCAATAGTGAAGCGGATAGCATTTAATCATAAGTGAAACCGCAGTTAAAATATCAACTATCAAAATGAATAATCATCTCAGCCGCCTCACAGTGACAGTCATGACCACATAAAATACAGTTATAGCCTTGCTTACTCTCTTCATTCCATTTGTCAGGGTGTGACTTTATTAATTTTCCGCCACATTTACTGAAATATCCTACTGCACTATTATTCGGGCTTTGTTTCCATAAATGGCTTATACCCGCTTGAGCGCCTTGTTGCTGTGCAGCTTTGATGGCAAGTTGTAATAGCTGTTTGCCAATGCCTAAGCCTCGGTATTTTTCATCAACGGTATTACACTTGAAGTAACAGCATTTTTGGCTATCTACTTGCCATAAGTCTGGGCTGCACCATTGATCAATTTGCCATTGGTTGGCTGAATAAGTACTACGAAAGCCGACAACTTGGTCATCGAGCAACGCAACAAAGCTACAATTAATCATATTAGCTATGCCTTTATTGGTCCACTCAACAATTTTCTCATTATCCAAATAACCATCGCCATGAACCGAATTGGCCAGAGAAATAACTTGTGAAAAGTATTCAGAGGTTAGCGGGAAATATTTAATCGTGTCTGTTTTTAATGTCATGACTTTCGTAACGCATCTAATGGATTATCTCAACGTTAAGATAACAAAACTGTAAGCAACTTGCAGTGAAATTTAGTCTAAGCGATTCAATCGTTCGCCTTGGGCAAAGGCTAAAATATTTTGACTGAGTAGTTCAATCAAACGCTGCTGAGCTTCACGACTAGCCCAAGCGATATGCGCAGTTATTTTTAAGTTGCTTAACTTGTTATTAAGTAATATGTGATCAGCAGAAGGCGGCTCTTGTGTTAATACATCTAAAATCGCATAGGCAATTTCCTTTGTTTTTAAAGCGTTCAATAACGCTGACTCATCAATTAATGCGCCTCGAGCGGTATTGACTAATACGGCGGTATTTTTCATGCGAGATAATACATTGTCATTAATAAAGTTTTGAGTTTCAGGTGTTTGTGGGCAATGTAAACTGATAATATCTGCTTGTTCTATGACCTGCTCAAAGGAAACTCGCTCTTCACGAATAGTGCTGGCTTGAGGGCGTTCACTAATGAGCACTTTCATATTGAAAGCCTGTGCAATGTCAGCAACTGCTTTACCTAAACTTCCATAACCAATAATACCGAGCGTTTTTCCTGCTAATTCGCTGATGCTATTACCGTGATAGCAAAAAGTATCGTTAGTTGACCATAACCCCTGTTCTGTATTGCGATTATGGTGACTTGTTTGTTGATAATACTCGAGTAACTGGGCAAAAACATACTGTGCGACAGACTGTCCGGCATAACCACTAACATTCGTTACGGCAATATTTAAATGACTCGCAGCTTCAATATCTACATTGTTATAACCCGTTGCACTGATACAGATAAGATTTACATTTGGTAAGGCAGATAATATTTCTGCTGTTAACTGGACTTTATTGGTAATAATAATATCTGCATCTAGGCAGCGCGCTATTACCTCAGTCGGCGACGTATTGGCATAACAAACTAACTGGGTAACTTGCTGCTCAATGGCAGAAAAATCAATGGCAGAACTGAAGGTTTGTTTATCTAAAAAAACTGCGCGCATAGTTTTGACTCTTATGTGTAATTAATTGCTTTGTCACTTGTTTTGAGACTCAAAAAAAAGCTAGGGAGTTCGTATGGAACTACCTAGCTTTTTATCTAAATTCGTACGACAACGAAGGTCTAGTTTAAGATACTCTATCCAGGTCGACCATCTTTTCTTGCGTTTATTAACATAGGGCCGTAACCCGCAATAAAGATAACAAATGCGATAACCCAAAAGCCGCCACTGATATCAATAAATAACAATGTTTTTTCAGGAACAGCCCAAGGACCAAAAGCACGAACCAATGCTGCTAAATTTATTAATACAAAGGCAATAGTCATAGATTTTGGTGGCGTTAATGGGCGACCAGTATGACCTAAAGAAACGCGTGATATCATGGCTAAAATTAATCCACCGATACCGCCAACTGTCAGTAAGTGCCAAACATGATTACTCGGCACTTCGGGTATTAAATAACTTGCACCAAGCACGAATAAACCAAAACAGATAAACTTCATCGCCCCGTGAAGAGACCATAATAGAGGCACGTGTAAGGTGATCCATGGACGCCATCTCACCCAACGCATTGTTTGAAATATACTAGCAACGATAAGTAATACGCCAAAGAATATCGCCGAAAAGCCAACTATCGGCTGTAGCAATAGACTGAACATAGCAATAGCTAAACTACCATTGGCCGCTTTATCTAACCAAGGTAGTGGTGCTGCTTTTGGGGTTTTTGTGCCATTGGCTGTAAACATAGGCGCAACACGACCAGCCATAACTGACATTAAAAAGGTCACTAACATAACACCGGCATAACCAGAATAAACACTGTTGAAGGTTGTCGGGTAATGTATTGCTAAGTGCATCTCTAAATTAGCGATTGTGAATAAAGCGAGCAATGGTACGAAGAACAAATTACGGTATTGCTTCATGGCAATAATTGGTTTGGCTAAGACATAAGCAACCGTTGGTAGAAAAAGTAGGTCAATTAAACTGCTTAGTGTTGAACCGAGTAAGTCCGGCACGACTAGAAAAGTGCGACCCGCTAACCAGAGCAAGAACAAAGCGAGTAGTGTATTGCCTTGAGCACCTCTAACGCCTGTCCAATTTTGTACGGCAGTTAATAAAAAGCCTGCAATAATGGCGCCGCCAAAACCAAAAATCATTTCATGAATATGCCACCAATAACCGCCACCTAAAGGTGATAAGTTAATTGTCCCTTTATACATTAATAGCCAAAGCGTAATGGCGAAAACACTAAATAATGCTCCGCTTAGAAAAAAGGGTCTAAAACCCAAGCGTAATAGTGGTGGAATCTTTTGTTCTGTTTTTAAGTCGGTGATTTGCATCATTTGCGTGCCTTGTATACATCTAAGATAATTACGACATCATTGTAAGAATGATTGTAATGAATAGTCTGTGGTGATGCCCGAAATAGATCAAGGTATGGTCAATAATATTGTGCAGGTAACAAAAATATTCAGGCTATCAGATGTTGATAGCCTAAGCTGCATTACTGTTGAACGAACTTTGTCACTTGGCTGACAGAAGCGGCTCCTACTTGTGTAGCGACTAACTCTCCTTTGTTCATTAATAGTAATGTTGGAATACCTCGTATACCAAACTTAGCCATTAACTCCTGACTGTTATCTGCGTTGATTTTTATAACTTTAATATCTTCATGTGCTTGTGCTATTTGTTCAACTACTGGGGCTAGCATTTTACATGGCGCGCACCAAGGTGCATAAAAATCTATTAATACCTTGCCTGTGGCTTGTTCTACTTCTTGTGAAAATTGCTCTGCTAAAATCTCTTCAACTTTTATCAATGTTTCTGTGCTCATGATGTACTCCATTATATTGCTTGTGTTGTGATGTTTTTAATCTGAGTTAAATGCATAACTATTTAATGCTCGTGATCTAGGTTTATGTTCTAGGTAAACGTCAGCGGTTAATCAGTAAATGCAGTGTACTGAAGTTGTAATTACTTTATTAGATGTGTTTAATAGGATTCATTGTTCTAAAAATGAAACAATTGAAAGGAAGTATGAAATTGAGCAATTTAGATGATTTGCATTTATTTGTTAGCTTAGTTGAAGCGGGATCTTTTACAGTAGCAGCAAAAGAGTTAGGTATAGCGAAGTCAAAGTTAAGTCGACGTTTAGTGCTGTTAGAGAAAAAGCTAGGTTGCGAACTGCTTTTACGCACCACACGAAAACAAGAACTTACCGATAGTGGTCGGTTACTTTTTTGTGCCAGTAAAGAGCATATAGATGCCTTAACTAAAGTAGAAGAAGAGCTTTCCTCATCATTACATCAGCCCCAAGGTAAGCTGAATATTTTATTACCCTTAGAGTTTTTTAATCAAATTATAAGTACATTAATTGGTGATTTTTTAAGTCGTTATCCTAAAATCCACTTACATTGTCAGCATTACTCAGGATCGGTTCCTGAATTTGATCCCAAGTTTGATCTTTGTTTTGTCTTGCATGAACAAGCGTTGCCAACAACAAACTGGATTGCTAAAGAATTGTTAAGTTTTCCACAATCTATTTATTATTCACCGACAATGTCGTCAGAATCAGAAAATAAATTGTGCCAAGAAAAAACAATTAAACCAGAACAACTTAGCCAGCATGACTGTATTTTAGAAGAGGAAGGTCAGCTGTGGCATTTTCGTAATGGTGATAAAATTGAGCAAGTTAATGTTAACGGCAGAGTGGTACTTTCTAGTCCAGAAATGCGTCTTCGTGCGGCAGAGCAAGGCTTAGGTTTGTGTAAGTTACCTGACTATGTTTTAAAAAATAGTGTATTAAAAAGCAGAGTATTAAAGAATTATTCACAAGCGCAATCACTACAACGATTATCGCTTACTCATGAGAGTGTTGCTCAACGCTTAAGTGTACTTTACCAAAGTCGTCATGTTGCTAGTAAAACGAGAACATTTTTAGATTACTTTCAAAGTAATGTTGGGCAATTACTGTAAACCTTAGCTGAATAGTCTATACCCGTTACCATTCAAGATGCAGTTTTGCCACAGACACTAACGATTGTTATGATGTGGCATCTTTTTATTAACGAATAAATCATTGAATTTTATGTCAGCAAAATCACTTGAACGAATTACCGTAGAGCCTGAAACTCCAGCAACTTCCTGTGTAATCTGGTTACATGGTCTGGGAGACTCGGGTGCTGGCTTTGCACCTGTTGTACCTATATTTTCTTTACCAGAAAATCACGGTATACGTTTTATTTTCCCTCATGCACCAGAGCAAGCGGTAACGATTAACCAAGGTTATGTTATGCGGTCTTGGTATGATATCAAAAGCATGGATTTGCATAATCGTGCCGATATGGAAGGTGTTTTAGCCTCTGAAAAGCAAGTACAAGCGTTAATCCAAGAACAAATTGATCAGGGGATAGCAGCTAAAAATATCGTATTAGCTGGCTTTAGCCAAGGTGGCGTATTGAGTTTATTTACTGGCTTACGTTTTGGGCAAAGCTTAGCGGGCATCTTGGCATTATCTTGTTATTTACCGACAGCAGATACATTACCAGAGCAATGTCACATTGCTAATGCAGCGACTCCTATTTTACAAAACCATGGTGAGCGAGATGATGTGGTACCCATGAGTGCCGGTAAAATGGCAAATAGCTTATTAACTGCAGCTGGCTATGATGTGACTTGGAAAAGTTATCCAATGGATCATTCGGTGTTACCAGATCAGCTAAGAGATATTTCAGCTTGGTTACAAGCTAGGTTACTAGGTTAGTCATCAAATCCCCATTTGGTGATACAAATGGGGTTAATGTCGCCCATGCCGTTCTAAGTGGTCACTTCTTTATACGGAATGGCATAACGTTTTATTAGCGTTTATCAAGAATGTTAATTTACCTAGTTAAGTTCCCTTCTGCTTTACCCTTTTCTTGATTACCCCTAGTAAAAATAGCAATGAGAAAAAGAATCTAGCAAACTAATTGAAATATTTAAGGTAAATTTCTTAAAAGTTAATGTTAGCCAAAATAAGAATAGTTTTACTTAATGATCCTAAACTTCTATTTAATTATTATGTGTAGGTAGTTATTCAATAAAACTGCATAACCATATATAATCCCAGTTAAGATGGAATAGCTGTCATAAATACAATAATTTATTGTTATGACATAATGTTTCTTCATAATAAAGTAGATATTTGAATTAGAAAAACTTTCAAATAGTGAAATAATTAGCTATAAGAAGTGGCTATAAGCCATATATATAAATTTCGGAATAGACCACATGAAAGTAAAAAAATCGCAGGTATTTAAGAAGTCTGCCATATGCTTAGCACTGAGTTCTGCACTGGCTTTACCCGTAAATAGTTATGCAGAAGAAGCAGTTAAAGATTCTGCAGCGGATGGTATAGAGCGTATCCAAGTTACGGCCTCTCGTCGAGCATCTACAGTGCAAGAGGCGCCATTAAATATCACGGCACTTGATGCTGATGTGATGAAAGATCAAAATATAACTCAGTTGTCTGATGTTGCTCGTTGGGTACCAGGTTTAAGTGTTGCTGACCAAGGTGGTCGTACGGGCTCTCCGATTATTGTTCGTGGTTTAAATACCAACTCGTCCGGTCCTGATTCTGATGCAGGAACTGTTGCCACTTACATTGGCGAAATTCCCCTTGTCGTTGATATGAAACTCATTGACGTTGAACGTGTCGAGGTTTTAATTGGTCCACAAGGAACTTTATATGGCGCTGGCACGCTTGGCGGCGCTATTCGTTATTTGCCAAATAAACCGATATTAGACGAAACATCAGGCTCGCTTTATGGTGATATTTTTACGTTATCAGAAAGTGATGATACCGGTGGTGAAGCTGGTTTTGTGTTTAATACACCACTTATTGATGATGAATTAGCGGTACGTTTTGCTGTTAACTATTTAGATGAGCCTGGCTATATTGATTATAACTATGTGGTTCGAGAAGGGGGGGGGTCATTGCCGGATCCGGATTGGTCAGACAGTGATGCGGTTAACAGTAACTTGAGACAAGTGAAAGATGCTAATTTCGAGCAAACAACGACGGCAAAAGCGATGATTCGCTGGCAAGCCAATGATATTTTTGATGCTACCTTGTCTTACTTTTATCAAAAACAAGAAATTGGTGGCCGTTCTATCGTTCATCACAATAGTTTAAGTGAAACGAATTCTTTATCTACGGTGATGGGTGAATATGAATCAGGTTATCGTTATCAAGAGCCAAGAGAAAAAGAAGATACTTTACTTAGTTTAGAAATGACCGTTGATTTAGGTTTTGCGGAACTGACTTCTGCAACTGGTTATTCAGAGTTTGAAGCCCTTGGCCAGCGTGATCAAACTGATTTATTGATTCGTTTAGATTATAGCTATGAAGAATTCCCTGGCTTCTCAGCTTTTACTCGAGAAGTCGATGAAGCTGAAAACTTCACCCAAGAAATCCGCTTAGTATCCACAGGGGATTCAGCATTCTCTTGGATTGTCGGCGCTTATTATAATAAATTTGAAAAACTTTTCGATACTCGTGAATTTACACCGGGCTTCGATCAATATGCTGTTGATAACTTTGGTGGGGTGCAATTACGTCCTGATTCATTAGAATATATCTCAGTGGATAATACAGAAACTACGGAGTCCGCTATTTTTGGTGAAATAACCTATAGCGTAACGGATAGGTTAACCTTGATGCTGGGTGCTCGTTTTTATGACTATGAGGTCAAATCATCATCTACAGTTGACTTCCCTTTAGCTAATACCGTCTATGGTTTTGACGATGAAGATGGTAATAGAGTTTTTTATGCTCCCGATGAGATTAATTTAGACTTTGCAAGTATTTCTGCTGCTGATGATGGTAGCCTATTGAAGGTTAATGCCAGTTATCAATTTAGTGATGATGTCATGGGTTATGCCACGATAAGTGAAGGTTATAGAATTGGCGGCTCTAACGGTATTGCCGTATGTAAAGAAAATACAGGGGAGCAACAGAGTGTATGTGCCCAACCGGATGAATTATTGTATGAGTCAGATACCACCACTAACTACGAGTTAGGCTTTAAGAGTACTTGGTTTAGTAACCAATTACATTTTAATGCCGCACTCTTTATGGTTGAGTGGGACAACGCTCAGGTTTCGGGTGCTACAGAAGTTGGCCAACAGCCTATTATCAGTAATGCAGGTACAGCAGAATCTAAAGGTGTTGAGATTTCTTCTCGAGCCATGTTGACTGATAGTATTATCGCTTATGCGACATACGCTTATACCAAGGCAGAATTAACTGCAGATGCGCCATTTATGTTACAAATATTACTTCCTGATGAACTAGCTGCGGGAGTACCTCAAAGCTATTATGACGGTAAAGATGGTGATCGTTTACCCGGCTCAGCCGAGCATCAATTCTCATTAGGGGCTACTTATTCCACTGAAGTATTTGGTGATACTGGTTTAGACATTAACTATGGTTTAACTTATCAAAGTGATGTCTATTCTAAAGCGGGCTTAAGGGCTGATGGTGAAGTAATACCTGGTTATGCGTTGAGTAATATGTCAGCACGCTTCTCTGAAGATGTTTGGTCGGTAACCTTGTACGTAGATAACATGTTTGATAAATATGCCTATAGTTCAGTGCGACGTGATCAAGGAGACATTGGTTTAGCTAAACATCCTTTTATGAATTCAAACGGAACTGATATACAGCGTAACTACGGGCATTATTTAATCACACCACGTAAAGCAGGTGTGCGTTTCGAATACTTGTTTGATATTTAAGTGTTAACTTAACTGAAAGAAAAAACAAAGGCGTAGTATTATTTTAGTTTATTAAATAATACAGCGCCTTTTTTATAAGTAGTAGTGACTCAAAATAATTATTCTCTCGTTAATTAAAATTAAATGGTTGAAGCATGTCTAGCACAATAAAAGTATTACACCAGCAAGCACAAAAAGCTTTAAATCAAGGTTTGTATCAACAAGCGCATCAGCATTTAATTTTAATTTTACAGCAAGATAAATATTTTGCTGACGCCTATTTTTTATTAGCTATGATAGCCAGTGCCCATCATAATTTAGCAAAAGCGATTGAATTGATTAAGCAAGCCAATGGTCTTGCTCCTAATAACCCCGAGTATTTATCACAACTTGCCAAACACTATGCGCTCGAACACAATCATGTCCAAGCACTACAATTTGCTGATCTTGCTGCTAAGTTAATCGCTAAATTAACGGTTCAATCCTCATTAACCTTAGATACGCTCGGCGTGGCGTATAGCCAAATGGGATTGCATGAAAAAGCGGTTGAGTTTTTTAAAAAATCGGTAGCTATTAATGATAAAAATCCGAGTTACTTTTTTAATTTAGGTGCTTCATTAAAGTTTATTGGCGACTTTGATGGCGCTAAAAAAGCCTATGAGAAAACTATTTCAATGGCGCCAAACTATTACAAAGCACATTCGGCATTGACAGGGTTAGGAGGGATATCAAAAGACTGCAATCATATTCCTCTACTTGAGCAATTATTTGAACAAACTCAGCATGCAGACGACAGATTATATATAGGCCATGCCCTAGCACGTGAATATGAAGCCTTAAAAGATTTTGACAAAGCATTTCACTACTTAGACACGGCAAAAAAATTCAAGCTCAAACAGTTGAACTACAGCATTGATGAAGACAAAGCGCTGTTTCAAAGTCTTAGAAGCCACTTTAAAGACCGCCAGGAGTCTCTGTCTCGGGGCTTTGAAACCAATGAAGCAATATTCGTGGTTGGTATGCCAAGATCAGGGACAACCTTGGTTGAACGAATTATTTCACAACATACTGACGTGACTAGTGCAGGGGAGTTACAACACTTTGGCTTACTCGTTAAAAAAATGACTAAAACTGCTAGTAATCGTGTAATCGATGCCGAGACGGTAGCAGCAACACAACACATTAACTTTACTGAGTTGGGTAAAGCGTATATTGAAAATACGCGGGCAATAACTGGAAACACAGCAAAGTTTGTCGATAAGATGCCATTAAATGTACTTTATGTTGGTTTTATCCTACAAGCATTACCAAAGGCAAAAATAATTTGTTTAGATAGAAATCCACTGGATACTATTGTCAGTAATTTCAGGCAGCTTTTTTCCGTTAATCAATCGTATTACAGTTATGCTTATGATCTGCAAACTACCACGGAATTCTATAAATTATTCAAACAATTAGCTGAATTGTGGTTGGCAGTTTTTCCTGAAAATTTTTATTTAATTAATTATGAAAAATTGGTTAACGATCCTTTAAATGAAGCTAAGCAGATTATTAAATTTTGTGATCTTTCTTGGCAAGAACACTGTGTTGATATTCATCAAAACTCTGCACCAGTGGCTACCGCTAGTGCGCTGCAAGTACGTAGCCCTATTAATAATCGCTCGATAGGTAATTGGGAAAAATATGATGCTTATCTTGATGGTGTAAAAAAGATATTAAGCACTAACGTCGACACCTAATCGCTTCAATCAGTGTCTTGCTGATATGGTTCGAGAACTAGACGTTAAGCCCTCGCCTGATGAAGTGCTATATACCCGTTAAGGACTCTGATATATCTTGGGTGGTAACAGGTATAGGTTATTCATCACGATATGATTCAGCGACCAAGTGATGACGGTTTAGTAGCTTATAAAACTCAGTACGGTTACGTTGAGCAATGCGTGCAGCCTGTGATACATTTCCTGCCGTAATCTTTAATAACTTTGATAAATAATCTCGCTCAAAATGATCGCGTGCTTGCTGAAAAGATGGTAATTGAGTTGAATCATCACGCAGTGCATTTTTCACTAAATTTGCACTGATGACGCTTTCACTCGATAGTGCAATACTTTGCTCTATCACGTTTTGCAGCTGTCTGATATTACCTGGCCAAGGGGCACTAATAAGTAACTCCATAGCTTCTTGGTTGATGCTTTTTATGGGCACGTTTGAGCGAACAACCGCTTGATTTAAAAAGTATTGGACCAACAATGGAATATCTTCTCTTCGTTGCGCTAAAGTGGGTAACTCTAACTCAACAACATTAAGTCGATAATATAAATCTTCTCTAAAAGTACTGGCTTTAATCGCTTTTGTTAAATTAACATGGGTTGCTGAAATGATGCGTACATCGACCTTTACGGCTTGGGTACTGCCTACCGGTCTGACTTCTCGTTCTTGTAAAACGCGTAATAGTTTAACTTGAAAGCTTAGTGGCATATCACCAATTTCATCTAAGAATAAAGTACCGCCATTGGTTGCTTGAAACAAGCCTTGATGATTTCGTTCTGCGCCGGTAAATGCTCCTTTAATGTGACCAAACAATTCAGATTCAAGGAGTTGTTCAGGTATAGCGGCACAATTGATTGCGGTGAAGACCTTATTTTTCCTGTTACTCGCTTGGTGAATAGCTTTTGCTAGCAACTCTTTACCTGTGCCGCTTTGACTATGAATAAGGACACTAAAATCACTGGTAGCGACCTGTTTGGCTTGTTGTAATAGTGAAGTCATCACAGTACTTCGACTAATTATATTATTTCGCCATTGCTCTGTTTCACTCGTTTTTTCACTATTTGAAGGCTGTAAACGTATGGCTTGCTCAACGGTATCGAGTAGCTCTTGGCTTTCAAAAGGTTTAGTTAAAAAACTAAAAACACCTTGCTTAGTGGCGTTAATCGCATCAGGAATAGTGCCATGGGCAGTCATTATTACTACAGGGATATTCGGATGCTGTATTCTAATTTGTTCAAATAGAGCCATGCCATCCATGCCTTCCATGCGCAAATCGCTAATAACTACTTGAGGAATAAAGTTTTGTAATCTTCCTAAAGCGATTTTTGCATTGGCGGCAGATTCAACATTATAGCCTGCAGCTGATAAACGAATACTGAGTAAACGTAATAAACTTGGATCATCATCCACTATAAGAATTTTGGCTGAGTTGCTGGTAACTTTTTGACTGCTTAGGTTCATAAAATGTCTCTCTCTTAGCCACGCTCGTTAATATTCTGGTCTATTTTTTTTAGTAAGATCAGTTGCTTATTTACAAGGTCTAATTGTTGGTTTAACTCTTCAATTGTTGCGCGGTGTTCATCATTCTGTTGATTGTATTCTTTGTCAGCGCGCGCTTGCTTTTCAAGTAAACGAAGTTGGATATTTAATTGATCTCTTAATAACATGATAAAAGCGAGGTTATCTTTACTCATTTTATTACTTGTCAGTAAATGCTCATTGAGTAGTCGTTTTGCTTTGTAAGGTTGATTAAGCCCTGGATTTGGCAAACTATAGAGTAAGATGAGCTTGCCTTGGCTAAGGGGGATGTCGTTGAGCTGACTAGTCAATAATGACTGCTGCTTTTTCTCTTCTAACAAGAGCTGCTTATTACTTAGGGTTTTTAACGTTAAGTAATACTGACTATATTTGACCGAATCATTAGCATTAGTATTCTCATTATGAGTAATAGCTGTTGGCTCAGTCACTTGGCAAGCAGTTGATAAACTGGTTAATAGCAGAATAAATGCGATCGAAAGGCACTGTTTAGCCGGTCTCATTGTTGAATGTTTTACGCTCAGGTTAGTTATTTTCATAATTCATTATCTGTTTGCGTATTAGGTAAAGTGATGGTGATGCAGGCGCCGCTCTCATTGGCAGCGCTAATTTTCCTTGCTGGTATAACTTCGATATTACCATTAAGGCGAAGTAATAGCTCTTTGACTATGGTAAGTCCTAAGCCACTGCCTTTTATCTGACTGTTTATTGGGGCTTTACCCTGATAAAAAGCATCAAATACTTTTTCGCTGAGCGATGGCTCTATCCCAGGTCCTTGGTCAATGATATTAATGGTTATGCACTCCTTGCTACTACTATAAGTTATGGTGATATTTCCATCTACCGGGGAATATTTTATCGCATTAGAGAGAATATTATCGAAAATGACACTGAGTTGTTTGCTGTTACTGTAAATAAAGTACGGACTGTTATTACACTTCATGGTCAAATTTTTCGACTTAATATCGAGTTTTCGAATATTACATGCATCGTTTATTAACTCAGATAAACTAATTTTCTCTAAGCCATGTAGGCTGGTTGAATCAAGGACAATATTGAAATCGAGTAAGTCTTCAATTAAACGCTGAAGACGATTAACACTCACGCGAATGATATCGCAAATTTCTTGCTGGTCCTCATTGAGCGGGCCAACACTATTATCATAAATAAGCTCAGTGCCCTCCCTAATTGCAGCTAGTGGTGTTTTTAATTCATGGGATATATGACGGATAAAGCTCGACTTTTGTAACTCAAGTGCATGAAGCCGTTGGCGCATGTTTTCTAGCGCATCTGCTATTTCCCTGACTTCAGCAGGACCGTGTAAGTTAATTTCTTGTTCAAAACTTCCTTGCTCAAGCAATTGAATTTTATCCGTGAGTCGTTTTAATGGTTTGGTGATCAAAATGATAAATACACCGGCAATGAGCAGAGTGATAGGGATAATATATAAGCGCTCAAGAATGCTATTACTAATCTCTTCGGTGGTGTGTTGTATATCTAGAACTTGCTGATTAACAACAAAAGCGCTGCGTTTCTCTAGTTGCTCATTAATAAGTTGTAATGGTTCAAATTCTTGTTGGATTTGCTCTAAAGAAAAAGCACCAACATCATCACTTAGCATTAGTACTTTTATTCTATAACTTTCAGCTTGCAACGATGTTAGCTGCTCTTTTAGTACTTTATCCTGCTGCTTAGCCGATGTTTCTTGAATGATATCTTTTAACGCTTTGTGATGGCCACTATATACGGCAAGCAATTCATCGTCTTTAAGTACCACAAATTGACTTGCAGAGCGCTCTAGTTTGGCAATCGTGTCATCAAGCTTACTGTTAAGCTGTGTTAATTGCGCAACATTATAGATAGCACTAGTACTTTTTTTGGCTAACTCACTGGCTTTATTTGCGCCAAAAATCAAAGCCATCACCAATGGCATTGCGACGAAGGTAAAACCAATTAATGTCAGTTTCTTAATAGAGATTTTATTAAGGAGTGATTGGCTAAAATTAAAAAAAGAACGTGTTAACTGGCTTGGTAATCGCTTACTTTTTTTTAGGTTGCTATGAGAAGTCATAAAATCTAGCCTGAGCTCTTTACTATGGTTACACCTGAATGCCCTTTGTATGACAAAAACAACATAAAAACAAGACTGTCTTTATTTTGAGACAAGTACAAAAGATAAAAGTTGATTTTTTAAGTCGTTGTAAAACAATGTTTTATTTTATTTTGTATCAGTTTTTTATCCACCAATAACTGACAATATTTTATTGTGTTGTTATCTGGTGACACTTTGGCAAGGTTTTAGTTGATTAAATGTTATGTAAATCCATAAAAATCAGTTACTTATTCTATTTGGTATAGTCTTTGCAACTCCATAATCGATAATGAATTTAACCAGTGTAAATAAAACGCTTTAATATTAAAAAAAGGATTCACCATGGATAGTATCAGTTTAACGCAAGTAACCGCATTTGTAGTAGCCGTAAGTATGGCTTCTTTCTTAGTCAATGCTGATGATGATCTAGCGTATACCAATGAAGATAATACCGTAGTAAATGCAGAAAATTCAGCTAACGCAGAAGCCATTCAAAAAGCTATTGAAGCAGTAAAAGAGCCAAATGATAAATTTACTTTCACTTCATTAGATACCGATAAAAATGGCATGTTAAGTCGACAAGAAGTTGTTGATGGAAAAAATGAATGGTTAGTGAAGTCTTTCACAAAAATTGATAGTAATGCTGATGAATCACTGACAGAACAAGAGTTGGTTGATTTTGTAGCTAAAAAGGCAGCTGCGATTACTGCGACGACTAAATAGCGAGTAAACCAATAGTAGGATTTACTCGGCACAGTTTTAGGGGAGCTCCCAACCCCATATCAAATCATTTAGTCATCCTTCTTAAGGATTGAGAAGGTCTCTTCATCGACTTGTTATAATTCCACTCCCCTTGGGTCGGCTACTTAGGTAGCCGGCCTTTTTTGTGTGCTGTAATATATATTGTGCTAAATAACCAAAGCATAGAGTGACTATACTTAAATTATTCTCCTTGCCTACAGTGACATTTACTCTACTGAAATCTTGCACTTTTGAAGGTAGCAAGGATAAATGAGATTAACCGCGTAGATACTGCGGTAGACGGTCATTACGGATATATCGCCTCCAGTTGATGCTTGATATAGTACTGGCAATTACTATAAAAAGAGAATATTCAATGAAACCCCTGTTTATCAAAGCATTTTTAGTTTCTAGTATTTTAATGGGTTGCTCAACAGCAACGGATGTTACTGAAGTTCAGCCTACGGCTAACACAGTAAATACAGCTATTAATAGCGTTCAAACAGTAAAAGAATCAGAAGCGCTGCTTTTAGCTAAATGGCAAGGACCTTTTGAGGGCGTTCCTGCATTTGATCAAGTGACATTAGCAGGGCTAGTACCAGCAATGGAAAAAGCGATGGCGACTAATTTAGCTGAAATCGATTTGATTGCTAATAATACTCAAGCGCCAACGTTTGAAAACACCATTGTTGCCATGGAAGAAACAGGCAGTGATCTAGATAGGATCTTCACCTATTACGGCATTTGGCGTTCTAATAAATCAAGCAGTGAATTTAGAAAAATTGGTACAGAGTTAGCACCAAAATTATCTACTTTTTCTTCGACCATCAAACAAAACAAAAAATTATTTAATCGTATTTCGGCCGTTTATAATTCTGATGAAGTTAAATCACTAAGTCGGGCAAAACAACGTTTAGTTTTATTAACTTATAATAGTTTTTCACGTGATGGCGCGACATTAAATGATAGCGATAAAGAACGTTACGCCCAAATTAATCAACGTTTAGCGCAGTTGCAAACAAAGTTTGGTAATAACGTTTTAGCGGATGAAGAAAGTTATGTTGTTTACTTAACTAAAGCACAGTTGGGGGGCTTACCAGAGTCTATTGTTAATGTTGCCGCTGCTGCTGCGACCGAACGAGATCATCAAGGTGAGTATGCAATTACCAACACGCGTTCTTCTATGGACCCCTTTTTAACTTATTCAACAGAGCGAGCGTTAAGAAAACAAGTTTGGCAAAACTACTATAGCCGTGGTGATAACGGCGATGAGTATGACAACAATGCCATCATTGCAGAAATTTTACAGTTACGTCATGAACGTGTCGGCTTATTAGGCTATAAAAACTATGCCTCATGGCGCCTAGAAGATCGCATGGCTAAATCACCAGAAAATGCCATTGCTTTGATGGAATCAGTTTGGCCAGCAGCTATTGCACGTGTCGATGAAGAAGTTACTGACATGCTAGCTATTGGGAAAAAACAAGACGGTATAGAACAAGTACAAGCATGGGATTACCGTTTTTATGCAGAGAAAGTACGTAAAGACAAATACGACTTAGATTCTGATGAAGTTAAACAGTATTTACAGCTAAATAAATTACGTGAAGCTATGTTTTATGTAGCAGGGCGCTTATTTAATTTTGATTTTACTGAAGTCACTGATGGCTCTGTACCGGTATTTCATGAAGATGTTCGTGTTTGGGAAGTAAAAGATAAAATCTCAGGTGAACATATTGGCTTATGGTATTTAGACCCATTCGCACGTAAAGGTAAGCGTTCAGGCGCATGGGCGACCACATATCGCTCTCATACCACGTTTGAGGGGAAAACAAATGTGTTGTCTTCTAACAACTCTAACTTTTCTAAAGGTGTTGCCGGACAGCCTACGTTAATTTCTTGGTCAGATGCAGAAACCTACTTCCATGAATTTGGTCATGCTCTACACTTTTTAGCATCAAAAGTTGAGTACCCAACGCTGAACTCTGGCGTACGTGATTACACCGAGTTTCAATCACAACTATTAGAGCGTTGGTTATCAACCGATGAAGTAATTGACAACTACCTTGTACATTACAAAACGGGTAAAGCCATGCCTAAAGCGTTAATTGCTAAAATCAAACAAGCAGCAACCTTTAACCAAGGATTTAGTACGACTGAGTATTTAGCTTCTGCATTGGTTGATATGAAGTTTCATACCGTCGATCCTACAGGCATTGATCCGGATCAATTTGAACGTGAAACGTTAGCTGAATTAAAAATGCCAAAGCAAATTGTTATGCGTCATCGTAGTCCGCAATTTGGTCATATCTTTAGCAGTGAAGGCTATGCGTCAAGTTATTATGGATATATGTGGGCTGAAGTCTTAACATCTGATGCTGCAGAAGCTTTCGCAGAAGCCCCTGGCGGTTTTTATGATAAAGATGTTGCGGATAAACTGGTAGAGCATTTATTTAGTGTTCGCAATGCGGTTGATCCAAGTGAAGCTTACCGTGCTTTTAGAGGCCGAGATGCAAAAGTAGAAGCGTTAATGCGTGATCGTGGTTTTCCGGTAAAAGCTGAACAGTAAACACAGACTGTATATAATAATTAAAAACTCGCTTCGGCGAGTTTTTTTATGTCTATTGTTCTTTGTTTTAATGATTTTTATTCTAAATAAGTCATTAAAAGGTTATTTAAAGTAAAGGTTTAAGATTATTTTTTGATAGATGAAATATATTCGCGTTATAATTTGTAAAAATGTGTAACTCTTTGTTTGAAATAGACCTTAAAAGGACCTTAAATGAAAACCTTAACCCTATGTATTGCTTGTGTAGGACTGTCACTTTTGACAGCGTGTCAATCAACCAGTAAACCAGCGACTACGAAAAACGCTGAAGTTAATCAACAAACTCAATATTTTGTTGAAGCGAAAATTTCTCTTGATAAGTTAAAGGAAGAAATTAATCAAGGTCGAAGAGATCAACTCGCTTACTTTGCACCGGGTACTTTTGAAGAAGCGGTTGAAGAATTTGATAATGCGACCGAAGAATATATGGATATAGGCCAAAACGGCACATCCACGTTAAATGTTTTTCAAAGTGATACCGAGCAATACCAAGAAGCTAAGCAAGAAATTATTAATTATATTGCACTTGCCAATCAAAAACTGAAATTTTCTTATAGCATTAAAGAAACGGCAGAAAGCACTTTGGCCGCAACGTTTACCCAACAAGCTCTATTAAAAGATATTGGTACACCTAAGATTTACGCCAAAGATTACCAAAAAATTAATGAAAGAATTGATGATCTAGTTGAATATATTGACGAGGGTAAAGTAAGTAAGGCGCAGGAAAAACAGCCCGAATTACTTATTGATATGCAAGCATTAGAAGTACGTACCGTACGTGTCAACGCGCTAGGTCAGCTTGATTCCGATATTGCTTATATCAAGAAAAAAAGTTTGGCAAGATATGTTCCTATTAGTCACCAGCAGTTATTAACAGCGCGAAGCAATGCAAATGCAATTATTATTGCTACTCCTCGCGCCACTAAAGAGATTAAAACCGCAGTAGAGCTGGCTGAATTTGAACTTGCTCACCTTTTTCATACATCGAAAGAAGTAAATGCTTTGAAGAACACTAAAAGTAAGTCTTACGAGCAATATTTACTTGATAAAGAAGTACTATTGCACACAGTCTCTGAATCTTTAGGGACTGCTGATGTACGTGATTTAGCAATGACAAAGCAAGTAGAAGCAATAGCACTGCAAGCCGGCACTATTAAAGGTAAGTTAACGACAGCCAATGCTGCAGTATTAGCATTGCAAAGTGATAACAGCCAGTCATCAGTGGCTACAGAAAGCCTTAGGACTGAATTCAAAAGTCAGTTAGTTAATTTAAACGGAAAATATGATGCTTTGGTTATTGAAAATTCAGATCTTAATAAACAATTGCAAAGTAAAAATATTGAGTTAATTCGCTTACAAGCCTATAAAGAAGCGGTATCAGATGTTGAAAGTAAACATGCTGCTGAAAAAGAGCGAGCGTTACAAGTACAGGCTAAAAAAGAAGCAGAGCAAAAAGCGCTAGCACTAAAAGAACAAGCCGAAAAAGAGGCGTTGGCTTTAGAAGCCAAGACAATAAAAGAAGCAGAGCAAAAAGTATTAGCGTTGCAAGAGCAGTCTAAAAAAGAGGCAGAACAACAAGCGTTAGCATTGCAAGCACAAGCGGTAGAGCCTATAAAAGTGACAGCAGCTAAACTCGACGTTGAAGAAGCAGCAAAAGTAAAAGTCAAAGAAACTGTACTAGAAATTGAGGCTGTTGAAGAAGTCGTAGAAATACCAGTGACAGTAAAAGATGACAAATAACGTAATAACTGCACAGTAATTTATTTTGTATTTAAACTCGCTTCGGCGAGTTTTTTTATAGGATTCAATAGGCTTGTAAAAGGCCATTAGAGTTGCGAATCACTGTTAAACTATAAAAGGCCTATATTATTTGTACGGTAGCTTAGCTAATGGGCTTTTCTATTTCACTAATGCCCTCTTGTACCATCTCACTCACATCTTCCAGTTTAGCGGCAATAACTGTTTGCGCATCAAACAAGCCACGATTATAAAAGTGAGCACCAACTTCTTTAGAAAAAAAATCGAGTAAAAATTCTGCATCAAACTGACCAAGGTCTTGATCTAGCTCTTTGGCAAAATAGCCTTGAATCTTAGTAACTAACTGTTCTGTTTCTGTACTGGAGAATTTTATTGTGCTCATAATAAGTCTGCAAAAGGATATGAAAAAGTGATATTTTATTATTATACCCGTTACCAATCAAGGTGCATGTTTGCTGCACTTTGAATGGTAACGGGTATATTGCTTTGTTTCTACTAATTGTATGAAAAGTGTAAGATTTTAATGTATTAGTAGACGGCAGAAGTAGGAGCTGTCATATTCACTTTGTTTTATATGGATATTACTATTAAAGGGATTTTACATTTTGAAACTATCAAAACTATCAAAACTATCAGCCTTAATAACTATGCTGCTCAGCAACGCAGTACTTGCTGAAAGTTACCAGTCATTTACGACACTGTCTTACTCTCATGAAAGTTACTTTGCTGATGCACCAGAATATGGATTTTACAATAAAGGTGATTCGGATAACTTTGCACTCTCCAGTAAATATTATTTTGATGAAAAGATAGCACTCGGCCCTTTAAATGAGTTCGCTTACATCAATACCAGTAGTAATGTCTTCGCTTCGGCGGTCAATCGAAATAGAGACGGTTCTTCTTTAATGCATGGACAGGAATCTAATTTTGATTCAAGCGCTAATACCTACGGTATTGGTGGTCAATGGATAATAAATAGCTTCATCATTGGCGCTAGCTACGACTATAACGAGTCAAAAGGTAAATGGAATGGCTCTAATTATAATAATGATGATACCGATGTCTCATTATTGATAGGGTATTTATTTTCTGATAATTTTCTTATTAGCGCTGGTTGCGAAGAAAATTTCGATGATATTTGTGGTTATACGGTTAGTTATAACTGGCAACTAACGGATACTGATTATATTGGCTTTAGCTATAATGCGAGTGACAATTTTGATATTAACCAGCTTTCATCTCAATACTTTTTTAGCGTAGGGGAGCAAAGTTATCTGATGATTGGCGGCGAATACCTACATGATAATAGAGATTATTTTTTTGCTGATGATTACTGGAGTGTTAATGGCAGTTATTATTATGATACAAGAACATCTATCACGGCTTACTTTACCGAAGATGATGCTTATGGTGTGAGTGCTAATTACTTCATTAATCAGAACTACTCAGTGCAAACGGGTTATAATTCAGTCGTGAACAAGAAAAATAGAAATGAATACGAAGGATATTATTTCAACGTTACTGCACAATTCTAGTGATGAATAAAAGTAATAATCTCGCTAATTAAGCCGCGGTACCCTATTGAATAACTTCTACCTATTTAATAGGGCCACTAGCTAGGTATTATTTAGCAGTTATTAGAATTTTCCCGTATTAAAAAGCTAAATATAATCAACGGGTAGGGCAGTGGTGTACTTTATTTCCTCCATAGCGAAACTTGAACTAATGTCAGAAAAATCTACCCGAGTGATAAGCTCTTTATAGAAACGATCGTAGGCTTTCATATCGGGCACAACAACACGAAGCAAATAGTCTACATCACCACTCATACGATAGAATTCAACAATTTCAGGGAAATCTTCGGCAACTTTAGCAAAGGTCGTTAACCAATCTGGATTATGTTGATTCGTTTTTACCATGACAAAAATAGACAAACCCACGTTTAACTTTTCTGGATCAGCGAGGGCAACACGCCCTTTAATGATACCTGACTTCTCCATGGCTTGGATCCTTCGCCAACAAGGGGTCGTCGATAGGCCAACTCGCTCAGCGATGTCACTGGTTGATAAAGTACAATCTTTTTGTAAAATACTTAAAATATGTTTATCAAAAGAATCCATGTTGCTGCCTTAGTACTTTTGTTTTATTCAATTTATGGAATATAAAACTAATTATGCATCGTATGTTAGCACTGTATTGCTGATTTTGTTGTTAAGCAGCTTTATTTTGTTTAATGGTTTTAATCACTAAATACGCTAACATTGAGGCAAGGTGTTTTTTGTGGAAATAAAATGAAAGCTAAACTTAAAAAATGGTGGCATACCGATTGCCCTTTTTGTCGAAAAGCGAGGTTGCTATTCATTTGGCTTATACTAATGTTAATTATAGATTTCTTTTTCTTTCATTTGTTACTTTAGTGTCAGGCTTATTGTTAAATCATAAGTATTAGCAGGCAGAAGAAACGGTATGCACAATAGGAAAAATATTATGACAACAGGACTACTTTGGAGTGATTCACAAGAGATTGCATTGGACTTAATTGAACAATATCCCGATGTTGATCCGTTTAAACTACATTTCACCGATTTAAGACAGTGGGTACTTGAATTGGAACGTTTTGATGATGATCCAAATCATTGTGGCGAACGGGTATTAGAAGCTATTCAATTGGCGTGGATGGCAGAGGTAGATTAGTCCCGTGAATCTTTTGTTCTTACTTTGCCTGTAAAGATGTGAACTTATCCGCGACTCTGATAGGACTATTTTGCTGGTAAAGTGTACTTGTTTCGCATGGTAGAATCGAAATTATTTTTTAATCCCATTCAACCAATTATCTCTCATTTTTGACAAAATCAATCATTCCCTTGCTTTGCAGCAGGTTTAATATCATTTATACCCGCTCTACTTCAAAATGCCTGAACTTGCATCTTGAAGTAGAGCGGGTATATACTTCGCACTATCAATTTCGCCTATTTCGATTATTCATAAAACAAATAAGTAGTCATCAAAATGCCTCAATCTCAACGCCCACTTTATATTCCTTATGCCGGCCCTTCATTATTAGAAACTCCTTTACTCAATAAGGGCAGTGCTTTTAGCAAAGAAGAGCGCGGTAGTTTTAACCTAACAGGGCTTTTGCCGCCACGCTTTGAAAGCATTGATGAACAAGCTGAACGTGCATACCGTCAGTACAGCTGCTTTCAAACGAATATCAATAAGCACATTTATTTACGTGCCATTCATGATAATAATGAAACGTTATTTTTTAAATTAGTACAAAATAATCTGGCTGAAATGTTGCCGATTATTTATACCCCAACGGTTGGGGATGCTTGTGAGCAATTTTCTGATATTTACCGAAGTTCACGCGGTTTGTTTATCTCTTACGAAGATAGATTTAATATTGATGACATGTTGCGTAACGCGACTAAAAATAAAGTGAAAGTGATTGTAGTTACCGATGGTGAACGTGTTTTGGGCCTAGGCGATCAAGGTATTGGCGGCATGGGTATTCCAATTGGTAAACTGTCCCTTTACACAGCTTGTGGCGGTATTAGCCCGGCGCATACTTTGCCGGTAATGCTTGATGTAGGTACGAATAACCAGAAATTATTAGATGATCCTATGTACATGGGCGCTCGACATAAGCGTATCGATCAAGATTCATATGATGAATTTTTAGAGTTGTTTATCAGTGCGGTTAAACGTCGCTGGCCGAATGTTTTATTGCAATTTGAAGATTTCGCACAACCAAATGCAATGCCATTATTACAACGATATAAAGATAGAATCTGTTGTTTTAATGATGATATTCAAGGAACCGCTTCGGTTACTGTTGGGACTTTATTGGCTGCTTGTCGTAGTAAAGGCTCTAAATTATCAGAGCAGCGTGTTGCTTTTGTTGGTGCAGGCTCTGCAGGTTGTGGTATCGCCGAACAAATTATCAGTCAAATGATAAACGAAGGATTGTCTGTCGAGCAAGCGCGTAGCCAAGTATTTATGATTGATAGATTTGGTCTGTTAACACAAGGAATGGAAGGTCTTCGTGATTTTCAGCAAAAACTAGTGCAAAGCAATGAAGCCATAGCCGAATGGGATATTACTGGCGAGTTTGCCTCACTAGTTGAAGTAATGCACGGTGCTAAACCTGATATTCTTATTGGTGTTTCGGGTCAAGCAGGATTATTTACCGAAAAAGTTATTACCGCGATGAAGTCTCACTGTGAAATGCCAATAATTTTCCCGTTAAGTAACCCTTCTCGACAAGTAGAGGCAACGCCTAGCCAAGTTATTAATTGGACACAAGGACAAGTGATTATTGCGACAGGCAGCCCGTTTGATCCAGTTGAGTATCAAGGAAAAACGTTCCCAATTGCTCAATGTAATAATAGTTACATCTTCCCTGGTGTTGGTTTAGCTGTTGTTGCGGCAAATATCAGTCGAATTACCGATGATATGTTACAAGTTGCGAGTGAAACCTTAGCGGCCGCATCACCGCTTGCAAATGAAGAGTCTGATGAATTATTGCCACCGTTAACCTCTATTGCACAATTAAGTAGAGATATTGCTTTTGCCATTGCTAAAGTAGCTTATAAGCAAGGATTAGCATTGGAAGTAACAGATGATGAGTTGTTAGCAAAAATTGAGCAGAGTTTTTGGAAACCTGAATATCGCCAATACCGTAGAACAAGCGTGTAGCAAACAGGTATTTAACTAAGTAACTTTAACTTTGCTTAATTAGAGGTGAAGTTACTTAGGGTCTGTTGAACTTTCGAGATTGTTTTTGCAGCGGTTTGTTGGGTATTTGTACAAGGCAGAGCCTTTGTCATGTGGTAGTTCCACATAAAAAGGCGATAACGCCGTAAAAATGACCAACAAACGTTGTCCGAAGGATTCGGCTAAAAGCGTTTTACTCTTTGTTGAGTAGTATTTGCTTAGAGTGACTAGGCTACACACTACTCGCCGCGATTAAAACGCTTTACTTTCTTTTAAATAGGCGAACAAAATTTAACCGCGAAAGATTAACAGACCCTAGTACACAATAGAAATAAAAGTAGTAAACCCAGAAATTTTCAGTTGGCTTTAGTTAAGTTTGCTTTGGTAGTCTTATGGTTTATTGCCAAGTGACTTCCAAAGTGAAAATATAACCAGCACCGTATACTGTTTTGATTATTTTTGGGTTTTTATGATCATGTTCTATTTTTTTTCTTAACCTCGACATTCTGACATCAATGCTTCTATCAAAAGACGTTGCATCTTCGCTCAGTAAACGCTCTCGTGATAATATTTGCCTAGGAGCATTAAGTAATATCATTAGAATTTCAGTTTCAGCAGCGCTTAGCATAAAACTATCGCCTTTGCTGTTGGCTAAAGTGAGTGTTGATTGTTCAAATGTCCAATCGCCAAAGCTCGCAGTATGAGGTGTTGTGATGGGTAATTCATTGACCACAATCCGCCGAATAATACTTTTTACCCGCGCAACAAGCTCTCGTGGGTCGAAAGGTTTGCTAATATAATCATCAGCACCTAGCTCTAAGCCTAATACTTTATCGGGTAAGCTGTTTCGACCAGATAGAATAATTACGCCAATTTTTTTATCATCAAAAAGCTTCTTCACTAATGACAAACCATCCATATCAGGCAAGCCAAGGTCAATAATACAAAGTGATGGTAACTGTTTTTTGATTGCTAATAGGGCTTGTTCACCGGTAGTGAATGCTTGGGTGCTAAAGTTATAACGCTCAAGCTCTTGGCAAACTAAGTCACAAATTTCGGCTTCATCATCGATAACGTAAATTAAGGGTTTAGTATTCACAAGTGTCATCACCTCGATTATTTTTATTGTAATGCTTGAAATAACTTACTTGCCACAAAAGGTTTTTTTAACAAAATAGGCGTGTCTTCATTTGGCTTGTTGGGTTGTTGAAAATAGCCACTCATGAGTACAACCTTACAGTTAGGAGAGCGACTTTTTAACTGGGTAGCAAGTTCAAAACCATCCTTATTACCCGGCATACTAATATCTGAAACCATACCATATAAGTCATTAATAGTATCAATAAGTTGTTCGGCTTCATCACTATCATTTGCCTCAATAACATTTAGACCAAACGAGATTAATTGCTCTCTAATAATAGCGCGAACATCATGGTCATCCTCCACTAATAAAATCAGTTTATTGGAGAAGTTTGTTTCTTTTGCTCTTTCCTTATCATCATCGAATAATATTGTTGAATTTAATTGTTCTTTTTCACCGTTAAGTAAAGGCAATAAGAGTGATATGTTAGCACCGCCATTTTCCTGATTAGCTATACGAATGTAACCTTGTGATTGTTTGATAAAGCCAAATACCATGCTCAAACCAAGACCCGAACCTTGGTGAGTGTCTTTTGTAGTAAAAAAGGGTTCGAATGCTTTGTTTATTGCTTGTTCTGAGAAACCATTACCATCGTCTATGATAGTGACATCAAGGTAGTCTCCGAAGGTTACTTCTTCATCATACTGTAAAGACTCATTCACAATTCTTTTATTGACAATGATAGTGATAACGCCGCCGTTTGGCATGGCATCTTTTGCATTTAACACCAAATTAATTAAGCAATTCTCTAACTGATTAGCATCGACATAAACTTGTAACTCGTCATATGAATAATCAGTGTTAATGGTAATTTTACTGGGTAAAGAACCCTTCAATAACTCGATTGTTTCGTCAATTAATCCCTTTATATTCACTCTACAAGGCACCAAATATTGTCTTCGTGAAAAGGCTAATAAACGGTTAGTAATATCACTGCCTTTACGTGAGGCTTTTATTGCCGGCTGTAAACGTAATAATAACGGCCTATTATTCTCATTATCTTGCTGAGCAGCGAGTAGATTACCTAAAATAATAGTGAGTATATTATTAAAATCGTGGGCTAACCCCCCAGCAAGTTGCCCAACAGCATTGATGTGCTGCACTTGTGCTAATTGCTGCTGAGCTTGTTGACTCTCGCTCAGAGCTTGTTGTAACTGCGCATTGGTTGTGGCTAATGTTTGTGTGCGTGAGGCAACTTTTAAATCAAGCATTTCAATATTCTCACGCATTTGTTCTACCATGTCGTCAAAGGCTTTGCCTAAAATACCTAACTCATCGGCACGCGATATACCACTGGTTACGGTTAAGTCCCCTTGACTGACTTTTCTGGCGATTAAAGCGAGTGTATTGATCGGTTTGGTTACCCAATAGGAAAAAATTAATGCTAAAAAAATGGCACACATGAAGGTAATAAAACCCATAGTTAAAATGCGTCGGCTAAGCAGTTTTCCGCTGCTTTGTAGCTCGTCTATATAGACAGAAGAACAAATATACCAACCCAGTTCAGGTAAGTGTCGTACTAAGGATAATTTACTATAGCTATAGTTATTGGCATCGCTAGGCTTATCCCAAAGATATTCGAGCTCTTTTCCTGTATCGGCAACAGCAATAAGCTCTTGTAAAATGGGCTCACCTGTTTTTGGATCTTTAAGCTGTAAAGCGTTGCTGCCGTTAATATTAGGGTTAGGATGATGCAGCATATTACCTTGTTCATCAAAAATGAAAAGATAACCCGTCTTGGCAATGACACTATTTTTGATTATTTGACGTAGTCTATGAACGACTTCTTCTTTACGAGGTTTTAGGTTGAGTTGCATGGTACTGGCTAGCTCAAAGACGTTATTCAAGACTAAACGACTGGCATTTTTTTCAATTTTGTATACTTCTTTATTAATTAAAGGCACCGAATACCAATAAATACCAATAAGTAATACGAGCAAAATAGAGGTGATGGCAGAAAAGAAAGTGCGGGACAATTTTTGCTGTAAAAACATTAGTCACCTAGTTCAAGTAAACGATGAAATTATTATAAAAAAAGGGCTGGCGATAAGCCAGCCCAAAAAAATAGCAGGAGGTTGGAAGGGACTATACTTAAACAACGTCGAACTACAGGGTCATGTAGTTTGCAGCCGTTAAAGTATATAACTACTATTTAAAAAACTATTTATAAAGAATTATAAAAATTTTGATACTACTTATTTGCTTGTGCCCGCAAGACAAATTTTTGTATTTTACCCGTTGACGTTTTTGGTAACTCACCAAATATTATGGTTTTTGGTGTTTTAAAATGCGCCATATTATCACGACAAAAGCTGATCATTTCCTGTTCGGTTATTTCTACATTTGGCATTGGTGTAATAAACGCACAAGGTGTTTCTCCCCATTTATCATCTTTTTTCGCGACCACCGCCACTTCTTGAACTTTGGGGTGGCGATATAAAATATCTTCCACTTCAACGCTTGAAATGTTTTCACCGCCTGAAATAATGACATCTTTAGAGCGATCTTTTATTTCAATATAACCATCACTGTGCCAAACCGCGATGTCACCTGAATGAAGCCAACCGCCTTCAAAAGCAGCTTGCGTGGTTGAAGGGTTCTTTAGATAGCCTTTCATCACTAGGTTACCTCGCATAAAGATTTCACCGACTGATTCACCATCTTTTGGCATAGGCTCTAAGGTTTGTGGATCTGCTACCATCAGTTGATCAAGCATTGGAGAGCGAACCCCTTGGCGAGATTTTAATTTAGCTTGCTTCTCAGGACTTTCCTCATTCCATTCGTCATGCCAAGCACAAACAACAGAAGGGCCATAGGTCTCGGTTAAGCCATAGGTATGAGTCACTTTAAAACCAGAAGCTTCCATACCTTCAATCACTGAAGCAGGAGGTGGAGCACCAGCAGTCATTACTTTCACTGGGTGATTTATGTCGGCTTTTAATGAAGGCTCTGCACCATTAAGCATATTTAATACAATCGGAGCACCACAAAAGTAGCCCACTTTTTCAGATCTAATTAAATTGAATATAGGCTCTGCACGCACATGACGTAAACTTACACTCGTGCCAGCGGTTGCTGCAATTGACCAAGGAAAACACCAGCCGTTACAATGAAACATAGGTAAGGTCCATAAATAGACTGGATGTTCACCCATACTCCATGACATAACATTACTTACGGCGTTAAGGTAGGCACCACGATAGTGGTAAACCACGCCTTTAGGATCGCCCGTTGTACCAGAGGTATAATTTAAAGAAATAGCATCCCATTCATTATTAGGTCGTATCGATTCAAAATCACTATCACCTTCTTCAAGCAATTGATCATACGTTAACGAGCCGATTAATTGACCTTCGTTAAAGTTAGGATCATCAATGTCAATGACTAAAGGTTTATGTGGGATCATGCGCAATGCTTTTTTTACTATTGGGCTAAATTCTTTATCTGTGATCAATACTTTGGTTTCTGCATGCACAAGTATAAAAGCAATCGCTTCAGCATCAAGACGAGTATTAATAGAATTGAGTACTGCACCGCTCATCGGTACACCGAAGTGTACTTCAAAGTGTTCGCTAATATTGGGTGCTATAACGGATACGGTATCGCCTCGGCCAATGCCTCGTTTTGCCAAAGCACTAGCAAAGCGGGTACAGCGTTGAAAAACTTCTAACCAAGTATGACGAATATCACCATTAACGGTTGCTGTTTTGTCTGGGTAAACAAAAGCCGCTCGCTCTAAAAATGAAATGGGCGTTAGGGCCATATAGTTAGCTTCATTTGGCTCTAAATACTGTTCAAAAATATTTATAGTAGTCATTTATATATTCCCTATTACTAAGTATTATTACTTGTAGTTACGGTCACTTCTTCCTGTGCTTCATCAGCAAAAATAATATTATCTTCACTGTTATGCTTACCCATTAATCTAGGGCGCTCAATGAGGAAATAAAGTATTACACCAATACATACAGCATACATGGTTGATTTAGGATCTGGCATAGCTAATGTAACCGCAACAATACCGGCAACGCCGCGTTCAGTTGAATTTTTTAGCTGCTCCATACCAACCATGATACATATGTAGGCTGTAAGCACTAATGTAAGAGAAAGTGCGATTGGTAATACTGGCTTAAATAAGGTCACTAAAGGTAATGCGAACAGTGCAAGTAAACCACTCATCCAAAAAGTACCACCACCACTATAAATTGATTCCATAGATTTACGACCCATAGCATAACGCTCTGCAACGGTAGCGTGGGCGGCTGTCCATAGTGGTCCTGCTAATCCAGGCCAGGGGGCTAAAAATGCGTGAAAACCATTACGAATAGCGGTAACAAGATGAACACGGTCAACATTTTCTTCGATTTTTTCATCACTGCGAATATGATCAACACGATTAACTAAGGTAAAACCAACAAGGATATCGCCAAAAGCAATAACATAAGCTATTAAGGCTGTTGGGATGGCCAGTAAGAATATTTCCCAATCAGGATAGCCAACGGTAAAGGGTAAATATTGCCACATTAACGAGAAATCTGGGTTAGTAATGCCCCATTCTATGTCAGGTAATGGGTACTCACCGACAGTCCAACCTACGAGCATAGCAATGATCATTCCAGGTACCATGCCGAAGTTAGCAATTTTTCGGGCAAAAGAGTTTTCGTTGATAACATTTTTAAAAGAAAGAGAAAATAAGATATAGGCTGAAATAATAGAGCCAACAATTAATGAAATAGGCGTTGCGTCAATACGACCACCAATTTTTAGTTCACCCATCATTGCTGCCATGCCGGCGCCAATAATTATTCCACATTTTAGTGAGTTTGGAATGACATCAACTAATTTAGAGCCTAGACGAGTCGCGCCTAAAATAAGAAAAATAACAGCGACTTCAATTTGTAAGGCAAACAATGCTCTGATTGCTTCAGGGCCTGGTTCAAAGCCTTTCAAATAAAGTAATACCACTGGAATGGCAGGCGTTATCCAACCGGGAACTAAAGGAACTCCGAGTAATGCAGGTAAAATATAGCCTATACCAGCAACAAAGGTAAAAGCTAATGCAGCTTCATACGGCATACCTAAGTAACTTTCAAGCAAAGGGATCATGGCTAAGCCAACCACGAACATGAAAAAACCTTGTATCATTTCTGGTAATTCCCAGCGGTAATGAACAAAAGGTAATCTAATTTTAAATGGCCCTGCTGGCCAGTATGGTTGTTCTTCCCCATGCGCACGTTTTATAAATTGCATTGATAATCCTGCAGTTGTTTAATTTTAACTCGCAGTGAACTATGAAAGCATTTCAGAATTTTTTCGACAATGTGACCAAATGTAACAACCAAAAATGACACTTTAGAGCAAAAATGATGAAATTTTTATTATTTTTTTATTTGTAAAAGGCAGAGAATCATAAGCCGCTTGCGTTACAGCTAAACTCAGTAAATGCCCAATAAGCGGGATTTTTCATTGTAAACTTGAAGAATACTTTGTCTTTCTCATTGCTGACTACGACTAAAGGACCAGAAAAAAATTAGCAAAATATTATGATAATTATTCAACGGTTAATATTAGCAGTTTACTATTATTTCGTTTATAATCGCGCCAAAATTTGTAGATGTCAGTTTGTTAATTTGATCTCTACTTAATTACACTAAAATTTAAATTTATTATAAGGGCTTATCATGGCTATCGAACGTACTTTTTCTATCGTAAAACCAGACGCAGTTGCTAAAAACTTCATTGGTCAAATCTACAACCGTTTTGAAACTGCAGGTTTAAAAATTGTTGCTTCTAAAATGATCCACTTAAGCCAAGAAAAAGCTGAAGGTTTCTACGCTGAACATAGCGAACGTCCTTTTTTCGGCGCTTTAGTTGAATTCATGACTTCAGGTCCTGTAATGGTTCAAGTTTTAGAAGGCGAAAACGCTGTTCTTAAAAACCGTGAAATCATGGGTGCTACTAATCCTGCTGAAGCATTAGCGGGTACTATTCGTGCTGATCTTGCTGATTCAATTGACGAAAATGCTGCTCACGGTTCTGATGCTTTAGAATCAGCTGCTCGTGAAATTGCTTATTTCTTCTCTGATGACGAAATCTGCCCACGCACTCGTTAATTCATTTTTAATTTTCGCAAAGCTCACGACTTCGTTGTCGACTGTACTCATTGACTAACGTCAACTCTGTGCAGTCTCCTAGAATTCATTTCGTTTGCTTTGCTTAAATAATGAATTAAATTAAAAGGATTTTACTGAGCAATTAGTAAAATCCTTTTGTTATTTTAAGCGGATAATAATTCCTCTGAAGATAACCTAGTAAAATTGCGATTGACGCTTAAAAAGTGTACAATATGCGCCTTGTTTTTTAGGCTACTTATCTTAGTAGTTTAATCTTAGTTATTGAGAGTTTGTTCTATGAGTGATGTAAGCGGAAAAGTAAACCTACTTAATTTTGATCATAAAAGTATGCGTGAATACTTAGAGTCTATTGGTGAAAAGCCTTTTAGAGCAGATCAAATCATGAAGTGGATTTATCACTTTGGTTACAGTGACTTTGAGCAAATGACCAATATCAATAAGAAGTTACGTGAAAAGTTACAGCGTAACTGTGTGATATCTGCCCCTGATATTTCTGAAAAACAAGTGTCAGAAGACGGTACTATTAAATACGCTTTGAGACTTGAAGGCGGACAAGAAGTAGAAACTGTTTGGATCCCTGAAAATGATCGTGCAACGCTATGTGTATCATCTCAGGTTGGCTGTGCATTAGAATGCACCTTCTGTGCTACGGCTCAGCAAGGCTTCAATCGCAATTTATCTATGGCCGAAATTATTGGCCAAGTATGGCGTGTCGCCAATGACATTGGCGCGACTCGCATCGCAGGTACTCGCCCGATTACCAATATCGTTATGATGGGTATGGGTGAACCACTATTAAATATGAAAAATTTAATACCAGCACTTGATACCATGTTAAACGATTTAGGTTATGGTTTATCTAAGCGCCGTGTAACGGTGAGTACTTCAGGCGTTGTGCCAGCATTAGATATGCTTAAAGCAAAAATTGATTGTGCTTTAGCTATTTCAATCCATGCACCTAATAATAAGTTGCGTGATGAGTTAGTGCCAATTAATAAAAAATACCCATTAGAAGACTTCATTGCCGCGGCGGGTCGTTATATCGATGGTTCAAAAGCGAACAAACAAGCAACGATTGAATACGTTATGCTTGATCACGTTAATGACAGCACGGACCAAGCCCATGAATTAGCGCATGCGTTAAAAGGGTTGCCAAGTAAGATTAATTTAATTCCTTTTAACCCTTATCCTGGCTCACCTTATTCACGCTCAAGCAACTCTCGCATCGATCGTTTTGATAAAGTATTACAAAGTTATGGATTAACTGTTATCACTAGGCGCACACGTGGTGAAGATATTGATGCGGCTTGTGGTCAGCTAGCAGGTGATGTTTTTGATAGAACTAAGCGAAGTGTTTTAAATGCAGCTAAGAACGCTGAAATAAGTTCATTGAAAGATGAACCTAAAGCTGACACTATCTCTATAAAAATAGTCTAAGTCTACTGATTTTAGTGAAAAAATAACAATAAGAGGCGGTTAACGCATTGCACATTATGGATAAAGCTATGGCTAAATATTTAATTCCAACACTTTTAACAGCCATTTCTATGACGTTGTTAAGTGGTTGTGTTACCCAAAGCTTTGAAAATAATGAGCCTATTGTAAAAAACCAAGCAAATCGTGATGAAATGGCGGCAACGCGTATTTCGTTAGGATTAGGCTACTTAAAAATGGGTGATATGTCTCAGGCAAAACTTAATCTTGAAAAGGCAAAAAAATTCTCACCGAATTTAGTACAGGTACATACAGCATTTGCCCATTACTATGAAACAGTAGATGAAGGGAAACTTGCTATTGAGTCATTTGAACAAGCCTTATCAATTAAAGCCGACAGTGCAGATACCTTGAATAACTACGGGGTATTTTTATGTCGCCAAGATAAAGTTGCTGCTGCAGAAGTACAATTTCTTAAAGCGATTGCCGTACCTAGTTATTTATTAGTTTCAGAAAGTTATGAAAACCTTGCCTCATGTTATTTAAAAAATGACAATTTCGAAAAAGCAGAAATGTACTTAAATAAATCTATTTACCATAGTCCAAACAGATCAAGTACGTTATTTCAAATGGTCCGCCTGCAATATGCCATGGGAAATTACAAGAAAGGTAAGCTTTACTTACAAAAATTTGAGCGTAGCACGCAACGTTTTACCGCAGACTCATTATCGCTCGCCTATAAATTGTATTGGAAATTAGGTCAACGTAGAACCGCAAGAAATTACGCGAATATGTTAGTAAGGATGTACCCGCAATCGTGGGAAGGTAAACAATACTTACTCAATGAGTTGGAGTTGATCGACGCTGATAATTTAGCGAAGAAATACCAACTTACCCAAAAAGAAAAAAATCGTCAATTATCGTCATCTAAAAATAAACGCGTGGTAAAACTTTCACCGAGAAAATCAGCGAACACACCTTATACCAACAGTGTTAAAACAGTTACTCCAATGATGAATACTGCAAATATTGCGGTCGTAACGACAGCTGTGCCTACATCTACGACACCTCCAGTGATAAAAATCACATCACCATCAGTGTTTGGCTCAGGAACGGCAATACTCTCTACTACGGTAGCGGGAACGGTTGCAGCGACACGTCAGCCAATAAATGATACCGCACTAACAACAGTAGAAAAGGTGGTGCAGGTTAATAATGAAATCGATAAAGTAACTCCTGTAGTAACAGCAGCTGCGGTAGTTAATCAAGTGACTCCAAATACGATAGAACCCACTTCAACCCAGCCTATACCAGCGACACGTGACGTGCCTTTACCTGAAGCCTTACCAGAAGTAATCGAAACTGAAGTAGTGGAAGCTGAAGTCATAGCTGTTGCAGAAGTAAGTAATGAGTTTGACATGGTTGATATACAAGAAGTCTTACATACTGTGATACCAGGTGAAAATTTGTATAGTATTTCTGTGGAATATAATGTCAAACTCAACACATTACGTAAGTGGAATAATATCTCCGAAAAAAATAAAATCCAGATAGGCGATAAGATCTATGTGGTTGATCCTCAAACAGTGAAAAATATTAATGACTAATGATGTATCCCCTGCTTCTAAAGTAGATAAAGAACAACCAAGTGATAACACTGAACAAGTCACTGACCTAGATGAATACATGGAAATGTTGAGTCCCGGAGCTATGTTGGGTGAAGCGCGTAAAGCGTTATCACTCTCACAAGAGTTTATTTCCAGTAAATTAAATTTAAAAGTAGGGCTTGTTCAAGATATTGAAAACGATATCTTTGATCCCTCAATGCCAGTAACTTTCAATCGAGGCTATCTAGCAAATTATGCTAAATTAGTTGGCGTTGAAGTGGAAGATGTACTGGCAAGTTATGATGCGCTTGATGCTGCTACTATACAACGCAGCGAAATGTTGAGTTTTTCTAAAGAAACATCCAAACAAGCAGAGCATAGCCGTGTTATGTGGTTAAGCTATTTGATTGTGGCTATTTTGGTTGGTTTGACCGTATTATGGTGGTTGCAAGAAAGCAGGCAACAAGCAAATGACTCATCAGGTGTTATTCCGAGTACTGTAATAGCTCAAGCTGAAGACGTAAGCGATGATGTGGCATCGAAACCTATTGAACCTGCTTTGAGTGAAGACCAAGAGCTTGCTAATGATGATGCTCAGCTAGGTGAAAATGAAGTAGGATTAACGTTAGACACAATGACTAAACCACTAATCAGTGATGAAAATACTAATATTGAAGTATTGACCAATGTAGAAGTGAATGACGTTGCTCAATCGACAGTAGTAGAAGCACTAGCGATCAGTACTGCAGTATTTACCTTTAAGGGCGATTGTTGGGTAAATATTTATGATGCAACAGGTGAGCGAATTGCCTGGGGTGTGAAAAAATCAGGTTATGTGATGACTATACAAGGTAAAGCCCCGCTGCGTGTTACTGTTGGAAAACCAGAATTGACCAGTATTATTTTTAATGATCAACCAGTAGATATGTCGGCTTTTGATATCGGCAATATTGCTAAATTTAACTTACCTATTGTTGAGTAGCCACTGTCTTAGGGGGACCCCTTAATTTAGCGACTACTTTACATACAGAAAAAATATAAAGAAAAATTATGTTTAAAGAATCACCCATTATACGTCGTGTGTCTCGCCAAATTATGGTCGGTAACGTACCTGTTGGCGGCGATGCGCCAATTACTGTGCAATCAATGACAAATACATTGACTACGGATGTAGCAGCAACTGTTGCGCAAATTAAAGCGCTGGAAGCCGTTGGCGCCGATATTGTGCGTGTAAGCGTGCCTACTATGGATGCTGCTGAAGCTTTTCGTGAAATCAAAAAACAAGTGCAAGTTCCTTTAGTTGCTGATATTCATTTTGATTATCGCATTGCGTTAAAGGTAGCTGAATATGGCGTTGATTGCTTACGCATTAATCCTGGTAACATTGGCAACGAAAATAGAATTCGCAGCGTAGTTGAGTGTGCACGGGATAATAATATTCCCATTCGTATTGGTGTTAATGGTGGTTCATTAGAAAAAGATATTCAAGAAAAGTATACCGAGCCAACGCCTGAGGCATTGTTTGAGTCGGCTATGCGTCATGTTGATATTTTAGATAGGCTGAATTTCAACCAGTTTAAAGTGAGCGTTAAAGCGTCTGATGTTTTTCTAGCGGTTGAATCTTATAAATTATTAGCTAAACAAATTGATAACCCACTACATTTAGGGATTACCGAAGCTGGCGGTTTACGATCAGGATCAGTTAAATCATCGGTTGGTTTGGGTTTATTATTAGCCCAAGGTATTGGCGATACATTACGTATTTCTCTTGCTGCTGACCCTATCGAAGAAATCAAAGTGGGCTTTGATATTTTAAAATCATTGAAACTACGTAGTCGCGGCATTAATTTAATTGCTTGCCCAAGCTGTTCTCGTCAAGAGTTTGATGTGGTGTCGACAGTAAATGCGTTAGAGCAACGCATTGAAGATATTATGACGCCAATGGATGTATCTATTATTGGTTGTATTGTTAATGGACCAGGTGAAGCTATGGTGTCAGACCTTGGCTTAACGGGTAGCAGTAAAAAAAGTGGTTATTACTTAGATGGCATACGTCAAAAGGAACGCTTTGATAACACTGATCTTGTTGACCAATTAGAGCAGCGTATCCGCGCTAAAGCACGCTCAATGAGTGAGCGACTTGATGAAAAAAACAAAATTGATATCCTAACAAAAGACTAAAACTGGCGTTAACTTATCGTGTAAGGCAATTAAAACACTATAAGTATCATGGTTTATTCGATTAGCATTATTAGGTATACTGCGCGCTGCGCAATTTTAACACAGCATTAAGTGCCAGCAAGCGGTCCCACAAGGGGCATGCTGGTCGGCCCTTCTAAAGAATTAAAAAGAGAGAACAGCTCAGTGGCTAAACAAAAGGCTCTACAAGCAATACGTGGCATGAATGATTGCCTTCCAAATGAAACTAATATTTGGCAAATGGTTGAAACGGTACTGCGCCGTGTTGCCAGTAATTACGGTTTTGCTGAAATTCGCATGCCGATTGTTGAGTCAACCGCGCTATTTAAACGTGGTATTGGTGAAGTAACCGATATTGTTGAAAAAGAAATGTACACTTTTGATGATTTAAACGGCGATAGTTTAACACTACGTCCAGAAGGTACTGCCAGTTGTGTCCGTGCTGGTGTTCAACATGGTTTACTTTATAACCAAGAACAACGCCTTTGGTACATGGGACCTATGTTTCGTCATGAAAGACCGCAAAAAGGTCGTTATCGCCAGTTTCATCAATTTGGCTTGGAAGCCTTTGGAATTGCGACTCCAGACATAGATGCTGAAATTATTTTACTTACTTCGCGCTTATGGCGGGAACTTGGTATCAATGAATTTGTCACACTAGAGTTGAATTCATTAGGATCAAACGAAGAGCGTGCTAATTATCGTGAAGCATTGATTGCATATTTAATTGAACACGAAGAGTTACTTGATGAAGACTCTAAACGACGCATGCATACAAACCCGTTAAGAGTACTGGATAGTAAAAATCCACAAGTTCAAGAAGCTTTAACGAATGCGCCTAAGTTGTCTGAACATTTTGGTGAAGAAACGCAAACGCATTTTGACACCCTGTGTGCTCGCTTAGATGCAGCAGGTATTAATTATGTATTAAATGAGCGTTTAGTACGTGGCTTAGATTACTATAATCGCACTGTTTTTGAATGGGTGACCACAACACTTGGCGCTCAAGGCACTATTTGTGCTGGTGGTCGTTATGATGGTTTAGTTGAGCAACTTGGTGGTAAAGCAACACCTGCCTTTGGTTTTGCCTTAGGCATTGAGCGCTTAGTCTTAATGCTAACAGAATTAGAAAAAATAACGAATATTCGTCCACAAGTAGATGCCTATGTCGTTATATTAGGTGATGAAGCACAAGTTGCAGCGAACAAGTTAGCTGAACAATGGCGTGATCAAGTACCAGAGATAAGATTGCAGTGTCATTGTGGCGGTGGCAATATGAAAAAACAATTAAAACGTGCCGATAAATCCGGCGCACAAATCGCGTTAATCTTAGGTGATGATGAAATTAGCCAAGAGAAAGTTATGGTGAAATACTTACGCGGACAAAAAGAACAGGAAAGCGTGGAATTTACCCAAGTTTCGAGCTTGTTATCTGAATTAATTTAAAGGCCTTTGGCCAAGGTGAAGTAGTGGAAATTTATCAAACTGAAGAACAACAAGTAGAAGCAATTAAAAGTTACTGGCAACAAAATGGTAATACTATTATCGCGGGTATTGCCCTAGGTTTTGCTGGATTTATCGGTTTTAATCTTTACCAAGATAACCAATTTGAGCAAGAGGTAGCCGTATCAGATAGCTATCAAACACTTATCGAACAAAGTAGTAAAGATGCTGAAGCTTTTACTGCTAATGGTGAAAAATTTATCAGTGAAAATGGTAACAATAGCTATGTTTCTTTAACTGCATTGGCCCTTGCTAAAGAATCGGCGACCCATAAAGATTGGAAACAAGTTCAAAAACAGCTAACTACTGCAATTGAGTCTGCGCCAACTGATGGTATTAAAGCTATTGCAAGTTTACGCTTGGCTCGTGTACAAGTTCAACTGGAGCAATATTCAGACGCCCTTGCCACGTTAAATAGCAATTTACCTGAATCTTTTACTGCCGCTATTGAAGAAATCAAAGGTGATGCGTATTTGCAACAAGGTAAAAATGATCTTGCCCGTAATGCTTATCAAGCCGCTATTGCCGCTGATGGTATTGCTACAAGCCCAAGCTTACAAATTAAATTAGATGATTTAGCACAGGTAACGACTTTGCCTGTTGCTGACGTGGTCGCTGCAGAACCTGCAGTTAAGTAAGTAAATTAATTAGGTTACTTAGCAAGATCATTTACTGTTGTTAATAAGGCAAACTATGCGTTGTTTTGATAAAAAAATTTTTAAAGGTCTGAGTACTAAAAAAGTACTCGCCATCATCTTGTTGTCTTCAAGCTTATTTGCTTGTTCATCAAGTGATGAGGAAGACCTTAGCACTAAAGTTGCGGAGCTTTCCGACTTAGATAATGCTTTTGATGTGGAAGTCTTGTGGGATCGAAGTGTCGGTGATGGTGTTAATGACTACTTTTCGCGTATAAAACCTATTGTTGCCTATAACAAAGTCTATAGTGCCAGTCGTGCGGGTGATGTTGTTGCTTTTGAAAAAGAGGGTGGCGATAAAATTTGGCAAGCTGATTTAAGTGACATTAATGATGAACGTAGCTTCTGGGAGAGTCGTGTTTCTGCTTTAGTTGCAGGCGGTCCTATCGCAGGTATGAACAAAATATTTCTTGGTACTGAAAATGGTGATGTTTTTGCTTTAGATGCTGAAACAGGCGAGCTAGTATGGCAAGCTAAAATTAAGGGTGAAGTTATCACTGCACCTGCCATTGATTCTGGAATTTTAGTGGTAAATTCTGCGTCTGGCGTACTTAAAGGCTTTGATGCTAATACCGGCGATGAGTTATGGAAGGTCGAACAAGATGTTCCTGCATTAACGTTACGGGGTATTAGTACACCTGTTATTGCATCTGGTGGCGTATTAGTCGGCTCTGGCAAGGGGCAGTTAGGTGTATACATTCTTGACAAAGGCCAAGCAGGTTGGACAACAGAAGTAGGTGAAGCGACTGGTTCAACAGAATTGCAACGCGTTATCGATGTTGATTCAGCGCCAGTAGTGTTTGGTGATAAAGTTTATGCCATTTCTGCTCGTGGAAACTTAGTTGCTATCGAATTAAAATCAGGGCGAATTTCATGGAAACGCCAATACTCTTCATACAGACAGATCGCTGTATATCGTAATGATATTTTTATTACCAATACTCGTGGTCATATTTATGCTCTTAATCGAATTAATGGTATTGAACGCTGGAGTAATGTTGAGTTAACAAATCGCAGCGTAACTGGACCTGCAGTCGTTGGTGACTATATTGTGGTCGGTGACTTTGAAGGTTACTTGCATTGGCTAGATCAAAACACAGGTGAAATAGTGTCTCGTCATCACGTTGACAGTAGTGGTATATATTCAACGCCAACTGTTGTTGATGATGTAATGTATAGCCAATCACGTGATGGTGACTTACAAGTTATTATTACACCAAAAATTGTCAGTGCTGCTCAATAAGCTGCACTGTTATTAGTTGTTTTTTTTCAACGAAAACAACTAAAGTTAATAACGGTTCCTAATGCACTTTGCATAGGAGCCGTTGCTTGTTTTTAGCAATATCATTTTTAACTAAGCTGACTGAGTCGTTTTGTTTTTAATCTTTGATATTTAGTTTTTATATTTGTTTGAAAAACCGTGCATTACTCGCTTGCATGGTGATTCCTTTGAGGTGCTCATGCTTCCTGTAGTTGCTCTAGTTGGCCGTCCTAATGTCGGAAAATCAACGTTATTTAACCGTTTAACCCGTAGTCGTGATGCTCTTGTAGCCGATTATCCAGGTCTAACTCGCGATCGTCAATATGGTCAAGCTGAAGTAGAAGAACATCCTTTTATTGTTATTGATACTGGTGGTATTAATGGTGATGAGAAGGGCATTGATGTACTTATGGCTGAACAGTCGTTGATGGCGATAGAAGAAGCTGATGCAGTACTCTTTTTAGTAGATGCCCGTGATGGTTTGACCGCAGCAGATCATGGAATTGCTGATCATTTACGTAAACAAAATAAAAAAATATTTGTAGTTGCCAATAAGATTGATGGTATACATGGCGATTCAGCTGTTGCAGAGTTTTATTCGTTAGGATTAGGTGAGCATGTTCACCAAATTGCTGCTGCCCATGGTCGTGGTGTTACGCAACTTTTAACGCTTGCACTAACGCCTCATATCGAAGAACTTGGCCAACCCAAAGCAGAGGATGTTGAAAATGACGAATTCTCTGAAGAGTATGAAGTTGAGCTTACAGAAGAGCAACTTGCTAAGAAGCTTGAAGATGAACCTCAAGAAAATGACAAGATAAAATTAGCTATAATTGGTCGTCCTAATGTCGGAAAATCAACGTTAACCAATCGAATTTTGGGTGAAGAGCGTGTTGTTGTTTTCGATATGCCTGGTACAACGCGTGACAGCGTTTATATTCCAATGGAACGCAATGGCCGTGAGTACACCTTAATTGATACGGCTGGTATTCGTCGTCGTAAAAATGTGACTGATGTTGTAGAAAAATATTCAGTGATTAAAACTTTGCGCGCCATTGAAGATGCCAACGTTTGTCTTCTTATCATCGATGCTCAAGAAGGTATTAGCGATCAAGATCTAAGCTTATTAGGCTTTATCCTTGAAGCGGGTCGTTCACTCGTTTTAGCCGTCAATAAGTGGGATGGATTAGAGGATCATGAGAAAGATCGTATTAAGACGGAACTTGATCGACGCTTAGGTTTTATTGATTTCGCCCGTGTACATTTTATTTCTGCTTTACATGGTACAGGTGTTGGTCATTTATATGAGTCAGTTGAAGAAGCTTTTGTTTCTGCAACTAAGCGTATTTCAACCGCTATGGTAACCAAAATACTTGATATGGCGGTTTTTGATCATCAACCTCCTCTACATCAAGGACGACGTATTAAGCTTAAATATGCGCATGCTGGTGGTTATAACCCGCCTATCATTATTATTCATGGTAACTCAGCGAAGAAATTACCTATGTCTTATAAGCGCTATTTAATGAACTATTATCGTAAGTCATTAAAAATGATGGGAACGCCTATCCGTATTCAATTTAAAGATACGTTAAACCCATTTGCAGGTAAGAAGAAGCTAAATTATACCGAGCAAAAGAAAATTGCTCGTGCCACGCAAGGTTATAAAAAAGACTAGGATTTACTGAAACTTGCTAATAATATCTAATGGATCAATGAATTAGTCCAGCTGATAATGTTAGCAAGTTGCAATCATGCCTTGATTTTACTAAGGTAACAAACATGTCCCACGTATTATTTCATTGAAAAATATGGCTGAATCAGAAATTTTAATTGATCCAACTAAACCATCCGCACGTAATTTATCTTTTTTGAAGGCAGGTGCGCCGATCATTATTGATATTTCTACGCCTACAGGTCAAAAAAGAAAGTTTAATACCTATTTTATTGGCTACTTGCCTAAGAAATACGTATTAATCGAGTACCCTGATGCATCAAAACTAGGTGCGTTTTCTCAATACATTGGTCAAGGTGCTGTGATTACTGTTCGTGGTCTTATTGAAGGTCGATATGGTGCAGCAGTTGCGTTTATTAGTAGCATTAGGCAAACCTTGCAAATTCCTTCCCGTATTATGGTATTAGATATCCCAAATACCGTCACCTTACAGCAATTACGCTCTTCTGTTCGCATTGACACTCAAATCGTAGCTAAAGTTAAAATTGATGATGTTTACTGGCAAACGACCATGACAAATTTATCTGTTAATGGTGGTCAGTTAGATATTATCAATGGTGAAAAATTGGTACTGGCTGAAGATAAAATTATCGAGGTTTTGGTGGAAACGAGTGAAGGAGAAGACAACATTAAACTTGACGCGACCGTTTGTAATTTTAAACAGCAAGTTGATGGTGTGTCTTTTGGTGTTAAATTCAATCAAGTGAATAAACAACAGGTAATAGAGTTACTCTATCAAGCACTAGTCTGACACAATACAGTTTTTTCCCTTTGATTTAGCTTTGTATAAAGACAAATCAGCACGTTTTAAAATAGTATCGATATTATCTTCATCAGTCACCGAAGTTACCCCTAAACTAATGGTAACTTGTTGTTGAGCATTTTGGGATAAATGATTACTATTAGCAACTTGTGAGCGTAGTTGCTCAGCAATAACTTGGGCTTGATTAATATCAGAGTCGATTAAAAGGATAATGAATTCCTCACCTCCCCATCGTGCGACAAAATCACTTTTTCTAACATTACTATTTAAAATCTTTGCCAAAGACTTTAGTACTTTATCACCAACGTCATGTCCCTTAGTGTCGTTAACATCTTTGAAGTTATCAATATCAATAAATAAAAGTGACAGCTCGGTATTATAACGTTCTCTGAGTAATAATTGCTTTGCGAGTTCATCATGAAAACTGCGTCTGTTGGGCAAGTTAGTAAGGTCGTCATTACTGGCCAGTTTATCTAATTTCAAATGAATTTTTCTAACATAAAGCACAATGATAAAACTTATCAATAAGGTAATAACTGCTGAGAGCAGTATGTTGAGATAAAAGGTTTCTTCAGCGGCTTGGGTAAAATTGTTAACCTTGGCCTCAACGATAAGATATAAATCTAATTCACTAATATATTTTCTATTAAGTAAAAAAGCTTCTCCCGCCTGTGAGTATTCAAACACCTGACTTCCTTTACCAATAATGTCTGAAAGTTGCCTCGCAAGATCAGGTATCTCACTCAGGTTATTCAATTTTTTCACGTTTTGTTCAGCAATCACAACCTTGCCATTAACATCTACAAAGTAAACGGAAAACTGATAACGTTGCCTGAAAATTTTTAGCATGTCATTGATGTAAGACGTTTTTAATCCTACACCCGTGGCACCTATCATATGATAATCACTATCAAGAATTTTATGGTTGATAAACATGATAAGTTCACTGCCCATATTGGTATTGTAATCTATATTGATTTCGTTTAATTCAGAAGCTTTTTGAAAGTCTAAATACCACTGACTATTAGGACTTTTTTTATTAACTTTATCCAACATTCCTTTAGCCGAGTAGTAGTTTCGGCTTTTCTCTGAAACTAAAAATGCGGTGAACATCTGGTATTTATTTTGAATGGTTTCTAGGTAATGTACAATTTGCTGCACGTCATCTTCTTCATCTGATAACCAGTCAATTAAAAAGGTATCGTGCGCCATCATTGAGGCAATGAGGTTGGGTTCAATGATATTTTTTTGAATTTCAGTGTATATATTATCTATCGTTAACGGTAGGGCGCTATTTTTTAGCTGCTCTCGAGTCGTTTCCATCGAGGTTAAATAGTTAATTATCGTTAAGGTAGCAGACAGGGTAAAAACTAAGGCAGTTATAATGAAAACAATTCGATAATTAAAACGCATAACACAAGATATTTTAATAGATACATATCATTATCATATCAGCTATTTATATATGTTACAGTAAGCTTTACTGAGCAATGTTAGCAGTGGAAACTCGTCGAATAGGCGTTATATCACTCTAGCATTAATGCGACCATCGCTAAGCTGTACACTAATTTCTTCGTCATTTGATAGTTGCTCTACTTTAGTGATCACTTCATTCTGCTTATTACGAGTCACACTATAACCTCTGGCTATTGTAGCAAGTGGGCTAACTAATTGTAATTGCTCAATCAAATGCACAAAATTTTCACTGCTATGTTGCAACGAGTTTTGCATTGCTTGCGTGATCCTATGTGTATTTTGGTTAACTTGTTGTTGCTGTAATTGAATGGTCTTTATAGGAGATTGCTGTAACAGTCGTTGGCTAAGCTGAGTAGGCTTACTCTGTATTTGCTCTATGTTACGTTTCATTGCTTGCTTTAAACGTAAGCTCAATTCATCAGCTTTTTGCTGTTGTAACTGTAATTGCTGCTCTGGATGTACTTGCGATAAACGATGCTTTAAATAATTCTGTTCATTGGCTAAATAGACTAACTTGTTTTGCTGAGCTTTTATCAAACGCTGTTTAAACATGAGTAATTGATTGAGCAATTCACTACTATCACTTGAGACTAACTCTGCCGCTGCAGAGGGGGTTGGGGCACGTAAATCGGCTACATAATCACTCAGGGTAGTATCAATCTCATGACCAACGGCACTAATTACCGGTAATGCACTTTTATAAATGGCGTGAACAACACTTTCCTCATTAAATGGCCATAGATCTTCTAAAGAGCCACCACCTCGGCCAACAATAAGTACATCACATTCATTGCGACTGTTAGCACTATCAATGGCATGACAAATATCACCTTGAGCATATTCGCCTTGCACTAGTGAAGGATAGATTATGGCTTTGATATTTGGATTGCGACGTTTCAGTACGGTTAAAATATCTTTAACGGCAGCGCCTGTGGGGGAAGTGACAATGCCTACGCAGTTGATATTTTTTGGTAGCAGCTTTTTATGAGATAAATCAAAAACGCCTTGGGCATTAAGTTTATTTTTCAATTGCTCGTATTGTTGACGTAATAACCCCGTGCCAGCATCTTCCATATGCTCGATAATTAATTGAAAATCTCCACGTGGCTCATATAAAGAAACTTTTGCTCTAACTAATACTTGTTGGCCGTTACTGGGTGTTGCCCCCGTACTTAAGCGGACTCGCCTATTGCTTCCTTTAAACATAGCGCACTTAACTTGCGACTTTGCATCTTTCAATGATAAGTACCAATGACCTGAACTGGCGGCAATAAAATTTGATACTTCGCCTGTTAACCAAACCGTGTTTAATTCGCTTTCTAGAAGAAAACGTACTTTTTTAGTTAATTCGCTGATTTGTAAAATATGCTGTTGGCTCATAATAGAGAGAAATCAAGGCTTAATAATTGATAAGATTTACTATTATTTATTGAATAGGGTCGTCTTTCAATTTATTTTCATCATTTAAAACTATTTAGGGTTTATTTTTACGATCTTTTAATAAAAATTTAACAGAAATAGGTTTACCTAAAACAAGAAAACGGTTAAAATTCTGCCGCAATATTCACTCCCTAACCAACCCTTTTAGAGAGATGTTGCGATGCTAAGAATTGCCCAAGAAGCTTTAACTTTTGATGACGTGTTACTTGTACCTGCTCATTCAAAAGTACTCCCACACACGGCTGATTTAAAAACTAAATTAACCCGTAAAATTAATTTGAACGTACCTTTAGTTTCTGCGTCTATGGACACAGTAACAGAAGCGCGCCTAGCGATTAAGTTAGCGCAAGAAGGCGGTTTAGGTTTTATTCATAAAAATATGACTATTGCTGAACAAGCGAAAAATGTTTGTAAAGTGAAGAAATATGAAAGCGGTATTGTTTCAGACCCTGTAACAGTGAGTACTGACTTTACTATTGAACAAGTAATGCATAAAGCTGACGACTTAGGTTTTTCAGGTTTCCCTGTTATAGATGATAAAAACAATTTAGTTGGCATCATTACCGGTCGTGATTTGCGTTTTGAAACAGATTTAACTAAATCGGTTTCTTCACTAATGACAGTAAAAGAAAACTTAATCACTGTTAAAGAAGGTGCTGCACGCGAAGAAATTTTAGGTTTAATGCACACTAACCGTATTGAAAAAATATTAGTGGTTGATGATGCTTTTAAGTTAGTTGGTCTTATTACTGCGAAAGATTACCAAAAAGCTGAAAATAAGCCTGATGCTTGTAAAGACGAACTAGGTCGTTTACGTGTTGGTGCTGCTGTTGGCGTTGGCGCAGGAACTGATGAGCGTATTGATGCGTTAGTTGCTGCAGGTGTTGATGTTTTATTAATTGATACTTCACATGGCCACTCTCAAGGTGTTATTGACCGTGTAAGTGAAACCCGTCAAAAATATCCTGATTTACAAATCATTGCGGGTAACGTTGCGACAGGCTCTGGCGCAAAAGCATTAGCCGATGTTGGTGTTGATGCGGTTAAAGTTGGTATAGGCCCAGGTTCAATTTGTACTACGCGTATTGTTACCGGTGTTGGTGTTCCACAATTAACAGCTATTTCAAATGCGGTAGAAGCATTAAAAGGTACAGGTATTCCTGTTATCGCTGATGGCGGTATTCGCTTTTCAGGTGATATCGCTAAAGCATTAGTTGCTGGCGCACACTGTGTAATGGTTGGCAGCATGTTGGCTGGTACTGAAGAGTCACCAGGTGAAGTTGAACTTTACCAAGGTCGTTATTACAAGTCTTATCGTGGTATGGGGTCTTTAGGCGCTATGGCTCAAAAAGATGGTTCTAGTGACCGATACTTCCAAAAATCTGAAGGCGAAGCAGACAAATTAGTACCAGAAGGTATTGAAGGTCGTGTTGCTTATAAAGGTCCCGTTTCAGCCATTATTCATCAACAAATGGGTGGTATACGTTCATCAATGGGGTTAACTGGATGTGCCACTATTGAAGAAATGCGCACTAAGCCAGAGTTTATGAAAATTACCTCAGCAGGCATGGGCGAGTCTCATGTACATGATGTAACCATCACCAAAGAAGCCCCCAACTATAGAATGGGATAAGTTTTGTTGAATTATTGTTGCCCAATTTCGGCGTTGCAAGTGCTCACCTAGTGAACTAGGCTCCGTGCTAGCGCCTTGAACTAGGACTACAATATTTTCAACTTGGTGTGAATAGAAAATACAAGCATTGATGAAGTAAACGTTTCATCAACAAATTCAAATAGGCTGAGCTGGAATCTCACATGAGAAAGCTCGGCCTCTTTATTTATACACTCGCTCTAAATGAATAAGCTTTAGGCAAGGCTGTTGAGTGATTAAACAAATGACTTATCTTATTATAAATAAGGTTTATAAATGATTTTGTTTCATTACGAAAACAACACAGTATAAAGTTTATTCATGACGAGCGCTAAAGGTAGGAAAACAACCATGAGTAAAGACATTCATGATCACCGCATACTAATATTAGATTTTGGTTCACAATACACTCAACTTATCGCGCGTCGCGTACGTGAAATAGGGGTTTACTGCGAACTTTGGTCTTGGGATGTAACCGAAGAGCAAATTAAAGGCTTTAATCCAACAGGTATTATTCTTGCTGGTGGTCCAGAGTCAGTAACAGAAGCTAATTCTCCTCGTGCACCTGAATATGTCTATACAGCTGGCGTACCGGTTCTAGGTATTTGTTACGGTATGCAAACTATGGCCGAGCAACTTGGCGGCGGCGTTGAAAGTTCGAGCCATAAAGAGTTCGGTTATGCTGCCGTTGAATTAATTGCTAAATCTGCTTTATTTGACAAAGTAGAAGACAGCATTGGTGATAACGGTAATGCCTTACTTGACGTTTGGATGAGTCATGGTGATAAAGTTTCTGCGATTCCTGAAGGTTTTGTTACCGTTGCACAAACAGCAAGCTGTGCTTATGGCGCAATGGCGAACGAAGAAAAACAATTCTACGGCGTTCAATTTCACCCAGAAGTAACACACACTAAACAAGGTTTACGTATTTTAGAAAACTTTGTTGTTGACATTTGTCAGTGTGAAAAGTTATGGACTTCAGCGTCTATCATTGATGATGCTGTTGCTAAAATGAAAGAGCAAATAGGTGACGACGAAGTTATCCTTGGTCTTTCTGGTGGTGTAGATTCATCTGTTGTTGCTATGTTATTACAACGTGCAATTGGCGATAAGCTAACTTGTGTATTTGTTGATAACGGTTTACTTCGTTTAGACGAAGGTCAGCAAGTTATGGACATGTTTGGTGATCATTTTGGTTTAAATATCATTAAGATTGATGCTGAAGATCGTTTCCTTGATCGTTTAGCGGGTGAAAGTGAGCCAGAAGCAAAACGTAAAATTATCGGTAATGTATTTATCGATGTTTTTGAAGAAGAATCTAACAAGTTAGAAAATGCTAAATGGTTAGCACAAGGCACCATTTATCCTGACGTGATTGAATCTGCCGCTTCAGCAACAGGTAAAGCACATGTCATTAAGTCTCACCATAACGTAGGTGGATTACCAGATTACATGAAGTTAGGCTTAGTTGAGCCATTGCGTGAATTATTTAAAGATGAAGTACGTAAAATTGGCTTAGAGCTAGGTTTACCATACGATATGCTTTATCGTCACCCGTTCCCTGGACCTGGTTTAGGTGTACGTATTTTAGGTGAAGTGAAAAAAGAATATGCTGACTTATTACGTCGCGCTGATGCTATTTTCATCGAAGAACTGCATAAACATGACTTATACAAAAAAGTAAGCCAAGCGTTTACCGTGTTCTTACCCGTAAAATCAGTAGGCGTTATGGGCGATGCGCGTAAATATGATTGGGTTGTCTCTTTACGTTGTGTTGAAACTATCGACTTTATGACGGCTCGTTGGTCACATTTACCATACGATTTCTTAGGGTTAGTTTCTAACCGTATTATTAATGAAATTGATGGTATTTCTCGTGTAGTTTACGACATCTCTGGCAAGCCGCCAGCTACCATAGAGTGGGAATAATTTAGTCTTAGACTAGTTAAATCAAGCAACTTCGTTGTCGAAGGTACTCACTGACTAACGTCAGCTCCGTGCCTTCTCCTAGAATTTGAATGATTTTCCGTCGCCTAACACCTAAATTCCACGCTTAAAGAATATATATTGATAAAGCCTCAAGGTTGAAAAACGTTGGGGCTTTTTTTAACAATAACTAAACAAGGAGCTCACACTAGTTGGGATTTTAGCAAAGCCGTAGAGCTTTTTATTTTTGAGCTTCATTCCTCATACGAGAATAAGTAATGAAATAAAAAACGAATACAATGCAGCTAAAATTTCAAATAGGCGGAGCCAATACACCATGATTGAAAGACTAGAAACTAAACAAAGAATGAGTCGAATAGTTAAACACAACGGTACTATTTACTTATGCGGTCAAGTTGCGGCAGATGCCACTAAAGATATCACCGAGCAAACGCAAACCATGCTTGATAAAGTTGATACATTATTAACGCAAGCAGGTAGTGACAGAAAGCACATCTTATCAGCGACTATTTATGTTAAAGACATGAGCTACTTTGCTGATATGAATGCCGTATGGGATGCTTGGGTGCCAGAAGGACATGCTCCAGCACGCGCTTGTGTCGCCGCTAAAATGGCGAGAGAAGCATTACTTGTTGAAATATCAGTCGTTGCAGCACAAATATAATTCTGTATAAAAGTGATATTTAGAGAGTGATCCTAGCGGAAACTGGATTAATTTGAAGCACCGATATAGTTGGTGCTGAATTATATTCAGTGCTTTCTTACTTGTAAAAAAAGGCCAAGATAGATACTGTATAATAACACAGGTCTTCTGGCCTTTTTTTTCGCGTTCACTTTCACTTTAATATACACAAACAAGGATGGCTAATGATTACACTTTATGGTTTTGGCAAGTGCTTTAACGTAATGGATGCGAGTCCATTTGTGGTTAAGGTGGATCTTTTTATGCGTATGGCGAATATTCCATGTCAGGTTAAGTATGGCGCCAAATATTTAAAAAAATCACCAAAAGGTAAATTACCTTTCATCAATGATGACGGTACAGCGGTTGCTGATTCTGAAGCAATTATGACCTATTTAACAAATAAGTATCAGGTAACCCTAGATGCAAAGTTAACAGCAGAGCAGAAAGCACAAGCTCATTTAATAACTAAATCATTAGATGAAGGTCTTTATTGGTGTTTGGTTTATTCTCGTTGGGTGACGGATGAATGTTGGCCGCTAACTAGTGACGCTTTCTTTGCTACTTTACCGATACCACTACGTTGGTTTTTACCTAATATTATTCGTAAATCGGTAAAGAAAAACCTTCATGGTCAAGGTATTGGTCGTCACTCTGCAGAAGAAATTCTCGCTATTTCAGATAATAGCTTAGCGTCATTATCTACGCTTCTAGCAGAAAAAGACTTTTTCTTTGGCGACACTCATACCTCATTTGACGCCGTTGTTTATTCGCATTTATGTGAGTTTATTTCGGTGCGTTTTAATAATGGTTTTGAAAGTAAATTTACTAAAAATGCCAAAAGATACCAAAATCTAGTACAATTTTGTCAACGTATTGAAGACAAATTTTACCCCGAGAAATAAATGTCCATAAATCTTTCTAATAACTACCAAGCACTTGGCGAAAGCTTTTCACAGCAAACATTGCCTGCGCCTGTGGCTCAGCCATCATTATTATTATGGAATGAACCGTTAGCCAAAGCGTTAACTATTCCATTCACTAAAGATAATGATGGTGAACTATTAGCTCAATACTTCTCAGGTAATCAATTAATTAAAGGCAGTAAACCCGTTGCACAAGCTTATTCTGGCCATCAATTTGGTCATTTTAATCCGCAGCTTGGTGATGGTCGCGCGCATTTATTAGGGGATATTGCAGATACTCTGGGACAACGTTGGGATATTCAGCTTAAAGGCTCAGGTGTCAGTAATTTTTCACGTCAAGGTGATGGTCGTTGTGCGCTTGGTCCAGCACTGCGCGAATACATCATGAGTGAAGCTATGTATGCGCTTGGTGTGCCAACTACGCGTTGTTTAGCTGTGGTTACTACCGGCGAAAATGTGTATCGCGAGCGGCCTTATGATGGTGCTGTTGTTACACGTGTAGCTACAAGCCATATAAGAGTTGGAACTTTCCAATATTTTGCTGCGCGTGGTGATACCGACTCGCTTAAAAAGTTAACAAATTATGCCATTAATCGTCATTTTCCCGAGTTAATACCTACATCATCAGAAGGTACGAGTGACAATAGCGATGGCAATAAAGCTAATAATGAAATTAGCAGCCAACAAGTGCTTGAATTTTTCTCTGCCGTTTTATCAAAGCAAATTCCTTTAGTGCTTTCATGGTTAAGGGTTGGTTTTATTCATGGCGTAATGAATACAGACAATACAGCTATTTCAGGTGAAACCATAGATTATGGCCCGTGTGCCATGATGAATGCATATCACCCAGAGACTGTTTTTAGCTCAATTGATCGTAATAGTCGTTATGCTTTTGGTAAACAGATAAGCATTATGCAGTGGAATATGACGCGACTAGCCGAAACGTTATTACCGTTAGTTGATAGCGATGAAGATGATGCAGTAGAGAAAATAGAGCCATTATTAACCCAATTCCATCAAGATCTCCAACAAGGTTACTTGACTATGATGGCCGCTAAACTTGGTATAGATGAACCAGCGGTAGGCGACGGTAAACTGATTAATGACTTGATTACTCTTATGAAAGAGCAAAAACTAGATTACACGCAAACCTTCACTGCATTAACAGCCTCATTAACTGATTCACTTAACGGTAGTCCCATTGAAAAGCCACTCACTGATGTACTTAATGAATGGTTACCTCGCTGGAATACTCGAATTGAGCCATTTAAAACGGCTGCACATCAGTTAATGATGAGCACCAATCCGGTTGTTATTCCAAGAAATCATCATGTTGAAGCCCTATTAGATAGTTGCCAAGAAACAGGTGATTTAACTGCGCTAACTAAATTCTTGGCAGTATTGCGCCAACCTTATACCGAAATCACGGATACTAAAAATTATCAAGATGGTCCTGTTGATGGCGATAAAAATTATCATACGTATTGCGGTACCTGATCATGAATAACCAACAGGGTAACTCTCTTAAAGAGTCTCTTCTAGATAGCTTTGGCTTTGATGGCTTCCGGCCTGGACAAGAGCAAACTATTACGCAACTGCTAAATGGCCAATCAAGCTTATCTATATTTCCAACAGGGTCGGGCAAGTCGTTGTGTTATCAGTTAACGGCGCTGCATTTACCGCATTTAACCTTAGTGGTATCGCCCTTATTAGCTTTAATGAAAGACCAATTGGAATTTCTTGCTAGCAAAGGCATTAAGGCGGCAAGTATTGATTCGACCTTAAAAGGAAATGAAGCACAAACCGTCATGGCGGGCGTACGCGATGGTGATATTAAAGTTTTAATGGTGTCAGTTGAGCGCTTTAAGAATGAACGTTTTAGACAGTTCATTGAGTCGGTACCTGTGTCCATGTTGGTAGTTGATGAGGCGCATTGTATTTCTGAATGGGGTCATAACTTTAGACCCGATTATTTAAAACTACCAAGTTATTGCCAAGCGTTAAATATTTCGTTGGTGTTATTACTTACCGCCACGGCTACGCGCAAAGTAAAAATGGACATGGCAGCTAAATTTTCTATTCGAGATGAGCATATTGTGCAAACTGGCTTTTATCGATCAAACCTTGATTTAAGCGTACTGCCTGTTACCCAAATGCATAAAAATAGCCTGCTTGAACAAATCATTACGGCGCAACAAGGTGCGGGTATTGTTTACGTTACCTTGCAACATTCAGCTGAAACAGTCGCGCAATATTTAAAGCAGCAAGGCATTAATGCTTGTGCTTATCATGCTGGTTTTGACAGTGATACCCGCAGTCAAATTCAGCAAGACTTTATGGTAGGTAAAATACAAGTTATTGTCGCGACTATTGCCTTTGGCATGGGCATTGATAAAAGTGATATACGTTTTGTTATTCATTATGACTTGCCAAAATCTATAGAAAATTACAGTCAAGAAATTGGACGGGCAGGGCGAGATGGACTGCCTTCTCAGTGTTTTACCTTAGCTAATCTTGATGGCTTAAATACCGTTGAAAACTTTGTTTATGGTGATACACCGGAGTTTGCTGGTATTGAAATGCTGTTAAACATAATAAAATCAGAGGTAATCACAAGTACCTACAACAGCAAGTGGGAGTTACAAATATTACAGCTGTCTAATGCCGTTAATATTAAACAATTACCACTAAAAACGTTACTGGTACAGCTAGAGCTCGCTGGCGTTATTGAGCCACTTTATGCTTACTTTGCTGACTTTAAAATTAAGCTGTTAAAACCCAAGGCTGACATTGTTAATAGTTTTAATGACCAACGCAAAGACTTCTTACAACGTATTTTTAACGCCACTGAATTCAAAAAAGTGTGGGGTAGTTTAAATTTTGATACTTTATTAAAAGATAAAAGTATTGAGCGTAATCGTGTAATAGCTGCCCTTGAATACCTACAAGAACAACAATTGATAGTGCTTGAAACTAAAGGTATGACAGAGGTATTTAAAATAAACTTGAATGAATTAGCAGACCCTAGTTTGTGTCAAACACTCAGCAACTATTTTAAAGACAATGAAGAAAAAGAAATTAAACGTATTGCTACCTTAGTTCGTTTCTTTCAACTAGACACTTGCCTAACCGTTAATTTAGCGCGTTACTTTGATGATACTTTTTTTGACGTTAATAGCTTTGAAAGTAATACGAATGATGGCACAAACCCTAACATTAACTCAGCGCCACAATGTGGTCACTGTAGTGTTTGTCGTGGCCAAGTGGCAATACTTGAACATTCTCAAGCACAAATTCCATGGCCGAGTGATGAGGCTTTAAAACAAGGCATGACAGAATTGGCCGAGCGACTTAACGGTAAAATAAATCAGCCATTGTCAATTGAAAGCTATTGCCGCTTTTTTGCTGGCATGTCCGTGCCATTGTTTGGCCGCAATAAAGTAAGACAATTATCCGGTTTTGCCTTATGTGAAAAGCAACGATACCAAGCTATTCGTGAAAAGCTGGCCAGTTTAAATAATTAATTAGGTGAGATCACAAAAAGCTACGCTATGAATCTCGATGATTCGTGCGTAGCTTTTTAGTTTTATCTCTTCAACAAGCCTGAATAAATACTATATGTAGAGCAGAGCATAGAAATAGCAGGCTAAACATCAAACTCATCAGCACCTAGCTCAACTAAATAATCACGGTACTTTGTATCGGATTCTTGGATATGGTTAATTAACCAGTAGGTGAGTAAATTAGTGACTTGTTTAAGTGAATCATGCCCTTCTATGTTATAAATGGCGACATACTCTTCTACTTTGTCAATCATGGCTTGATGTTCTTCTTGATGTTCAGGAAAACCAGGGTAGCCATAATCTTCCATCAGTTTTTCTTCTCGCTTAAAGTGATACTTGGTATAGCTCACTAACTCTTCTAGGGCTTCACGTTCAAATTCTTCACACTGGGCATAATCGTAGGCGATGCTAAATTGATTTAATAAATGCAGCAGCTTCTTATGGTCTTGATCAATATACTCAATACCTATGCTGTACTCTTTACTCCATTTAATTTGCTTGATGTGTTTTTGTTTTATAAGCGGCATCATGCACAATGCTATGATTAACACCCAAGGTGTTGGGCTAACGGGATTGGTCAAAAAACTGAGAATAACTGACAGCAATATGAGAATTGATATAATGATAAAGCTAGCAGATTTAGCACGATTATTAATAATCACGACAGTAACCTTAAAAATAATAGGGAATTGAATAGAGCTGCTACTCTACTCTTTAATAAAGACTTTTTGCGTTTAATCGACACTTTTGTTGATGTGAGTCAGATTTACCATTCATTGACTTTATTTCTATTTGTTTATTGATCTACCTCATTGTTTTGTAATTGCTTTAAAGATAGTCGTCCAGTCTATTTTACACTGGCTTCTGGCATAAGTTTTGCCATAAGTGCTAACAGTCATTCGAACATTATTTTCCAGACAGTTGTACTTTTGGCTTACCGTTTGCTACTTAAATGCGAAGTAGTGGTAGCAAAGGCGTGAATAATAATCTGATCAAGCTAGTTCGCACCGATACTAAATAAGATAGAATAGCGCCCGTTAGTCGACTCATTCATTTGGCATAACTTTCCTTCTTCTTTATTCGAGTACAACAATAAATGTTCATGACCATAAAAAATTCAGTGCCAATGAGCGTTTGGTACATGTTGATCTCGGCATTAGGTTTTGCCCTAATGGCTGCCTGTGTAAAAGAAGTCAGTGGTCTAGGTATTCCAGTACTGGAAATTGTTGCAGCAAGAGCCATTGTATCGGGTATTATTAGTTACGCGGATATTAAGCGTAAAAAGCTCTCGCTATGGGGACATAATAAAAAGCTACTGATTGCGCGTGGTATCGTCGGCTCGTTTGCCCTGATGTTTGTTTATTATGCTGTAACAACCTTACCCTTAGCAGAAGCGACTGTATTACAATATTTGCATCCCGTGTTTACTGCTGTTCTGGCGGTATTTTTTTTGAAAGAAACCATACAGCGATCAACTATCACTTGTATCGTCATTAGCTTACTTGGCTTATTCATTATTATTCAACCGAACTTGCAATTAGACAGCGGCGTACATTATCCATGGATTAGTATTGGCTCGGGTATTATGGGCGCGCTTGGAAGTGCTGTTGCTTATGTTATTATCAAAAAGCTGACAAAAACTGATGATAGCTCAGTCATCATTTTTTACTTCCCTATGGTTGCTTTACCTATTTCAATCATCATGTTGGGCAGTGACTTTGTTGTTCCTAGCTTAGCGGCGACAGGTTTACTGATTTTAGTGGGTATATTCACCCAAGTAGGGCAGGTAGGGTTAACCAAAGCACTCAACAGCGCTGATGCAAACAAAGCAACCGCCTATGCTTATGTGCAATTACTGTTTTCAGTCTTTATTGGTTGGGCATACTTTAGTGAAGTACCTATGGCTACCACCATTATGGGCGGTGGGTTAATCATGGTAGGTGCTTTAATAAATGTATTATGGAAGCGCTAGCGAGTACTTACCACTTTGTTTTATGTTCATTGACTATCAACCAATAAGTATTGATAGTCCTAATAAAAATGGCGTTATTATGGTTGCTGCTACATTCGCGCCTAAGTGTTGCGGAAAACCGCCGATGTTCTCTTTATGTTTGATAGCGCCAACCAAGGCAAAAATGGATAGCGGCATTGGAATTAACGCAATCAAACCTAGCGTTGGTAGAATGCCAATCAAAACATACAGTAAAATCAATGAGTAGGTTAGTAACATAAATACCCCATAAACTTGATTACTGCGTTTAATACCAAAAGCTAACGGAAAGGTTTTACGACCGACACTGGCATCGGCTTGCATATCAGGATATTGATTTAACAAAAGCAGATTATTGATCAGAAAAAATGGTATTAGCGATACTAGCCAAACCAGTAATGAATAGTCCAACGTTAATACGATATGCGTACCAACAACCATCAACAGCCCAAATCCCAAACCAGGGGCAATTAAACACAAGCGAGGCATGCGATTTAGCCATTGTGTATACGTGACAATAATCACCAGTCCCACTAGGCCAATTGGCAGAATTGTAGCGCCAATAGTACGAATAAAGTATATGCCAATAGCGATGGTGATAAACAATGTTAATAACCCAAGCAATAATACTAAATTACCAACCTTTGGGTTATTAGGTAGCGCACCGCTACCACCACTAAAGGGCGTTTTTATTGTTTTAAAGTCTAAACCGCTTTTGAAATCATGATATTCATTCAACATGTTTACACTGATATGAGCAGATATAGCACCAATAAAGATAAGCATAAACACTACTTTATCTATTGATGCTCCAGTCGCCAATGAAGTGCAAAGGCCTAAAAAAACACAGGCGAGTGTTAATACTAGGAAAGAAGGACGCATTGTTTGTAATACAGTATTTATCATGATGTTTTACTTGTTAAACGACGGTTACTTTATTTGTCGGTAGAGGCAATTAGTTTTGTATGCTCAGGATTAGTCGTTTGTTGTAAATACAATGAAATTTCTTTGTGTGCTTGGCGAAAGGGTTTATATAAATGTGACTTTAATTCTTTCTTCACCGGCTTAATATCAATCCCCTTTATTACGCAAAATAATGCCAATGAGTAAACCGTTTCTAACTCAGGTAATGCCGCTTGTCGGTTAAGGTTTTTGTTATTGCATGAGCCACAGCCGCCTTTAAATTGATAGGCTGTATTGGCGAAAATAACACCAAACCCCATAAAACAGGAAACTAAATCAATGGTTTGCGCTAATACTTCTTCGCCACCTGGCGGTAATATACCGTGTTGATTAACTAAAATTCCTGCTTGTACCTGTACTAAATAGGCGATTAAATCTTGTGGCTGGTTAAGCTGACTTGAGTGAAAAGCAATATCTATATTTGTGTCTAAGCTAGCAGCTACTGCCTGACCTTCGACTTTATAGCTCAGTTGGCTGCTGGCTTGCGAGCTTACCTTCGCGCTTTCACCACGAAGCCTTGATTCAAAAATTAGTTGAGGCATTGGCTTTTGAGTAAAGTTGTCAGCTGATACAAGTTTTAGTGGCCAAGATGTCATGCCAGCGTACTTAAGCGTATTAGAAAATATCTTATCCGCCATTGCTTCTACGCTGCTGGCACTACCCGGATAAAACGAATTATTGGGCAATATCAATTCACTGTTCTTTTGAAAAAAGTCACCATCAAGTTGCTCCATACACCAAGCAAAGGTATCAAAAATCCACTCTTTGCTTGATTCATCAATGACAGGTTTTGCTTTAAAAAAAGTTGATAACATTAATGGATAGCCTTTATTGATGATTAAGATATTGTTTAGTACGGTTTGTTAGCCAATGACAAAGCTTTAGTATTATAAAGCTCTTTTAATTAAGAACTAGCTAAGAGTAACTAATTTCAATATATACCCGTTCCACTTGAAGATGCATCTTCAAGTGGAACGGGTATAGTACCAATATCTCCAATAACATTACATACTATGTCTACCAATGGATGAGAACTTAGTAGGTATAAAAAGCCCGTCACATTTGATGTCACAGGCTGTTAAATAGGGAGTTACTTGCTGAACTAGGCAATATTAATGACTCGTGCCTTTCTCATAGCTAATTTTGTTAAAAACATTGTACTTACCGGACGGCTTTTTCATTGGCATACGTTTAACAATTTCTAATGTTTGGGCATCGTAGACAATGAGTTCACCTTCCATATCCCATACGCTCAGTAATACGTATTTACCATCTTTGGTAAACTCTACATGGGCTGCATTTTTGCCCGGTGCTGGCGCTAAGGTTTTTACGATTTCTAAGGTGCTCTTATCAATAACGTGTACTTTGTCGTTATTTGGACCAAAGAATACGTCGGTCCATGCATAAGGTGACTTGCTGTGGCTACGCATAAAGAAACCCGGGCCTTCGGTTTTAATTTCTTTAATGATGTGCCAGTTCTCCATATCAATGACGGTAATTTTACCTTCTTTGATATTGGGTGAAGCGAACACTTCCTTACCTTGATAGTTCCAAGTAATACCAGAGCCTAAGTGCGGCATGCCGGTTAAACCTATTGAAGCTACCTTTTTCTTAGTGTCTAGGTTAATCACTTGACCATTGTGGCTGTTACGTGCGGTACCAATCAAATTGATGTAATCAGGATCGAAGAAAAAGTCATTTAAATAATCATCGGTTTTAATGCGGCGAATAGGGAATTGCTCACTTTTTTTAGATAAGTCAGCTTTCCAACCTTCCGCTTTGGCTTCTACTCTATAGTCATGTGCCCAGCCTTTATAGACTTCAACGCCGCCTTCATCACTGTAAGGAATTTCCCATACTTCTTTTACGTCTTTTAACGCGACGATAAAACTAAAGCGTGGTGGCGCGTTGTATACAGCGCTTACGCGTGAGCTATTGCCTTCACTGTCGATGGCATCAATCACTTTAAGGGGCGATAAGTCGCTGGTATTAAGTATCACAACATTGTTAGGTAAGTAATTACCAACGATTAAGTATTGACCGTCATTGGATATGGCGATGTTACGGGTATTAATCGCGGCGCGAACTTCACTGACTGTTTTGCGATTATAAATATCGTATTTACTGATCCAACCATCTCGCGAGGCAAAAAATACAAAGCGACCATCAGGTGAGTATTTTGGCCCGCCATGTAAAGCAAAGCGGGTTTTAAAGCGGTCTAGGCGCTCAAAGGTATCGCCGTCTAATAAGGTGGCGCTGTGGTCACCTAGTTCAACAACAATAAATAAATTCATCAAGTCAGCGTCAAATTGCGCTTCATTAGGGAGTTTACTTTGGTCAAAATGTTGCACTTTAGAGGCGTTGATATCGGCAACTGTCCAGCTAAGTGAGGCTTTTGATGGCGTATAAATGTAATTAGCTAAGCTGGCGATTTCAGCCTTAGTTAACGTTTTATTGAAAGCAGGCATTTGTGTGGCAGCACGACCGGTATTGATAACCTTAATGGCTTTGTTTTTACGAAAGCGGGCAAGGTTTTCTGGTAATAATGCCGGCCCCATAGCGCCTAATCGATCAACGCCATGACAGCTTTGACAATTGTCTTGATAGAGCTTTTTGGCAGCAACTTGGTCAGCTGCAGACATTGTGGTCTTTTTAGCCATGCCTGCGTTGGCAGTGTTGATGGTAAGGGAACCACATAAAAGTGCCACAGAGAGAGACATTAAAAAAGGGAGTTTTGTCATGGGGTAACCTTTTGTTTTCTTGATATTTAGCCGCTGTCATCTCCGATCAAACACTTCGGAGATGACGGCGGCAAGGCTGGTAGAGTTAACCTATCTTCCAAGCTGTCCGATTGTCATCCTCCTAGTGTCTTAATCGAGGATCCCGCTTTTCAAGCTATGGACGCAGGAGATAATATGCACAGTCTATTTGCTCCTGAATTGTCTAATAACTAGCATCCATGCTAGGTTCAGATCAGACACTTCGGAGATGACGACTGCTAGCTGGCAGCATAGTTAGTGCTACTTAAGCTATTTTTTCAGACACTGATTGCACATAGTCATTTGCATCTAAAAAACCAGGTGTTTTTAATTGTTGTTCAGTTAGCTGATTTACCACATCACCAATAACGATAAGTGTTGGAGGGGTAATGTTGTGTTTTTCAACAAGCTCAGCCAAGTTACCAATAGTGCCGCGATACGTTTTTTGTTCAGGTTGTGTGCCTTTGCGAATTAATGCCGCTGGCGTATTAATATCTCTGCCATGCTCTACTAATTTTTCTGCAATTTTAGGCAGGGTATTAATACCCATGTAAAACACAACTGTTTGGGTTGGGCTACATAAACTCTGCCATGGCAAGTTAAGCTGACCATTGTTTTGAATATGGCCAGTAATGAATGTACAACCTTGAGCAACACCGCGATGTGTTAATGGAATGCCTGCATACGTTGTACAGCCTGAAGCGGCGGTTATTCCAGGGCAGATATGGCAGCTAACACCATTTTTTAGCATGTATTCAGCTTCTTCACCACCACGACCAAATATGAATGGGTCGCCACCTTTTAGGCGCAATACTCTTTTGCCTAAGCGTGCTTCGTCTACTAAAATTTCGTTAATTTTATCTTGCGGTACGCAATGTTTCGCTTGCTCTTTACCTACGTAAAATCGTTCACAATTATCAGGTAACAGCGCTAATATTTCATCACTTACTAATCGGTCGTAAATCGCGATTTCAGCTTGTTCTATAAAACGCATGGCACGAATAGTCAGTAATTCAGCATCACCTGGGCCAGAGCCTACTAAGGCAACTTCGCCTTGTTTTAATACTGATTTTCCTCTTGCTAATATTTTATCATTATCTGCTGAGGTTAGGCTGTTTGGTTGGTTTACTTGTTTCGGTGATGTTGTATTCATGCTCTCGCCTTATTGCATTTGAGCCCATTCTCAGGACAGGCTCCGTTGCTTAATTAGTTTCGTGTCGTTAAGAACTCGTTAGTTTCGTGTCGCTAAAAGTCCTTTAAAAATTAGTTTATTTATTACGGTTAGACTTCCACAAATTGAATTGGATTGTCTGTATTGGCTAACTCGTCGGCAAATTTTGCTGGCGGTGCGGTATAACCTATTTCACTGTCATCTAAGTAACAGCCAGGATCTTCAGCCCAAGCATCGCCAGATTGTGCGAAAGCACGCGTTCGGGTATTGCCACCACAAATATTTAAATAGTCACATTCGCCGCAACGACCTTTTACGGGACGAGGGCTTTCTCTAAAACCAAGCATTAATGGGTCTTGGGTGTTTTTCCACACGTCAGAGAATTTTTCAGTTTTTACGTTACCTATGGGGTGATTCCACCAATAGGTATCAGGGTGAATGGTGCCGGTATTATCGATATTGGCGACATTAACGCCACTGGCATTACCGCCCCAATTGATTAAACGTTGTTTTAAATTGGCAATACATTCAGGGTGACTTTCGCCAAATTGTTTGGTGGCCCATTTTAATAAGAAAGGTCCATCGGCATCGTTATTGCCGGTCACAAAGTCGGTTTCTATGCCTTGGCTGATATGTGACCATGCGCGTTCAAATAATAATTCCATGGCATCTTTGGTCATTTTAAACATAGCGTCATTTTCAGCGCTGCGTTTACCGCGACCCGAGTAATTTAAGTGAGATAAATAGAATTTATCAACTTTATTTTCTTCCATTAAATCGAGCATTGCGGGTAGGTCTTTGTTGTTGTCTTTAGTTAAACAAAGGCGCATGCCGATTTTTATTCCCGCCTCTTTACATAACTTAATGGCGTGCATTGAGGTTTTAAAGCTGCCTTTTTGGCGACGGAATTCATCGTGGAACTCTTCTAAGCCATCGATACTAATACCAACATATTGATAATCTGACGCTTTTATTTGGGCGATATTGGACTCGTCAATTAACGTGCCATTCGTTGACAGGGCAACGTAAAAGCCTTTTTCTTTGGCGTAAGCGGTAATTTCATAGATATCAGGGCGCATTAAAGGTTCACCACCTGAAAGAATTAACACAGGTACGTGAGCAATTTTTAAATCATCGATAGTGGCTTTAACTTGCTCGGTTGATAACTCATCTTTAAAATCAATATCTAGAGAGGTGGCATAACAATGTTTGCAGCGTAAGTTACAACGGCGAATGAGGTTCCAGATAACCACAGGACCAGGCATTTTTCTTGCCGCTTTTACTGGCTTAAGTTCAGCCATGTCATCATGAAGTGTTTTTAATAACTGTGAAATTCTAAACATAATCTTATACCTTGCCCTAGGGCGTTGCTCTCGGTGCGATTTTACTTTTTTAATCGCAAACCTGTTTTTTTCAGTATTGCTGTGCTGGTTAACATATCATTACTTTTGGTAATAATGTTTTGACTTGAATCATGGTTGCGGGTGACCAAGACCTCTTTTAACAATTCTTTGATCTGACCCCGATACTTAGCTATTGATTCTTCTGTTTTTCCATGCACCATGGCGAATAAATTGTAATTCCACTCGGGTAAAAAGCGTGGTCTTAAATAACAATGGCTAACAAAAGGTAACCGACCAACAGCATCGCCAAACTTTTCAGCTTGTTCATCATCAATATCCCATACGGTCATGCCGTTAAATTGATAACCCAGTTTATAGTGATTAGGTACAGCGGCAATGCGTCTGATAATGCCGCGATCTTGCATGCTTTTGGTTAGGTCGAGCACTTGTTCAACACTAATGTTCATTTGATCTGCAATGGCGTGATAAGGCTTCTGAATAATAGGTAAACCATTTTGGGTTAATAAAATGTATTGTCTTTCTTGATCGCTAAGTTTTTCTTGTGAAAAGGTGTTATTTTCTTGCTGAAATGCTTTGTCGTGTTCTTGAGTGATTGTAGACATAATGTAAACTCTTTTGTATGTGGCGTTTTGACTCAGTGATTAACAAGCTATTTGTATAAATGAATAGCTATACCGGTAGGTATAAACTCACATAGAACTCTTTTAATTTTGGTACGTTAAGTACCTTCAACCCTGTTTTACTTTCAATGGCTTGTACTACTTGCTCAATTTCTTCAGTTGATTCAGTGGCGATAACAAACCACATATTAAAATCATGATCTCGGCGGTAGTTATGGGCAATTTGTTCAAAGCTATTTACTTGCTCGGTGACAAAGTCAAAATCGGCTTCGGGTACTGATAAAGCGGCTAGGGTAAAAGCGCCGCCTAAACTCGCTGCATCAAACATGGGGCCAAAGCGGGTCAGTACTTTTTCACTGCGTAATTTAGTTAAGCTTTCAATTACGGCTTGTTCGGTGCTTGATATTTCTTCGGCAATTTGTGCAAAAGGGCGTTCACAAACAGGTAGGCCATGCTGTAGTAGGTTGATTAATTGTTTTTCTAGCGCAGAAAGCTCAACGGTTTGGCATTTTCGGCTTTTGCTTATGCTGTTACTTTTGATATTAGCTGTGCTCTGTGTTTTAAGTGGACTGCTGCTGTTATCCATGGGCTTGTCCTTGTTTTTTAATGTCGTTGTTATTTTCGGTATTACCGGCGTTTATCTTGCTGGTTTTTGTTTTAACGTTCTTTGTTTTACAGCTCTTTGCCTTGCAGTAACGAGCACCGTGTTGTTTATAAGCTTTAAAGCTAAACAGCACATCTTTTTCGATCGACTCAAGACCAAGCTGTTCTGTAATTTGACTTATTTGCTGTAAGACTAAAGTTCTATCCGTACCATGTATCATGCAGAATAAGTTATAAGGCCAATCAGGTAAGCGGCGAGGACGCTGATAACACAATGAAACAGGGGCACACTTTGCTAATTTCTGTGCAACGGCATCCATGTCGTCATTTGGAATACTCCAAACAACCATGGCATTGGCGTCATATCCTAGTTTTCTATGCTTAATGACTAAACCAAAGCGGCGGATCAAACCATCTTCTTGCCAATTGGCAATTTGCACCAGCACTTGTTGCTCTGTTAATGCGAGTTGATCGGCAATAACTTGATAAGGAAATAAGTGTGTTGGCAGGCCTTTTTCAATGGCGCCTCGCAGGGCTCTTTTTTCAATCTCGCTTAGGCAGATGGTGTCACTGTTATTATCCGTAATTGGCTGGGATAGTGTTTTACTTTCATGTTTATAAAAGGGACTCTCTACACCGGTAACGTTAATACTAAACGCTAAATCAATATGATATGAAGCTTCCATTGGCAAGACTAAAACAGGTAAACCTGTGAGTAACTCAATGTTTATTATTGTATTCTTTAGTGCCACCATATCGCTGGCCGTGATCACAAACCATAAATTATAAGTATGCTCTCTGCCGTAGTTATGATTCACTTGGTCAAATTGGTTAACAATACCGGCAACTTTATCTAAATCTTTTGCTGGCACTGCAAGTGCGGCTAATGTGCTGGCGCCTGCTTTTTTATGATCAAATACAGGCCCAACACGTGATAACACTTCTTGGCTGTTGAGATCATCAATGGCTTGAAATACTTCCAGTTCATTAGTGACGATATTAACGTGTGCCAGTTGCTCAGCAATTGTTTTATAAGGCTGGCTGGTAAGGGGAAAACCCTTTTGGCTATTATTAATAATGTCTTGCTGTAGTTGTGAAATAATAGCGGTGTCTTTAGTCATGCTTTTAGTCATAGTTACAAGCCTATTTGGTGTGCGCGATTGGTGAAGAAAATACCGCTCGGGCTTGATGATTTAAGTGTTTTTTGTAATGTTTGTGTTTTTGTGTCGTATATTTGAATTTCATTGCTGTCGCGTACTGACATCCATACGTGTTCGCCACGCGGGGTAAACTCCATGTGTAAAACAGCAGGTCCTGGCGTTAAGGTTTTTACTAACTCAAACGTTTCGGTATTAAATACCTGAATGGTATTGTTGTCAGGATGAGCAAAGTTAACCCATATTTGTCGATTATCGGGCTGCGCCATGACAAATATTGGTTGGCTATGCGCAGGGATTGATGTTACTTGTTCCCATGTTTTAGTATTTACTACTAAGACTTCATGTTGACCCACTGCAGGCATAAAAGCGTAATCGCCAGCAATTGCCCAGCCTTCTAAGTGTGGCATTTTATACACGGGTAATTTTTTCTGTCCTTTACCGTAATTAGGTAAAATACGTTTCACACCTTTTTCTATATGCCATAAATCAACGAGCGCCATGCCGTCTTCACCAAATAAACCCGCAATATAGTAGCGACCATCAGGGCTGATTAAGGCGTCATAAGGGAATAGACCAATATCAGTAAACTTGGTTATTTTAGGTATAGCTTTAGCTACAGCTGTAGGCGTTTTGTCTTGCCCAATAGTTGAGAAGTCGGCAATCCAAATTTCATGGCTATCAAATAAGCTAAAGACAAACTTGTTGTTTGGTGCGTCGACCAAGCCAACGACTTTAGAGCGCACTGGGCTGCCATCTTTATTTTTTGGTTTAGTCGTTAAAATAGAGCTGTCGATTGTGGCGACTAATTCAAGGGTTTCACTGTTAAATACTTTTACGCCACCAGGTGTGTAGTTTGAAACGGCAACTAATTTACCATCTTGGCTAATGGCGCCACCAATACTGTTGCCTGACTGTAATACGCGTTTAGCTATTTTATCTTTAAGAATATCAATTTTAGTTAACCCGCCATCACGGCCAAAAACATAGGCGTAGCGTTGGTCACGTGAATAAACAATGGAAGCGTGAGATAAATCACCTAAGCCATCAATTTCGGCTAATACTTCCTGATGAGTATGGTTAACAATTTGCACTTGGCCAGTGGCGCGTTCGATAACAACACCCATGTCTCCAGTGGCGCGGATCGGTGTTTGGGTTATTTCATTAGACGTTTGACTCGCGCAAGCGGCAATCACGCTAGATAGTATTGCCACGCTCGCTAGTTTTAATAAGGGTGTGTTCATCAGTTATCCTTTCATGGTGCTTTATTATTGCTAATAGTCTTTGCTGTTATGTTTGGTAAATATTCTGTTTTAGTCTTGGCTGTTTGATTTACTGGTCTGCTATTTTTCCCGCTTTTAATTGTTGAGAAATCCACAAGGCTTCTTGTTCGGTTAATAGCGGTTTCCATGGCGGCATTGCGGTGCCAGTTCGGCCATATAAAATGGTATGTTGTAAAAACAGTACCGATTTACCTTCAAGGTTTTCCGGTAACAAAGCCGGCCCTAAGCCACCTTTTAAGGTCATGCCATGGCAAGAACCACAGTCTTGTTTAACGATGTGGGTAAGTTGATCTTTACGTGCTTGTGATAATGCTTCTTTGCTGGTGACATCGTTTGCTGCAACAGCAGCTGTAACAAAGCTAAGGCTTAATAAATGAGTAGCGATAGCTAAACCGCTTAAGGTGATTTTTATAGGACTCATTTTATTTCCACTATGCTTTTTAAGTTGGCTTAACCTTATAACGCCTAGGGGATTAGTTTTTTGTCAAAGATCATACTTTGATGAGGAAGAGCGGGGGCTTTTTTGATTTAAATCATTTTATTCGAATTTAGACTGATTTTTGCTAATTCAGGCGATTTACCGTTCACCAAAAAAAAGAGCTCATAGGAAGCTCTTTTTGTTTTTGTCTGTAAAAGATATGTGTTAGTAAATACCTTTACTATGTAGGTGTTCTGAATATTGTTTGTCGGTGCCATTGATATGGTTTATCAACCAATCAGTTAAGAAACTAGCAATTTCCTCAAGCGCATCATGGCCTTTATCATTGTATAATTGTACAAATTTTTCAACTTGCTCAATCATCACTTTATGCTGCGCTTTATGAGCGATTAAATCAGGGTAGTCATTATCTTCCATCATCTTTTCTTCACGCTCAAAATGATACTTGGTATAGCTAATTAATTCGTTCAATGCTTCTTTTTCAAAAGACTCACTCATGGCGTAGTCATAAGCGATACTGAAATTATTTAATAAACTGATTAGTTTTTTATGATCATCATCTATGTGTGCGATACCAACGCTGTACTCTTCACGCCATTGTACTTGCTTTGGATTAGACTTTTTCTTGTAAAGAACAGGAATGAGCAATAATACTGCAATGAGGATCCAAGAAATGGGGTTCGCCATACTTGATAAGAAACCTAAAAAGATGGCAACAATAATTAAGCCGATGATAGCCGCATAAATAAATGACTTAGTGCGATTCTCCATGAAAATACCCCTAAAAAAAATATGGTTAAATGATTAATAACGTTGACTGAATAGTAGCGCTTAATACTGATGAATAAGTAGTTTTTTTATAATTCAATGCGCAATTTATTGACCTTGATCAACTTGTGTATTCTTTAAAAGTTATTTTTTTTTAAACTTGATCTGAATCACATTTTCAAAAGTGGATATAGCTGATAGTGCTGATAGTAATATTTCGTTACATAAATGACGCATCAACGTTTTACACATTATGTATAAACAAAATTTCCTGAAGATGCCTTTTTTATCAGAATTTCAGTCGATTGGCTCTAAATAGCTCCGATCTGCTAAATGAAAATGACTAAAAAGTTAAACAAAGGTAGAGCATCATTATTTAACTTGTTTAACGCCTTTAATAATTAAAGAATTTTTAAAATCTGGAGAGTAACCAATGAAAAAAGTAAAATACGGTCTTTCAGCACTTGGACTTGCAATCGGTATGGCAGCTTCTGGTGTTAGTATGTCAGTATCAGCTGCAGAACCAACCTTGGCTGAAGCTGATTATGAAAAAGCAAAAGTACAATACTTCCAACGCTGTGCCGGTTGTCATGGTACTTTGCGTAAAGGCGCTACAGGTAAAAACCTAGAGCCAAAAAGCACAATGAAAAAAGGCCAGAAGCGTTTAGAGAAAATTATCTCTTTAGGTACTGAAGGCGGCATGAACAACTTTGATGACTTGTTTACCAAACAAGAAATTTCGAACATGGCAACGTTCATTCAAATGGAACCACCTGTTCCACCAGAAATGTCTTTAGAGCAAATGCGTTCACATACTAAAGAGTACGTTGCGCCGAAAGATTACCCAACTAAACCAATGCACGGTTTAAACTGGAAAAACTTCTTTGTTGTTATCGAACGTGACGCAGGTACTGCGGCGATTATTGATGGCGATACTAAAAAAATCATCACCCATATCGATACGGGTTACGCAGTACATGTAATCAAAGGTACTGAGCACCATAAAGTAGATCACGCAAAAGATGTTGGTCGTTTCTGGTACACCATTGGTCGTGACGGTAAAGTGAACAAAATCGATTTATGGCAAACACCTGATAAAATGTTAGTTGCTGAAACTAAGATGGCTTATGACGCACGTGATATCGCTGTATCGGGTGACGGAAAATATGTAATTGCTGGTGGTTACTGGCCTGCGCATTTCGTTATCATGGATGCTGTAACGTTAAACCCACTTAAAGTTGTCTCTACTCGTGGTTACAATACTAAAGGTGAATTCATCAATGAAGCACGTGTAGCGGCAATTTACACTTCGCCTCTAACATCTTCATTTATCGTTGCTGTTAAAGAAACTGGTCAAATGTTACAAGTTGATTATACCGACTTAGATAACTTAACCATTACTTCGATTGCTTCTGCAGAATTCTTACATGATGGTTTCTTTGACCCATCTGGTCGTTATTTCCAAATTGCGGCTAATGCGTCAAACAAAATGGTTGTTGTTGATACTATAGAACGTAAGTTAGAAGCAATAATCGAAGTTGACGCGCTACCACATCCTGGTCCAGGTGCTAACTGGATTGATAAAACATGTGGTCCAGTAGCTGGTACAACTCACTTAGGTGTTGGCCTAGTATCGGTTTGGGGTAACGATCCAATCAATCACCCAGATAAAGCGTGGAAACTTTGTTACGAAGTTGAAACTGATGGTGCTGGTGTATTTATTCGTACACACGAAACTTCACAATACGTTTGGGCTGATCAACTTAAGCATCCTGAACCAGAAATTCAACAATCAGTACAAGTATTTGACAAAAATACTCATGAAATTGTTAAAACAATCCGTGTAACTACAGAGCCAGGTAAAGCGGCACTTCACATGGAATTCAACGATGATGGAACTGAAGTTTGGGTTTCAGTTTGGAATCGCAAAGAAGCAAGTAAGCCAACAGGCGAAATTGTAGTTTATGATGCAAAAACACTTAAAGAGAAACACCGCATTAAAGGCTTAACAACGCCTACCGGTAAGTTTAACGTTCATAACCGTATGAACCATAAAACTTAGGTAATTATCTTACCTTTATAGGTAAGCGTTACTAAATACGAATAGGGCATGGCTGATGCCATGCCCTTTTTATTTTCATTTAATTTATTCTTCGATTCACTGTCGATACGTAAGCAAACTAGTGAAAATAAAAAGGGTTGTAATAAGTATTTTATAGACATGTTACTACGCCTTATAAGCACTGCTATTTCATCAATAAAGTTAATGATGTAAGGCAGTGGATAATAATTTCCCTAAAGCTTTATTGTTAAAGGGAAGAGAGCTGAACTTATTAAGAGTCAATTCAAGAGTCAATTATGGCAAATAACACATTTACAAAACCGAGTTTCTGGTCACGTCGACTAATACTAGGTACTACCGTTTCTGGCGCCGTTATCTTCTTTATTGTAGGTATTGTTTTTTGGGGCGGTTTTAATACGGCAATGGAAGCTACAAACACCACTGAGTTCTGTATTGGTTGTCATGAAATGGAAGACAACGTTTATCAAGAATACAAACCCACAATTCACTTTGCCAATCGTACCGGGGTAAGAGCGGGCTGTCCTGACTGTCATGTACCTAAACCTTGGATACACAAAATTGTTCGTAAAATTCAAGCGTCAAAAGAAGTTTTTTCTTGGTTAACAGGCAAGCTTGATACCAAAGAAAAATTTAATGAGCACCGATTTGAATTAGCACAAAGTGTTTGGCATGCAATGAAATCAACTGACTCAAGAGAGTGTCGTAATTGTCACAATTTTGAATCTATGAATCCTGAGTTCCAAAAACCACGTGCACGTAAGCAACATTTAAATGCCTTTGAAACCGGACAAACCTGTATCGATTGTCATAAAGGTATTGCACACCATAACGTACGTGACAAACTTTCTGATGAAGAATTAGAAAAGTTAGAAGCGCCGAATCCAGATTATATTCGTGAAGTGCCACAAGCTTATCGCGAAGGTTTAGCACGTGTAGAAGCGAAAGAAGCGGCAGCTGCTGCGAAAGTCAAAGAAGAAAAAATGGCTGAAAAAGTAAAAACTGAGCAAAAAATAGCGGCTGCTGTTGAAGAAGCACTCGCTAATGCCATCTCTAGCAAAGGCAGCAAAGCGGCTACAAGTAAGTCATCTAAAGGGTCTGCAAGTGCTGCACCAGCGGCAAGTAATATTAATGTTGATTGGAGCAAAGCAAGCTCAAAAGATATTGGTGTTTTCTATCCAGGTACTGCGTCTATCGAATGGATTTTAGGTCGTAGACACGGTGGTAAACGTGCCTTTACTAAAGGTGATCGTTGTATTGAGTGTCACGGTGAAGAGATAGCTGATATTGGTAACAATATTGTTTCAGGTGAAAGTGAGAAAAAACTTGAACCGAACGTTATCCCTGGAAAACGTGGTCATATTGATGTAACGATTGATTCAACGCATGATGCTGAAAACTTATATTTGAGATTTAGCTGGGCTGACGGTGAACATGCTGCTGTTCCATTTGTTGATGGCGGTAAAATGGACCCAGAAAACCCAATGAAACTCGCCTTTATGCTGGCAACTGATGATGTTGAATATGCAGACAGAGCAGGTTGTTGGGGTACGTGTCATGCGGATGCTAACTCTATGCCGTTTGCACCAGATGCTGATACGTTGAAAGGCAGTGACTTAGCTAAGCGTCTTAAATTTGATACTGGTTCAGGTACAGGTGTTACTAAGTATCTTAAAGAAACGCGTACTAAGTTAGAACTTAAAGGTCGTGGCGGTAAATCACTAGGTGGCTGGGATAAACTGAAAGATCAAAGTGAAATTGATGCAGCACAAAAAGCTAATCAATTTATGGATGTTGTTCGCTATAAATCAGGCACCAAAGAAGTAGAAGATGGTCAGATTTTAGCCGAACGTGATATGCATAAAGGCATGGGCGCAGTTGTTGAAGCTTCACTTAAAAATGGTACTTGGTCGGTAGTTGTTAAGCGTAAGCTTAAATCTGACAAAGCCGGTGATGTTAGTATTGAAGCTGGTAAGGTATATAACTTCGGCTTTGCAATACATGACGATTACTCAAGCGCTCGTTATCACCATGTTTCTTTTGGTTATAAACTAGCACTTGATAACGCTGATGCAGAAGTGAATGCTACTAAGCAATAAATCCGATTAATGATGACTTAGTTACTTTGGTGACTCGAGCTGAAAATATAAGCCCCTTGTCTTGCTTGAGAAAGTAAACAAAGGGCTTTTTTATTTATACTAAAAGGGATTAACCATGACATCACTCTGGCAAGTGGTATAATTAGTAAATCTGCAAAGTTAAGCCATAGCACAATTGCCACATTAGGCTGTTTAGGAAAAATAATGCTCAATAAAGACATTTATAAAAATAACCCATTACATGGCACTAGCCTAGAGACTGTATTAACCACCTTAGTTGATCATTATAGTTTTGAGATTTTAGCCGCATATATGAATCTAAATTGCTTTAAGCAAAATCCTAGCATTGAGTCGAGTTTAAAGTTTTTAAAGAAAACTTCCTGGGCGCAAGAAAAGGTTGAAGCATTTTATATGTATCAATATCACAGCTTGCCTAAAGCAGATGATGCTAACTTTGAGTTGCCACCACGTGATCGTATTGTGCCCTCTGGATTAGAGCAAAGACCACCGAAAGAGTTGAGCCTTGATGATGCTGAAGAGTTGCGAATTAAACAAGCTAAGAAAACCCGTGAGCGTGCAGCCGCTTCAACGTCTGCAAACCCTTGGGGCAATAGATAAGCGAACAATAGTAGTTAAACGTTAATTATGGATTTATTTTCTTCTTTACTCGATGAGCCGATTAATATTTTACCAAAAGATGGTGAGGTTAATTACTACGGCGAAATTATGCCCCTTAGTGATAGCAATTTTTACTTTGAGCAGTTATTTAATACTATTGCTTGGCGTAACGATCAAGCCTTAGTGTTTGGTAAGATCATCGAAACGAAAAGAAAAGTTGCTTGGTGTGCAGATACCCTTGACGGCAAACCTTTTGCCTACAGCTATTCAGGGGTTACCAGATACTCTATACCATTCACTGAAGAGTTATTAACACTTAAAAGGCTGGTAGAAGAGCAGAGCAATGAAACTTATAACTCCTGCCTATTAAATCTCTACCATTCAGGTGAAGAGGGGATGGCATGGCACAGTGATGGTGAAGTAGATTTAAAAGAGCAGGGCGCTATTGCCTCACTAAGCTTTGGTGCAGAGCGAAAGTTTGCCTTTAAGCATAAACTATCAAAGGAAGTTGTTGCCCTACAACTTAAACCTGGTAGCTTGTTAGTGATGAAAGGCACTACGCAGCAGTATTGGTTACATCGACTACCCCCGACCAAAAAAGTATCTGAACCACGGATAAACCTCACCTTTAGAACAATAGACAAACCTGAACTTAAATAATACCATCCCGTATAAAGAATTCTGCTAAGTGAGCACTTTCTTATCCTGCATGATTTTTGTCGGGTGTATTTTGTGTTTTTAGCTTTGAATTATCTGTTTTGCACATGCAGCTTAACTATTGGTGCTAGCTAAGCTGCATTGGGTAGATTTAATGCGGCGTAGGGTTTAAATGCGCAGATTCGGCTTTAATTTTTACAATAGCGTTTAGTCTTGCTTTTGCCATTGCTTCTTTTATGGCAAGGCCTTGTAAACCTTGTTCAACAAAGGGTTGTGCCGTCACTTGTCTTGCAGCTTTGACTGCCGTTTGTAGATATTGCTCTTGTGGATAGGCACGGTTTTCAAAACCTAAACGGCCTAAAAAGTCAGATTTACAAGCCATTAAAAACAAATCAAATTCTTCTGGTTTACGCCAAATATCGAGCTGATCAAACATTTTTAATAAGGTACTGGCTTTGAGTTCAAACGCTTTATGACAATGTAAATGAAACTCACATACTTTCAAAGCAAGTTGTTTGTAATGTGAAGGTACTTTTAGTTGTCGACAGATTCGCTCAACTAAGAGTAAACCCGACGTTTCATGCCCTTTGTGGCTCGGCCATAATTTATCAGAGGTAACACCTTTACCCAAATCGTGGCATAAGGCAGCAAAACGTACGGCAGTTCTATAGTCACTTTGCTCAATAGGTATGGTTTGTGTTAACAGAACAGCTTGTTGTAATACCATCATGGTATGAATGCCACTGCATATTTCAGGATGCCAAAGAGCAGGGTTTGGAATGCCCCACAAAACGGCCAGTTCAGGCCATAACTCTTCTAAGGCATTACATTGCTGTAGTACTTCAAAGAAGACTTCAGGATTACCTGAATTAGTGTCAGAATTAGCGCCACCGTCAGCCAAGCTTAATTGCATTTCTTGCCAAACACGCTCAGGTGTTAAGCTTTTTAACTCGCCACTGGCACTTATTTCCTGCATTAGGTTAAGTGTTTCATCGGCAATGGTAAAACCATACTTGTGATAGCGTGCGGCAAAACGTGCGACACGTAGAACCCGCAGAGGATCTTCAGTAAAAGCATCACTAACATGGCGTAAAATGCGATTGTTAAGATCGTTTTGGCCATTGTATGGATCGATTATTTTACCGTTGTCATCCATTGCCATGGCATTAACGGTTAAGTCTCGACGTTTCAAATCCTCTTCAATAGTCACATCTGGGGCGAAGTAACAGCTAAAACCTGTATAACCTTGGCCTTGTTTGCGTTCGGTACGAGCGAGGGCATATTCTGCTTTTGTTTTAGGATGTAAAAAAACAGGAAAGTCTTTACCTACTTGTTGATAACCAAGCTTTTTCATTTGCTCAACACTGGCGCCAACTACTAAATAATCTTCATCTTTTATCGGGCGATTAAGTAGCTTGTCGCGCACTGCACCACCAACTAAGTAACGGTTAAGTTCGTTATTTTTAATTTCAGGGTTGCTGGTTATCAAAGTACGACCAAAATGAAGAAAATGTTAGCTAAAGTGTACCATAAGGGAATAATAAGTTCAGAGGTTGTCAAAATACAAAGCAGCATAGCGTGCTGCTTTGTATTTATTCATAGGGGGGTTAAAATTGATAATTAACGCCCATGTTAATTGTGGTTCCTAAACCTTTGATGTTGTAACCACCGTAGGTGTAACCTTGTGATTTTGTCGGGTAGTAATCTTGGTTAAATAAATTTTCAACACCAATAAAGGCTGACCAATCACTCGCGAAATTATAGTTACCGCTTAAATTGACAATTTGATAGCTATCAATTGGGCCTTGATCACCAACATATTTGCCGTTAACGGGCTCAAATCGCTTACGATCGCCAACATATAAATAATTAATCGCTACACTGATATCACTATTAGGATTCCAGTTTACATTTACCGTCGCCTTAGGTGGGCTGATTTGCTTTGCCCCTAAATAAACGTCCGCTTCAGTATTTTTACCTTCTACCCAGCTATAAGTAGCATTTACAGCCCAAGCTTGGTTGATTTCATAATTGATTAGCGCTTCATAACCGTAGATTTCTTGCGGTGCACGTACCGGCATATAAACACCCGTAGTTTCATCAAACTTATTGGTAGTACCTAACTCAGAGGTGCTGAAATAAGTAGCGAATTCAAAATGCACTTGTTCAAAATCAGAGCTAAAGCCTAGTTCATAGTTGTCAATAACAGAGGCTTCAGTACGAATAAGTGCAATATCGGTTACTGTTGCGGTACGTAACAAACGTCCGGTGTCAGAAATATCAGCACCTTGTGAGTAGCTGACAAAAGGACTAAAAAGCGGCAGCGCATTATATTTTATGCCGATATTATAAGTAGTGGCTTTATAGTTTAAAGTATCACCAGTGACATTAACGGGTACCGAGCATTGGTCAACTTTTTTACATAACTTGAGCGTACTGTAATCATTCACCGTTAAATCAATATCTTCTTGTCTGACACCTAACTTAATAACAAGGTCATCATTATAAATTAATTTGGTTTGTAAAAATCCGGCGAGATTTTCCATATCCATTTCTGGCACCCAAACTCGACCATCTACCAAAGATTGAGAAGTGACATCATTGAGTGCATCGATGCCGTAAATAAAGGTGGTCTCAAGTGAGTCACCATTATCAAAACTAAAATCGACTTGAGTATTTAAAGTTACCCTAAGGCCTTTTTTATCTGAGTTTATTAACGATTGACCGCCAGAATAGCCAGCATCAGGGTTAGCGAGTGTTGGAGAATAAAAGAAAATATTTTCTACTTCTTGGCTGTAAAGATCGACCATCAATTGTGTTTGCTCAAAAACTTCATCATCTACATATTTAAGCATCATGTTGTGGTTAGTTGGCCCCTGTGGTTCACCTAAGACTGATTTACCTTCTGGAACAGGTATTGCTTGGGTTTTTTCACCGGTATTAATATTACCCACTTGATCGATTAAATCGACATCTTGTTTTGATTGGTAGTAGTTATAAGTGAACTGTAATGACTTATCATCGTCAAAATGATAGCCAACTTTGGCAAAGTAATCTTGCATCACCGCATCAGATAGACCGTATTTTAATCCTAAAATATCACCGTCTGCATCGCGCTGTAGACCATTCTCTTCATAACTGGCGTTAAGTACATAATCGAAGTTATTTATTTCACCATTGATGCCGCCTTCATAGCGTTGGCCAATTGAGTCTTCTGTTTCTACTGCACTAAAGCGGCTTGAAATACTCGCATGGCCGCTTAGCGCTTTATCACTTACTGCTTTTTTAGTGATGTAATTAATGATACCGCCAGCTGCACCATTACCATAAATAGATGTAGCACCTTTTATCACTTCTATACGTTCAATAACACTGGCGTCGAGTGTTCTAATACCTAATGCGCCATTACGTAATGGTGTTGATTGCGGTACGCCGTCAATCATCACTAAAGGGGAGCGACCTCGAAGGGTTTGTCCTGAGTTGCTTGAGGTGCCTGTACTTGGCGCCATGCCAGGAACAAGGTTTGCCAATAAACTTTGAATTTCTGAGGAAACTTTTAACTGTGCGGCAATTTGTTTTTGGGTAATTATGGTTATTGAGGCAGGTACTTCATCTATATTTTCTGCAATGCGACTACCAGTAACTATAATTCGCTCAATATCTTGTTCGTTAGATTTTTGTTGGACCTGATTTGCTTCTGATTGATTTTCTTGGCTGAGCGCTTGACCGCTTATAATAAGTGCCAATAGGGTAAGAGATGTTTTTAACACCATGTATTCCTTTTAAGTATTTGAGGTAAGTAACTAATTGTTACATCTTAATGATAATCGTTGTTATTTGCAATCAAATATTGTGTAATTGCTCTAAATTTAGTTACTCTTTGACATCCTTCAAACAAGCAGTTAATTTTGTACCTTACTTTTCTTGCCCAGACACACCATGTACCGCAATTTTTTCTCATTAAGTGAACTACCTTTTTCAATTTCCCCAGATCCTAAATATTTATTTATGAGTGAAAGGCATAGGGAAGCACTGACACACTTAACATATGGCTTAGGTGAGGTGGGCGGTTTTGCCTTGTTAACTGGAGAGGTAGGAACGGGGAAAACGACAATAAGCCGTTGTTTAATGGAGCAGCTACCGGACAACACTCAAGCTGCTTTTATTCTTAATCCAACCTTGTCTTGTCAAGAGTTACTCGCAACCTTATGTGACCAATTAAAAATTCGTTACCGAAAAACGGGGGCTAGTTTAAAAAGCCTCACCGATAAAATTTCAGAAAAACTGTTGAAGAACCATGAAAATGATATCAGCACATTATTGATTATTGATGAAGCTCAACATTTACAACCTGAAGTTTTAGAGCAATTGCGTTTACTTACCAACTTAGAAACCAATACTAAAAAATTGTTACAGGTAATTCTAATCGGCCAACCTGAATTACAGCAATTATTACAACGTCGTGACTTACGTCAGTTAGCACAACGTATAACGGCTAGATATCATTTAATGCCGCTAACAAAACAAGAGTTAACGCAATATATTCAGCATCGTTTAACCGTTGCTGATTGCGCAAGACCACTGTTTGACAAAGGTGCGCTAAATAAAATTCATCAGTTATCTCAAGGGGTGCCTAGGCTGACTAACTTGCTGTGTCATAGCGCATTGATGCTGGCGTATAACCAAAATGATAGTGTTGTTAATAAAAAAACGGTTATTGCGGCGGCTGACCGAGCATTAGGAGAAGATGTAACCCGCAAGCAGGATCGAGTTCATTATAACGGTGTCTTGATTTTTTCTACGGCGTTAAGTGTCGCTGCGTTTATTGCTTTAGCGGGCTTTTGGTGGGGGCAGACACAAGCACATGTTAAAGATATTGCGGTAATTGATAGCCAAGAACGTCTAACTAGTACCGAAGAACGTATAAATGATGTTGAGCTGACGAAAGTAGCCGCAGTTAATAATGAAAATAAACCGCTGTTAGATGATGCTGAAACTCAATCAGAGCAAACTAATACCAATGCAGCTAAGGCTAGCATAAACAGCTCACCTCGGGGTACAGCGCTTGTTGTGGCTAAAAAAACTACTAAGGTCGTGGACGATAGTGCTTCGAATAACTTACCGGTGGCTGAAAAGCTAACTAACGAGCAGATAAGCGAGCCAGTGAATGATCAAACGTTAGTGGTTAGCGCTAAAAAGAATAACTTGTCTCATGAACGAAAGAAGGATATTAACTATAAGGTTACTGAAGTTGCAGGTGTTTCTAGTGATTTATTAGCCCGTTTTCAAGCCGCAATAGATGAAACTAGCGTAGGAAACTCATCGAATAGTCAGTCAACCGATTATCGTTTAGAAAATAGCCGTGATATTTATGAGTCTTCTCTGAACTCGAATGAAGACCTTACCATCAGACCGCTGACTCAAATGCCGCAACAGCTACAAAATGCTTTACCCAGTTTGCAGTTTGAACAGCATATATATGCTTCTGACGGCCAGGGTTGGGTCAATGTTAATGGTCGGGATCGTTATGAAGGCGACTACATAGGTGATAATTTGATTGTAGAAAAAATATTACCTCAACAAGTGATCCTCTCTTTTCAAGGTGAAAAGTTCAGTTTACCGGCATTGACAAATTGGTAACGTTAGCTATTTCCGTTAAGTGATAACTTTGCTGAAAGTAATAAAAAGCCCAGCTAAGTGATTACTCAGCTGGGCTTTTATTTTATGCCTTTAATTTTATTGCCAAGCGGGCATTTTCGCTTCAAAGGCTTTAATGGTATCAAGTTTATCTAACGTCCAACCGACACTGTCTACACCATTTTCTAAGCTATATTGCTGAAATTCATTCAAGCTAAACTTAAAAGATAATTCGCCACACGTTACGGTATTATTTGGTAAATCAACAGTAAGCATTAATTGAGCGTCAGCAGATAGTTTAAATAACTGCTCAATTTCGGCTTCGCTCAATTTAATAGGTAACAGGCCAACGTTGATACAGTTACCATAAAAAATATCAGCAAAACTTGATGCTATTATGACTTTAAAACCATATTCTTGCAGCGCCCAAGGCGCATGCTCACGACTTGAACCACAGCCAAAGTTTTCACCCGCTAATAAAATGCTGGCGTCTTTGTATTCTGGTTTGTTGATAACAAAGTCAGGGTTTACCTGTGTACCCGCGTGATCTAAATAACGGCTATCGTGAAATAGATGCACGCCAAAACCTACGCGTTCAGTTTTTTGTAAAAACTGCTTAGGGATGATTTGATCCGTATCGACGTTTGCAACATCTAATGGCACAACCAAACCTGTATGTGTGTTAAATTTTTCCATTTGTCTTCCTAAAAAATTTTCAGTAGCGATTTTTCTTGAAGCTATTTCATTCAATTAAAAGGAAAAAGTACGGAGTTGACGCTAGTCAATGAGTACTTTTGACACAGTAATTGTTTTAAATAGCAAAAAGACAATTGTTACGCATTTAAGTCAACGAAGTGACCTGTGATTGCTGCTGCGGCTGCCATTTCAGGGCTCACTAAGTGAGTACGGCTACCACGACCTTGTCGACCTTCAAAGTTACGGTTACTGGTTGATGCACAGCGATCACCCTCTTCAAGCACATCGTCATTCATGCCCAAACACATTGAGCAACCAGGTAAGCGCCATTCAAAACCTGCATCGGTGAATATTTTATCTAAGCCTTCACTTTCAGCCTGCTCTTTAACACGATATGAACCAGGAACGATTATTGCGTCGATAGTCTCTACTACTTGTTGGCCTTCATATTTCTGAACAACACCGGCAGCGGCGCGCAAATCTTCAATACGTGAGTTAGTACAAGAACCAATAAATACCTTGTTAACTTGAATATCAGTCATCTTGGTGCCTGCAGTTAAACCCATATAGTTAAGGGCACTAACACAAGACTCTTTTTCAACGGGGTCACTAAAGTCTTCTGGTGAAGGCACAATACCGTCAACACTGATAACTTGTCCTGGGTTTGTACCCCAAGTAACTTGTGCTTTAATATCTTTTGCTTCTAACGTTAATACTGCATCAAATGTTGCATCAGTATCAGACTTTAGGTTGGTCCAATCAACGACTGCTTGCTCAAATACTTCACCTTTCGGTGCGTACTCTTTACCTTCTACATAATCAAATGTAGTTTGGTCTGGTGCAATTAAACCGGCTTTTGCGCCAAATTCGATACTCATGTTACAAACCGTCATGCGCTCTTCCATACTTAGCGCTTCGATAGCTTCGCCGCAGTATTCAACTACATAACCTGTTGCACCAGCACTACCTGTTTTACCGATAATGGCTAAGATAATATCTTTGGCACTGATACCTGCACCGACATGGCCTTTAACTTCAATTTTCATCGTTTTTGCTTTATTTTGACGTAAAGTCTGTGTAGCAAAAACATGTTCTACTTCAGAGGTACCAATACCAAAAGCAAGGGCACCAAAAGCGCCATGTGTTGCGGTATGTGAGTCACCACAAACAATAATAGTACCGGGTAATGTCAAACCCAGTTCAGGCCCAATAACATGTGCGATACCTTGGTTTTTATGACCCATGTCAAAAAGCTCGATACCAAAATCTTTACAGTTTATTGCTAATGCGCGTAACTGGTTGGCTGCGCCTTCACCAGCGGCATCAATTTTAATTGAACGCGTCGAAATATTATGATCCATAGTGGCAATAGTACGTTCAGGGTGACGTACTGGGCGATTATGAAAACGTAAATTTGCAAAAGCTTGTGGTGAAGTCACTTCATGGATTAGGTGACGGTCAACATACAGTAGTGGCGTTTCCCCTTTCGCTGCTTCAACTAAATGGGTTTGCCATAATTTTTCATACATGGTTTGCGGGGTAGAAGTTGTCATCTTATGCGTCTCTTTCTTTCTGGGCAATAATTTGTTTACAAATATAATCACCCACTTCACTGGTTGATTTTGCATTTTTGCGTTCGTCAGCAGGTAATAAATCAGCAGTTAATACACCATTATCAAGCGCGTTTGAGACTGCATCTTCAATCGCTTTTGCTGCTGCATCTTGATTTAAGCTATAACGCAACATTAAAGCCGTTGATAAAATTTGAGCAATAGGGTTAGCAATACCCATACCGGCAATATCAGGCGCGCTGCCGCCAGCAGGTTCATACATACCAAAGCCGTCGCTATTTAAGCTCGCCGAAGGTAGTAAGCCCATTGAACCTGTGATCATGGCGCAAATATCAGATAAAATATCACCGAATAGGTTAGGACAAAGCATCACATCAAATTGGTTAGGATCGCGAACTAATTGCATAGCCGCGTTATCGACATAAAGGTGCTCTAATTCAACGTCTGGGTACTCTACTGCGACTTCTTCGACCACTTGACGCCATAATTGACTAGTTGCTAATACATTGGCTTTATCAACAGAAGTCACTTTGTTATTACGCTTTTGTGCTGCTTGAAAAGCAAGGTGGCTAATACGTTTAACTTCACGGCGTGAATAAAACATAGAATCGAAACCAGTTTCTTCTTCGCCTTCACCTCTTCGGCCCTTTGGCTCGCCAAAATAGATATCACCGGTTAATTCACGAATAACTAGTACATCAAAACCTTGCTCGGAAATATCACTACGCAAAGTAGATAACGAAGATAATGAGGGTTGTAATGTTGCTGGGCGCATGTTGCAAAATAAATCAAAACGACTACGCAAACCTAATAAAGCACAGCGTTCTGGCTGTTCTGTTGGTGGTAAATTTGCCCATTTAGGACCGCCAACGCTGCCAAATAAAATAGCATCGCTTGCTTCACAGCCCGCCATGGTTGAATCAGGTAAAGCATTACCGTGATTATCAATGGCAGCACCACCTATGTCATATTCTTGAGTTGTTATTTCAAAATCAAATTTGCTCGCTACCGTAGCTAACACTTTTTTAGCTTCAACCATGACTTCTGGGCCGATACCATCACCGGCTAAAATTGCTATGTTGGACATTTTTATAACCTTTTATATTTTAGAAACTTTTTAACGATTAATTCGCTAATGCTAATTATTTATTTGTTTTAAAGCGACTAAGCTTGTTTTGCGGATTTTAAATCGGCAATAGTCATTGCTCTATGGATGCTATTTAGTGCATGAATCAATGCTTGACCAGATGCTTCAATAACATCGGTTTCTAAACCATACCCGTGAAAATTTCTACCTTGCCAAATGATAACCAAATCGGCTTGGCCTAAACCATCTTCACCTGAGCCTTTGTTGGATATTTTGTAATCACTAACTTCAAATTCTATATCAACACTTTGCTTAATTGCTTGATAAAGCGCATCAACTGGGCCATTACCTGTTGCTGCATGAATCTTACAATTATCTTTATCGCCAGAGGAAAGTTTAATGCTAGCGGTAGAGAATTCACCATCACCACATTGCACATTAATTGTGTCTAACTGGAAAAAATCTTGTAAATCTTTTTGTTGTAACTTAAATACTAACGCTTCTAAGTCATCATCGAATACTTGACCTTTTTTATCCGCTAAGGTTAAAAAATCAGCATATAACTCTTCAATTTCATAATCACTTTCTTGGTAACCTAAACTTTCCATGCGGTGTTTAATGACATGGCGACCACTGCGCGATGTTAGGTTTAATTTAGTTTTGGCGATACCGACACTTTCAGGCGTCATGATCTCATAGGTATTACTAGCTTTTAACATGCCATCTTGATGAATACCTGATGAATGGCTAAATGCATTACCGCCGACAATCGCTTTATTTAATTGTACAGGCATATTACATACTGTGCTGACTAACTTAGAGACGCGTGCTATTTCTTGATGATTGATATTGGTTTTTACACCTAACAACGCTTGGCGTGTTTGCATGATCATGGCGACTTCTTCTAACGAACAGTTACCCGCACGTTCACCAATACCATTGATAGTACATTCAATTTGACGTGCTCCAGCTTGAACTGCCGCCATAGAGTTAGCGACAGCTAGACCTAAGTCATTATGACAATGTACAGAGATTATCGCTTGATCAATATTTGGTACACGATTAAACAAGTCAGTTATGATGCCTTGAAATTCGAAGGGTAGGGTGTAGCCGACCGTATCGGGAATATTGACTGTGGTGGCACCAGCTTTAATTGCCCCTTCTACCATGCGGCATAAATTATCAATTGGTGTGCGACCTGCATCTTCACAAGAGAACTCAACGTCATCGGTGTACTTTCTTGCATGTTTGACCGCGTGTATTGCCATCGCTTCTACGTCAGAAAATTCTTTCTTTAGTTTTTGTTGCACATGAACATCAGAGGTTGAAATAAAGGTATGGATACGAAATTGGTCAGCAACTTTTAACGCTTGTGCACAGGCATCGATATCTGCTTCTACTGCGCGGGCTAAACCACAAACACGGGCATTTTTTATTGTGCGGGCAATTTGCTGTACTGATTCAAAATCACCGGGAGAAGAAACTGGAAAACCGACTTCCATTACATCTACCCCTAAGCGTTCAATCGCTAGGGCAATTTGAAGCTTTTCATGTACCGATAAACTGGCATTTAATGCTTGCTCACCATCACGTAAAGTAGTGTCAAAAATTATAACTTGGTCATTATTAATTTGTTGGTTGCTCATTTTTTATCCTTTAAAATCTCTGCTGATGTCTGCATTAACACTTATTCACGACTAACCTAACTGCGGACATAAAAAAACCCGCGTTTGTTAGCGCGGGTTTTATTTTATTTCTACTTAGTTCTCAATATTTAAACTTTTGAAGAAGCAACAAAACCTAGCCGCGCACGATGAGTGCGAGGAGGAGGTTGTTTTTAATGTGCTTAATCAATTTAGTCATGTGAGTCATTTTAATCTATTGTAGCCTTTGTGTAAAAATACAAAAAAAGCTAATAAATATTCTTTTTAAGCGAAAACTATTCAATGTACTATTAATAGCGCAGATACTCTAACTATGTCAAATGAAAAATATTTTATCGCTAGACGGATTAGTTATATGCACTGTTATAACTCATTTAAATAGCCCAGTATTTAAGTTTTTTTCTTTGTTTTAAATTCCGAAAAATGTTTAATGGTTTACTTTTCTTTGCTTGTTTACCGTTTATCAAAATATTTTCTGTCGCTGATAAAATACGCTGAGCAGCCTGACCATCTTGATATGGATGGAGGTCTTCAGCATATGCCTTAATTGCTGTCTTCAATTTCTTACTTGGATTAAGTGCTCGCTCAATTGCTGGTTCAAGTTGATCTGCTGTTTCAATATTGACTAGGTAATCACCGGGCTCTTTATTATTTAAACTTACTGTGACTTTATTGAGTAACGAGAACTCGCCAATAACGGATGAGGTGTCGGACACCATGATATCAGCGGTTTGTAATAATTCATTTATGCTTGACGTTTCGATAATTTGAACGTTATCTTTCACTAACGTTTTATATTGCTCTACCCATTGTGTCGCCATTTTCGGGTGAAACTTGATTAACCAATGATAATTTTTCTGCTCACTTAAACGTTTTATTTCATCGAATAATGCGGGAGCTGAAGTTAATGTAGGAGAAAAGGTTGGCGCATACAGAATGATTTTTTTATCTTGAGCGTGCAAATCATCTTTAATTGGCATTGAAGGTGACGTGAATAAATAATCAAGTTTTGGCCAAGCTGTTTCAACGATATCGAAAAAACCATGTTTTTTAGCTAAAACATTGAAGCGGCTCGTAGTTGCTGGGCCATGAGTACAATAGAGGTCAAAAAAATCACGAATAACAAAGTGACCTTTTTTCTTCCATTCAAGACCATGGAAAACTTGGACTTTTAATCCCGGAATGAAGTTTGGGATTTCATTCCCCGGCGCGAAGCTAGCATCAGGATTGTAAGTTCTAGCGTCATCAATAGAGCTCAATACAGATTCATTACTTTGAAAGTAACTGAGGTTAACTTCTCTGCCAACAGCTAACCACTTTACCTCATCACCTTGTGCAAGAATTACCCGCTGCAATGGTCTGAGTATTTCAAAAGAGTAGTTATGGGCGATATAAAATAGATAACGTTTAGCTGTCATAAATGGGCTCAGATTAAATTATAGACGCTTTGTTTTAACTACTTCAATAATTTCTGTAGTTGAAACTGATGGAGTACGAGGTAAATAAATCACCTGACAGATATCTTTTAAATGGTCAAATTTACCTTGCCAATCATCACCCATGACTAGTATATCGGCATTATAATATTTAATGTAATCAGCTTTGAGTTCTAATGATTCTTCTAAAAAAACCTCATCAACGCAACGCATAGAGCGAATTATGTGTTGACGATCGTCTTCACAGTAAATTGGTGGTCGTCCTTTTTTTGCAATATTTAATTTATCAGAAGACACACCAACGATAAGATGCTCACCGTGCAGTCTTGCACGTTCAATAATATTCACATGGCCAACATGAAAAATATCATAGGTGCCAAAGGTTATTACCCTCATTATTATTTGCTCCTAATCGGTCAACAAAAGCCTACCAAGTATATGATATGCCGGTCTGTACAAAATTATCTCCTAAACTACTTCTTCCGAAATATAACTTCAGAGTTAAGAAGTTTGAGTCAATTACTTTGTGATACTTCATTTCTAACTCATGTGATTGCTGGTAATCAGCAGTACTTGATTGGTTAAAGTTAGCAGTGCGATATAGAAATGATATTTGAGAGTCACCACTATTTTGCCAATCAACTCGAAGGCTGCCAGCTTCACCACCAACTTTATCTTTAGGGTCTTTCATGCTGCCCCACCAATGACCCATCACTACACCATCATTCGAATAGCCTTCACCATAAATATGATGAGTGTACCATTCAGACTGGAATGTAGTAAATTCCATATTCATTGAGAGTGAGTCACCAATATACGGCAGAAACAAACCAAAACTGTTAGCTAGGTTACCTAGTTTATAGTTCTTATGTCCGGAAGTATCTTCGCCTGCATATTCGTAATAAAAACTAAAAGGAACATCAAACCAATTAAGATCAAATTTATTGCTAACAGATGCTATCTGATTACCAAATTCTTGGCTGCAGTCCTGTAAATCTGTCCCGCCACCACCGCAGTTATCACTATTCACTGGGTCTATGATAGCATTCCAAATATCGCCTAAAGAAATACTGTCTTCGCCACCTGCAAAAACAAAAGTACGGTTAAAGCCAATTGTCCACCAATCGAAAGGTTGAGCGCTTAAATGCATGGTAAGTAATGCAGGCTCTCCAGAAACGGGCGGTTTTTCTGTATCAAATTTGATATCTGTTTGCTCATCTAACAAGCCAATAGACATTTCATACTTTATATTAAAGTCTGTCATTAGCTTTGGATTGCTAATTGTCACGCTCAGTGGCGGTTTTGCTTGTGTAGATAGAAGCACGGAACTTTCTTGAAATGGCGAAAGCCAGTGCTCTCGATAGCCTATATCAACTTGAAAAATATCAGCGCCGAAAGAAACAAAAGTATTGTTTCTAAGGTAATCACCATTTTCATAATATAAGGCACCAGCATTGATTATCAAATATTGGTTTGCTTGCCAAAACCCGGTAAAGCTTGCTTGGTAATTGGCATCAGCCATTTGACCTCGCTGATTGGGTAAAACAATATTCTCTTGATTGGCATAATTTAATTGTACTGAGGCATGGGTTAGTGCGGCAGTTTTTTTATAACGTTTTAAGTAATTATTAATACGACGATATAAGGTAGGGTGGCTGTCTACGATCGTTTTTAAGTAACGATTTACTGTTGCTGCATGATAAGGCTTTGTTAATAAAGGTAATTTTGATACCGTTGCTAAACGTTGTAATTCAAGCTCAATTAACGGCTCCATTTGCAATGGGAGGTATGGGGATGGTCCTTTAGCATAACTGTTAATACTAGATAATATTACGGTAGAAAAGGTGAGGATAAGAAAAAATAAAATTTTAAATAAATTTAACAAGCTAGTATTCACTGTTAGACGAAAGGAGACATTTTACCTAGCAAAAGGTGTAATTACTAGCTTGACTTGTCTAATTATGACGTCGCTTTAATAATACTTATCAATAGTAAACAATGGTTTCATATTTCATAGAACTATCCATAATAGTTCTGCGTTATTTTTTCACTAAATAGAGTCGTTTTAGGTGTAGCTAATGACGTATTTCATGGGAAATTCTCCCTTGCAAAAAAACCAGTGATATAATAAAAGAATTAAAATCACCTAAAACTAACTTATTGGCGTTGATAACCTTATTATTATTATTAAAATGTTAACAATGCCTCAATGGAGAAAAAATTGAAAATAGCAATTGTCGGAACGGGTTACGTTGGCTTATCAAATGCAATGTTGCTAGCTCAACATAATGAAGTGATTGCGCTTGATATTGATGAAAATAAGATTGCTTTATTAAATAATAAAAAGTCACCGATAGTTGACAAAGAAATAGAAGATTTTTTAACTAAAGAGTCGTTAAGTTTTTGCGCTACTTTAGATCCTCGCTTGGCATTTCAAAGTGCTGATTTTGTTATTGTGGCGACGCCCACTGATTATGATGTAGACAATAACTATTTCGATACCTCTTCTGTTGAATCGGTGATTAAATTGGTGATTGCCATTAACCCTGAAGCAACTATCGTGATTAAATCAACCGTTCCTGTTGGTTTTACTCAGCGTATTAAAAATGAATTATCATGTGAAAATATACTGTTTTCACCGGAATTTTTACGTGAAGGTAAAGCGCTGTATGATAATTTGCATCCGTCGCGTATTATTGTCGGTGAAAAATCAGCACGCGCACAAACGTTTGCTAACTTGTTAAAACAAGGGGCAATAAAAGAAGATATTGACGTGCTCTTCACTGATGCAACAGAAGCTGAAGCGATTAAGTTATTTTCTAATACTTACTTAGCGATGCGTGTCTCATTTTTCAATGAACTTGATAGTTATGCTGAGACACATGAACTTAACTCTAAACAGATTATTGAAGGGGTTGGTTTGGATCCCCGTATAGGCTCTCATTATAACAACCCGTCATTTGGTTATGGTGGTTATTGCTTACCAAAAGATACAAAACAGCTGTTAGCAAACTATCAAGATGTACCAAATAACTTAATTAGAGCTATCGTTGATGCGAATACCACTCGCAAAGATTTTATTGCTGATAGTATAATTAAGCGCAATCCTAAAGTTGTAGGTGTATATCGCTTAATTATGAAAACAGGCTCAGATAATTTTAGAGCTTCATCAATTCAGGGTATTTTAAAGCGTATTAAAGCTAAAGGCATTGAAGTTATTATTTATGAGCCTGAATTAGATGAAACTGAATTTTTTCATTCACTGGTCTTTAACAGTTTATCTGAATTTAAAGAAAAATCAGATGTGATCGTTTCAAACCGTATGGACGATGAATTAATGGATGTAACAAGTAAAGTTTATACACGTGATTTGTTTGGCTCAGATTAGTGTAAACATATTATTGAAAAGGATAAGATATTGAAATATTTAGTAACAGGCGCAGCTGGCTTTATTGGCTTTCATGTTGTCCAACGATTATGCGAAGCGGGCCATCAAGTTGTTGGTTTAGATAACCTGAACGATTATTACGATGTAAATTTAAAACTGGCTCGATTAAAAGTATTAGAAGTTGAAAATTTATTCAGTTTTGTAAAGTTAGATCTTGCAGACAGAGAAGGTGTCGCTGAGCTTTTTTCACAACAAAAATTTGAACGTGTGATTCATTTAGCGGCACAAGCGGGTGTTCGTTATTCAATTGATAACCCTATGGCCTATGCAGACAGTAATCTAATTGGCCATCTCACCATTTTAGAGGGGTGTCGAAATAATAAGGTCGAACATCTTGTTTATGCATCATCGAGCTCTGTGTACGGTTTAAATAATAAAGTACCTTTCGCTACTTCTGATAGTGTTGAACATCCTATTTCTTTGTATGCAGCCACTAAAAAATCGAATGAGTTAATGTCGCATACATACTCTCATTTATACGGTGTACCGACTACGGGATTACGATTTTTCACTGTTTACGGCCCTTGGGGACGTCCAGATATGGCTTTATTCAAGTTTACTAAAGCCATTATTAACGGTGACAGTATTGATGTTTACAATAATGGTGACATGCGTCGAGACTTTACTTACATTGATGACATTGTTGAAGGTATTTTACGTGTTCAAAATATTATTCCACAGGGAAATAAAGACTGGCAGGTAGAAACGGGCAGCGCAGCGCAAAGTACTGCACCTTATCAGCTTTATAACATTGGAAATGGTAATCCAGTAAAATTGACTGAGTTTATTGAATCATTGGAGGACTCTATTGGCATCAAAGCTAAACAAAATTTAATGCCGATGCAACCGGGTGATGTCTATCAAACATACGCTGACGTGGATGACTTATTTAATACAACTGGCTATAAACCTGCAATGAGTGTTAGTCAAGGTGTTGATAATTTCGTCAATTGGTATCGCGATTTTTATCAGGTATAGTTTTTTATTTATCTTCATCGAGTTATATAGTCAAAGGGGATATTTAGCATCCCCTTTTGTTTATGACTGAACTTACTTTTATAGGTTCTATCGCTTAAGTTTGCGCGATTATTTTCTCAAAATAAGCTTCCATATTTTTCACCGTTTTATGGTGTGACATCTTATCTTTAATAATGTCTTGAGCATGATTAGATAAATTATCTAGCAATACTCTATCGTTATAAAGCATTCTTATTTTATCCGCGATAGCCTGTACATCACCAATAGGGACTAGGTATCCATTAAAACCATTTTCTATCGTTTCTACTACACCATCATTGGCAGATGATACCACAGGAGTGCCATTTGATAGAGACTCTAATACTGTACGTGTTAAACCCTCTTTACTCAGTGAAGGTAGTATCAGCAAGTTACATGCTTTAGCAATTGCTGGAACATCACTTCTAAAGCCGGGCTGTAAAATACGCTCACTCATACCCGAGTTATTAATTTGGTCGATAAATGGTTGTTTTTTTAAATTATCACCCACTAAAATAATACGTAAATCTTCAATATCACTTAGCTTTTTTGCAGCATCAAGCAGTATATGAGTGCCCTTATGATGTCTAGGGCTGCCAACACACAGTATATTGAAATACTTTTTGTTACTACCTAAGCTGACTAAATCAGCAGCATCTTCTTTATACCAACTTAAATCGTGACCTTTATAGATAGTTTCAACGTTAGCTTTGATTGCACTTCTTACTTTTTCTTTTACATTTACTGAAACTGCGCTTGAAACACCGATAACACCGTTAATGCGTGGATGTAACATGCATAAGTAATTGCTAGGATCCGTTTTATACATACCGCCAGAGGTTCCACGGTAAACGATCAGTTTGGCCTTGGTTCCGATACATGCAAAAGCGGCATTGGGAATGCCTTTTGATTCCGTTGCATAAACAATATCTATGTTATTGGCTTTGATATATTGATGAATTTGTTTGATCACAGCCCAGCTATGCTTTTTAAGTGTTTTCAACTCAATAAAGTTTACTTTGGACTTTTTGTATCTATCAATGTATGCATTAGTACCACTAGATATTACTGTAACGTCATGCCCAGCTTCAGATAAGGCTATGTAGCACTCAGCTTCTGGACGTACCGCATTATATGAGCGACCACGATTTGGAATAATTAGAATTTTCATTTATTTTCCTGTTAACCTTAAATTTAAGCCGATAAAATCTTCAGCTAGTCGACAAATCATCTCTATAGGATCGATTGAAGCGTATTTGCATTACCACGCTATTGTCTGATGATAGATTTAAAGTTAGTCATAATATTATAACAATACCTTAGCGAGCAGTTTAATTTCTTTTTCAATATCATTTTGATGATTACCAACAAATAAACCATGTTGGTCGATATATTCTGCTACTTCTACGGTGCCTGATACTTCATAATCAAAATACGCTAAAACTTCAGTATTCTTTAGAAAATTTCCCGTGACAATGGGACGGCATTCAATACCATTTTCAGTTAATATTTTCACTAACTCTGCTCGGCTGTATGGCGCATTTTCTTTTAACACTAAAGAAAAACCGAACCAACTACTTTTGCCCGTTTCTTGCTGAATCTCAATAAAGGCATGATTAGCAAACAAGTCTTGAAATAAACGTGCATTTTTTTGTCTGGTATCAATAAAGCTAGGTAGTTTTTTCAGCTGTTCAATACCTAATGCTCCACTCATTTCTAAAGGTCTAGCATTGTAGCCTGGTAACATGAATTTGAATGATTCTTCAAATGGATCATCACTTTTTTCACCACTCACTTTATTAAATTTAGGTAAGTTTCTTGTCCAACCATGAGCGCGAATACAGAGTAATATATGATAAAGCTCTTCGTCATCAGTAACAATGCAACCACCCTCCATTGTGGCAATATGGTGAGAAAAAAATGAGCTAAATGTACCCATAATACCAAAAGTCCCTGCTTGTTTACCTTCAAGCGTTGCGCCCATAGATTCACAGTTATCTTCGAGTATAAAAATATCGCGATCGCCAATAATATCATTCATCTTGGCGTAGTCATTTGGGTTACCGAGTAAATTTACCGACAGTATAGCTTTGGTCTTGTCAGTAATTGCTGCAGCAAGTTTCTCTAAGTCGATATTGAGTGTTTTGCGATCAATATCGACAAACTTAACTTTTAAACCATATTGTTGCAGTGGAAAATAGGTAGTTGACCACGAAACAACGGGTACAATAATTTCGTCACCACGTTGTAATTTAAGCGCAGGATTCTTGGTGAAAAATAGTGAGGCAATCATTAATAAATTAGCTGTAGAGCCCGAACTTACCATAACTGAATATTTTGAGCCGAAAAAATCGGCAAAGTCTTTTTCGTATTGTGCAACATGTTTACCCATAGTAAACATGTCTGAATCTATTACTTTTTGAATTGCGCCAAATTCACGCTCATCCCATGTACTGCTTGCCAGAGAATAATTAGTCATTAGCTTGCTCACTTAAATTTTGTTCATTTAAAAAAAACTGTACTGTATTCTTCAAACCCTCAGTTAAATCTGTTTTGTAAGACCAGCCAAATGCTTTCAGTTTACTATCATCTATCAATTTTTGCTTCATACCCACAGGTTTAGTTAAATCATGTTTAAAGGTACCTGAAAAGCCAACAATCTCTGTAATACGTTGGTAATACTCATTGATGGTAAAGTCTTCGCCTAAACCTACATTAAGGTTTTGTGGCATACGGGAAAAATTTTCTATTGCGTAAAAAATAAAATCAGCTAAATCGCCGGCATACATAAATTCACGTCTTGCTTTACCATCGCCCCAAATATCAATCTCAGTTAAATCTTCTTGCTTTGCATCAATAATCTTTCGAATAACGGCAGGGATCATATGGGAGTTATGAGGAGAAAACTTGTCATGACGGCCATATAAATTACAAGGAATTATGGTTTTATATAAAAAATCTGGCTCTTCGTGGCTGATGTATTCACATAAACGGGTCGAGGCAATTTTTGCTAACGCATAACCTTCGTTGGTAGGCTCTAATTCCCCTTTAAGAATTAACTCTTCTGATAATGGGTTTAGTGCATCACGAGGATACATACATGAGCTGCTTAAGTTTAAAAATTGTTTTATACCGAAATATTTAGCCGAGTTAAGAATATTTAGTCCCATTTGCATGTTATCGACTAAAAACTTGACGGGATGCGCCATATTGGCTTGAATACCGCCAACAACACCCGCAGCATGAATAATCATGTCGGGTTTATGCTCAACTAAATATGCTTGTGTTGAAGCCGCATCGAGTAAATTCAGTACTTTGCTACTTGGAGTAAGAAAAACATGTTGATGCTTATTGGCAAGTTCAAGAATATTCTTGCCGACCATGCCATTCGCACCAGTTAATAAAATTTTCATTGATGTCCTTGCGCTATTCTACGCTAGTCGAATTTTGGTATCCGTGGGCTTTTAAAATGGCATGTTGTTTTGCTTTACTGAGATCGTTAGCAACCATTTCACTGCACATTTCTTCCACTGTTATTTGCGGTACCCAGCCTAGTTTTGCCTTCGCTTTAGATGGATCACCTAACAGGGTTTCAACTTCAGCAGGACGAAAGTATCGTGGATCGACCTTAACCATGATATCTCCTACATTTAATGCAGGGGCGTTATCTCCGATAATTTTAGTTACTCGAGCTACTTCATCTAAACCTTCACCACTAAACGCTAGTTCTATACCGGCTTCTCGTGCCGACAAAGTTACAAATTCACGAACACTAATTTGTTTGCCTGTGGCAATAACAAAATCATCAGCCTGCTCTTGTTGTAACATCATCCATTGCATACGGACATAATCTTTTGCATGTCCCCAATCACGTAATGCGTCCATGTTACCTAGATACAAACATGACTCTAGGCCTTGAGCAATATTGGCAATCGCACGGGTAATCTTTCTGGTCACAAAGGTTTCACCACGACGAGGAGATTCATGATTAAACAAAATACCGTTACAGGCGTACATGCCATATGACTCACGATAATTTACTACTATCCAATAGGCATACATTTTGGCAACAGCATAAGGAGATCTAGGATGAAATGGCGTCGTTTCTGATTGTGGTATTTCTTGCACTTCACCATAAAGTTCAGAAGTAGAAGCTTGATAAAATTTAGTTTTCTTTTCTAGGCCTAAAAACCTAATAGCTTCAAGTAGGCGCAAGGTACCAATAGCATCAACATCGGCAGTATATTCTGGGCATTCGAAAGACACTGCTACATGAGATTGAGCGCCTAAATTGTAAACTTCATCAGGTTGAACATCTTTTAGAATACGAGTTAAGTTTGATGAGTCAGTTAAATCACCATAATGAAGGAAAAACTTTTGATTCTTTTCATGATTATCTTGATATATATGATCAATTCGCTCGGTATTTAATGAAGATGCTCGACGTTTAATACCATGTACTTCATAACCTTTTTCTAATAAAAGCTCCGCTAAATATGAACCATCTTGCCCAGTAATACCGGTAATTAGAGCCACTTTATTTGTTGTCATGTCCACGTTCCTTGAAGAGAGGAGTTAATACCAAATGATTTTACTGATTATAACGATAATTTCAGGGTAAATCTTGGTTTAATTGTATGATAATTGTCAATAAAATAAGTCTTCACTTTGTAGTAAAACTAATGGCTGTTAATATAGTGTTATGTGTGAATCATAACTAGGAAATTTAGCGTATGAAAGTAGTAAGAGTGTGTGGTGGTTTTGGTAACCAATTGTTTCAATATGCATTTTATTTGGCAGTTAAGCATAAGTTTAATGAAACAACTAAACTAGATATACATGATATGGCGAGTTATGAGCTGCATAATGGTTATGAACTAGAGCGTATTTTTGATTTAAATGAAAACTATTGTTCTACAGAAGAAAAGCTTACCGTACAAAGTACTAAAAATATTTTTACTAAGTTAGTTAAAGAAATAAAAAAGTATACGCCATTTATTCCCCGTACTTATATTAAAGAGAAAAAACATTTACATTTCTCTTATCAAGAAGTTGATTTAGGTACTAAAAACACTTCCACTTATTACCGTGGCTCATGGCAAAACCCACAATACTTTAATTCGATCGCAAGCGAGATAAGAGAAAAACTTACCTTTCCAGAGTTTACTGAGCCGAAGAGTTTAGCGCTGCGTCAGGTAATATCTGAGCACGAAACTGTTGCGGTACATATACGACGGGGCGATTACTTAAAACATAAAGCTTTGGGGGGCATATGTGACTTACCTTATTATCAAAATGCGATTAAAGAAATTGAAGGCATAGTAGAGAAGCCATTATTTGTTATTTTCTCGGATGATATTACCTGGTGTCGAGCAAATATAAAGGTGGAGAATGTACGGTTTGTTGATTGGAACTCAGGCGATCAGTCTTTTCAAGACATGCACCTAATGAGTTTGTGTAACCATAATATTATTGCTAACAGCAGCTTTAGTTGGTGGGGAGCATGGTTAAATGCTAACCCTAATAAAATAGTTATTAGTCCTAATAAATGGATTCATTATACCGACTCAATGGGCATAGTACCAAGTGAGTGGAAAAAAGTTGAAACGTCAATTTGATCTATATTCTTTAAGTCCCTCGCTGTACAAAGCTACGAGGAATTAAAGTGCTTATCTTAGGTGATTTTTAAGAAGCATTTACCGATATACGCTCAATGTTAGTGTTAGTAGTGATTCTGAAGGTTTTGGATATTCCTTATTGAAGGAGTTCTATTGGCACTAACAGTTACCAGTGCTGAATGGTCATGCGGATCCAATGAAATATTACCAGACCCTTTAAGTGACTTTCTTATCGCTAGAATAAGCATAATGCAGAGGCATAATTGAATATCGAACAGTGAGCGTGTGGACAGTGGAGGGATATTCTTAGTCAGGCATCAGCAAATGATATTACTGATACCTGACTGAAATTTAAGTTAAGTTGAATGCGGGTAGGTTTACTGTTAGCTTCTAAAAGAGAGCTACGAGGTAAAATTAGTTTAGCTTAAAACCTATGACCAGCTATCCATTGAACCTCGGCGACGAGCGAAGAAACGTGGTAAAATTAAGCCTAATATTAAACCTACGCCCAGCACTAGGGCGCCATTGAAAAACCACTGCTTTTTAATATTGGTATCTTGATCTTTAATTTTAGTTTGAGTTTTTTCCAATGTAACCGTCAA
>MAAF01000056.1:0-85168 GCA_002163005.1 Colwellia psychrerythraea | reverse complement strand
TCTTGATCTTTAATTTTAGTTTGAGTTTTTTCCAATGTAACCGTCAATTTCTTAAGCTCTGCAGACAGTTTTTTCTTATCATTAGTTAATAAGTTAACCTTACTCCTTAATTCATTTAACTCGCCATCAAGCTGACTACTATAATCACTACTTGTAGCTATTTTTCCGTTAAGCTCTGCAACAACAAAACGTAATCCTGGTTGAGTGGTTACATATTTACTTTCAACCCAAGCAGTTCGATCTTTATTGTCTATAATCTCACTATAACCGCCATCTATCGAACCGGTAATTTGAACTTTTGAACCCGCAATTATAGTACCTAAAATTCTATATTTTTTACCAGGACCTGTGTGTATATATATGAATAATTCATCAGAGATATAGCCCTGCTTGTAATTGTTCTCTGCAGCCTGAGCAGAGATAAAAAGCGAGCTAGCTAAAGTGATAGCAAGAAATGCTATGACGTTAATAACGTTATTCATAGAAAAACCAATGTAGTAAATAAATCAAAGAAGACAAGATATTATGTGTTTGCTGCTTTGATGGCAAGCTAAGAATGACGTCATTACCTACAAAAGTTAACTCAAGTCATGAGTTAATTTACTTTTTCAGTGAGTGATAACTAAGTTAATCAATAAGTTTCGTTACTTTCTATTAAATTCTTCTTAGGGCATGTCGCGTTCTATATATACCCGCTCTACTTCTAGATGCAAGTTCAGGAACACTAAGAAATTTCATTTCTAGGCGCATCAATGAAGTCATGGAATTTCCTTACAAATTGATGCAACAACGAAGTGATGTTGCTCTGTGTTCCCCTTCGGGTGGGTTTTAAAAGACTTTATGCAGCGTTATTCATTTTAAGAAGGGAGTAACCATTTTTTGCAATGAATGCCTTGCCTAAAGTCTTTTAAATTCACACTGAATCCAGCATCTTGAAGTGGAACGGGTATAAGCTTGCAGTAAATAATGGGAAAGTCGCTATTGGCATATTGATGCACTAACGGTATGCTTGTTAAGTGATAAGTAGACACATAAATTAGGGCATAATGGTTACAGAAATAGAATTAAAGTACTCCTTGCTTGAAAGCAATGAACAGGCGAAACCAGAGCAGATAAAAACCACTATAAGCCAATTGCTCTCTGAACACGAGGTCACTTTTGTTCACCAAGAAAAGCAGTTGAGTAACCACTACTTCGATACTGCTGACCTAATACTACGCAAGAATAGAATTGCCTTACGTACTCGCGGCACCAAATGTATTGGTGAAGCTAAACGTTTTGAACAAACGATAAAAACCTCAGGCACTATCATTGCAGGTTTACACCAAAGACCCGAATATAATGTCGACATTGGTGATGCTAAGCCTATTATTACGCTATTTCCCAACAGTATTTTTCAGCCCAATACTGATATTAACTTATTACAGCAACAGATTATTGAACTTTTCTCTACTCACTTTACCCGTCATACTTGGCTTGTTAGCCTAGCGGATGCTCAAATAGAAATTGCATTTGATTGTGGCGAAGTTGCGTGTCAAGACTATGCTAATAAGCCACGTATATATGAAGTTGAATTAGAGTTAGTCAGCGGTGATGCCGAAGCGTTATTGATGTTAACTAAGCTTTTATTTAGTCAATTAGCTTTACGACCAGGACAGTTAACAAAAGCCGCTCGTGGTTATGCTTTATATCATGAGAGTCTTACTTTAGCCGCCGATGCTGATAGTAAACCTGCAAATGACAGCGTAATTGTTGAACAAATAACACTTCCTATGATTGATTTACCAAAAGAAATTCAGCCACATAATGCTTTCATCCACGGCATAGAATTTGCGTTAAACCAGTTACAACGCTGTGTTGATAGTTATGTTGAGGTACCCTCATTAAATATGCTCAGTAAAGTAAGCGAACAGCTTATATTACTTAGACAAGGATTTTGGTTGTTTGATGAGCTATTAGTTCCTGATGAAAAGGTGCTTCGCAGTGAGCTCAGTTATTTTATTCGAACAATTCACTGGGTTGATAATGCACAATATATTCAATTACTAATTAACAAACAAAGTTCATATCAAAAAGAAAATTTAGTTAATCAAGAGTTGATAACTAAACTACAATTGCGTCAAAGCCGTTATCCAAGAGAGCCGCAAATATTAGCGTTATTGCATAGCGAACGCTTTAATAACTTACAAATTAACTTACTTTCTCTATTACTTAAGAGAAATAGTGATGATACCCTTAAAATTGACAGTTCCTCCTCATTAATTGAATTTGCCGCTAAGCACTTAACCAGCAGCACCAAAGCATTGAGTGATGAGTTGGCTAAATTGCAGAAGCCACAAGGTTCCACCTCTATTGACTTGTATTTAACCGCGCATAGTTTATTAATTAGGGCTTTGTTAACTACAAGTTGGTTTAGTTGCTTGTTCACAGAGCCAGAGAGCGACAATGTTAAGAGATTTAATATGCCTTGGCTCGATATTAAACAGGGTATCGTTGAGTTACAATCGTTGAGCTTATTACAGCAACAATTAGTATACCTGCCAAAAGAAGAAAAAAAATTAACGCTATGGTTAGCCAATAAAAGTGAAAATCTAATCACGGCATTAGATCAGTCCAGAGCAAAAGCCTTAACAATGAAACCTTACTGGCCATAAATATCATGATAAAAAATAAAAAATTACTTTTTAATTTACTAAATCTTTTTATCTTGCTGGTATTTATTAAGCCTTTAATGGCAACTGTGTATGATATAAAAAGTGAGAAAAATCGCCTTATAGGTGAGCCTAAAGTTCATACTGTAGTCAAAGGCGATTACTTTCAGCAGCTAGCTGAGCAGTATGATGTTGGTTTTTTAGCATTATTGGCGGCTAACCCACAGCATGACCCATTTTTACTGAAGATAGACACAGAGGTAGTTATTCCAAATCAAATGTTACTACCCTTTATTACACGAAAGGGAATAGTAATTAACCTGCCTGAATTACGTTTATACTACTTTTCACCTGAAGAAAATAAAGTGCATGTTTTCCCTGTAGGCATTGGTCGACAAGGGCTATCGACACCATTAACTAGCACTGTGATCGGTGAAAAGAGAAAAGATCCCGTCTGGCGTCCAACCAAAGAAATGCAAGAGCGTCACTTTGCTGATCATGGAAAGTATCTTCCTGATATAGTCCCCGCAGGACCAAATAACCCTTTTGGAAAATATGCCTTACGATTAGGCACTAGTGAATACTTAATTCATGGTTCTAACAAGCGCTTTGGTATTGGTATGCGTGCTAGTTCTGGTTGTATCCGAATGTATGATGATGATATTAAATGGCTTTTTGATAATGTTCCTGTAAATACTAAAGTGAGAGTGGTGAATCAACCAGTAAAAATGTCATTTGAAAATGGTGATAAGCAACTCATAGAGATACACGAACAGCTATCAGACCTTAAGACGACTCAAGGCAATGTTATTTTAACTAAAGCAATGCAGCGGTTTGTAGGAACTAATCGTGAAAATTGGCAGCAACTACTACCAATCATTGAAAAACCAAATGGTTTAGTGGTTGAGTTAGCTAAATAAGGTTAACCTGTTTCATTAATAAACGACGCTAGCAATAGACAATAAAAAAGCACCATAAGGTGCTTTTTTATTGTCTATTGCTAATTAAGCTAGCAAAAATAACTATTTTTTATATGAAGCTACAACATTATCAATACGTTCATTTGCTGCTTTAGCATCAGTCGCTGCTTGCTCAGCTGCTGCTTTTGCTGCTTGAACATCAGCCGATACAGATTGTTGCTGTGACTCTAAATCAGCAACTTGGCTTGATAAAGCATCAACTTTACTGGTTAATGAGGTGATACTAGCATCAAGTGCATCAGTATTGGCACAAGCCGATAACGCTAACGCTAGAGTTACTGCGGTAATTTTTTTTAACATAATGATATCCTAAGTGAAGTTATTATTTATTCCTGCTCATCGCAGTATGGCACAAAAAAAAACTATCACAAAGCCGTTATATTATGATACTAGGCAGTGAAATAAGACATTAAAGTCACTATTCCTTTTCGTTGCTGTTGCCCGAATTGATATGAGTGATTAAATCATCCATAAGTTTCTTCTTAATTTCTAGTTGATCTTCGGCGTGCAGTTGATATTTTTCAGCGAGAAGTTGATAGTCACTAGGAGCCAAACTCACTGTTAAGCGTGGTCGCTTGGGCCTTTTATTGATTGGTAAGCCTAAAATATCACGAATTTGATCGGAAGGGCTTAAGCCAGCATCGAGGGCCTGCTTACGAATAGACAGTTGGATCTTTTCGTCCATATCAAAAGCGACCTGCACAGCTTTTATCGCTTTAACTGAGGATTGCCACTTATCGGGGATTTTTCTCGCCATAATATTTTCCGGTTAACTTGCAGGATACATATCAATTATATCACTCAGCGGCCTAAATAAAGTCAAGCACACTTCAGTGTCGCCATCTTGCCATACTTCAACATCAATGCCTTTGCTCTGATCTTCATTATACAAGCTATATAATTCAAATTGCTCTCCACTATCTTTTCCTTCATAAGCAGACAGGTCCTCACTACGGTGATCTTTTCGGTGAAAAAAGCCAACCTTAGCGAACACGCTTTGTTGATATTGCTCGCTACTCCATAGGCTAGTGATGTTGGAGTCAGCCTTTTTTTCTAAAAAAGCTTCTCCTGGTTCATCGAATACTTCGGAAAAACTGTCTAAGTCAAATAAGGTTTCGACATCTTCATGTTGAATTTTTAATGATAATTTGAGCTCGGTAATATCATCCACTTCCAGTGATAAAAATATTTCTAGTGCGTTAGTACCTATTAAGGCCCATTCGGTTTGCACCTTTTCTTCAAATTCATAGCTATTAACGGCTTTTACTTGAAACTCTTGTCCACGCAACGACTCAGGTAAGGCAAAACTATCCGTCAAAACAATAATATCACCAACCAGTAATTGATTAACTTTTGTTAATTTTCTTGGTTCGTTAGATGATTTATTAAATATTTTTTTAAAAAAGCTCATTGGGTTACCTGAAGTAGGGTGGGTATTGATTAAATATAATACTAAAGAGCAGATAAAAGCAGGCTAAGGTATCGTATTTATATAGTAGTCATTAAAAAATAAGCCAGTTAAATAATTTAACTGGCTTAGGTAAGACTACTTTTGTTTAGCTTTTAAACGCTCTAATACTGAGTTAGCGCTATTGTCTTGTGAGCCAATACCAGCGGCTTTTAACTGCGCTTGTAATGATGAATCAGAGTTTTCAGATTCAAGTAATTCACCAGCTTTCATTTTGTCATCGAACTTTTGTTGCTTAGCTTTAATACGTTCTAAAGAATCTTTTGCACTTAATAACTTAGAATTGCTTGATGAAAAATTATCGGTAATAGCTGACGTCGCTTTTTGTACACTTTCAGTAGTTTTAACCATAGAAAGTTGACGTTTATGCTCGGCTACTTGGCGCTCACTTTTCTTAACTAACTCTTTCAAACGTTCAGCATTTCCACTAAAACTGTCGTGAGCTTGCTGTTGATCGGCTAAAGTACCTTCTAAGGTAGCAATTTTTTCTGCTACAGCGAGTGCTAATGTTTCATCACCTTTTTCAAGCGCTTGCGTTGCATAACCTTCGTGTTCTGATACTTCACGGGTTAAACGATCTACTTCACGTTTTGCTGACATTTGCTCAGCCATAACACCCGTTAAATCACGTTTTGCTTTGGTAAGGTGGTTTTCAGCATCACGAATTTCTTGTTCAAAGATACGGGTTGCATTTGCATCAATGATAGCTTCACCAGCTTCTGATGCGCCGCCACGAATTGCGGTCATTATTTTCTTAAATATACTCATTATTAACTCCTAACTAGGGGGTAATCAAAGTGACTTTTAATAGTTATTTAACTAAAGTAAGTAATCACTCATATCATCAATCACTTCTATGGCATTGTTGCTTAACACTGCTAACTCATGCTCAATATCTAAAAAGCTTGAGCTGATAGATAAAGCGCCAAAGACTACATATTTATCACCAATTTTTGAAAATGATGATAAGGGCATAGGGATATTCATTTCTAACATGCTCTCATGCATTGCATGAATACATTCAGGTTTAACTTCTTCTGCTCCCCATAAGTAGCTGATGCAAATAATTTGGTCTTCGGTTACCGAAACAAAAATGGGCAACTCTTCACGGTCTGAAATGCTAATTTGCAGGACGTCGACTTCGCCAGATATTGGTTGGCAATCAAAGCTCATTCCTGTGTCTGAATTATCTGCCAGGCTGTTTAAGTGATCGGCTATAGTATGAATATTCATGTATTTCCTATCCTTCCTTTCTTTAGTGAAAAAGTAGATGACATAATATGTCGTCTGAGTTAAATTTAACACCTTGACATATTATGTCAAGGTGTTTTTATAAACTAATTGTTACTCTTTGTAGCAATTGTGTTTGCTAATCATTTTGGTATTACCGATTAATTTATACCTTGCTGGTCTTGCCAAGCATTTTGATGTAATTGATAAATGGTATGACTGCCCAAAATATTAATATCAATATTTTCTTTGTTTTGATAAAAATCATTAGGGAAAATGAAAGCTGCCTTTAATATAGCCAAATTTAACCATTGATGCGCTACCGGAAGCTTAGTTAGTTTGTTTAATCTTGTTAACGGGCTAGCGCCAGTCTTAGAAGCAATAGTCCATCCCCACTCGCCAAAACTAGGCACGTTGTCGTGATACTGCTCAACATGGGAGAACTTAGCTGCGGCTAAAGTATTGCCAATAGCAATGAAAGAGTCTTTAGCGTGATACGGGCTAGTTGATTGAATCGCGATTAAACCATCCCCTGAAAGCAATAATTTAAGCCGCGCATAAAAATTTACCGAATAGAGTTTATTAAGATCAGGATGGCTTGGGTCTGGTAAATCAACAATAATTGCATCGAATGTTTGTCGGTCTTTTAACAACTTATTAATGGCAATAAACGCATCGGCACGATAAATTGTGACGCGTTCATCTTGTAAACTATTCTTATTTAACTGTAAAATTTGACGCGCTAAGCGAGGATTGACTTGCTCATCGGGTTGCTTAAAAATATCAATTAATTCGCTGTCTAAATCAATTAGCGTCACATTTTTAGGATTGTATTTTAAAACATCTCTTAATGCTAAGCCGTCACCGCCGCCAATAATTAATATCTTTTCATGTCGCGCAGAACCTGCCATAACTGGGGCAACAAGGTAATCATGATAAATATGTTCATCAATAGATGAAAACTGCAAACGGCCATTTAGATAGAAATTGATTATATTATCTTGCTCAAGACCCATATGACGTTCGGTAAAGGTTAACTGTTGATAGCGAGTTTTATCGGTGTGAACTACCTTATCAAGGTAGAGTAGACTATTCATTTGATTAAGCCATTGATTACCATAACTAAACATTAAAATAATAATTAAAGCTAGCGCACAATGTAAAGCGACAAAGGTTTTACGCCAATTAAGGTGTTGCCAATAACGGAGAATAAAAAAAGCACCGGCAATTAGGTTTAAACTTGCGGTGAGTGCTGCTGCTTTACTGATGTCTATACTCAATAAAAAAACAACCCAAATTGCCGCACCAATACCAGCACCGACATAATCTGCGCCATAAATAGTGCCTAAATTATTGGCAAGATGTTGCTGATGAATTTTCTCCCGAATACGCGCAATTAATGGGATCTCCATGCCAATAAAAAAGCCGAGTAATACGCCGAAGAAATAAGGACTATTAAACGCTAGCCAACTTAACTGTTTGAAAAGCCCGCCTTGCGGCTTCATATCGGGCGGAAGTGATAACATATCAGCAATCAGTTGCGGGAATATTTGCGTAATAGCGATTAAACCGCCAATGATCAAAATGGCAGAGCTACCCAGTAAGGCAATAATAAGTTCTAGCCATACAAAACCATTAAAAGCACAACGTACTTTTCGAGCAGCAAAAGCACCAAGACCCATCGACACTATCATTAACCCGATCATAGTGTAGATAGTGCTTTCCATTACGCCTAATACTCGACCGGCGTAATGGGACAGCAAATATTCATAAATTAGCCCACAGCCTGCTAAAACAGCCATAATTAGAATAAGGAGAATATCGTCAAGTAGGTGAGACTTCTCTTGAGGTAAAGTGTTTTGTGACATAGGTATTAGTGGCTAGCAATTAAGGTAAAAGGAGAGAGATACATGAAGTTTACGCAGTTTGTAATGATGTTCACCACCAGTGCTTGATAGCACTATGGTGGTGAGTTTACCGCTTTTATTAGGCCATTAGTGCCGTTAAAATTAAGGCTATTGCTATACTGGTTGCCATTTCAATACTGGCAACACCGATATTATGTTGTTGATCAACTTCCTCAACTAGGTTTATTCCCCAAAGTACGATGCGCTTAGCTATTGCAGAAAGTAAAGCAACAAGTAAAGTCATACCGATACCAAAAACTAACCAGCCAAGTAAATTAACGACTAACGTTTCAGGGCTATAAGTTAGGAAGTGACTGGCAGCAGTTACTGCTAAAGCGGTACTAATTACTTGGCCACTATAACGAATGGCTAAAGCAAGCTGACCATTACTTAACGCCTCCTGTAAGCAATCTTCTTGATTGTTTTTAGCATACTGTTGTTCGCGTAGTCGAGTTACTATGACTAACATGGTTTGAGCAACAACAAAGCCACTTGTGATTGCAATGAATGTACTTAAATCGAGCCCGTCTACCCACAGTAATACAGCACGAATGATTATCGCTGTTGCAATAGCACCAGCGGCATCGATAATACCTATGGTTAAGTTTTTCTCTATTATTAGTGCATTTTTATCTAAGTGTTGCAGTGCTATTTTATCATGGATAATACGGCCTACTTTAATCAGTATTAAACCATAGCCGCCGTATGCCAGCATACCAATAGCTTCCATAGCATAGCTACTTGCTGCTTCGCCAGTAATAGCACCAGTAAGAACAATGCCTAGCGCTAATACACTACCAGCAACACTGATACCAAAAGCGAAGTTATCTTCTTTGGCTAATTCTTCGGTACTGTTTACCTTTGCACTCAGCCCTGAAAGGAAGCGCATAGCCCCTAATAACAATATGGCTATAGAAACATCAATAGCCAAATAAATGAGTAAGTCTTGATTAACACCAGTGAGTTCGATGAATGAGTTCATAATTTTACTGTTCCTATTCTTTATTTATTCATTACTTCCCGCGTCTAAAACCGCGTGATGTATTGGTGTTTGAGTTTCTAAAACTAGAATTTTTACTTTTAGATTTACTGGCATAACTGCTCTTCTTTACACTATTAGTGCGAAAGCGATTAGCACTCGTTTGGGCTGTTCTACTTTGGCTCGATAAGCTTGAAGAGCCCGCTCGGTTTTTACTGTAAGGACTGGTAAATTTCTGCCCGCGATTACTAAAAGATTTCTTAGTACGGGTATCAAGCGATGTTTGTTTTTTTAATTGATTGGGTGAGCTGTAACGTGTTCTGCCGTAGTCGTTGTAATAGCTATAATTACGGCTTCTACCCCAGTCATTATAAGAGGTACGTCGACCAAACATGTCGCCCATCATTGAGTACATGCCATACCAAGCCCAAAAGGACATACCATTACTACCTGTTTGCCAGTTACCGTAATTGGGGTTACCAATTAATTGCTCACCCGTTCCAAAGTCTTGAGCATTGTTGGCTTGCTGGCTCTGTGATTTTGATAATGAATTGATACGAGGCAATTGACCATCGGACATATCAGCTAATACATTGAGCGGATCGCTCAATGCGTCAGAATAAAGTACAGGATCTGCCGCTTGGTAAATATTAAGTAATTCATTATAAAGCGCTTGAGAAGACTCAAACATTTGCGGCTGATTTTTTGCGGTATTAATCCTATCTATGAGCGCTTTGTACATAGGGCCATCGGTGGAAGCATCTTTACGAAACTCATTGATTAAAGGTGCTAAGTTCGACTTGTTAGTCATTACTGTATCAGCATATTGCTTGATTAAACTGGCATTACGAACTTGACCATTATTTAAGGCATCACCTAACTGGCTAACTCTTTGTTCAGTTATGGGTAATTGCTGTTCGATTTGCTCTTTTACAGGATCACCACAGCCAACTAAACTAAGCGTTGTAATTATGATCAAGAGCAATAAAAAAGGTGTTTTTAGTAAGTGCATTTCTGCCATCATCTCCATAAAAATGCTATGTTATCGTAATAGTTAATAAATATTACCGACAAATCATAGACAAGTGTCAATTAATACCATTAACGACATATTATGTCTATAGCAACGCTTGCTTATATATAAGGAATTCTTGTGACGTTATCTTTTTCTCCCCTTTTACATGAACAACAAAAAACGAGTTGGCAGCAATTTATTGACCAGCATGCCGATGCCTGTAATGAGTTAACACAAGAACAGCTTAATACGTTCAAACAAGCGATAGCCTTGAGTGATTTTATTTTGAAGAGTGCTTTACAAGCGCCTGACCTCGTTATTGCTCTCTTTAAAGTATCTTGTAGTAAAGTAACTAGCGAACAAGCTTTACCTGATTATAAAAGTCTTTTGTGGGAACCGTTATCCCTTTGTACTGATGAAGCAGATCTGCATCGAATCCTCAGGCGATTTCGTTTACAGCAAATGGTTAAAATAGCGCTCGATGACTTAGTGTTTAGTATCAGCCTAGATATTTCATTGGCAAGATTATCCTCTCTAGCTGACGAACTTATTTTAGCTAGCTTGCAATGGCTCACTGACTTTTGTCAGCAGAAATGGGGTACCCCGACAAATGAACAAGGGGAAAACCAAGTCTTATTAGTTTATGGTATGGGGAAGCTCGGCGGTAAGGAACTAAATTTTTCTTCGGACATAGATTTAATTTTTACTTATCCTAGTAGTGGGGAAACCCAAGGTTGTCGTCGCAGTATTGATAACCAACAATTTTTTACCCGTTTAGCACAAAAACTCATTGCTTCATTGCATCAAGTGACCTGTGATGGTTTTGTTTATCGTGTAGATATGCGATTACGCCCTTTTGGGGAGAGTGGGCCACTTGTGCTGACATTTAATGCAATGGAAGATTATTACCAAGAGCAAGGGCGAGATTGGGAGCGTTATGCGATGTTGAAAGCTCGGGTTATTGGTGAGTCTACATACCATGCGCAGCTATCAAACATGCTCAGACCCTTTGTCTATCGACGTTATATTGATTTTAGCGTTATCGATAGCTTGCGCCGCATGAAAATGATGATTGCACAAGAAGTTCGCCGTAAACAATTAATTAATAATATTAAACTTGGCGCCGGTGGTATTCGTGAAATTGAGTTTATTGTACAAGTTTTTCAGCTGATTCGTGGGGGACGGGTAAAAGAACTTCAACAGCGCAGTTTATTAATTGTTTTGCCAAAACTCGTTGAGTCAGGCGAAATTAATGCAGCGAATGAAAAAGTACTAGAAAACGCCTACCGTTTCTTACGACGTGTTGAAAATATTGTTCAAGCATTAGCAGACAAACAAACGCAAACATTACCCGATAATGAGCTTGATCAGCAGCGATTATTAGCCGTATTGGCGATTAAAAGCTGGTCTGACTTTTTAGTAATATTAGCCAAACATATGGATGGTGTCCACCAAGAGTTTGAGCTGCTTATTGGACTTGATAGCCCAAATCATCAAGCCGCAGATGAACACTGGGTTACGCTTTGGCATAGTCGTTGGAGTGATGAAGAGTCTATTGCTTGGCTAGATCAAGAAGCCCTATCTTGGCAAAGTGATAAAGTCTGGCAAATACTGCATGATTTTCGAGAGGATACTAGCAAACGCAGTTTAGGCAATAGAGGCCGTCAGGTTTTAGATAAATTAATCCCGCTACTTTTATGTCGATTACAGAAAAATGAGATGGCAGAACAAGTTTTAGCAAGAGTATTGCAAGTCTTTAGCAAAATAGTGACACGTACTGCTTACCTAGAGCTACTCTTTGAAAATGAAGGCGCGTTAAAGCAGCTTATTCACTTATGCCAAGCAAGTAGTTGGGTGACAGATTATATTGCTAAATATCCCATTTTACTCGATGAGCTTATTGATCCGAAGTTGCTGCATAACCCACCACAATTATCATCTTATGCGATAGAGTTGCGTGAGCGCATGTTAAGAATTCCAGAGGAAGACCTTGAAGCACAAATGGAAGCACTACGTCAGTTCAAACAATCTCAGCAATTACGCATTGCTGCAGCTGAAATTGCCGATGTCTTACCAGTAGCAAAAATAAGCGAACACTTAACATCCTTAGCTGAAGCTATTGTATCAGAAGTGATAAATCTTGCATGGCAGCAAGTTAGTGAACGCTTTGGTGTACCGACTTCTTGTTTAGATGGCGGGAAAGAAAAAGGTTTCGGCGTTATTGCTTACGGGAAAACTGGCGGGGTAGAGCTAGGGTATAGTTCAGACTTAGATTTAGTATTCGTCCATCATAGTGAAGCAAGTGAAGAGACAACGGGTAGAGCTGACGGTAGCAAAGTAATACCAGCAAGCCAGTTTTATATGAAGTTAGCTCAGCGAATTATGCATATCTTTAACACCCGTATGAACAGTGGCATATTATATGAATTGGACATGCGTTTAAGGCCATCAGGTAACTCTGGTTTATTGGTCGTACATTTAAAGACCTTTGCCCAGTATCAACATGAAGATGCTTGGACATGGGAGCACCAAGCGTTAGTAAGAGCCAGAATGATCTTTGGTAATGAAGAGCTCCAGCAGCAATATATCGATATTAGGCAAGATGTCTTATCAAAACCGAGAGCGTTTATCGAACTCAAAAACGATATTATTACAATGCGGGAAAAAATGCGTAACCATTTAGATAAATCAAGTGAATCGCTCTTTGATATTAAGCAGGGTAAAGGTGGCTTGGTTGATATTGAATTTCTTGCCCAGTTTTTAGTGCTTGCCTACGCTTCACAGCATAGAGAGTTGATGCTTGTATGTGATAATTTAGGTATTTTCAAAACCTTACTAAAGTTGGACTTATTAGCAAAGGAAGAGCAACAACAGCTAAGCAATATGTATCAAAAGTTAAGGGCTTTAGGGCACCAAGCTACGATGCAAAATGAAGGGCAACTAATTAATAGGGAAAGCATAGCAGGGCAGGATGCTATTGAAGACATTTGGAAAAAACGCCTAGTTGATTAAAATAGGCGGTTAACACCGGACAATTATTAAGCCCGGCTAATACGGATTCTCACTAGCAAGTAGAATACACTCCTCATCCAAAAAAGGTTGAGGAGCACTCTCTATGACTACAACCGCGCGTTGACGATAACAAAAGAAAATAGATAGACCTGATTCAAAATGTCCTTCAATGGCTTTTGCTACTTGGAAAGTGGTTTTTAAAATGTCTTTTTCAACTCGAAACGGATCTTTCACTACATAATCACGGTTTAACCACCAAATTAAATCAATACCGTCTTTTTCAGAATATTCTACTAGCTTTTGGTTTAAAGTTTCCCCGGTTCTAAAGGGTCTAGATTCAATACTACCTTGCCAATTTTTATTATAGGGGCGAACTACCATTTCTCTTGCTTGTAATAATTTAGCTAAGTCACCTTTAGGATCAGGAAGATAAACAATGTTATTACGAATTTTAGGGCCTTTACCTTCCATGTCACCATGTAAATTTGCATAAAACTTAGATAAACCATCTGCCGCAGCATTGCCTGAGCTTCTACCTTGTTGATAAAGTGCCGTTTTACTTTCAACCACCACCTCTTTTGGGGTTGAATCAACAACCGTTTCAGTAGTTTTTATAGAATTTTCTTCCGTAATGCCTAAAGAGCCATCCAGAGAAAGCAAAAAGTCTTGATTGGCAAAAAACAACCAAGCCAATACCGTCAGAAAAACACCTAAGATAATATTCCGCAGCCAAAAGTTCATTGTTCAATTAACACCTTTGTTATTATCACCATATTTATAGTGAACATTAGTCTACTGTACGCAAAGATTAATATTTATTCAAATAATCCCTTTAAAGTTAAAAACTTAATCATTTTAAGTATTGAGAATTACATAAAATATTTTTAGCGTTTACAATTCGATAACTGTGAAAGTTATTTATATAACGAGACATCATCAGGGTTGGGTCGAGTCTTAAAACGCCTGTGCAACCACATATATTGCTCAGGTTTACGCGAAATTGCTTTTTCCAATTCTTGATTGATGCGGGTGACATCGGCAATATTATCTTCAGTAGGAAAGTTCTCTAGTGGCGGCATAATTTCTAACGTATAACCACTACCGTCATCGTTTCTTACCGGGATAATCATCATGGTCTCTACATTTTTTTGACGAGCAAAGATTAAAGTACCCGTTGTGGTCGCTGCCTCTTTAACACCAAAAAACGGCACAAAAACACTACGATTTCTGCCATAATCTTGATCGGGTAAGTAAATACACGCTTCGCCATCTCTTAGTGCCTTCATTAAGCCTTTTACATCACGCTTACCTAACATGTACTTATTCGAACGACCTCGACCTCTGAACTGAAAAAACTCCATCAATTGATTATTATGAGGTCGATAAAAAACAACCATAGGGTGGCCATAACCAACGCCTCTTGCATTCATCTCAACACTTAAATAATGCATCGCAAGCAGTAAAACTCCATTGCCTTCTTTACGTGCTTTTTCAAGGTGTTCTAAACCTTTGACTTTAAATTTTCGTTTTACTCGCCAATCAGGCCACCACCAGCCCATGCCGGTTTCAAAAAGTGCAATGCCTGTATTTTCAAAGTTCTTCTTCAATAATATTTGTAATTCATCTTCACTTTTTTCTGGAAAACATAACCTAAGATTGGTCAACGCGATATGTTTACGCTTAGAGCCCATTTTCATTAATAATCGGCCAAGCATACGTCCCATGAACAGCTGTAGTTTAAAAGGCAGCCATGAAATAGTGTAAAGAATAAAAACACCTAGCCATGTAAGCCAATATTTGGGTAATAAAAAAGATAATTTAAAATCAGGCTGTAAAACTTTATTGCTACTCACAGTGTTCTCTCTGAGGAATATTTTGGTTAATGATTATACCTAAGTTACTTTTAAATAGGCAATTAACTTATTATCTGCTTTCAAGTAGAATGGTGAATATTATTTTACATATTATTAATTGCTGGTTGCTATGGTTCAAAGAGAAAAAAATATCGTCAATGAACAAGAGATTGAATTGATTGTTGGTAATTCAAATTCTAATTTTTCTGGCGTAACATCAACCATGTTACAGGTTTTGTCCCACGAACAAAGTTTGATCAATTTACGGGTGATGGGTAAACACCATTTACCCGATGAGTCATTATCGATAAGTTTTTGGCAAGTTGCTAATTTAGGTCGAAAACCACTCTCTACCGGTAAATTTAGAGTTTTTCATGCCCGTCGTGTTGATGAGATGATCCAAGCCTTATTATTAAAATATGTATTTCGCGTTAAACTAAAAATTGTTTTTAGTAGTGCTGCCCAGCGTTATCGCTCGGGTTTTACACTATGGCTAACGGATAGAATGGATGCGGTACTTGCAATGTGTAAAGCCTCAGCAAGTTATTTACACCGAAAACCTGATGCTATTATTTACCATGGGGTAAAAACTGATATTTATCTGCCAGCAACAGATAAAAGTCAAGCGTGGCAGTCTCTTGGTTTACTTACCGAAAATAGTGTTAAAGGTAAGCAAGGCATTGCGATATTAGGGCGAGTTCGTAAGCAAAAGGGCGTGCATTTATTTGTAGAGTCTTGCATCGACATTTTAAAAAATAAACCTGATTATACTGCAGTAATTGTTGGTCCAATATCTTCGAGCAATGAAAATTTTGTTAATGAATTACAAAGTAAAATTGACCAAGCTGGCTTGAGTGAACGTATCGTGTTTGTAGGGGAGCAAAACTTTGCTGATATTCCTAAAATATTTAGCAGTTTGTCATTAGTAGTTGCCTTGAGTGAAAATGAAGGTTTTGGCTTAACTATTTTAGAAGCAATGAGTAGTGGTGCTGCAGTATTGGCCAGCGAAGCGGGTGCTTGGCCTGAAGTTGTGCGCCAAGGTGTTGATGGTTACGTTGTACCTATTAATGATTTAGCCGCAGTTACGGAAAAAATGTCGCTGTTATTAGCTGATGAAGAGAAATTAATGCAAATGGGCCGTGATGGCCGTGAGCGGGTTTTAGAGCATTATTCAGTTGAGCGTGAAGCAAAAGAACTAGTAACGTTTTTTAGAAGTTTGATGTGAATAAAATAAAGTTATAAAAGTAATAAAAAAGTGACAAGTAGCGTTATATGCTACTTGTCACTTTGATTATGAACGGTGAATTATAAACGATTAATTCACCGCGATTAAACCAGAGTTAATGGCATTTATATCTTGATCCGTGATTGTACCTGCAGCACGCTTTAATAATAAAACGTTTTGAATATAGGCGTAACGTGTTGTAGATAAATTACGTTTAGCGTTATATAAATTCTTCGTGCTATCTAATACATCAACAATAGTACGAGTACCCACTTCAAAACCAGCTTCAGTTGCTTCAAGTGCTTTTTGAGCACTTAATACCGATTGTTCAAACGCTTTGATGGCTGAAATAGCAGCAATTACCGTGTTGTAAGCATTACGCGTTGTGCGAACAACACTACGATGCGTTAGAGATAAATCTTGGCTTGCAAATACAAAGCTATTTTGTGCTTTACGCACTGAACTTTGAATAGCGCCGCCAGAGTATATTGGAATATTTAACTGCACGCCCACCGAGTAACCATTAACGCCAGGTAGGTCTGCGGATGCTGCACTTCCAATCGTTTGCTCTTCATCCTTGCCATTATATGTTGCGCCAAAATCTAGCGTAGGATAATGACCAGCGCGGGCAATATCGATATTATCTTGCGCGATATCTATACCTACTTTAGCGGTAATTAAATCTAGGTTTTTCGCTTCCGCAGTAACTTGCCACTCATCAGCGCTATTTGGCACTGGAGTACTGGTACTAAAACGTTGAGTATTTAATACACTAACATTTTTAGGGTAGGTATTTGTTATTACTCGTAGTTCTTCTTCGGCTTGGTAAATCGCATTTTCCGCACGAATTTCTTCAGTAACAGCACTATCAAATTGTGCTTGTGCTTCATATACATCAGTAATAGCGGTTAAACCGACTGAAAAGCGTTGTTTAGTTTGCTCAAGTTGGCGAGCAATGGCATCTTTTTCTGCGGTAGCAAAAACGAGGTCATCTTTAGTGCTGAGTAAATCAAAGTATGCCTTGGCAACACGAGTAATTAAATCTTGCTTTGCCACTTGATAAGTTAAATCACTTTGATGAGCTGCTTTTTCAGCATTATTTAAACGTAACCAGCTATCATGATGATAAAGCTGCATATTTAAGCTAGCACCATAAGTTAAACTATCTGATTCTTGATTAATAACTGAAGTATTATCAGTGCCGACAAACTCTTGTTCGCCTATAGAGTAGCCACCGTTAGCAGAAATTTGTGGTAGTAAAGCAGAGCGAGCTTGAACTATATCTTCTTTTACTATCATAAACTGAGCTTGTGATTTAAGTACCACAGGATCGTTTAATAAAGCCTGTTGATAAACGGTAAGTAAATCATCAGCCTGAGCTTGTGTGCTACTAATAGCAGTAGTTATCGCTATAATTAGTGTGCTTAGTGTTTTATTCATGAGTAAGGAATTCCTTGGGTGTATTACTCTTGTTCTATATTTATTGATATTCGCTGGTAGGGTATCCTACATGGATTTTTAAATTAACCAAATAAAATAACTGTTTACTAGTGTAACAAATTATTATTAAAAAGAGATGCTTGATGAAAAGTAATAAAAATAAGACGGCTGCTATGCTGAAATTTGATAATGAACAGGTGTCTGTGCACTCAGTGGTAACGAAATATCAGGGCTTTTTCAAGATGAATGAATATTCACTGCAGCATCAACTTTTTTCGGGAGAGCAAAGTCAAATATTTACCCGAGAAATTTTTGAACGTGGTGATGCTGTGGTCGTCATGCCTTATGATGCAAAGCTAGATAAAGTGTTATTGATAGAGCAGTTTAGACCTGGTGCATTAAGAGGAGGTGACAGTCCTTGGTTATTAGAATTTATTGCTGGCATGTTTGACGAAAACGAAACCCCAATAGAAGTCGCTATAAGAGAGGCCAAAGAGGAAACTAATTTGACTATTTTCCCTAATGATTTAGTACCTGTTATGCAATACCTTTCTAGCCCTGGCGGTATGAGTGAGCGAATTCATCTATATCTAGCGCATTTTGATAGTGATCAAATAACGGATGGCGCTATTCATGGTTTGCCTGAAGAAAATGAAGATATTTTGTTACACCTTGTCAGTCGTAGCTGTGCTCTAGATTTATTAGCGCAAGGCAAAATCACTAACGCAGCCACTATTATCGGGTTACAATGGCTGGCACTGAACTATCAATCGTTATCGATTCAAGATACCAGCACTAAATAGTCATACCACTAAAAGTATATTCCTAAAGATATTAGTGTTTGAAATGACAGTTAAGAGGCATACATGAGTTTTTTTCCTAACAAAGCGTTTAATAACGCGGGTAGAACAAGTTACCAACCTAACTTAGTTAGTTTGATGACCTTATGTGCCAACAATTATATGTTACTGCAAAAAGTGTTAGCAGGTAAAACTGCGCTTGGAGAAGTTCGACAATTTTTTATCAGTGATTTCCTCTCTTATACCGTCACGATAACAGAAGTGACTCGATACACCTCTGTTATCTGCTTTGAGCAAGATAGCTTAAGGTCATCTTTTAAAAATATCCCGGGCATTGTTGCTACCGCACTACATCCTCGTATGACTATTCGTCTATATCATGATGCTCGTATGGCAGAAGTTCTTTCAACGCAGGACATCCGGCAGGTAAAACCACGTTACGATTACCCTAATAGTCAAATGCATCAACAAGATGAAAAACAACAAACCAATCAGTTTTTAAATGAATGGTTACACTTATGTTTGCGCTTAGGGCAAGTAAATGTTGAGCTGCACTCTTAATATATGAACTGTTAACTTATGAACTGCTAATTTATGAAATTGATGGAACCTTACTCTTTGAACAACAAACCTATGGTGTTGGCACAAATAACTGATAGTCATCTGTTTTCATCCGTCGACGGTTTGCACCATGGGTATAATGTACTCGAAAATCTTAGAAAAGTTTTACTGAGTATTTGCGGTAATCCTGCGATAAAATATATTATTTTTACCGGGGATTTGACCCAAGACCACACCGAGCAGTCCTACCAGAATTTTGTTGATTGTGTGCTTGAGTGTAAGATTACTGTGCCTATTTATTATTTGGCGGGTAATCATGATGAGCCAGAACTATTAGATAAATATTTTTCAGTATCGCCGTTTCAAGCAGATAAAGAAATTAATTTATCTCATTGGCAAGTACAACTCGTTGATAGCAAGAGTGCAACACCTGCAGGTTATGTCAGTGAACAAGCATTAGGTAAATTGGAGGATACTATCAAAGAAGATAAACACCAATTACTGATGATGCACCATCACCCCATAGATGTGGGTTACTTTATTGATCAACATGGCTTACAAAATAAAGAGGCTTTTTGGCAAGCTATTAATGGCTATAGCAATATAAAAGCGATTGCATGCGGACATGTCCATGGTGATATGAGGCTAACTAACCCTTTAACTAAGCTATCAAACAAACCTTTAGATAAGTCGCTAAGTCAGCAGCTTAATCCAAAACTTACCAAGGACAAAGAGCCGGTGATTTTATATACTTGCCCTGCTACATCAATTCAATTTGACCCAAGTGTTGATGGTGTTGCTGCTTTAGCCAAAGGACCAGGGTATCGACTTTTTTATTTATATGCGGATGGCCAATTAAGTACGGACGTTGTTACCTTATAAACCGTTAAGCATAACGTTACTTATACTCGTAATCATTCAAATAGTAAGTGACATAGTTATGGTTATTCTTCTCTAAATAGAGTGTCGATTTAATCACTAAAATTAATGACTCTACTTAATAATTAAGAAAGCTTAATAATGAAAAAAAACATTCTCTATATTCATGGCTTTAACTCTTCTCCATTGTCCTTAAAAGCAGAGCAAACCCGTAAATACTTAGCGACAAGTTTTCCAGGCGTTGGATTCTTCTGCCCCCAATTGGCAACAACACCAGCGAAAGCTATTACTCAATTAGAGCAACTTATTGAAAAGCAAGGTTCAAATACACAATGGTATTTAATAGGCTCTTCATTAGGTGGTTACTTTGCTAGTTACTTATCTCAAAAATATAATAGCTTGGCGGTGTTGGTGAATCCTGCGATAACGCCTTATGAACTTCTACATGATTATATTGGCGAGCAAGTTAATCCTTACACAGAGGAAGTGTACCAAGTGACCGAAGATCATATGCAGCAGTTGAAAGCACTTGAACAAACTGCACCAGCAATTGATAGTAAAGAAAAAAATAATTACCTAGTTATGGTACAAACGGGCGATGAAGTGTTAAATTACCAAGAAGCCGTGGAAAAATATCAACATTGTCGATTAATAGTACAAGAGGGTGGTGATCATAGCTTTATCAACTTTGATCATTGTTTAGCTACCATTAGTGACTTTTTTCAACTTGATAATACCAAACAGATTAGTTCTCGCTAAGTGATTAATATATTAGTCCGATTGATATAGCCACGAATAAAATTAGCAATGTGCAATATAATAGCCTAAACCTTTTAACTGCGATTTAATTGAGTTTCAAATGACTGACCAATACAATTCCGATTCCATTGAAGTACTTAGTGGTTTAGAACCCGTTCGCCGCCGCCCAGGCATGTATACTGATACCACTAGACCTAATCATTTAGGTCAAGAGGTTATCGATAACTCGGTGGATGAAGCACTGGCCGGTCATGCACAAAATATTAGTGTTATTTTAGAAAAAGATCAGTCACTTGAAATCATTGATGATGGTCGTGGTATGCCTACCGATATTCACCCAGAAGAGGGTGTGTCAGGGGTTGAGCTTATTTTTTGTAAGCTACACGCTGGTGGTAAGTTTTCCAATAAAAGCTATCAATTCTCAGGTGGTTTACATGGTGTTGGTATTTCCGTGGTTAATGCCTTATCAACGCGTGTTGATGTCACTGTTAGACGAGACAGCAAAGTTTTTGAAATGGCATTTGAAAATGGTGATAAAGTTGAAGAACTACGAGAAACAGGTACGGTAGGAAAACGAAATACAGGTACCAGTGTTAAATTTTGGCCCGATGCTAGCTATTTTGATACCGCCAAGTTTTCGGTACGCCACCTCACGCATTTACTGAAAGCTAAAGCAGTATTATGTCCAGGCCTAACCCTAAAATTCCATGATAAAATTGAAGATAAAAAATACCAGTGGTGTTATGAAGACGGGCTTACTGATTACCTAAAAGATTCAGTAAAAGATTATGTTTCATTACCAGAAGAGCCTTTTGTTGGCAGTTTCACTTCACAACATGAAGCGGCTGACTGGGCTGTTACTTGGTTACCCGAGGGTGGTGAAAGTATAGGCGAAAGTTATGTTAACTTAATTCCAACCATTGCCGGTGGTACTCATGTTAATGGCATGCGCCAAGGGCTACTTGAGTCTATGCGAGAGTTTTGCGAGTTTAGAAATTTATTACCACGCGGTGTCAAATTAACGCCGGATGATATCTGGGATAAATGTAGTTATATCCTATCTATTAAGATGCAAGACCCACAATTTGCAGGGCAAACCAAAGAGCGACTATCATCGCGTCAATGTGCCGCTTTTGTCACTGGCGTAGTAAAAGATTCCTTTAGTTTATGGCTAAATGAGCACACAGATAAAGCTGAGTTATTGGCTGATTTTTGTATTAATAACGCTCAAAAACGTATGCGTGCTAGTAAAAAAGTCGTGCGAAAGAAAATCACTCAAGGACCGGCATTACCGGGTAAATTAACTGACTGTGGTAGCCAAGATTTAGCTCGCACTGAATTGTTTTTAGTCGAAGGTGACTCAGCTGGCGGTAGTGCTAAACAAGCAAGAGACCGAGAATTTCAGGCCATAATGCCACTTAGAGGTAAAATTCTAAACACTTGGGAAGTCGATTCAGGACAAATTCTTGCTTCGCAAGAAGTACATGATATATCCGTCGCTTTGGGCATTGATCCCGATAGCGATGATTTATCTGAATTACGTTACGGTAAAATTTGTATCTTAGCGGATGCCGATTCTGATGGACTGCATATTGCCACTTTACTGTGTGCTTTATTTACCCAGCACTTTTTACCTTTAGTACAAGCTGGGCATGTATACGTCGCTATGCCACCTTTATACCGAATTGATATTGGTAAAGAAGTATTCTACGCATTAGACGAAGCAGAAAAAGATGGAATTTTAGACAGAATTGAAGCAGAGAAAAAACGTGGCAAGGTAAACGTACAGCGCTTTAAAGGCTTAGGTGAAATGAATCCACCGCAATTGCGTGAAACTACTATGGATCCTAATACCCGTCGCTTAGTACAGTTAACCGTTGATGAGCATAGCGAAACGATGGAACTGATGGATATGCTGCTTTCTAAAAAGCGCAGTCCAGACCGAAAAATTTGGTTGCAAAGTAAAGGTGATATGGCGATTGTATAAAGTTGATTAGTTAACCATAAGTTCGCGTCAAGTGATAACTCAATAATAGGGAGTGGCAATGAAAACAGAACATATTCCGGGGTATTTGGCTGGCGCTGATAGTGATCCTTTAATGGTCGTAATGGCTGTTATTCTTGTGGTTTTAGTTTTAATAGCAGGTGTTTTCTACTTCAAGTTACACGCAGTACCTGAGCATATTGCTCATGGGAAAAATCATACCCAAATACAACTGATCACAATATTAACTATTTTAGCTTTATTTACTCATAACAATATTTTTTGGGTTGCTGCTTTGGTGTTAGCGGTTGTTGAATTACCCGACTTTCTAACCCCTTTAAAGTCTATCGCTAAGTCTTTAGCGACTATTGCTCAAAGTAAAGAGCAAAAAACACAGAAAAATACTGAAGAGACAGTGGTCGTCAAGGAGAATAGCTAAATGTTAGAAGTTCTACTCTGTTCACTTATCACTATTTTACCAGATTATTTATTTCGAAAATATCGCCAAGGTATGACTTGGGGGAAAGAAATTACCTTTTTTACTATGTGGTATGAGCTGCGATGGGGCATATCAGCCTGTCTCATTTTATCTATCTCACTAGTCACCTTGATATTTTATTATCACCCGTCAACCACTAACGCTTCACCAATGTTTCGAACCGTTTCTATAATGCCTGAGAAAAGTGGCAGGGTTCAGCACGTATTTGTTGAAAATCATCAGAAAATTACAGCAGGCACTGCTATTTTTAGCATGTATGATGAATCTCAACTGGTGGCGATTGAGCAAGCAGAAGCAAGCATTAAGCAAGTTGAGGCAGAATTCTCTACGGCATACGCACAACTTGCGGTAGCAATAAGTAACGTAGAAAAAGCTAACAGTGCTTACATGCGTTCGAAAAATGAATATGATCGTAAAAAGGAGCTATCGCTAAAAGGCAACAATATTATTAGTGAAAGCGAAGTACAAAAAATGGCTGATACTATGGCAATGAATGAAGCAGGCTTATCGGTATCTTTAGCCAACCAAGCTTCAGCGCAAGGGGTAATTGAAAATATTTTACCGGCCAAAAAATCTAGTGCTGTTGAGGTGTTGAATAGCGCGATTGTTGATGAAGGCAAGCGTACCGTCTATGCCCATATTGATGGAGAATTACAACAGTTTGCATTGCAGCCAGGTGATTTTGTTAACCCGATGATCCGCTCTGCCGGTATGATAGTGCCTTCTTCTGGTGAAGTATCAGGCAAAGAAGCAGTTCATGCGGGTTTTAATCAATTAGCGGCCAATGTTATTAAAGTAGGAACCTTTGCTGAAATAACCTGCCTGTCTAAACCTTTTACCATTATCCCTATGAAAGTATCCAGTGTTCAAAGTGTTATTGCTACTGGCCAAATAAGAACGACTGAAGCTTTGATTGATGCGCAAGAGCGAGCAAGACCCGGTACGCTAACCGTAAGGTTAGTACCTCTTTATGAAGGAGGCCTTGATGGTGTTATCCCCGGAACAAAATGTGTAGCAAATGCTTATAGCTATCATCATGAATTGATTGCCAGCGGGACACTCAGTACCAGTGAGACGCTTTATTTACATATGGTTGACGCTGTAGGGGTTGTTCATGCCATTATATTGCGCATGCAAGCTTTGCTACTGCCTGTTAAAGTATTAGTCTTTTCAGGGCATTAATTTTAGGGTCTGACAAAACGATAATGATTAATTTTTGTCATTAATCTGTCACAAACTTGTAATATAGTTAACTTAGGAAATCCTCTTTTATGGAGGATTTTTTTATGTTTTTAAGTATTAGCAATATCGGCATATCACCACTACAAAATAGATAAAATAAGAGTTGAACAAATGACAATAAAAGTAGGTATAAACGGCTTTGGTCGTATGGGAAGATTGATTTTACGCGCTGCATGGCATTGGCCTGAGGTGGAGTTTGTTCATATTAATGACCCCGCTGGCGATGCACCTACCTTAGCTCACTTGTTAAACTTTGACTCTATTCATGGCCGTTGGCAAAACGAAGCTACAGCTGAAAACAAGTTAATACATATTGAAGGCAGTTCTTTAACAGTAAGCCAGAATTGTGATATAGCTGAAACAGATTGGTCTGGATGTGACCTTGTAATTGAAGCATCGGGAGTGATGCGTGATAAAGAAAAACTACAGACTTATTTTACTCAAGGTGTAAAAAAAGTACTTGTTACAGCGCCGATGAAATTGGCAGATGATGGATCAGACAGCGATATAGTAAATATCGTTATGGGCGTTAATCAGCACTTGTATCAGGTTAATGAGCATAGCATTGTCACTGGCGCTTCATGTACTACTAATTGTTTGGCCCCTGTCGTTAAAGTATTGCAAGAGTCTGTCGGTATAAAACATGGCAGTATGACTACCATTCATGATATTACCAACACTCAAACCATTTTAGATGCCCCGCACAAAGATTTACGTCGCGCACGGGCTTGTGGTCAATCTCTTATCCCAACTACGACAGGTTCAGCCAAAGCGATAACAGATATTTTCCCTGAATTAAAAGGGAAATTAAATGGTCATGCCGTAAGGGTGCCTCTTGCAAACGCTTCATTAACTGATTGTGTTTTTGAGATGAAGCGTGATGTCAGCGTTGAAGAGATAAATCAGTTGATGTCTGATGCAGCGAAAGGTGAACTCAAGGGGATTTTGGGCTATGAAACTAAGCCCTTAGTATCGGTTGACTATAAAACCGATGCCAGATCATGTGTCGTAGATGCCTTATCAACAATGGTGATTAATGGCAGCCAACTGAAAATGTATTTATGGTATGACAATGAGTGGGGTTATGCTAATCGCACTGCGGAGTTAATGAAATTACTGGCAAACAGTTTAAGCATTGTTACCGCTGTCAAAAATACCGAAGACATTAGCACTGAAGTCAATAGTGCCGAAGGCAAGGCCACCGAACCCACAATAACTAAAGTTACTACAGTAAAGTTTAATAAAACCGGGCTTAATGAGTCATAGTTTGGCTTCCTTTAGTTCTTTGCCGAAACCGGTAAAAAAATACATCGCAATTACCGCTAACTATTGGGCATTTACGCTGACCGATGGCGCATTGCGTATGTTGGTATTGCTGTACTTTTACCGGTTAGGTTATAGCCCCTTTGCGTTAGCGACATTATTCATACTTTATGAAGTCTTTGGTGTTGTTACTAATCTTGTTGGTGGCTGGCTTGGTGCACGTATTGGTTTAAATAAAACCATGCTAATAGGTATCGTTATTCAAGTTTTAGCCTTACTGATGTTAGCACTGCCAAGCGAATATTTAAGTGTTGTTTATGTCATGTTTGCTCAAGCACTGTCGGGTATCGCTAAAGATCTGAATAAAATGAGTGCTAAGTCGAGCATAAAATTACTGCTAGCCAAGGTAAATAGCGAAGAGGCACAAAGTAAACTATTCACTTGGGTGGCGTTACTCACTGGCTCAAAAAACACCCTGAAAGGTGTCGGATTTTTTCTAGGTGGTTTATTGCTCACTACTTTTGACTTTCAAGTTGCTGTATTATTAATGGCAATGGCGTTAACCATTGTTGCTTTGAGTACTTACCCTATGTTGCGAGGTGATATAGGTAAAACTAGTTATAAAGCAAAATTTAGCCAGTTATTTTCAAATAATGCCTCATTAAATTATTTATCTGCAGCGCGTTTGTTCCTGTTTGCAGGTCGTGATGTTTGGTTTGTTATTGCTTTGCCTGTTTATTTGGCAAGTCAATTACAATGGCAACACCAAGCAGTAGGTACTTTTCTCGCGTGTTGGATTATCATCTATGGCATCATTCAAGCCAAGGCTCCAAAAATCATCCCCTTTTTTACTGGCAAGGTCGAAAGAACCTCACACCAGCAAGTAACGCTTTGGTCAGTATTACTTGTGTTAGTAACGCTGCTTTTATGTTTTGCTATCTACCTTTATCCGCAAAGTAATGAAGTATTAGTCATTGGACTATTTATATTTGGTGCTGCTTTTGCGATTAATTCATCACTGCATAGTTATCTTATTATTGCTCTTGCTAGAGAGGATGGAGTCTCTATAGATGTAGGGTTTTATTATATGGCCAATGCCATGGGCAGGTTACTTGGCACCATACTCTCAGGTATTATTTATCAGCAATTTGGTTTGTTAGTCTGCATGTTGTTTGCGCTAATATTGACGTCACTAGCCAGTTACTTTGTTCGAAAAATAGCATAACTACTATAAGTTCAGGTTTAACTCTCGGGCTAATTCGTTTTATACTGCCTTTATCTGTATATGCCGACCTGCTTATTAAGGAATTCGTATTTGTTGTGCTTTGCTAAAAAAACGTCCCCTGCGATACGAGTTGTTCTCAGTATTGCCTTATTCTTTTTTTCAACGACTGCTTTCGTCCAAGAAAGCATCGATATTAAGCAGTTTAATCTAGTGGCTGAGCAAGTAGAAGAATTGAAAAAGACCGACCTAGTGCTCTCCCTGAAACAATTAACTGCTTTTGATAACTTGCTTAGTGTGCTAACCGTTGAACAAAACTTGCTTTATTTCAAACTACTCGCAGAAATACAAATTGAACAGAATAGATACAGCGCAGCTAAAAAAACGGCCACTAAAGGACTCTCCATAGGGAAGAAACTTGCCAGTCCAAGTATCTTAATGAGTGAATTATTATATTTAAGAGGTTTTGCTTTTGAGAGCTTAGGCGATATTCCCCAGGCAACTAAAGAGTATAAAAAGGGCTTGGAGGTTGCGGAGACTTTACACAATAAAATACAAGTTGCCGAGGGACTTATTAACTTAGGCGCTATTGCCTATTTAACGGATAACTATAAACGCTCTTTAATCTTGCTTAATGATGCATACAACATTGCGGGACAAACTGATGATGAAGAGCTCAAAGGTACCGCTAATACTGAACTGGGTATCGTTTATGCTCATCTACTGCAAGATGAGCAATCCATGGCTTATTATCAACAATCATATTTGCACTTTAAAAAAGCAGGTATGTTATTAGCTGCACACAACAGTTTACATAATATTGCTCTTAATCATATTCATAACAAAAATTATCAGCAGGCCATCACGGTTTTCAAAACGATAATCACAGAGTCAAATAAAGATACCCCAAGCGATAGAATGTTTACTGTTTATTCAGGCATGGCTCGGGCGCACCTAAAAAAAGAAGACAGTAACCCTGACGCGGCATATGAATATCTATTGATGGCTAAACAGTATTTGCAATTCAGTGAGAAGATGTTCCATCAGTTAAAATTTTATTTTGATGAAGCTAATGTTTTATATAAATTAGGACACTATGATGACGCTCTGATAAGCATAGCCCGAGTTGAAAAAATATTGGCTAATCACAAAGAAATGACTTTGGTAAAAAAAGAGGGTTATGTCAGTATCATCAATCTCAAATCCAAGGTATTTTACAAGCAAGAAAAATTTCAACAAGCTTATGAAACAAAATCTAAAGTCATCGCCTTAACAGACAAGCTATATGAAAATGAAGATAATCGCTCCATTGCGCAAGTTCGTCTACAGCTTGAAGCAGAGCAGGCAGATAAACAAAATGAGATATTAAACAACCAAAAAATCCGCTATGAGGCCAGCTTCAATGAAGCAAGATTAGATAATGAAGAACAGCGAATATATCTGATTATTAGTGCTTTGCTTGTTTTAGCCTTTGCTTGGGTGTTAGTTAAATTGATTCAAAGTCAACGTAAGCTGAGAGTTGCCTCCAGTATTGATACACTTACTGGGATAGCCAATAGACGCAGTTTAATGGTCAAATCACAACAGGTGTTTAAACTCGCAAAAGCTAAACAAGTTAACTTGAGTATATTGATGATAGATATCGATCACTTTAAAGATATTAATGACAAATTAGGCCATACTATTGGCGACAAAATTTTAGCTAAAGTAGCTTTTCTAGGCGCCAATATGGTGCGAAAAAATGATGTGTTTGGTCGTTTTAGTGGTGAAGAGTTTATGGTGTGTTTGCCGAAAACCAATATGGAATCGGCAATGGAAATGGGCGAGAGTATTCGCACATGTATCAATAAATACGCATGGCAGATTAGCCTCCTTGACAAAGTTAGCGTCAGTATAGGGATTGCTACCCTAACAGACGATAAGGACTTAATCAGCTTAGTAAAAAGAGCTGAGGAACAATTGTACCAAGCTAAAGCTTCGGGAAGAAATAGGATCTGTGGCCAATGAAGCTTCTCAGTCAAGCCATTTTGATAATACTGTTGGTAACGTTGATTTTTACATCGATGTGTCGGGCGAATGAACTTGCCTTAAAAGCAGGAGAAAGCAAAAATAATAATCTATTGGATATCCCAGCAATTACCATGTTGCCTATAAATACTGAACTACTCTTCTTACTCACGCAGTTAAAGCAAGCAAGTATCAATAATCAGAAAGTTGAAATAGCATTAGCACAACTGACGTTATCTCAAGCGCCATTAAACGCCGCAGAGCAATATTTACTTCTGCTAGCGCAAGCTATATTAAAAGAAAATACAAGTGTTCATGGTACTGATAGTATCAACAACCATAACAATAGCAGCGATGTTATTGCATTCTTGGAACAGGCAAAAGAGTTATCGGACCAAATATCTGAAGAGCAGTTAGCGCAACCAGTATTTTTACAGCTTCATTTATTATTGGCTAATAATTACGCAATGCAAGGGAAGTTTGATTTAGCTTACCTTGAAAAAAAATCTTATCTAAAAAAATACAATATTTATCGAAAAAATAAGCGGATAAATATGATTGCTTCTTTAGAACAGTCGTTTGAAGTCAAGGATAAAAAAGCTAATAACGCTTTGATGGAAAGTCAAAATAAGTTAAAAATTCGCCGTGTTGCTGAAGTACAAGATGAAAAAGCTGCGCAGCAATATAATTTCACGCTGATTATCAGCATCGCTATTGTCTTTGTTTTGCTTTTATTTAGACAGTTAAGGATACGTAATAAACTTATCCTCTTGACTCGAACAGATGCCTTAACAGGTTTAGCAAACCGTAATACTTTGTTTGAACATGGTGAGCAAATGGTGGCCAGCTTTACAGAGCAGCCAGAAGAGTTATCAATATTATTGTTAGATTTAGATCACTTCAAAAAAATTAACGACAATTTTGGCCATCACGTTGGTGATGAAGTATTAATGGTCGTATCTGATTTAGTAAAAGAAACCATGCGCTCTCGTGACTTGCTTTCTCGTTTCGGTGGAGAAGAGTTTGTTGCATTATTACCTTTTGCTGATAGCAATAAAGCGAAAGCTATTGCTATGCGTATTAATGATAAAATAGCACAATATGATTTTTCATCTGTAATGATACAGAGTAAGGTAACTTTCAGTATTGGTGTTGCTACAATGGCAGATAATCAAATGAGCTTTGACGATTTATTACATAATGCTGATTTGGCGATGTATCAAGCGAAAGAGCAAGGTCGAAATACCGTTGTTTGTTATCATAATATTGCCGTAGCATAAGAATGACGCTCTAATTAAAGCTTTTGTTACTTTTATCTATGTTGTCTAAGGTCATAATCAGATAAGCTATAGAACAGGTGTTTTTGGCTACCCTAGTCAAAGTCAGAACCTTAAAGAATAAAAATAATTAGACTCGTATTATCAGGAAAATCAATTCATGTCAGATGCACTCGAATATAGCCTTGATGGAGTAGAACAGGTCCCATTAAGGCGTTTTACTGAAGAAGCTTATTTAAACTATTCCATGTACGTAATTATGGACCGTGCTTTGCCACATATTGGTGATGGCTTAAAGCCCGTGCAAAGACGCATAGTTTATGCAATGTCAGAGCTTGGTTTGTCTGCAACGGCTAAATATAAAAAATCAGCACGTACTGTTGGTGACGTATTAGGTAAGTTTCACCCCCATGGTGATAGTGCTTGTTATGAAGCTATGGTGTTGATGGCGCAACCTTTTTCTTATCGATATCCTTTGGTAGACGGGCAAGGAAACTGGGGAGCACCCGATGATCCTAAATCATTTGCTGCAATGCGTTATACCGAGTCGCGCTTATCACGTTTTAGTGAAGTATTACTTGCTGAGCTAGGGCAAGGCACTGTTGATTGGCAGCCAAATTTTGATGGCACCATGCAAGAGCCAAAAACGCTGCCTGCGCGTTTACCCCATATTTTACTCAACGGTATTACGGGTATTGCCGTCGGTATGGCAACGGATATTCCACCACACAATGTGCGTGAAGTTGCTGATGCTTGTGTGCATTTAATTGAAAACCCTAAAGCAGAAGTAAGTGACTTACTTGAGTTTGTTAAAGGGCCTGATTATCCTACAGATGCTGAGATTATTACCCCGAAAGCCGAAATTGAAAAAATTTACCAAACAGGGCGTGGTAGTATAAGAATGCGCGCTGTTTATGATGTAGAACAGGGTGATATTGTCATTACCTCACTTCCTCATCAAGCATCGGGTGGTAAAATATTAGAGCAAATTGCGGGACAAATGACGGCGAAAAAACTACCTATGGTAGTCGACCTTCGCGATGAATCTGATCATGAAAACCCGGTACGCCTTGTCATCATTCCACGTTCAAACCGTGTTGATGTAGAACAATTAATGCAGCATTTATTTGCGAGCACCGATTTAGAAAAAAGTTATCGCGTTAACATTAACATGATAGGTTTAGATAACCGTCCTGCAGTGAAGAACTTACTGGTCATTTTATCTGAATGGCTTGAATATCGTCGTGAAACGGTACGTCGTCGTTTGCAATATCGTTTAGATAAAGTCTTGGCTCGCTTGCATATTCTTGATGGTTTATTGGTAGCTTACCTAAATATTGATGAAGTAATTGAAATCATCCGTGGCTATGATGATCCAAAAGCGGAACTTATGTCTCGTTTTGCCTTATCTGATACTCAAGCTCATTCGATTTTAGAGATTAAACTACGTCAACTGGCCAAGCTCGAAGAAATAAAAATTCGCGCGGAGCAAGATGAACTACATATTGAACAAGATTATTTAGAGAAGATCCTTAATTCAAAAGCACGCATGAGTACGCTGATGAAAAAAGAGATCCTTGCTGCAGCAGAGCAGTATGGTGATGATCGTCGCTCTCAATTAGTTGAACGTAGCGAATCAAAAGCATTAACCGAAAAAGATTTAGTACCAAGTGAGGCGGTAACCGTTGTCGTTTCTGATAAAGGTTGGGCCCGTTGTGCTAAAGGTCATGATATTGATCCTACGAGCTTGAGTTATAAAGCGGGTGATGGTTACTTGTGTGCCTCAAAAGGTAGAAGTAATCGCCCGGTGGTATTCATAGGCTCTGATGGCCGTGCTTTTACTACGGACGCGCATACTTTACCAACAGCACGCTCTCAAGGTGAACCATTAACAGGACGCTTCAACCTTGCAACAGGGAAAACCTTCGTCCATAGCATAATGTCTGATGACGATGCTCAATATCTGCTAGTCAGTGACGCAGGTTATGGTTTTGTTAGTAGTTTTGGCGATATGGTCAGTAGAAATAAAAATGGTAAGGCATTAATTAGCTTACCTGAAGCCGCTAAAGTGATGATGCCGCAATACATCAACAATATTGAAAATGATAACTGCCTCACTATTACTAGCGAAGGCCGTATGTTAGTTTTTCCGGTTAAAAACTTACCTGTTTTGAGTAAAGGTAAGGGTAATAAAATTATCAATATCCCTTCTGCGCGATCGAAATTACGTGAGGAGTTTGTTAGTTTACTTTGTATAATTCCAGAAGGCGCGGCAATTACCTTGCATGCTGGAAAACGCAAGCTTACGCTAAAAGCGGCAGATATTGAGCACTATAAAGGTGAGCGTGGTCGTCGTGGCAACAAACTACCTAGGGGCTTACAACGCGTTTCAGCAATAGAAATTGAATCGGGTTCTGTGAATAGCACTGGTGAGCAAAGTGCTGATGAAGAGCCTAAAGCAAGCGAGTAAAGCCATTACGGTGTACTCATAAACGAGTAGCTCTCTTTAATTTCATAATAAAAAGGCTAACAAATGATTCATATTTGTTGGCTTTTTTTACGTATCTCTTATATCCGCTCTACTTCAAGAGGTAATCCTGCATCTTAAAATAGAGCGGATATGTAGCCAAGCCACTGTAATCTGCATTTTTCTGTTTTACTTTATCTTTTTATTCAGTATATTGATTTCCTTACTTTTTGGAGTTGCAATGTTTTCCTCTTTTTACATCAACCTGCGTTCGATTATTCTCACCTCAACGTTACTATTGGCCAGCAGTAGTTCAACCTTTGCTTTTTCCAGTGGCGATGAAAAAGCAAAGGCTGAGGCATTAACACAGGTATCAGCACCCGAATTACCACCGGTACATGACGGCCCCTATGTTTTTGTTAACCCGCAACAACAGCTAGAATCTCACTGGTTATGTCAAGGTAAAGTGGTGAGCAAAACTGTCTCTGTAAGTGCTTTTCCAAAGGTGATGAGCGCTTGTAATATGCCTGCTGTTGTCCATGGTCTTTCTAGTATTGAAAATAAAGTGCTTGAATTTTCTGGTGATTATCCTGTTGCGGCATTAAGTGATTTTCATGGAAAATATGACTTGATGATTGAGCTACTAACTAATAACAAGATAATTGATAAAAACAAAAATTGGGCTTTTGGTAAAGGGCACTTTGTTATCACTGGTGATATTTTCGATCGAGGTGACAAAGTCACTGAAATACTATGGTTTTTATACGATTTAGAGCAACAAGCCCAAAAAGCAGGGGGTGATATTCACTTAACGTTAGGTAACCATGAAGTGATGATACTCAATGGTGATTTACGTTATTTACACCCTAAGTATGTTGAAACGGCGAAGCAATTAAATATGCCTTTTGAACATTTATTCAGCCAAAATAGCATTATCGGTAATTGGTTACGCAGTAAGCCGGTATTGGTCACAGTTAATAATATGCTGTTTGCTCATGGTGGTTTTCATCCTAGCTTAGCCACTGAACAGCGTAGCTTGGTTGAAATCAATACAGTCTTTAAAGATAGTTTAATAAAAGCCGAGCTAGAGCAGCCGAGAGAAGGCTGGGCAAAATTTTTGCATACAACTAATGGTCCTATTTGGTATCGCGGCTATTTTGCAGCAGATGGTGATAAGGCTTCTCGTGCAAAAGGCTCTCGTTCAAAAGACAATGGTGCAACTTCTGCAGAAATTGACTTACTGCTTAAACATTTTGATGTTAAAAATTTAATTGTTGGTCATACCTCACAAAAACAGATTGAAAGCCGTTATCAAGGAAGAGTCATTGCCATTGATTCAAGTATTAAAGAAGGCAATTATGGTGAAATATTGTTTATTGAACAGGGTAAAAAGTGGCGTGGTAGTTTAAGTGGTAAAGTGTTACCGCTATACCATCAATAACGGTACTTTTTTACAATTTTTAGCACAAAAAAACCAGTACTAAGTACTGGTTTTTTTATTAAAGCTAAAACGTTTAACGTTAGTCTTTAATCTCAGCATTATGATAAACATGTTGTACATCATCACAGTCATCTAACATAGCAATAAACTTCTCAAAGTTTGCTAGGTCTTCTTCACCTTCTACATCAATGTAGTTTTGTGGAACCCAAGTGATTTCTTCAACTTCTAATTCAAATTCAGGCATTGAATTAGCAAATTCAGTTTTGATTTTAAAGAACTCAGTATGAGGAGCATAAACAGTGATAATGCCATCTTCTAATTCGACATCTGAAACATCAATATCAGCCATCATTAAGTTTTCTAACACGCTCTCATCATCTTCACCTTTAAAGGCAAACACGGCTTGGTGATCAAACATGTGAGAAACAGTACCCGAAGATCCTATTTTAGCATTAGTTTTACTGAAACATTGACGAACATCTTTAATAGTACGGTTACCGTTATCTGTTAAGCAATCAATAATTACCATACAGTTACCAGGACCAAAACCTTCATAACGCGCTTCAACAAAGTCTTCTCCGCCAGCACCAGACGCTTTTTTAATGGCGTTATCGATAACGTGAGTAGGAACTTGATCTTTCTTTGCACGGTCAATTAAGCCACGTAAAGAAAGGTTACCATCGGGATCAATGCCACCAGTTTTAGCACAAACGTAAATTGCTTTACCGTACTTAGAGTAAACTTTAGTTTTGGCCCCAGCGGTTTTGGCCATAGATAATTTGCGGTTTTGGTAAGCTCTGCCCATCTCAATGTCTTCTTTTATGTTCAAAAATATAATGCGCTTGATTCTACCAGTCTCGATAGGCGCTTGACTAGTGTTCTTGCTTATAAATTATCAATAAACTTGCGGTAACTGTTCAAAATAATGTGAAAGGTTAGTTCACGTTACTAGGAAAAATTATCGCTTGTTATGGTAGTGTTTTTTAATATGTTAGTTATTGTTTTTAATCGTAATTTTAAGGTGTCACTATCAGTGATAATGATGAATACAAAATCATTCAATTTAACTACTTGAAATAACAGTTAATAGCTAAAAATCACCTATATTTAATGTACTATTAACCTATGATATAAATATCTCTACTATTTAGCCAAGGAGTTGGATTGTGACTGAGCAACGTACCGAAGAAAAATCCGAGCAATTAACTGAACAACAGATTATTAAGAAAATTAATCAACGTCAGTGTTTTATCGCTACGGTTGTTGGCGGAGCTTTTACCCTCAAAATTGAAAAATATCTGCCTGTTATGTCGGCGGCTATTCATGACGGTAGTAACTTTAGATCAGAGCTTGATGATAACTGCTTGCTAGAAAAGAACGATCGTTATTATGAAGAAGATCCCTACACCGGCAGCTTCATTGCCAAGCAAGCCATAACCTTAATTGCCCATGACTCTCGCTATGAATATGATTTAAATCGTAATACCGATGAATGTGTCTATGAAACTGCTTGGGGTAAAGAAATATGGAAAATGCCACTAAGTGAAGAGGCTATTGCTAAAAGCAAAGCTAAGCATGCGCAATTTTATCGTATTGTGGCGGCGGTAGTTGAGGCTCTAGTCGAGGATTTTGGTCAATGTGTTGTTTACGATAATCATTCGTATAATTTTAAGCGTCATGAGCGAAAAAACTTACCCGTACTTAACGTGGGCACAACGTCAGTGAAAGGGCAGCAATGGCGACCAATTATTGATAGTTGGCTTAGTGCATTACAAAACATGAGTGTGGATGGCATTGAAGTGACGGCAGCAGAGAATGATATTTTCTATGGTAAGGGACGCTTAGCAGGCTTTTGTCATAGCCGATATGATAATGTTTTAGTGCTGGCGACTGAAGCTAAAAAAGTCTTTATGGATGAACTAACGGGACAAGCTGATGCCGTTGTTTTACCTTCATTACAGCAAGTTTATAATAATACCGTTGCTGAGCATACTCAGTGGTATATCAATAACTACCATAAAAGCTAATTTCTAACTCTCTGTTATCTGTAATAAAAAAGCACTTTAAAATTAATTAAAGTGCTTTTTAGTTTCTGCAAATTACTTATTGCCTGTTAGCTAAAGCCAACCTAGCACGTCTTTCATAACCGACCAGCGTGGTTTTTTCGCTTCAGGGTTCTTACCTAAAATCCAATAGTTGTATACTTTCTCTTGTAAACCATTTTCTTTTTTGAGTTTGAGCCAAGTATTCATATATTGTACATAATCTAGCTGAGCTTTAGGGAGCATGAAAGCTACAGGTGCCCTAAGTTTCAAACCTTTAGGTATAATCGCTGAATAATTTGGGTATAACATAGCCCAAGCAGAGCCCGATTCAGTTGAGTAAATTAATGCATCTACGCCTTCATATTTACCTTTAAGAAATTGTCTAACATTATTCACTTCTGTTAACTGTGCATTTGGTAGGTATTCTTTCACCATATCTTGGTAATACTTACTGTTTCCCACCCCTAATTTTAATGTTTTCATTGCTTGAATATTGTAAAAGTCAGCAAACTGATCGCGCTTGGCATCATTCACTAATAAACCAGCAGTATGGAAAGTGTAAGCATCTGAAAAGGCCATTTCTAATGCCCGTTTTGGAGTAATTATATGGCCACCAATAAGAATATCTATACTACCATCAGCTAATAACTCCGCTTCGTCAGCACCGTCTTCAATGCGAATCATGGATAAATTGATATCAAGGTCTTTAGCAAATTGGTTCAGTAGTTCAACATCAAAGCCAACCATTTTATTATCTTTATTTCTAAAAGCATAAGGCAAGCTAGCATCATTATACCCAACACGAATACTTTTACGGGCGAGAATTACTTCAAGACGTGGTTGTTGCTGTTCAAAGTACCCTAATGGCGTCAGTTCTTTATATTGGTCGACATTAGCGCTTGTATTCATCGACTTCATTGATTCAAATGTTTGCACACCTTCATACTTGTAAGGAATTAAAGACTTTAAAGTAAAGCCAGCTGCAATCATAACAGCCAAAGTAACGGCTAAATGCACAGCAATGGCTTGCATCATTCTATGCCACCTAAGCTTTTTCAATACCGCAGAAGCGACCAACAAAGTAACGACAAAACCGTGTAGTGCGGCTAAACCCGTAGCAAAACGAGCAGTAACGACACTACCTAATAGATATAGCTGGAATTGATCAGCAGGTAAATCAAAAAAGTCGAGCAAAAATGGAATGGCAACAGCCATGCTACCAAAAGCGGTTAAGGCGCCCATAATGACAAAAGAAATATAATCATCAAAACCAAGTGGCGAGCCGACATACCAAGCGGAGAATAGAATAAATCCTAAACCAAGTAATGTACCTGTACTGGGAAAACTGTACGCAGTAGGTACAAGCACATCAACGGTAGAGTCTGTTTCTTCGCACTCCATACCATGTTTGGCTAATAATGCTTTACTGCGCTCAATGATCATCGGAAGCACCACTAACACTGTACCGGTAGCTAACGCCGTTATCACGGCTTCACCAGCAGTTGATAAAATTTCACGATAGGAAAAAGGCGTGGCCCAATGAATCAGTAATGGCAAAAATACAAAAGCCAGTAGGGCTGCTGCGGTGATGTATACCCATAAGAATACTTGTAATCGACCAAGCTCTTCTACTTCTAGCGTGCCTGCAGCAGAAGCTGAAATAGCAAAAATCCCTAGTGGCGCTAATTTAGCTACATAAGAGGCTACTTTCATTAAGCTATCACCAATATTGGTGGTTAAGGTTAATAGTGTTTCTTTATTTTTTACTTGTATTAAGGCAATACCCATCAATAATGAAAATAGCACGACTGCAGGAACAATCGTTTCTGAGAGAGAGGCAAAAATGTTACTAGGGATATAAAGTTTTACAAAGTTAAAGGCGGCGGGCTCTGCCAGCATACTGGTACTGAAGAAACCAGCTGTTTCCCAGTTAGGGTAAGCTAAGGGAAGTATTAATAAAGTCGCCATCACAGACAACCACATGATAACGATTACTTTTACTGCACGGTAGCCTATACGACTTGCCATAGTACTATCTAATCGACCTAGGCCACCAATAATAGAGACGAGTACATAAGGTAAAACGGTCATTTGAAGCAAGCGAATATAAACGTCGCCAATGACTTTAATATCTCCCGTAGGCTCTCCAACAAAAATACCTGTAGATATACCGAGTATTAAAGCAATAATTACCCGCTGAAAGGGGCTCAATTTTTTATATAGGTTTACTAATGGCATTTTCTCTCCTGAGGAATGACCTATTTACTATGATACTTTGTGTATGTGCTTATAACTTGACGTTATTATCGCCTTTATAAAAGGTTATTCAAGTAGCTAGAGAAGTTAAATAATAAGCTGATTGATCTAACTGTTAATTTTGAGGCGTGCCTACCAGAAGTTTAAGGGGGTAGGGGGAAATATAGTAGGAAATATAATGCGTATTATTTTTCTATAGAAGATTACTTATCGATGATAATATCAAATAAGGTCATAGATTCTAATAATCAGTGATGCTTACTATCTTTTGTAATTCATAAGAAATGCTCAAATGTAAGCTTAATTAGGGAAAATAAACAATATGTCAGAGAACGAGCAACAAAAAGATACCATAGTTCAAGAAGCTACAACGCCAATTGAAACCCAAGATCCGGTCCGTAAGATAACTAAATATATTTTAGTCATCTCGGCCTTAGTTTTTATTTGGTACATTGTGGCTGATAGACATGCACCTTGGTCAGATCAAGCAAGGGTACAAACTTATGTTATCCCTATTGTGCCGCAAGTATCAGGTCGGGTGACTGAGGTACTGGTAAAGCAAGATCAAATAGTCTCTCCAGGCGATATTTTATTTAAAATAGATCCCAGTGATTATGAGCTGGCTGTTGAAAATGCGGAAGCGTCTCTTGAATTGGCAGGTCAAGAAATTGGTGCAGGCATGGCATCAGTAGTTACTGCGCAGGCACAATTAGTTGTGGCAGAGACCAATGTTGAACATGTTAATGCACAAAGTGCGCGTGTTTTTGAAATGGAACAAAAAAATGTGCTTTCTCATTCTGATGGTGATAAAGCCCGTGCTGCCATTAAACAGAGTAAGGCTCAAGTGATCAGTGCTGCGGCTAACTTAGATAAAGCCAAACAGGCGCTTGGCAAAGAAGGTAATGATAACCCTAGAATTAGGGCTGCAATGGCAAAATTGAAAAAGGCACAATTGGATTTAAGTCGTACTGTCGTATTAGCACCTTCTCTAGGCGGCATCACTAATTTGCAAATTGATACTGGGTTTTATGCTAAAGCTGGCGCTGCATCCATGACCTTCATCGAAGGTAATACGGCTTGGATCCAAGTGAATTTACGTGAGAATAACTTAGCCAATTTAGCCATAGGTAACTCGGTTGAAATAGCTTTAGATGTCAACCCAGGAACTATTTATCAGGGGAAAATAAGCAGTATAGGTTTTGCCGTTGATACTTCATCTACTAGCGCTGTTGGTGGTTTAGCTACGGTAGAATCAAAAACTGGCTGGCTTAGAGATGCACAACGTTTCCCGGTAATGATTACCTTTGATGATGATAGTACTAAAGGTAAGCGCAGATTAGGGGGCCAAGCTGATGTACAGATTTATACCGGTGATAATTGGTTTGTTAACAGTCTTGGTTGGCTTTGGATCAGAGTATTAAGCATACTTTCTTATGTCTACTAAATGAAAACTGATCCAGCTAACATCGGCACTAACATCGGCACTAACATCAGTAAGAGTATTTTTACTGATGTTAGTGCTATGCGTGTATTACGTTTTGCCTTTGGTGTCACACTATCCTGCGCGCTAGCATATGGTATTAATTGGCCTTTAGCTTTTTTAATGCCCGTTTTTACAGCAATGATTTTGGCAATGCCATTACCGAAACCATCCGTTAAAGCCAGCTTAAATAACATGATGAGTACCTTAAAGGCCTTTGCTATAGGATTAGTTTTCTCTTTATTTTTTTTACAGTATCCCATCGTCTATTTAATCGCTCTCGCCTTAGTTTTATTCCATCTCTACTATTATTTAAATCGTGGTGGCTCATTTTGGTTTACCTTAATGTCGATGATCGCCATTTTAGTCTTACCTATGATTGCCAATAGTAACGAAGGTTTAGCAATAGGTTTTTCTGCCGGTTTTGTTTATTCCAGCTGGTTAACTATTGCGATGCTTTGGTTGGCACACTTTGTTTTTCCGGATCCTAATTTTACCCAATTCCCTATAAAGCCTAAATACAGTAAAGCTTATTCAAAGATGGCAGCGCTAACGGCTTTAAAAAGTACCTTGGTCGTTTTTCCTATTGCGGCTATTTTTATAAGTTATGGTTTGAGTGATTATTTATTAGTGATGGTGTTCTCGGCGCTATTTATTCTTAAACCTGATTTGGCCGAAGGAAAGCAAGCTGGACAAAACTCATTGTTGTCGACCTTGTTAGGCGGGGCATTTGCTTGTGTTTTTTATTGGCTGATTGTTGCGGTGCCACAGTTTAATTTTTATTTATTATTGCTCCTAGCGACTGCGCTATTTTTTGGCCGCCATATTTTTTCTGGGTCGCCAATGGCTAAATATTACAGCTCAGGTTTTATTGCACTGCTAGTTATTGTAAATAGTGCTATGGCAGCGGACAGCAACTTTAGTGAGATTTTAATTCAACGAGTATTACTTATATGCTCGGCCGTTTTTTATATTATGTCTGCTTTAAAAATACTTGAACGTTATTGGTTTAAGCCTAATAAGCCAGCAGTTTCAACGTGATAAAACCACGTAAAAAAAGGAGCTTGATAGCTCCTTTTTTGCTTTAAATATTATCTTTAGTGTTGCAATGCTTGCCAATCTTTATCATCAAAATAGTGAGGGTACTTCTGTAAGGCTTTTATTGTTGTAATAGCACCTGAACGAGGATTATCTGACAATTGCATTTGTTTACTCGCTTGCATAATATCAAACAGCAAAATATGCAATTGTGCATCAGCATCTGCTGGCAACATACAGTTTTCGAACAGGTAAGCTAACTGTGCATCTATCTTACCAGCGAGTGATTTATACTGTGCGTCGGTAAACTTATTTTTGTGAATCTCGTCAATATTCTCTTCCATCGAGTTTTTTATCTTACTCATGCCACTATGTAAGCTAGCATCAATCGACCATTTTTTACCTTGATCTAATTGCATTTTTTGTTGAGTGGATGCGTGCCCATGACTATGGTCATGTTCGTTAGCTATAGCCGAGTTAGTTACCGTGGCCCCTAGTAACAATAGGCACGTATAGATTAATTTAGATATATTCATATGATTTCTTTATGACAAATAATAAGTGTATAAGTTAGCTGTTTACAGATTTAATTCAAGTTGTTCTAACTTCATCCTGTTAATTTTAACCTTAAATCTGCAATAGTTTAGCGCCTTTTTCAAAGCATTCACCGACTAATAGAAAGCACTCACAATGATCAGCGATGGGAAAATAATAAAGTAGAGTCGCATTAAAAAACGTAAATTCTTATTGGCGCCTTTTAATTCCATAAAATGATCTATGACGACAAAACCTTTATAAGTTACTGTCATCGCAATTAATATACTGACCAAAGTTGTTGAAGAAAACTTTTCGCCTAAGAAGGTATTGAGTAATGTTATTACAATTAATGCAGCTAAGTAGTACTCTAGTTTTATTGAATGTTTCATTATCATTTCCTACCTAAGTACATATAATAATGGGAAAATAAGTATCCACATTAAATCTATCATGTGCCAATACACTGCCAACGCTTCTAAGCCTGAATGCTCTGTTGATGAATAAGCGCCGCGTCTTAAACGAAATATTACCCATAATATGGCGCATGAAGCCCAACCAACATGAATAAAGTGGTTGAAGGTCATATAGTAATAAACAGTAAAAAATTCATTAGTATTGGCACTAAATCCCTGTAATGTATTCCAGTGGAATTCCCAGGTTTTTATGATCAAATACAAAACACCACAACTTAGTGCAAACCATAAATACCGCTCACACTTAATTTTATTATCTACTCTTATAAAGGCCATTGCTTTGGCCATAAAATAGCTAGAAGACAATAATACAATAGTATTAGTAACACCCAATGAAGTGTGTAAGCTTTGAGGTCCTTGGGCAAATGTGTCGGGGTAATAAAATTTAGCAATAAAGTATGCAGCAAAAAAAATACCAAATTCAGTGAGCTCTGAAAGTATCCCTACCCATATAGGAATGTTACCGGGAATTCTTCCTGCATATTCTTCACTCCATGACTTTGGAAAAATACCAAGTGAATTTTTTATAGGGTGACTATTCATCATTTTTCCTGCAGTGGTATTACGGTTAGTGAGTAACCACTTAATAATTTTGATTAAGTGGTTACTCGAGTTCTACTTTCTAATTCTAGTTAAAGACCAAATGTTTCTTTAATTTTAGCTTCAAAATCTTCATCTGATAGCTCTTTTCTTAGTGGCACGAAAGAAGTCGCTTCACTGCCAACAGGTATGGCAATAGGAGAATCTTCATCTTCAATTATAGCTTTGACTGCATCTGCAATAGGTTTTGGGCTTGGACCTTCGTTAATTGCTTTAGCCACAATAGGTACAAAGTGGGCCACGAGATTTTTATAAGGTGAGCTTTCACTGGTTGTGTTGGTATTGGCAACTAAACCTTTTTTAACAAAGTTAGTGCCAAATAGGCCAGATTGAATGGAATGAACTCGGACATTATAAGGTGCCATTTCAAAGCGAATGGAGTCGACAAATCCTTCTACCGCATATTTACTGGCATTGTAATGAGAAAGCAATGGCAAACCCATTTTTCCAAGAAAGGAGCTGATATTAATAATGACTCCAGACTTAGCCTCACGCATATAAGGAAGTACTGTTCTTGTCATTTTCATTAAGCCAAAAACATTAACGTCAAACTGTTTGAAAATTTCTTCGTCTGTCGCTTCCTCAGCACTAGAAACAAGACCATAACCAGCATTATTGACTAACACATCAATTTTGCTTTCTTTAGCAATAATAGTGCTTACTGCAGCTTCCATTGAATTGGTATCTGTCACATCAAGATAAATATTGTTCACGCCAGAGATTGCTGGCGTAGCCAAGTTTTTATCTCGCGTTCCTGCATAAATGGTATAACCATTTTCATGTAAAAAACGGGCAGTCATTTCACCCATTCCAGAACTTGCTCCTGTGATTAAAACAACTTTTGTCATCATAATATCCTCGGTAGTTATTTAATTAAGTAAATTGATTATTAAGTAATACTCATTGACTGAATTTTACCTTGCCTGGTCAGTGATTATTATATGCTTTTATCACTAGCGGGATTTTTGCGTATCACTATAGGGAATTTTTTAAGTCTTTTGGATAAACACCATATGTTTTAAAAAAAATGGCGCTAAAGTGACCTTGGTGTTTGTAGCCAACCTCATTGGCTATTTCAGAGACACTCAGCAGATGTTCACGCAGCAGTAAATTCGCTTTTTCTAAGCGGATTTTTTGAATATAAACATAGATAGTCGTTTGATATATTTTTTTAAAGTATTTTTTGAGCTTAAAATCATTGGTGCCACAAAGTCTAGCTAACTCTTTAATAGAAGGGGGCGCTCGAAAGTTTTGTAAGATGATATTTTTTGCTTGAGCTGCAATGTTTATTTCTTCAACGGTATGCTCTGCAGGTACACGTAAATCAAGCAGTGAGAATCTGTGTATCATATATTCAATGGCTCTATGCTCGCTGATCATGCTGCTCATCTTTTCACTATGTTTAGCACTAACTATTTTATCGATCAGGTACAGACTTAAAGCGTCCGTTGGTGTTTCATTAATGAGTTCAAGACTGACTTCTTGCTGCAACTTTTTATATAAAAAGTTGATTGGCTCATAAGCATTATTACTCAAGTAACGTTTAATAAAAAAGTCGCTGACAAATAGGATGAATATTTCTGATTTATTTGCTCCATGAATGGTTATTTCCATATCTTGTCTTGATGTAGCAAATAAATAGGTACTATGCTCAGCTAACGAAAAGTGGCTCTTAGTTAAGTTATCTTTTATCAAACAGCTACCTTGACCAACTGAAACAATAAAGTTCATTCGGTCGATATTTTTAAGATTAAGTGTTTTGTCCTCGCTAAGCATGAGTGCGATATCAAAAAAGACTAAACCATTAGATATATCAACGCGAATAACATGTTGCTCTTGATGTTTAAAAAGCTCGGTGATTTTATAACGTCGATCGGTAATATTAAAAAAGAAGCTATCCATTAAGGTTGTAGTACTCCCTAACTCTTCGCTCAAAATCTTCATCACTAAGCTCGCGGCGCATAGCAATGAATTTACTGGCTTTATCTCCAACAGTAGAACGTGCTGGTGAAGCATCATCTTCAATTGTTTTAATGATAAGCGCTGCAGCTTCCTTCGCTTCATTGCCGCCGTTTATTTGCGCTAATATATCAGGTAGTAGATTACTAGCTAGTTCACTATAGGGACTACTCTCATCCACTGTCGCCTCATTAAGCACTAAGTTACCTTTAGCAAAGTTGGTATTAAAAAAACCGGGCATGATGGAGTGTACTCGGATATTGAAAGGTTTAAGTTCATATCTAAGTGAGTCGGTAATACCTTCAACAGCATATTTACTGGCGTTATAAAAAGTGAATAGCGGTAATCCTATCTTCCCCAGAAAGGAGCTGATATTTATGATGATACCATTACTGTTTATTCTCATTAACGGTGTAACGGCTTTGCATAAGCGAAGGATGCTAAAAACATTTATATTAAATTGAGTAAACATTTCTTCTTCACTCGCTTCTTCAACCGTTGACACTAAAGCATAACCTGCATTATTTATAAGTACGTCAATTCGGCCTTGTTCTGCTTTTATAGCGTCAATTGTGTATTTGATGCTTTGAGGGTCAGTGATATCAAGTGCTATCACATTTAAGTTATCAAGCTTAATAGTAAATTTTGATGGATCTCTAGTGCCGGCATAAACAATGTAGCCATGTTGAGCCAATAAAATCGCTGTTATCCTACCTATACCTGAACTCGCGCCAGTGATGAGTACTACTTTTGCCATGTGAGATCCTTACTTTCTCTTATTAAAAGCATTATGATACTCCGCTAACACCTTTGGCATGTGTGAGATCATCTTCTGCTTAAGTAAAGTTAAAAATATTATTTGGCTTTGTATAAGGCTTGGATCAAATTTGTCTAATGTTGAGCGTTTTTATCTTTATGAATAAATACGTTTAGCCATTGCTAAACGTATGCTGAAAATTATAAGTTAGACTTTTCTTAATTGATAATTTCTTTAATAAAAACTACAGCCACAATGGCAGAGAGTGGCTGTTATTCCAGTACTTTCTTAGGCGGAAAGTTGGACAACAAACGATTAACTGTTTCTGTAATCGCCAGCTCTTTTTCTTGGAAAGACATATCGCCTTTACCCTCAAAAACATCAGTGCCATGCCAGATAGCTTCATCATTATGGCTGATATCTATAAAAATTTTAGTAATTATGGTTGCGTCACTGTCAATAGGGATGCTGGTACTTACACCAACACTGGCAGCGCCGCTACCGCCAATTTTAGCCCCACCTAACCCTATGCTAAATGATGAGTTATTAGCTTTTTCCTGTTGAGAGAAGTGAAACTCTATTTGCAAGTCGGCGAGCTCAGTTTGATGAGTGAAAAGTTGGCGCATTAAAGCACTCTCAATAGCTTGCTTAATGCGATTATCCATTACTGGATTTGCATCAAGATCAGGGGTGATTTGTGCAACAAATTGATAGCTTTTCAATAATGAAAAATTAGTCTTTTCGTTATAATCAAACTTAGTGGTTGGCTCACTACTACAAGCAGTTAATAGTAATGTAAATAAAATAGCGATGAGAATTTTCATTAATTCACCTTAAAAAAGTAGAAGGAAAACTTAAATAATTATAATTAATACCAATCTGTTTGGTATAAGTATAACGAAAGAGTTTTCGTTATGCTGGTTATTGTTAATACGTAAATTGAATTAATGAAGAGGTACTTCTGTACTTGGTAAATTCCAGACGAAAACAAACCTTAACATTGCTGTTAAGGTTTTTTTCTTCTCCGAAGAGAATAAATGGTGCCGACTGCCAGAATCGAACTGGCGACCTACTGATGACAAGGTTTTGGCTTGGTATAGGTAACCTCACTGATAATGCGATTTAACTGTATGAATAATATACTGAAATACAATGGCAACCTTATTGACTCTTGTTATAATTTATTGTGCTCAATATTATTCTACAGTGATCGATTTACATGATACACACCTACAAAAAAACTTGCTCTTATTAGTTTAACCTTGGAGTTTATAGTAACCTGGTAAGTATAATTCATGATATTAATCAAAAGACAAGGTAGCGTTAAATTGATTGTCAGTAACTTTAGTTGTAAAGCTGCTATTAAATCGTTCAGCGAGCTTTGTAATAAGGTTTAGGCCTAGATTAAAGTGTTGCTGTTCACTCATAATATTTGCTATTTCATTGCTAAATATTATGGCATTCTTATCTATAGTGATGGTAAGTACGTTGGAGTCATTGCTATGTATACCATGATGTATAGCATTGTTGAGGAGATTGAAAAATATTAATTCTAGTACCTCGTCTGGCATTGTTACTGTAGGTTGATATTGATTTATATTGTTTAGCGTTATATCAAGGTGGTGGACGGTGACAAAGTTTTTTGATTCGAGCAGTACTTTGTCAAGTACCATGTTTATGCAACTTTTACCTTGATGTTGTTCTTTCGAGGTAAGCCAAAGTAAGGCATTGCTAATGCGCTTTATGCGCGCGAGAGATTTAACAAATCGTTGAATCAAAGGTTGGTGGTATAACTCGGAGTGATTAGTTTCAAGTAACTCTAGGGAATGACTCATTACTTGTAGTGGTGTTCTTATTTCATGACTCATGCCTTGATTAAATGCAGCTTGCTCTTTAATTAATAATTCCTGTTTTGTTAGTGCTTGTTCTAATCGCTGCGCAATGGCTTTAACGTCTGCCTCTTCAATATCAATTAACTTTTCAAATGTTTTTTGTTGTTGTTTATCTTTTAGTTGAAAATGTTGACTCAAGCGATGAAAAGGCTTTAAAGCATGAGTCGATATAGTTCTAGCAATGTATACGGACATAGCTATACAGGGAAGAAACACCAAGACTAAAATGACGATAATATCTTTAGCGCCACGCTTAACCACCACTTGCTCTGTTACATCCATCAACAGCAAGCCGTCAATGAGTTTCATGTAGTGGTAATGTTTATCTTTATGGCTAAACTCGCCAAATAAATCATCAGCGTCAAACTCCATAAACTGCTTATTAGGAGCGAGAGTTAAACCAAACTTGGATAGATTAGCTACTTTCTTAACTTGTGGCGGCAAGGTTTGGTGGTGCTGTAATTGCTCATTTGCTTGAAGTAGTTGCTGATTAAACATGGCGTCTTCTAGCGAGTATGCGATGAAGAAAGTCACCAATGAAAATAAAACGAATAGGAAAAAAGTTAATAGAGTGATAACTTTTGTCAGTCTGATTGATAAGGTGGCTGATTTAAATAACCTCAAAACGGTACCCTATGCCTTTAACTGTTGTTATAAATGTCTGGCCAAAGACGTGATTAAACTTTTTTCTTAATTTATATATATGTGCTCTTAAAGGATCGCTATCTGGCGTATCTTCCCCCCACAGCGCTTGGTGAAGCTCTTTCGTTTTTAGCACATCCGGCGCAACATTGAGCAGTGCGGCAACAATATCAAAACCTACTTGATGCAATTGTATTTCTTGGTTTTTAAAATGAAAAAGTAATGTGTTTTCATCAAGCTCAACGCCATTAAAGGAATGATTAGGTGTATTAATAGTGTTAGTTTTTGCTAAGTTAACTGTGATGCGGGCAGACAATTCAGCGAAAGAAAAAGGCTTTACTAAATAATCCCAAGCGCCCGATTCAAAGCCTTTTAAAATATCTTCAGTTGTTCCTCTGGCTGACATCATTATTACCGGTAATTTAGCTAGCTTGTCTTGGAGTAATGAGTGGCAAATATCGAAACCGTTAACAAAAGGTAAGTTAATATCGAGTAATACCAAATCATAGTTTTGCTGGTCTAAATGATGCATCGCTTGCTTGCCATTGTAGGCAAAGTCGAGCTGGTATCCTTTAGGGGTTAAAAATTCAGCTAACCCATGTGCGATATCAATATCATCTTCTACGATTAGAATATTTGCCATGTTAAATTTACTCTAAGGTTTCAATCATTTTATATACTTCAGGTATCAGCCATTTTTCCAAGGCAATCCAGCCATCTTCAACTTGCATCATTACAACAACTTGCAGATCAGTCGTTGGGTCTGCCCAAAAAACGGTGCCGCCCATTCCTGCCCAGAAAAAACTGCCTTCATTGCGGGTGTCACCACTGGTCTCTTTAATACCAATCCCGTAACCGAACCCAGCTCCCTGATACAATCTTGGCAAAAAGTGAGTGTCTAAGCCAGCAGTTTTTGAGCTCAACATTTTTTTGACTAATGACTCTGATAATAATCTTTTGCCATTGAACACACCTTGATTTTGAAGCATAGAGACAAAATTACTGTAATCTTTCGCTGTAGACACTAAACCACCACCACCTGACATTAGCACGGGTTGTTCTAAATATTCACTTTCTGCTCCCGTTTCAGAGAAAAGAATTTTTTCATGATTGAATTTATGAGCCTCTTCAAAAGTACTGGCATCGTATTCATACATATCAACTAGACGATGATGCTCAGTTTTAGGGACATAAAAACCCGTGTCGTTCATATTTAATGGCGCGAACACATGAGTTTCTAAGTACTGCGATAAAGGCATGTTTGAAATTTTTTCAATGATGGCACCTTGAATATCACTGGCAATGCTGTATTCAAACTTACTACCAGGAGTAAACTTTAGATCAATACCAGAAAGGTCATCGACTAAGTCATTTAGGTTATTGCTACGACTTAGTGGATTAGCAAATAAATAACGAATATCAATCCAGTTTTTTATGCCTCCGCCATAACCAAAACCTGCAGTATGTGATAGTAATTGATGTACAGTAATGGTTTGTTGTTCACCTTCAAATTCGAACGGTTCAAAATTTGGTAAGTACTTTCTAATATCATCAGTTAATTTTATTTTTTCTTGGTCGACGAGCTGAAGTAAAGCAACAGCTGTAATGGGTTTACTCATCGAAAACAGGCGAAAAATCGCGTCTTGTTTCATGAGTGGTGCTTGTTCTATATTTATTTTTCCGTATGCACTGTAGTGAATTGTTTCATCACCTTTTTTAATTAATACTACAGCCCCAGGAAGTTTATTTTCTGCAATGAATGAATTGAAATTATCTGAAAAATGCTTATTTGCTAGGGTCGATGTTGAAATTAAACACAGACTTAACAGTGATAGAGAAATTTTTTTGAACATTTGAAAGTCACCTTTTGTTGAGTTGTTAATAGCATAAAATAGGTGATGTGAATTCAATGTAAACCGACCTATATAAATAGGAGAATGTCCTGTTTTCAAATAATCTGTAGTTTTAATCGGTATACTCTTTCAATGTTAACTGCATTTAGGGAGGATGAAGACATTAAAAGCAGAGTAGTCATAGTCCCGATAATAAGAACACAAACTAACTGATATCACAGGTGCCAATACCAAATTCACTTACTCTAGATAAAATCAGTGCCCTAGTTAGGGGAATGCAAAATGGCGTGTATTTCGTGCCTATTAGTATTTTGATACAACAGGGTTCAATCACATATAGAGCGTAGAATAGGTGGGGTAGGGGAGTTTATTGGTGCTATTGAAACACCTATAGAATTTACCCAAACGTCAGACACAAAAAAGCCCTAACAATGTTAGGGCTTATTGCTTCCTACGAAGGAATGGTGCCGACTGCCGGAATCGAACTGGCGACCTACTGATTACAAGTCAGTTGCTCTACCAACTGAGCTAAGTCGGCACACAAAGCTGTGTGCAATATTTAAGTTTTATTTAAACAACCTAAATACTTTTGGCACCGAAGTATTACTTAATATTTCTATTGAGCACCACTTCTGTAAATGGTGCCCCGACCCGGATTTGAACCAGGGACACGAGGATTTTCAATCCTCTGCTCTACCAACTGAGCTATCGGGGCACAACATGTTTAACTTGGCTTTAATTCGCTACCTCGTTAAGACGGGGCGTATTAAACTGTTTTTCCTTTACCCCGTCAACTGTTTTTTACTAAGTTTTTTATAAAAAGTGTTTGTTTGCTGTTTTTTACAGCAAGTTTGTTTTGTGTGCACCTTTTATAAGCATTAACGAGCTATAAAATAAACAGTCAAAAACTGTGTAACTGTTAATTGTGATTATTTGCTTGGCGGCACATAACCTTCAATTTCTGGTTCTTTACCTTCAAATAGGTAAGCAACCATAGCTGCTTCTAAAAAAGCACGGTCATCAACATTCATCATATTCATTTTTTTTTCATTTATTAGCATGGTTTGCTTTTTTTGCCAGACAGTCCAAGCTTCTTTAGAAATGTTATCAAAAATGCGTTTACCTATTTCGCCGGGATAAAGTTGGAAACCTAAACCTTCGGCTTCTTTTTTTAGGTTTAGACAAAATACTGTGCGACTCATAATGGACTCTCTATATTGGTAGTAGTTAATTAGTCGAGGCTGTTGAACTTTACTGATTCTTTTATTTGAACAAATTTAATTTGAACAAATTCAAACATGAAAGGTCAATAGTCCCTAAGTAAAGTAAGTAGTTTTTGCGTCGAGGCAGCTAAGCCGACACTTAATTCTTGGTGTAAATCATACCACTTTTGCTGTTCAGGTTCGTTTATTTTTGCATAATCAAGTTGTCGGCAGTCTACTATCACTGGGGTAATATCTAAATGAAAGTGACTAAAAGTATGTCTAAACTCGCTTAAGGTTTGTGATGAAAGTGCTTTAAGTGACAAATTTGTCATTAAGTCATCAATTTCGCTTATGTCATCTATTTCATGAAAACACCATAACCCACCCCAAATACCAACAGGCGGGCGTTTTTCCATTAGTACCCTATCACAGCGTTCGTTTTTCAGCCTAGGGATCACCATGATGGTTTTCTTCTCAGGGATTTTCTTCTTAGGCTTTTTTTGGGGAAAATTCATTTGTTGTTCACCAGCTTTGGCTAGGCAGCTTTGCTCAACTGGGCATAAATCACAACTTGGTTTACTGCGTGTACACACAGTTGCCCCAAGATCCATCATGGCTTGATTAAAGCTATCGGTTTCAATAGCAGGGGTTAATTTCTCACTTAATTGCCATAATGCTTTGTCGAATTTACTTAAGCCATTATAACCTTCAACAAGATAACTTCGTGCCAGCACCCGTTTTACATTACCGTCTAAAATAGGGTGATATTGTTTTAAGGATAAACTTAAAATAGCGCCAGCTGTTGAGCGGCCTATGCCAGGCAAAGCGATAACTTGCTCAATCTCAATGGGAAAGTGGCCATCATAGTCATTGAGCATGATTTTAGCCGATTTATGTAAATTACGAGCTCGAGCATAATAGCCTAAACCTGTCCAATGATGTAAAACCACATCTTCATCAGCATTGGCTAAGTCGGTAATTGTCGGAAAACTTGCCATAAAACGCTGGTAGTAGGGAATAACTGTTGCAACTTGTGTTTGTTGTAACATTATCTCAGAAATCCACACACGATATGGGGTTTTATCTTGCTGCCAAGGTAAGTGCTTTCTACCTTGTAGGTGATACCAGCTTACGACTTGCTGGCCAAATTGTTCAGCCGATTTGGCTGATATTACTATAGGATTATTCATAGCGCGCAGTGTAACTAAATAATGTGTTGAGCTCAAATAGGCAAATTCGCATCTTGATGTTAACGAGTATATAATGTCGCCTTTAAAATTCGCTCAGCTTAGTTCCAACTTAGCATTAAGAAAATATAAGGCTTTATAATGAAAATGAACGCAAAAAACCGTAGTACTCGTATTCGTAAAAAATTACGTGTTGATGAGTTTCAGGAATTAGGCTTCGATATTGCTTGGAAATTAAAAGATGGCATAAATGGTGAAGAACTTGATGCTTTTATTAATAAGTTTTTTGCAGAAGCTATTCAGCCAAATGGCTTAGGTTTTGGCGGTGAAGGCGATACTTTATGGCATGGTCTTATTTGCACTCAAAAACTAGGTTCTTGTACTGATGAGAATCGCAGCACGGTTGAAAAATGGTTGACTGATAATGGCGCAACTTCAGTAGCTGTTAGCGATTTATACGATGTTTGGTGGGCTGAATAAATTACGTTTTATCAATGAACTTTATGCGGCATTGTCTTCATTATTTTTAACATCACTTATAAGATATAAGCTCAGTTAAAAATAATTCGACGGCTTTGCCTAAAGCGCATTGATTTTACGTAATAAGCTTGAAGAACTACTTATGCAGCAATATCTATACTGCTTGCTGAATATAATTGAATGAATATTAGTAAAAGATCCAATATGACTGAAAAAATACATAAAACCATAGAACAAGCCGAGCAAGAAGGTAAGTACATTCGTAAAGTACGTAGCTTTGTTAAACGCGAAGGCCGGTTAACAAAAAATCAAGAACGTGCTATTAACGATCATTGGCAGAATATGGGTTTAAACCATAGTAATGGTGTTATTGATCCCCAAGTGTTATTCGCCAATGAAAACCCTGTGGTTTTAGAGATTGGTTTTGGTATGGGAAAATCTTTAGTCGAAATGGCTAAAGCAGCACCAGAGCTAAACTTTATTGGTATTGAAGTTCACAAACCAGGTGTTGGTGCTTGTATTTCATCAGCAGTTGAAGAAAGCGTTAGCAATCTAAAAGTTTATGAACATGATGCTATCGAGATTTTAGCTGACTGTATACCAGACAATACTCTAACAACAGTTCAGTTGTTCTTTCCAGATCCTTGGCACAAGAAAAAACATCATAAACGCCGAATCGTTTCTGCTGAATTTGTCGAAACTATCAGACAAAAATTAAAAGTCGATGGTGTATTCCATATGGCGACAGATTGGGAAAACTATGCAGAATGTATGTTAGAAGATATGCAAAGTGCGCCAGGTTATAACAACTTGTCTGAAACAAGTGATTATGTGCCACGCCCAGATTCTCGTCCGTTAACGAAGTTTGAAAATCGTGGTCAACGACTAGGTCATGGTGTATGGGATTTACAATTTTCTAAAAAGGCTTAATTAAATCAATATTAATTAAAGCTTTCTAAGTATCAGCTTGACTTGGTAAGGGTAAATATTGACGCTCAATGAAAAACAAATGTTGGGCGTTACGTAAGTTTCCGCTGTCTATTAACCATTGTTGGTCAATAATTTCACGTGCTAAGGCCGCATGCAATATGCGGCTTTTATATTGAGTCCAATAAGCTAATGTTGCTGTCTGATGGCAATCATTATTAGGAAACTGTTCACAGCGAGTTAATGCTAATTCTTCAATAATATTAGCAATGACTTTATCTTTTAATTCTGAATCAATTTGTTGTTTAAAGCGAGTAAAGCGTTTTGCTTTAACCAATTGCCAGAGCAACCAAACCAATGACAGTAACGCCAGTATGGCGATAATTTCCATGTTCTATTCCTATTTGAATAATCCTCACAACTATATCATCTTAACTCGACTATTTATCTATTCAAGTACATAAAAAGAATGATAAAAAGATTACACTTAGTTACACTGTTATCAATTTCATCATAGGCGGATTTTTCAATGAGCAGAGCTCTTCTATTTCTTAGTATTTTCTTCTTAAGTGGCTGTGGAACAACAATCCAAGCATTTCAAGTAAAAGAAAACTCTATTCAAACATTATACAAGAAGGTCAATCCTTCAGTTGTTGAATTACATGTACAATCATTAGCGGATCCAAAAATTGGTCAAGTAGCGTATAAAGCAAAAACCGCAAATTCATTAGGCTCAGGTGCATTAGTAAGTAGTGAAGGTCGTATTTTAACAGCAGCGCATGTTGTTGATAAGGCAACCGCAATTGAAGTAGAGTTTGCTGATGGTACAAAAACTACCGGTCATGTTGTTTGGGTAGAGCCACTTATTGATTTGGCTATGATTCAAGCTGGGGAAGTTCCTAGCACAGCCAAACCATTAAAATTAGCTAAAACTAACGATTATCAAATTGGTGAACAAGTTATTATTATTGGTGCACCTTTTGGTGTTAGCCACAGTTTATCTGTCGGCTATCTAAGTGGTATTCGTGACGGTAACGCAATACCTGGAAGAACCCTAGTGCCACGTTTATTACAAACGGATGCCTCAATTAACCAAGGTAATTCTGGCGGTCCAATGTTTAACCTTAATGGTGAAATTGTTGGTATTGTTAGCCATATATTATCTAAAAGTGGTGGCAGTAATGGCTTAGGTTTTGTTGTTTCGGTTGATACAGTACGCCATATCATTGATAGTGATCCTGGTACATTTTCTGGTTTTATTCCACTGCTACTTAATAAAAAACAGTCTTATGCTATTAACAATACAGCAGGGCATGGCATGTTAATTCAGCATGTAATACCAGGTACTTTAGCGGATAAATTAGGCTTTAAAGGTGGTAACCTTAGTGTAGTCATTGGTCGTAGCCCTATTTTACTTGGCGGTGACATACTGCTGGAAGTAGGCGGTCGTGCTATAATTGACTTGGCCTCAGCGGTACAAATTAAGAAGCATCTTGCTACCTTTGAAAAAGGCGATAGAGTTACTTTTAAGTATTTACGTAATGGTCAAAAGAAAGAAACTTATTGGATAGTTGAGTAGTTACCTTTAATAGTTAGTTATTGCACTTATTCAAAATAATCAAAGTAAAAAGGCGGATACATTGCTGCCTTTTTTAGATAATTTAAACGGTAAAAGTACATTTTTAATGGTGTTATACTACTGACTCCTTAATAGTTGCTAATATTGTTCGGAAAAACTTTATGACTATAGTATATAAAACAAGAACGCAGTTAGTGGTTGAAACGCTTAGAGAGAAAATTCTTAGCGGTGAGTTGAAGGCGGGCGAATCACTTCGTCAAGCGGCGTTAGCGACCGAATTAAATGTAAGTCGTATTCCGGTAAGAGAAGCCTTGCTACAGCTTGAAGGTGAAGGCTTAGTTGTCTTTGAACCACATAAAGGCGCTACAGTAACAGAGCTTAACGCCAAGCATGTTGTTGAGCTTTTTGAATTACGAGCAATGCTTGAAGGGCACTTGTTAGCCGCATCATTACCACTTTTAACCAGCGATAAACTCGCTGAGGCAAGTGAAATTCTAGGGCAATTAGATAAAGCCCTTGGTAAGGAAAATGCAGCAAATACCTGGAGTGAGCTTAACTCTCGCTATCACAATTGTTTATATTCAGCGGCCAACCGTCCACAAACACAAGATTTAGTGAATACGTTAAATAAAAATGCTGATCGATATATTCGTATGCATCTATTATGGGCGGGTGGTATTTCAAAAGCAGGCCCTGAACACAATCAGCTATTAGCTTTTTGTAAAACTGGTGATGTTGACGAAGCTGTTGCGGTATTAAAACATCATATTTTGAGCTCTAGAGATGAAATTAAAGCCTTTTTAGAGCAACGTGAAGCTGCTAATAATTGATTTGATTGTTAGCGTAAAATTTATTTGCTTACTTATGTTGTAAAAGTAAGCAAATATTGACTTTTCCTCTTCATATCTATAGTATTCTCGCCCCTCAAAATCACATAAAACTTGCCTATTTTTTGTTTATGCTTAGCTTCTATTAAGTATGGGAGGATCAGGCTCGCCAATTCGTATTCGCCAATGATTTAACCGAAAAGTTAACTGTTAGCGATAAAACCAATGAGATAAAAATGTTTGAATTACACGCTAGTAAAGTGTCTAACTTGAAAAATGATGTGTTATCAGGTCTAACAGTTGCGTTAGCACTTGTACCTGAAGCGGTAGCTTTTGCCTTTGTTGCCGGAGTAGAGCCTTTAGTTGGTTTATATGCAGCCTTTATGGTCGGTTTGATTACCGCTATTTTTGGTGGTCGACCAGGAATGATTTCTGGTGCCACAGGTGCTATGGCTGTTGTAATGGTAAGTTTAGTTGCCATTCACGGTGTTGAATACCTATTTGCCACCGTGGTGCTCACGGGCATACTGCAAATTATGGCAGGGATATTTAAATTAGGTAAGTTTATTCGCCTAGTGCCGCATCCAGTAATGTTAGGTTTTGTTAATGGTTTAGCCATTGTTATCTTCTTAGCCCAGTTAGGGCAATTTAAAGTAACTAACGCTGCAGGTGAACTTGAGTGGATGCAAGGTACACCATTATTTACCATGGCAGGTTTGATTCTTTTGACTATGGCAATCATACACTTCTTCCCTAAATTAACTAAAGCAGTACCTTCTACTCTCGTGGCTATTGTGGGTGTGTCGTTATTAGTTTTTGCTACTGGTCTTGATACTAAACTGGTTGGTGATGCTGCTTCAATTGCTGGCGGTTTGCCTACTTTTTCTGTTCCTGATGTGCCTTTCTCATTGGAAACTCTTAAAATTATTCTTCCTTTTGCACTAGTTCTTGCAGCAATAGGTCTGATTGAGTCTTTATTAACATTAACCTTAATTGATGAATTAACCGGTACACGTGGTCGCAGTAATAAAGAATGTATTGCGCAAGGGGCAGCTAATACCGCTACAGGCTTCTTTGGCGGTATGGGTGGTTGTGCGATGATAGGTCAGTCTATGATCAACGTTAACTCAGGTGGTCGTGGTAGAGCATCAGGTATAACCGCAGCGTTAGCCTTATTAGGCTTTATATTATTTGCTTCTGGCTTAATTGAACAGATCCCACTTGCTGCATTAGTTGGGGTAATGTTTATTGTAGTTATTGGTACGTTTGAATGGTCAAGTCTTCGTATTTTAGGCAAAGTACCTAAAGCTGATGCTTTTGTCATTATACTTGTTTCAGGGGTTACCGTTTATTCTGACCTAGCTGTTGCTGTTATTGTCGGTGTTATCGTGTCAGCGTTAGTTTTTGCTTGGGAGCATGCTAAACATATTGTGGTTCACCGTAGCATTAATGAACATGGTTCAACAGTATATGAAGTGACTGGACCAATATTTTTCGGTTCAATCGCTAACTTCCTCGAGCAATTTACGCCGGAAGATGACAGTAATGATGTTATTGTCGAATTCAAAAATGCTCGTGTTGTTGACCATTCTGCCATTGAAGCAATTGATACTTTGGCTGAGCGTTACTTATCGCGTAACAAAAATATGCATTTGAAACACTTAAATAAAGAGTGTAAAGAACTATTACACAAAGCAGATAAGTTAGTTGAACTTAATATAATTGAAGACCCTGAATATCATATTGCTAGTGATAAGTTAGCGTAAATTCATCTTTTAAAAAATTTAAGAGCCAGATTTACTGGCTATTATAAAAATGCGTTGATAAGTTATACTTAACTTACAGCGCATTTTTTTTATTTGTTTTTCGAGTAGTGAGGGTTAAATGCAATTAGAGTTTTTTGACGTTCCTAGCCCCTGTGTTGGCATTTGTCAGTCTGATGAGAAAGGTCACTGCCTAGGTTGCATGCGCTCGCGTGGTGAACGGCTAGATTGGAAAACGTTTAATAATGATGAAAAACAAAAGGTCATAAAACGTTGTATTCAACGTAAAAAGCGTAAGAAAAACCAGCATAAGCCAAAGGAGAAACAGTCCGTCGCCATACAAGAAAGTGAAGTTGATATGCAGCCATCTTTACTTGACCCTCCAAGTAAAACTCAGACATCACCAGATACCGATTTAGATTTTAGTGAGTTTGAGCTTTAATTATTCTCGCCCTGCGATTAAAGCCGTTTTAATTCGTTTAACGGTATGTTAATTAACCACTATCAATAAATTTTACTTTTAATACGATATTTTTTATAAAACGGTTGCCACTGATAATTTTTAACTATATTATACGCGCTCTTTAGAGAGTTCCACTCTTTAAAGAATGCCCCGATAGCTCAGTTGGTAGAGCAGAGGATTGAAAATCCTCGTGTCCCTGGTTCAAATCCGGGTCGGGGCACCATAAAAAGATAAAAGCCTCAGCACTAATACTGCTGAGGCTTTTTTCGTTTCTAATGATCGTATTTTTTTAAGAGTGTAGTTTATTAAACTTGGTATTATTAAACTTTAGCCAGCTGAGTTTGTAGACTCAACTGAGTAAAGTTATGCAGTGGTGAATATCTAGATTTGTTCTTTTAAGGTAAATAATAAATCTAGTGCTTGTCTCGGGCTTAACTCATTAATATCGGTATCAATAAGTGTTGTTAACACTGAGTGCTCTTCAGGGGCGAAACTGAGCTGCTCAAAGGCATCATTTTGTATAGGTGCTGGTAGTACGCTTGGAGTTTGCTGTTGTTCTAATTCGCTTAACCTTTGCTTAGCACGTTTGATTACGGTTTTTGGTACACCTGCCAACTGTGCTACTTGCAAACCAAAACTTTTGCTAGCCGCTCCTTCTTGTACTGCATGCATAAAGACGATGTTATCGTCATGCTCCATGGCGTCTAAGTGAACATTGGCTAAGCTTGGGATCTGCTCAGCAAGCATAGTCAGCTCAAAATAATGCGTGGCGAATAAAGTAAAAGCCTTGGTTTTAAGTGCCAACATTTCTGCACATGCCCATGCTAGTGATAAGCCATCATAGGTACTGGTGCCACGACCAATCTCATCGAGTAGCACTAAACTTTTATCTGTAGCGTTATGCAATATATTTGCGGTTTCAGTCATTTCGACCATAAAGGTTGAACGGCCACTGGCTAAATCGTCGGAAGCACCAATTCGGGTAAATATTCTATCAACTAAACCGATCGTTGCGCTGTCAGCGGGTACATAACAACCGATATGGGCAAGCAAAACTATTAAAGCCGTTTGGCGCATATAAGTAGATTTACCGCCCATGTTTGGACCGGTAATAATCAACATTTTCCGTTGGTCTGTTAAGGACACAGGATTAGCAATAAAAGCATCATTAGTCATCTGCTCAACGACGACATGGCGACCCGCATCAATGCTAATACCTGGCTCTTTAACTAAGCTAGGTTTTATATAGTTTAACGCTAATGCACGCTCTGCGAAGGTGGTTAATACATCGAGCTCAGCAATGGCTTGGCTTAATTGTTGTAGTTGTGCTAAATCGGGTAATACTTTATCGAATAATTCTTGATAGAGTGACTTTTCTAAGGCTAAAAATTTACTTTGAGCACTCAGTACTTTCTCTTCATGTTGCTTTAATTCTTCGGTAATAAAACGTTCATTATTTTTTAATGTTTGGCGACGAATATAATCATCGGGAACATCAACAGCTGCAGTGCGACTCATTTCAATAAAAAAGCCATGAACCCGGTTATAACCAACTTTTAATGAATGTATACCAGTACGCTCTTTTTCACGTTGTTCAAGTTGCGCTAAAAATTCTGTAGCACCATCACTTAAGTCTCGTAGTACATCGAGCTCGCTATTATAACCTGGTGCGATAACACCACCATCGCGTATTAACACAGGGGGATTTTCAACAATGGCATGTTCTAACAAGCCTTGTAGTTGAGGCATTGGCTGACTTTGCTGAGCAATAGTGCTTAAGTAGTTAGTGGCTGAGTCGCTAGTGTGGAGTTCTGTTAATTCACTTTTTAATTCACTTTTTAATTCATTTTGTAACTCTGGCATTTGCTGTAGCGCATGACGTAAACGAGCAAAATCTCGAGGCCTTGCAGAGCCTAAGGCTATTCTAGAAACAATACGTTCAATGTCGCCTAAGCCTTTTAATAATGGCTGTATGGGTGTGATTAGATCTAACCTTATGATATCACTAACCGTATTTTGGCGGTTATTAAGAATCTTTAAGTCCCGTAATGGGAAATGTAACCAGCGCTTTAGTAAACGTGATCCCATTGGTGTAGACGATTTATCTAAAATAGCGGCAAGGGTATTATCTAAACCGCCTTGCAAGTTTTGGGTTAGCTCTAAGTTTCGTCTAGTGGCCGCATCAAGGACCACGCCTTTATTGGCCGATTCACAGATTATGGAACGAATATGAGGCAGAGCAGTACGTTGGGTGTCTTTAACATATTGAAATAAACAACCGGCAGCAGCCAAACCTAAAGGTTTATCATCAACACCAAAACCCGTTAATGCTTTAGTATCGAACTGTTTGTTCAATAAACTAATAGCAGTCTCAAGATCAAATTCCCATTCTGGGCGACGACGTAAACCTTTTCTGTTCTCAATTAAACTAAAATCCTGCAGAGATTCACTATAAAGTAGTTCAGCAGGAGATAAGCGCTGTAATTCAGCTTGAAGTTGTTCATTGGTTTGTGGTTCAGTTAGTACAAACCGACCACTGGCCATATCTAAATAAGCAAGACCAAAAGCAGGGGCAGAGCTTGTTTTTAGTTTTGCTTTGGGTGATTGATTATCGACGATTGCAACAATGAGGTTATCTTGCCTATCGGTTAGCAGTGCTTCATCACTAACCGTACCTGGGGTGATAACACGTACTACTTTGCGCTCAACTGGACCTTTACTAGTGGCAGGGTCGCCTATTTGCTCACAAATTGCGACTGACTCGCCCAAACTAACAAGCTTGGCTAAATAATTCTCTACCGCATGATAAGGCACACCAGCCATTGGAATAGCATTACCACCTGTTTTACCGCGAGCAGTAAGTGAAATATCCAATAAGTCAGAGGCTTTTTTGGCATCATCAAAAAATAACTCATAGAAATCACCCATACGATAAAAGATCAAAATATGTGGGAATTCAGCCTTAATGGTTAAGTACTGGCGCATCATAGGGGTGTGTGACGAAAGATCTTTTGGGGCAGTGGTCATGAAATGCTAAAACTCTTATGTTATTACTAGCTTACTAGTAGCTTAATTCTAGGGATATTTATACCGGTAGGTATTTACCTAGATTATGCCATAAGCCGTATTAGCATTTCTTGACTTTTTAACAATTATTATAGGGATCGCTGGCGATAATTTTTAACGCGCCATCCATGTATTAAACAGTGACCAAGCAACTAACCACATAACTAAGGCAATAATTATATCTATGGTCATTTTTACTTTTGGTTTGCTTAATTGTTTTGAAAGTTTGGCTGCGCCAAATGCTAAACAACTAAACCATGTTAATGAGCCAAAAATACAGCCAATAAGGAAGTATACCTTTACTTCATCTGAATACTGTCCGCCAACACTGCCAATAACCATTACGGTATCAATGTAAGCATGTGGATTTAAAAAAGTAACCGCTAAAGTTGTCAGAAAAATAATTTTTGCTGATTTCTTTTTCATAATCGTATCAGTAGTATTTTTACTTCGCACAAATGCAGACTTCATCGACAATAGGCCATAAACACTTAAAAATAAGATACCACCCCAAGTGAGTACATTGAATAAAGTGGCGTTATGTGACAATAAAATACTACCGCCAAGTACTCCCATACTTATTAATAAAGCATCGTAAAGTACAAAAAGAGCAGCGGTCATTTTATGATGATTTTGATGAATGCCCTGATTGATTAACATAGAGTTTTGCGTACCAATAGGTATGATCATACTTAATGTAAGGGTAAAACCTTTTGCTAAAACTAATATGCTCATAATGGTACTCGATAAATGGTCTGTAAATTTGATGAGCGCTAGTTTGCATTAATAATTCAATTTAATATAATTAATAATAATTAACTATCATTAGTAAAACTTATGTGGACTGTGTGAGATTATGACAAATTTTGATTATAAATTGCTTGCTGCGCTGGCTGAAGTTATCGAACTACAAAGCTTCGAGTTGGCGGCACAAAAATTATTCATTTCACAATCAGCAATATCTCAACGCATTAAAGCGCTAGAAGAGCATGTTGGACAACCGATTCTTATTCGTAATCAACCTATCGTCGCGACACCAGCAGGTGAACAATTACTCAGTCATTTTAAAAAGGTGAAACAACTTGAGCATGAGCTAGTCCCACTATTATCTCCAGATAAACCAATTAAGCCGATGAAAATCTCGCTGGCGGTTAACGCAGACAGCATTGCTACCTGGTTTATCGATGCCATTACACCGGTACTTAAAAACCATTTAGTTGAGTTGAATTTAATTATTGAACATGAAGAAAGAACTTTAGATAAGTTACGAAGCGGGCAAGCTATTGGCGCAGTAAGCACTATTGAAAAGCCCCTAAAAGGTTATCGCTCTTTCAAGCTTGGTGAGATGGAATATTGTTTGGTGGCGAGTGAAGGTTTTGCGAAAAAATACTTTCCGGAAGGGGTGAACCAAAACTCATTAAAGATGGCGCCCGCGATAAGTTATGATCATAAAGATGATATGCATGTACGTTATATTGCAAAACACTTTAGTTTGGCAGCCAGTGAATATTATTGTCATAGTGTTCGTTCATCAGAGGCATTTGTCGCATTAGTTAAACAAGGCGTAGCTTATTGTCTGTTACCTAAACTACAAATCGAACAAGAATTAAATATGGGGCAATTGATAAGTTTATGCCCAGACAAAGAATTGGTACATACATTGTATTGGCACAGTTGGGTACTGGTAAAAGGAGTCAACAAACAAATTTCAGAACAAATTGTTAGTATTGGTCAGGAAAAATTAGCACATTAGCATTTTCTATTAAGTAACAATATTCATGGCTGATAAAGTACTGTGTAAGTGACGTTGCTTTCTGCCTTAAAATAGAAAAGTAACTTTTTCAGTATAAAATTACAAAAGTTATTTAGGTACTTTTATTCTTTATTTTTCAATTCTTTAAAAGTTACCTTTGGTAAGTTTTTTATTGTTAAATAAAAAAAGTATAATAAAACTTGATACTGTACGAACTTACAGTATACTTGTCTCATCAAAACGAAATAACACAACAGCTCGCGGAGTAATCATGAAAGACGATAAAGAAAAAGCACTATCAGCAGCCTTAGCTCAAATTGAACGTCAATTCGGTAAAGGCTCAATAATGAAGCTTGGTGATAATAACACCATGGATGTAGAAACTATTTCTACTGGTTCATTAGGCTTAGACATCGCCTTAGGTGCTGGCGGCTTGCCAATGGGTCGTGTTGTTGAAATTTATGGTCCAGAATCTAGTGGTAAAACAACGCTAACTTTAGAGGTTATTGCTGAAGCACAACGTAATGGTAAAGTTTGTGCCTTTATCGATGCAGAACATGCTCTTGACCCTGTTTATGCTGAAAAATTAGGTGTTAACATTGATGAGTTATTAATTTCGCAACCTGATACAGGTGAGCAAGCTCTGGAAATTGTTGATATGTTAACGCGCTCTGGTGCTATCGACGTTATTGTCGTCGACTCTGTTGCCGCGCTTACACCTAAAGCTGAAATTGAAGGTGATATGGGTGATTCACATATGGGCTTGCAAGCGCGTATGTTGTCACAAGCAATGCGTAAGCTTACGGGGAATTTGAAAAAATCGAATACCATGCTTATCTTCATTAACCAAATTCGTATGAAAATTGGCGTTATGTTTGGTAGCCCAGAAACGACCACAGGTGGTAATGCTTTAAAATTCTACGCTTCTGTACGTTTAGATATCCGTCGTATTGGCGCGGTTAAAAACGGTGATGAAATCGTTGGTAATGAAACGCGTGTGAAAGTGGTTAAAAACAAAATCGCGCCACCCTTTAAACAAGCTGAATTCCAAATTTTATATGGCGAAGGCATTAACAATTTAGGTGAGTTAATTGAGTTAGGCGTTAAACATGGTTTTGTCGAAAAAGCGGGTGCTTGGTATAGCTGTAATGGTGAAAGAATTGGCCAAGGTAAAGCTAATGCTGCTAAATATTTAGATGAACATCCTGACATGGCTAAAGATGTTGATACTAAATTACGCGATATGTTTTTATCAAAAACGGTAGTGGCTGAAGATAAAAAAGAAGAAGCAGTAACTGAATAATTAGTACGAGTATTAGTTAATAATATTTAGCTGCAAAGCAAAAAAAACGTAACCTTAGACGTAAGGTTACGTTTTTTATGTCTGATTGTTGGTAGAATTCTACAAACTAATCAGAAAAATTTACTAGTGGTCGTGTCCACAACCGCCTGCACTATGTACATGGCCATGTTCAAGTTCTTCAGCTGTGGCTTCACGCACTTCGATAACTTCAACGTCAAAGCTTAAGTCTAAGCCTGACAGAGGGTGGTTACCGTCAACAGTAATCACATCATCTTGCACGTCAATAACAATAACAGTTTGCTCGCCATCATCAGTTGTTGCACGAAGCTGGGTACCAAGAGCTAGATCTTCAACGCCAGCCAGTACTTCTCTAGGTACAGTTTGAACATAATCATCATGACGCTCACCGTAAGCTTGATCACAGGCCACAGCAACTTCAAATTTATCACCAGCTTGATGATCGATAAGGGCATCATCTAAACCAGGGATTAAATATCCAACACCTTGGATAATAGCCATTGGTTTATCTTCGTACGAGCTATCAATTAAAGTGCCTTCGCTGTCAGATACAGCATAGTGCATAACAACGACATTATTTTTAGCTATTTTCATTTTTTATCCTAACGATTGTAAGTATTGAGCTTATTCAGCTACAAGAGTTTATTGAGCTTATTCAGCTACAAGGGTATAAGGTAATGTTTGATTTGTTACTACGGAGTCAGCTTGAGAAGCAACGCGCATTAAAGGTAGGTCACCATCGTTCGCCAATACGGCTTGAATAACACAACTGCCATCATCCGCTTGGTAACTGGCTAGGGTATCACCAGCTTTTCGCCAGTTATCGCCCAATTGCTTTTCAATGACATCATCAGGTTGAAAAGGTTGTTCAAGTTGGGAGCTTAAGCAAAATAACGCACGTTTATTTTTTCCTAAATATTGCATTCTAGCAACAGTTTCTTGCCCTAAATAACAGCCTTTAGTAAAACTTATACCATTAATTGCTTGTAGGTTAAGCATTTGAGGCACGTAATGCCCACTAGTCTTTGCTGTTAAAATAGGAAACCCTTGGCTTATTTCTAATAAATCCCATACGGACTGAGAGTACATAGGTAGTGCTAATTTTTCACTGAGGGCTGTGATAGTAACTTGTTCATCAATAATGATATAACGTGGTTGCTCGCCACAAAGATATACTAGACTAGTTGAACCAATTTGTACTACAGGCGTCAAGCTATCAGGAACTTGAGAGTATTCTTGCTGTAATAGCGTACTAGCTTGTTTGCCAACTAAAGCCATAAAACTGAGGTTTTCAGTCAAATCAATAGTCACTTTAGCAAAAACACCAAACTTCTTTAGTTCTTTAAGTGAACTTTCAATGCTAGCTGTTGGTTGTAATAACAAGTGAGCAGAAGAGCGATTAATTAATCGAAAAACAGAAAAAACTTTTCCTTTTGCATCGCAGTGGGCCCCAATAAGCAGGCTTGACTCGGTGCTGCTGTTAACATCACAAGTTACTTGCCCTTGTAAATATTTACTTTGCTCTTCACCAGATAAAGAAATTGCCCCAAATTTACTAAGTTCAATAAGGTAAGTCTCTGGTAGCTGTGCTAGAGATGGTAACTGTTTGCTGGTGGTAATTGTCATAATGAACTCTATGAGAAAGCGCGGGGTTAGCTAGGCTTATATATTAAAGGTTAACTATAGAATAGGGGCGAAAATGGTAAAAACAACTCGCTGATAGCTTTTATTAATGATAATTAGCATTTTTAATAGCTGTGCTATGTGAGTTATTGTTACAATAAGGGTATTTATCAATTGTGTTAATCAAGAAAGGGTACTTATGTCTGGTAACGAAGCTTCAAGCAATACAGTGACAAATAATGAAAATTCGACTAATCTTTTAAAAGTCAATAAAGCTCGCTTAAAATGGGCTTGTCGTCGCGGTATGTTAGAGTTAGATGTGTTGTTTATTCCTTTTGTTGATGAAGCGTATGACGATTTATCAACGAAAGATCAGTTTACTTTTGAACGCTTACTTACCGGTCAAGATCCTGAATTATTTGCATGGTTTATGGGACATGAAGTTTGTGAAGATACAGAGCTCAACGCAATGGTCCAATTTATACTCAAACGCGTTAAAGTATAATATCAATGTAAGAATCTCCCTTTACAAGTTAGCCATATATAGCTTGATAGCAATATTAACTGCTTTAGTTATTCTTGTGAGCTTTACCTTTCATTATGGTCTAGCTCTGGGGTTAGCAGTAGTCAGCATTATCTCACTTAGCTTATTATTATCAGTTAGAAATAATAAGCCTATCACTAGTTCATTCACCTTAACTAATACGGGTGGTATTGAATTCGATAACGACAAAATAAGTTATCAACTGTTAGCTGAAAGTAGACTCAGTTTTATTGGTTGCTGGTTAGTTCTTATACCAAACAATAGTGTAGCCACCCAACATAGTTATTCTGCTAAAAAAGACCCTAGACAGCTTTTTATATTTAGGGATAGTTTACATGAGCAGGATTTCTCCCGCTTAGCCAGTGTGATAAATCAATTAGAATAATGTTATTGCTTTGCCGCTTTTATTGTATTGGCGAAAGTATGGTTGGTTTAATTGTTGTTAATAAGTCAGGGTAATCTAATGTGTAATGCAAGCCCCTACTTTCTTTACGTTCCATAGCACACCTTATGATCAGCTCTGCCACTTGCACCAAGTTTCTTAACTCAAGTAAATTATTACTTACTTTAAAATTTTGATAATAATCTTCAATTTCCTGTTGAAGCAATTCAACACGATGTAATGCGCGCTCTAGACGCTTAGTTGTGCGTACAATACCGACATAATCCCACATAAATAATCTTAGCTCGTGCCAGTTATGTTGAATGACAACTTCTTCGTCTGAATCAGTAACACGGCTTTCATCCCAATGAGGAAGAGTTAAATAATGATTGTTTTGCACTAAGGTTTCACTGATCTCGATGCCAGCTGCACGAGCAAAAACAAGACATTCAAGCAGGGAATTACTAGCTAAACGATTTGCGCCGTGTAAACCGGTGTATGACATTTCACCAATAGCATAAAGTTGGCTGATATCTGTTTTACCTTGATGATCAACCATAACACCACCACAGGTATAATGAGCTGCTGGTACAATAGGAATGGGTTGCTTAGTGATATCAATGCCAAGGGACATTGTTTTTTCATAAATAGTTGGAAAATGCTGTTTGATAAACTGACTGGGCTTATGGCTGATGTCGAGATACATACAATCTGCACCTAAACGTTTCATTTCATAATCAATTGCTCGTGCAACAATATCACGGGGTGCTAACTCAGCGCGCTCATCAAAAGCCGGCATGAAACGGCTGCCATCAGGGCGTCTTAATTTAGCGCCTTCACCGCGAAGTGCCTCGGTAAGTAAAAAAGTTCCAGCAGAAGGATGAAATAAGCAGGTAGGATGAAATTGATTAAACTCCATATTCGCTACGCGACAACCTGCACGCCATGCCATCGCAATACCATCACCACTGGCAACATCCGGATTTGAGGTATATTGATAAACTTTACTGGCACCACCAGTGGCTAAAATAGTTTTTTGTGCGTAAATACTTTCAACTTTCTCAGTATTTCTATTCCAAATATAGGCACCAATACATTGTTTGGGTTGGTTACCTTCAGTGCTAGGCTGGCATATCAGGTCGATCGCATTAAAGCGCTCAAAGATCCGAATACGAGAATGCTGTTTTACTTGATCAGCTAAAGTGGTCTGAATTGCTTGGCCGGTTGCATCAGCTGAATGCAAAATTCTGCGATGGCTATGTCCGCCTTCGCGAGTTAAATGATAACGAGATTCCCCTTCATTACTTTGTTCTTTATCAAATTCAACGCCTTGGTCTATCAGCCATTCTAAACAAGACTTAGCATTTTCAGTGGTAAAACGAACAGTATCTTCATCGCAGAGACCTACACCAGCAACAATTGTGTCTTCAATGTGAGAAGCAACACTATCATTTTCATCAAATACCGCGGCAATCCCCCCCTGAGCATAAAAGGTAGAACCTTCGTTTAATGGGCCTTTACTTAAAATGACGACATCGGCATTTTGAGCTAAATGGAGTGCCAAAGTTAAACCTGCGGCGCCACTGCCAATGATTAAAACATCACAATTGTTTTGTTGAGTCATACTTTTTGATTAAGTTCAGCTATAAAAGCGAATATATAAGTAAGGGATTTTCAGGTATTCTATAATACATAGGTATAAGTCGCCAGATAATAGCGTTTAATTAACGTTTGATAGCACTCTGGTAATTAATAATGTCATTGCTGACAAGCTAATAATTCTAATTATTAAAAAAGATTGAAATAAATAGAACTTTTTTGAAAAATGTTAGTCTTATTTTATGCGTTTGTTATGAGTCAATGGAAAATATGAGTACAAATCAATTGTCAGTGTTAAAGGATACGGCTCAAAAGAGCGAACCAAATATAGATCAACAGTTAGTTGAGCGGGTTCAGCGTGGCGATAAAAATGCGTTTAATCTGCTGGTAACTAAATATCAACATAAAGTTGCTAATTTAGTCAGTCGTTATGTTAAAAATCATAGCGATGTACCTGATATTGTCCAAGAAGCCTTTATTAAGGCATATCGAGCATTACCTAACTTTAGAGGTGATAGTGCTTTTTATACTTGGCTATATCGTATTGCTGTTAACTGTGCCAAAAATCACAGTGTAGCATTAGGTCGTAAGCCACCAAGTAATGATGTCGAAATTAACGATGCTGAACTTTATGATACCGGTGATGCACTAAGAGAAAATGCTTCACCAGAAAAAATATTACTGACAGCCGAAATTAAAAAAGTAATTTTTAGTACCATGGAGTCACTCCCAGATGATCTGCGCTTAGCTATTAACTTTCGAGAAATCGAGGGTTTAAGCTACGAAGAAATTGCGACGATTATGGAGTGTCCCGTAGGCACCGTGCGATCACGTATTTTTAGAGCACGTGATGCCATCGACAAGAAGATTAGACCCTTGTTGCAAAGAAATAATTAAGTCATTTGTCAAAGCAGAATTTAACTAAGTGTTTTTAAGGTAAAATATGAGTGAAATTAAAACAGAGTCAATATCTTCATTAGTCGATAATTACTCTCCATCAACAGATGATAGTATCAGTGCGCATTTAGTTGATAACATGCTCAAGGATGAACACTTATCAAGTACGTGGCAAAACTATCATTTAATAGGTGATGTATTACGCGAAGAAGTACCGCAATCGTTGCAACTAGATTTAAGTGAAACCATTTCTGCTGCTATTGCGCAAGAGGCAACTATTTTATCGCCTAATTCCTCTATGCAAAACGCTGGGAAAAACATGCATCCAGCTACCGATGAAGCAGTTTCTATGCATAATCATTCAGAGGGACAACACACTAATCGTGTCGTTGATGCAACAAATCGTTTTAAAGCAAAAATTTCTAGTTTGATTAAGCCGATGGGGCAGGTTGCCATAGCCGCTTCTGCTGCTGCTTTAATGATTGTAGGTGTCCAAAACAATGTGACCGACAATTCTACAGTTACGCCAAGTCAAGTCGTACAAACGATACCTTTATCAGGTTATGCAAACCCTGTTAGCTTCAATGTTCAGTCTACTAAAACTCAGCAAAGCCAACAAAGTAAGCAACAAACTCAGCAAGCAATGAATGAACAATTAGTTGCTGATAGAATTGCGCAACAGCGCCGTTTACAAGCACTTTTGAAAGATCATAATCAACAAGTTAAATTAGGCAGTAATATAAAATAGCTTGATTGGCTGAATTAGTTGATAATACTATCGGTATAATTTACTTTCAGCCATCATTTTGAGAACCTATGAAACTATCGGCATTTTTTTTATTGCTGTTAAGCTTTAATGTATCAGCAATAACTGCTGATACAGACTCTGCGAGGCTCTCCCTAGAGCGACTCTCCAATTCACTTCGTCAACTTAACTTCTCTACTTCATTTGTTGTGGTTAAAAATAACCAAGCAGAGCCCTATCATTGGTTGCATGGTATTGGTGAAAATGAGCAAGAATTAGAAATTTTCACTCGACTTAACGGTCCTCGTCGTGATGTTTTACGCCAAGGCGATATTGTTAGTTATATCGAACCTGATCAAGAACCTTATTCCATAACATCTAGTAACGTTAGAAGCCCCATTCCAAGCATTTTTCGTGGCAATATCAGCGAACTTGAAGAAAGCTATCGCTTTATTTCTGTAGGACGTAGTCGAATTTTAGGACGGGTTGCTCAACTTGTTCGCATAGTATCAAAAGATAAATATCGTTTTAATTATTGGCTTTGGCTTGATCAGAAAACAGGCTTGTTGTTAAAAATGGCAGTACTAACACGCCAGGGACAATTACTAGAGCAAATTCAATTTACTCATATTGAAGTCAATGAGCAGTTATCAGATAACTTAGAACAATTTCAATTAACAGAATTACCACAGGTTATTGAATTAGCAATACAACGACAAAACAAAGCCCTTTCATGGCAAGTCGATTGGCTACCGCAAGGCTTTGTTGTGGTAAAATCCAACCAGCACAGATTAAACAGCCATAATCAAGGTGACGATAAAGCAGTTGAATTTATGTTGTTTTCTGATGGTTTAGTGGAGGTATCTGTCTACGTTAACCCTAGCCAAGAAGAATTTAGAGCACCTGAATTTGCGAATGATGGCGCAACGATGGTATTTAATCATATTTTGCAAGGAATAGAAGTTGGCGTTGTTGGTGACATTCCATTAGCAACAGCCAAAAAAATTGCAGAATCAATTGCTCCAGTAAGAAATGGTAATGTAAAAGGCAATGCTCAACGCTCAATAGGAGAACAGCAAGATGATTAAAGAACTGGCTAATGTTGTTGCTATTGAAGCAGGGCAAGTTACTGTTACAAGTCAAATAAAGTCAAGTTGCAGCGGTTGTGCGCAAGTTGATACTTGCGGCAGCGGGCAAATTGCTAAAGCTTTACCACAAGCTAAACTTACCCTAACTTTGCCCTATGATATTAGTATCACAGGAAAAGCATTAAAGCTGGGGGATTGTGTGATTTTAGCCTTACCAGAAAAACATATTTTATCTAGTGCTGGTCAAGTTTACTTATTACCTTTACTTGGTTTAATTACTTTTTCTGCTGTTGGGCAATGGTTGTTAAAACAACAAATATTACCTCATGAATTGTTCGCTTTAGGGCTTGGTATTTTTGGTGGATATTTAGGTTATAGGCTTGCTAAGTTTCAGCAAAAGCAAGGTAAACAAAGTGAAAATTTACAACCTAAAATTATTGAAGTTCTCCCTTCGCCAAACTTAGTTAAATAAAGTCATAGCCTGTTACGACTTGAAACAAAAGATATCTGAACAAAAGATAGCCCCAAGGCAGTAAATTCGTTAAAATCACGCCATAATATTATTTTAACGCCTTTTATTTGACTGCCTTTTATGAAAAATATTCGAAACTTCTCAATTATTGCCCACATCGATCATGGTAAATCAACACTTTCTGACCGTCTAATTCAGCATTGCGGTGGCTTACAAGCGCGTGAAATGGAAGCACAAGTGCTAGATTCAATGGATATTGAACGCGAGCGTGGCATCACAATTAAAGCGCAGAGTGTTACTTTAGATTATAAAGCGAAAGATGGTGAAGTTTACCAGTTAAACTTTATCGACACGCCAGGTCATGTCGATTTCTCTTATGAAGTATCACGTTCTTTAGCCTCTTGTGAAGGAGCATTACTTGTTGTCGATGCTGGACAAGGTGTTGAAGCACAAACGGTTGCTAACTGTTATACCGCCATTGAAATGGATTTAGAAGTTTTACCCATTTTAAATAAAATCGATTTACCGCAAGCAGATCCAGAGCGTGTTAGCGAAGAGATTGAACATATTATCGGTATCGATGCCACTGATGCTGTTACTTGTTCGGCTAAAACAGGTCTTGGTATTGAAGATGTTTTAGAAACGATTGTCAAAAATATTCCTTCTCCTGAAGGCGATATAGAAGCGCCACTACAAGCGTTAATTGTTGACTCATGGTTTGATAACTACCAAGGTGTTGTTTCACTGGTTCGTGTTATCAATGGTGAAGTTAAAAAAGGCGATAAAATGTTGGTGATGTCCACAGGACAAGTCCACCAAATCGATAAAGTCGGCATATTTACACCAAAACAAACAGATACTGGTGTATTAAGAGCGGGTGAAGTAGGTTTTATCATTGCCGGTATTAAAGAAATTCATGGTGCGCCCGTTGGTGATACCATTACTATCAGTAAAAAAGAAACAGCAAAAGCTTTACCTGGCTTTAAAAAAGCACAACCACAAGTCTATGCTGGTATTTTCCCAATAAGTTCAGATGATTATGAAAACTTCAGGGATGCGCTTAATAAATTAAGCTTAAATGACGCCTCATTATTTTTTGAACCAGAAAACTCATCCGCGTTAGGTTTTGGTTTCCGCATTGGTTTTCTTGGCATGTTGCACATGGAAATCATACAAGAACGTTTAGCGCGTGAATATGATTTAGACCTTATAACCACAGCGCCAACAGTAAACTATGAAATAGCATGTACTAGCGGCGAAGTTATCTCGATAGATAATCCTTCTGATTTACCAGCAATTAACAATATTGATGAAATTCGAGAGCCAATAGTTCAAGCTAATATTCTAGTACCACAAGAGTATTTAGGCAGTGTTATTACCCTTTGTATTGAAAAACGTGGTGTGCAAAAAGACTTAATTTATCATGGTAATCAAGTTGCGGTTACTTATGAACTACCTATGGCTGAAGTGGTAATGGACTTTTTCGATAAACTTAAGTCAACGAGTCGCGGTTATGCTTCGCTAGACTATAGCTTCATCCGTTTTGAAGCCGCAGACATGGTGCGTGTCGATGTGATGATCAATGGCGATCGTGTTGATGCCTTAGCTATGATCACTCACAGAGCAAACTCGGTTGCCCGTGGACGTTTGTTGGTTGATAAACTTAAAGAGTTAATACATCGTCAAATGTTTGATATTGCCATTCAAGCTGCAATTGGTAGTAATGTTATTGCCCGTACTACGGTAAAACAACTGCGTAAAAACGTGACTGCTAAATGTTATGGTGGTGATATTAGTCGCAAGAAAAAACTTCTACAAAAGCAGAAAGATGGTAAGAAACGTATGAAGCAAGTGGGAAATGTTGAAGTACCACAAGAGGCATTTTTAGCCGTTCTTAAGCTTGATAGTTAATTTAGCCCGTTAAGTTAATTTAACAAATAGTGACGGTAAATAAATGCTGTCGCTAAAACTCTACTTAGCAGGATTTTAAAATAGGAAGTGTATGGCCGTTTATTTTTCGATTATCTTAGTGATAATTACCGTTTTGACAGGGATCGTTTGGTTTACTGATAAGTTCTATTTAGCACCTCAGCGCAAATTGAAAGCTACTGCCGCGCAACTTTCAGCTGAGGAGTCATGTGCAGCCGAATTAACACCACAAGCGCTAGCAACATTAACAGAGCCATCGCCTTTAGTAGATACCGCGGTGCAAATTTTTCCAGTGATCGCTTTTGTTTTAATTTTACGCTCCTTTTTGTACGAACCATTTCAAATCCCATCAGGCTCAATGATGCCTACATTACTTGATGGTGACTTTATTCTAGTGAATAAATTCAACTATGGGTTAAAAGACCCTGTGGTAAGACATAAATTCATTGAAATTGGTTTACCTGAACATGGTGACGTTGTTGTTTTCAAGTACCCACAAGACCCAAAAGTTGATTTTATTAAGCGAGTAATAGGCTTGCCTGGTGATCGGATTATTTACCGAAACAAATCACTTTATATTAAGCGAGCTTGCCAAGATTCTGATACTAAATGTCCCGAGTTTGAACAAATACAACAAAATCTTGTTGGTGAATATATAGGGCCAGATGCTGAAACTGGTATGAATGAATTCGAATCTAAGATGTTGAATAAAAGTCATCAGGTATTAAATGATAGTCAAACTTTACCTCGGGTATCTCACTACTTCCCACAACCTGGTACGGCAGCAGATGAGTTTTTGGTGCCAGCAAAGCATTATTTTGTTATGGGTGATAACCGCGATAACTCTTTAGATGGGCGTTTTTGGGGTTTTGTTCCTGAAGAGAATCTTGTAGGTGAAGCTGTTGCTATTTGGATGAGTTTCGACTTTGATAGAAGCGAAGATAGTTTTTTACCTGAATGGTTGCCAACAGGCATACGTTTTGATCGCATCGGCGCAATTATTTAACATGGCTACTTTTTTTACATGGCATAAAGAGTTTTATTGTGAAAATTAACCCTCATAATCTTGCTAGATTAACCAAAAAGCTTGGTTATGAATTTAATGAACCATTATTGTTGGTGCAAGCACTTACACATCGAAGTGCCAAAGGTGCTCATAATGAAAGGCTGGAGTTCTTAGGGGATTCTATTCTAGGCTTTGTTATTGCTGAGGCACTTTATGATAAGTTCCCAAAACATGACGAAGGCGATCTTACTCGCATGCGTTCTAGCCTAGTTAAAGGAGTAACGTTAGCTGAAATTGCGCGAGACTTTAACTTGGGTGAATGCTTAATATTAGGGCCTGGTGAATTAAAAAGTGGTGGTCATCATCGTGAATCTATATTAGAAGATGCGATTGAAGCTATTATAGGTGCCGTATATCTAGATTCAAATATTGAGTGTTGTAAAGCACTTATCTTAAGTTGGTTCGAGAGACGTTTGACAGTGATTAAACCGGGTAATGAACAAAAAGATCCTAAAACTCGCTTACAAGAATTCCTACAGGGAAGAAAGATCCCTCTTCCTACTTATGAAGTTATTGAAACAACTGGGCAATCTCATAACCAAGAGTTTACTGTCCGCTGCCAAACGTCAGTGATCAGTGACGTCGTGATTGCTAAAGGGACGAGTCGTCGAAAAGCAGAGCAAGAAGCTGCCCAGCAGATACTTGCCTTAATTGAAAAAGAAAAAGAAGTGAAAATAAAACCAACAAAACAAGCTAAATTAGCAAATCCCCGACATACTAAAAGTAACCCAAGCAGCTCAAGCAAAAAAAGCAGCACGAGAAAATAAATTATGCACAATGATACCTCGAATACCTATGCAGGCTTAATTGCTATTGTCGGTCGCCCAAATGTTGGTAAGTCAACGTTACTAAATGCCTTGTTAGGGCAAAAAATTAGTATTACTTCTAAAAAACCGCAAACAACTCGTCACCGTATTTTAGGCATTTTGACTGAAGAAAATAGACAAGCAGTATTGGTAGATACTCCTGGTTTACACACAGAAGAAAAACGCGCCATAAACAGATTAATGAACCGTGCTGCAAGTAGCTCAATTGCGGAAGTTGAGTTAATAATGTTTTTAGTTGAGGGAACACATTGGACACAAGATGACGAATTGGTTTTATCTAAAGTTAAACAAAGTGGCACACCGTGTATATTGGTCGTTAATAAAACAGATAATATATCTGATAAAGATGAATTATTACCTCACCTGCAAAAATTAGGGACTATGCATGACTTTAGAGACATTGTTCCTATTTGTGCGACTAAAGGTCATGGCGTTGATACCATTCGCCAATTATGTTTAACATCCCTTCCTGAGGGCGTTTTCTGGTTCCCTGAAGATCATATCACTGATCGATCTAGTCGCTTTATGGCTTCTGAAATCATTCGTGAGAAGCTAATTCGCTTTACTGGTGATGAGTTGCCCTACTCGATCACGGTAGAGATAGAACAATTTAAGATGGATGATAAGGGCATTATTCATATAAATGCCCTTATATTAGTTGAGCGAGATAGTCAAAAACGCATGGTTATTGGCAATAAAGGTGAGCGCTTGAAAACCATTGGTCAAGAAGCTCGACGAGACATGGAAAATTTATTTGAGAGTAAAGTTTTTCTTGAAACTTGGGTAAAAGTTAAATCAGGATGGGCGGATGACGAACGTGCATTACGCAGCTTAGGTTATGGTGATGATTACTCTGGCTAGTTGGAATGCGGTAAATGATTGAACAAAACGCATTTGTTTTACATAGTCGACCATACCGTGAAAATCAACAACTAGTTGATTTATTAACAGAGCAAGATGGTAAAGTGACTGCATTAGTTTATGTTGGTCAGTCTAAGCGTTCTATAAAAAAAGGCTTAATTCAGCCTTTTTTACCGTTAAGATTAACATTGAAAGGTCAAGGTAATGTTAAGCATATTACTCAAATAGACTCAATTGCCAAATCATATTCGCTGATAAAACATAGCCTGTTTAGCTCTTTTTATATTAATGAATTATTGATTCGTTTATTAACAGAGCAAATTTCTTGTCAGCACTTATTTTCTCAATATCAAACAACTTTGACAGCCTTAGCTCAAGGCGAAGAGATTGCCCCGCAATTACGTTTATTTGAATTAGCGCTGCTTGAAGAATTGGGATTGTCATTTGACTTTAGCCCTGTATTTGAGCACGATGTTAATTACTTTCATTATATCGCCGAGCAAGGCTTTGTTCCTGTATACGGTTCCTTTCCAAAAAATAGTGCTCAATGCTTCGATAAAACCCATTTACAAGCAATTGCCCAGCGAGGATCCCTATACCAAAGTTCTTTACCCGGAAACTCGTTACCTGAAAATAAAGTGACAGAAGAGGTTAGTTATACCTTTAAGTTGCTAATGAGACAGGTTATCAATCAGCTGTTAGGGAATAAGCCATTAAATAGCCGTAAACTTTTTGCAAACAAAGCATACAGTTGAGCTATTTACTTAGTTAGAAAAATATTATAAAAAATCAAAAAGAGATTAAAAATGTCTGAATTATTATTAGGTGTAAACGTTGACCATATTGCCACACTAAGACAAGCGCGTGGTACTAATTATCCTGACCCTGTTTATGCCGCAAGTGTTGCAGAGCATGCCGGAGCAGATGGCATTACTGTTCACCTGCGCGAAGATAGGCGTCATATCCAAGACAGAGATATTCATGTTTTAAAACAAACATTACACACTCGTATGAACTTTGAAATGGCTGTCACGGATGAAATGATAGCGATAGCCTGTGATGTGAAACCAGTATTTTGTTGTTTAGTTCCTGAGAAACGTGAAGAGCTTACTACTGAAGGTGGTTTAGATGTTGTAGGACAATTAGATAAAATAACTAAAGCAACAGAGCAGTTAACGGCTGCAGGTATAGCTGTAAGTTTATTTATTGATGCAGATAAAGCACAAATTGATGCGGCAGCAGCCAGTAAAGCTCCTTATATAGAGATCCATACGGGACATTATGCTGACCTAAGTTCGGAAGAAGAGCAGCTGATAGAACTTGAGCGCCTAACTGTCGGTATTAAGTATGCGCATAACTTAGGCTTAAAAGTTAATGCTGGTCATGGTTTAAATTATTTTAATGTCAAGCCTATTGCTGCTATTAAAGAAATTATCGAGTTGAATATTGGCCATGCCATAATCGCGCGTGCGGCTATTGATGGTTTAGATAAAGCAGTTAGAGATATGAAGCAATTGATGTTAGAAGCAAGAACTTATAATGCCTAGTACATAGTTAACATTAGACAAGATATAAAAAACTCACTTATTTTATCTTTGTTAAAATTATAGTCTACACTTTAGAGATTATGGTCTACACTTTAATGAATACGCTGTAGAAGGGATTCAGCATACAAATAGGTGAGGATTAATGATGCAGACACAGATGAAACCAATGCTCGAGCGTAGAAAGGAGTCTCCGGAGCAGTCAGTTTGGTGGAATAAATTATCATTGGCGCAAAAATTTTCTGCTAGCAGCCTGGGGAAATTTGGTTATGAGCTTACCTTCGTTCGTCATGACAATGGACATAGTTTAGCTGTGCTTCAATGTAGTGGTGGTATTGCCGTTATTTCTGAGGATGGTGATATAGATACATCGCCAAATATCACTATTCGCTAACTAACAAAAAGCTATTAATTAACGAATAAACAAAACATAAAACAACATCGATAGTTGTTTTTCTCTTTTCGGTTAAGCTAATGACTATTTGCACTCATTTCTTTTAGCGCTTCAGGTACTGCAAATAATACCTGCTCTATATGTTCGAAAAACTCTAAAAACTCAGGTTCAAGCTCTTCAGTACTCAAGCCCATTTTTAATTGGGTTTCTAATTGAATGGTAATTTTGGCTAAATTTGGGGTTCCAGTATAACAACAGGCGCCATTAAGTTTATGAACAAGACGCTTTATTTGAGCAATATCTTGAGCGTCAATTGCTTCACTGATACTTAGTTGAGTTTCGGGCAAAATTTCTACTAAACCTAATAACATCTCCTTTGCTAAATCAGCTTTATTGGCGCTACGTTTTAGTGCTAAAGGCCAATCAATTACTTTTGTAAGTGACTCAACCTGGTTCATAGCATCAGACGAGATTACTGGCGCCGTAGAACTTACTAGGTGGTCGAAGTCGCAATACTCATAAATAATATGACGTAACATAGTTTCATCTATTGGTTTTGTCATGTAGGCATTAAAGCCTTGTTGATGCATTTTTTCTCTTTCACCACTAAGTGCATGTGCGGTAACCGCTATGATGGGGGTGTTATTATTGTTAGTTAATTGCTTTATTTCTTTTAGAGCACTAATGCCGTCCATAATAGGCATTTGAATATCCATGAAAATTAAAGAAAAGGTTTCGATTTTACAGAGTTCTATGGCCGACATGCCATTGTCGGCTTCAACAACCTCAGCTACTTGTTCTAACAACAACGCTTTAATTAATTTTAAATTGGCTTCATTATCATCAACAGCTAATACTTTTATAGGTAATAATTTCCCCATAGGCGCATTTAGATTGAGCTTTTCGGTCTTAGTTTCGACAACTGGCCGTAACACTCGGCTTAAAGTATTTGGCGATAGAGGTTTGCTCATACAACTCATTGCACCACAGGCAATTAATGCCTCTTGTAAATTTGGTGAAGTATTATTTAAAGCCAAGTGTATATTGCTGGAAATTGGCTGTAATTGTGCAATTGTTTTCTTCAAATCGCTTAGCGCCGTAGCTGTTTGATTGTGGCCAATAAGTGCATAGTCAAAACCTCGTTGGGTCTGACTACTATGAGTGAGCACTTGTGATAATTGATGTCTGTTTATTACACTGGTAACACGCATTTTCCAGTGCTTTAATATGCTTTTAGTTGATTCGCGACTGTGATCATTCTCCTCGAAGTAGAGCACAGTTTTATTTGCTAAATGTTGGTTATCTAATTCCAACATTAATGGCATAGCATTAATTTCACATTGGAAAGTAAACCAAAAACTTGAGCCATGATTTTTTTCACTGCTAAAACCTATATCGCCATTCATCTCTTGGGCAAGTCGCTGACAAATTACCAGACCTAATCCTGTACCACCATATAAGCGGGTGATACTTTGATCTGCTTGCGTAAAAGCATCAAAAATGGTTCTTTGCTGATTGGTAGTCATACCAATACCCGTGTCGGTAACAATAACTTTTAATTTTATATTACTCTGGCTTACTTCTTCACTGGTTATATCTACAGCAACAGAACCATGTGGTGTGAATTTTATCGCATTACTGACCAAGTTGGTGATAATTTGCTTTATTCTCATGGTGTCACCAACAAGAGAGTCAGGTGATTCTTGTGGAAGATTTATAGATAATTCAATATTTTTTTTATGGGCTGATGGCGCCAATAATGTAAGGGTTTCATCAATTGATTCTCTTAAAGAAAAAGGAATGTTTTCAGTAACCATTTTGCCGGCATCAAGTTTTGAAAAGTCGAGAATATCATTAATTATGGTCAATAAGTTGTTTGCTGAACGGTCAATCGTTTGCAAATAATCACGCTGATTTTCAGATAGTGGCGTTTTCAATACTTGTCGGGTAAAGCCAATGACCCCATTGAGTGGCGTGCGTAACTCATGACTCATGTTCGCCAAAAACTCCGATTTTACTCTATTAGCTTCTTGCGCTTTTCGCTTGGAGATACTAAGTTCGACATTTTGAATTTCAAATTGCTCTAAACTTTCCCGTAAATCTATGGTTGCTTGATCTATGCTGGCATGCATTTCATTTTGGTAACTGTCGAGCGATTGTGCCATGGCATTAATACCATTCTTTAAAAAATTCAGTTCACCTATGAGTTGACCGCTTACTCTGCTCTCTAATTTTCCTTCTCTTATGCGCTCAATTGCTTGCACCATAGAATTAATAGGCTTCGTTACTTTCTTAATGAGCCTAATTGCAAAAATTGCGCTGAGTAAAGAGCCCAGTAAAGCAAAAGCAAAAGCCACTATAAATTGGCTTTGTTGTTGAAAATTAAGATGGCTTTTATCTATTTGCATGGCGATGTAGCCAATAGTTGCTGGTTTAGAGGTATTGGTAGAAAAATTATATTGTGAACTAACCACTGGTTTGATTTTTGCACTCATTTGAGTGTTATAGTTTTCATCAATAATGGGGGTTCTAAAAATTATATAATCAGATAATGTTTGAATAGTCGTGTGGTTTGGTAACCCTGCTCCAGCTTTTAGTCGCATTAAATTGGTATCACCATGGTAAGCACTGGTAACAAAAACTTGATTATCTTCAGTAAAAATAACAATGCTTTTTACAATGCTTGATTGATTTCGGTGAGTAAAGCCGATCAGTTGACGAAGTTTATCCCTATTCTTATTCTGTAGGGGATCTTTACTGGCAATTGCAATGGGTTCAATAATGCTTTTAGCGCGTTGTTCAAGAAAGTTATTAAGTTCAGCAGAGCGACTATAAGAAAAATAACTAGCTAAACCAAAACCGATTAAGGTGGTTGGTATGATAGTGAGTATGATAACCCAGTCTTTCAGGCTTATTTTATGCATTTTTTTGTTGAACTTTTATGATAAGTTTAGGGTAAAATACCCACTGAAATAATTAGCTATTTAAGCGATTATCCAACTTAACATAAATATTCTCATAAGCAGCTATAAATTTATAGTATAGATAGTTAAGTTACTTCAAAATAAGTATTAATTACTTAATTAAATTAGCGTAAGTTCTAGGGTGAAAATGGCAAATTATTATAAAGCAGCAGTAAAACCAAAAACGTCTAATCAACGATTGACCATCACCGTTGATAAACTTGACATGAATGGTGTCGGTGTTGCCCGTTGGCAGAATAAGCCAATTTTTATAGCAGGCGTTTTACCCAATGAAATTGTTGATGTAAAAGTTATTGAGCAAAAAAGTAAGTATGCCCGCGCTAAACTTATCTCAATTGATAAAAAAAGTGATAGTAGAGTTATACCTCAGTGTCAGCACTTTGGTCTTTGTGGTGGCTGTGATTTGCAAATGCTTGATTTAGAAGAACAGTTACTTTTTAAACAACAAAAAATTACTGACCTGTTTTCTCGAAGCTTTAGTACTCAAAATTTTCCTTCTGCAATTAATGCTGGACAGTTACCTTGGCAGCCAGCAATAAAAAGCTCCCCGTGGCATTATCGTCGTAAAGCTCGTATAGGTGTTCAATTCGATAAGAATGCTCAAGCGACGATTGGTTTTAGGCAAAAATCAACCAATCAATTAGCATCAATCAAGTCATGCCCTGTTTTAGTTGAACCCCTTAGTGCTATTTTCCCTTTGTTAAAGAAGTTATTGGCACAACTTACTATAAAATCTGCCATTGGTCATATAGAAGTCATTCAAGCAGATATTATTGATACAAACTCGGAAGAGAAAAGACAAAAAGACAATCAAGTTGTACTTGTTATTCGACAACTAAAAACCATGAACGAAACTGACATCGAGCTATGGAAATTATATGCTCAGCAATATTCTTGGCATGTCATTATTGATGATGGTAACAAGCAACTGCCGTTGGTTAGTATTATGGGGGAGAGCCCTTCTGCACTGTCATATGAATTAGCAGATACTAGTAAAATTTATTTTTCTAGTAGTGACTTTATTCAAATTAACCACCAGGTTAATAATGCCATGATAAGCCAAGCCCTAGCTTGGTTAAATATTTCAGCTACCGATAATGTGCTGGACTTGTTTTGTGGTCTCGGAAATTTTAGCTTGGCGCTGGCAAAACATGCAAAACATGTTGTTGGCGTTGAAGGAGTGCAAGTCATGGTTGATAAAGCAACTCATAACTCCCTCGTTAATGGACTTGATAATTGTCAGTTTTATCAGGCTGATTTGAATAATCATTGGCTATTAGAATCTTGGGCGAAAGAGCAAGTTTTTGATAAAGTATTGCTTGATCCAGCAAGAGCGGGGGCAGAGCAAGCGGTGAGTCAAATTGCTAAACTAAAAATACCTAGAGTGTTATATGTCAGCTGTGATCCAGCAACCTTAGCAAGAGATAGTGCAATACTTGTTTCTCAGGGCTACAAACTTGAGAAAATATCACTCATGGATATGTTTTCACAAACAAAGCATGTTGAGACTATGGTATTGTTTGTTCAATAGTATTTATCATTAAATATCAGAGGAATACCTATGGTTTCCGTACGTAAATCACATAAAATAACAGTGCAAAGTTTTGAACATTGGTTAACCGGTTTAGCGTTAACCAGTGTAAAAACCAACGCTTTGTCAGCTTTATGGTTACAGGTGTCAAACTGTTATCAGCATGAAAGTGCAGAACAGCATGAGTTGCTTAATAAAAGCATGGAAATGGTTGAGATTTTAAGTGGCTTGAACCTGGATGCTGATTCGTTAGTTGCGGCTTTTATTTCACCATTATTAGCAAATGATATTATTAACATAGAATTTGTTAAAGAGCACTTTTCCAAAGATATCCTTATGCTCTGTCAAGGTGTCGAGCAGATGGCAGCCATTAAAGCATTACGCCAACAAAGTAATCAGTCAAATGACCAGGCACCACAAAATATAGATAATATTCGCCGTATGTTACTGGCGATGGTGGACGATGTTCGTGCTGTAGTGATCAAGTTAGCTGAGCGCTTATGTGATTTACGCGAAAAGAAAAATAGTGATGAAGAAACACGCGTACTCGTAGCAAAAGAAAGTGCGAATATCTATGCGCCGTTAGCGAATCGTTTGGGAATAGGTCAATTAAAGTGGGAACTGGAAGATATTTCTTTTCGTTACCTTCACCCACAGGTTTATAAAAAAATTGCTAAACTTTTGGATGAAACTCGGCTGGAACGAGAGCAATATATGGCTAGCTTTGTCGGTCACTTGAATAGTGAACTGAATGCTTTAGCTATTACAGGTGAGGTTTATGGACGTCCTAAACATATCTATAGCATCTGGAAGAAGATGCAGCAAAAGTCACTTGATTTTGAGCAACTGTTTGATGTTCGTGCTGTACGTGTGGTGGTCGAACGAGTACAAGATTGTTATTCTGCCTTGGGAATTGTCCATACCGAATGGCAGCATATTGCAAAAGAATTTTCTGATTATGTTGCCACACCCAAAGCTAATGGCTATCAGTCAATACATACAGTCGTTTTAGGACCTCAGGGAAAGTCGGTTGAAGTACAAATTAGAACCAAACAAATGGATGATGATGCTGAACTTGGTGTCGCGGCACATTGGCGTTATAAAGAAGGGAATGCTAGCGGTAAAAGTAATAGTTTTGATGATAAAGTTGGCTGGTTAAGAAAAATTTTGCAATGGCAAGATGATGTCGCTGAAAGTGGTGAATTACTTGATGAATTGCGAAGTCAGGTATTTGAGGATCGAATTTATGTTTTTACCCCTAGTGGCGATGTTATTGATTTGCCTATGGGAGCAACTCCTTTAGATTTTGCTTATTATATTCACTCCAATGTTGGTCATTGCTGTATTGGTGCAAAAGTATTTGGAAAAATTGTACCTTTTACTCACCAGCTGCAAACAGGTGACCAAGTAGAGGTATTAACAAGTAAACAGCCCAACCCGAGCCGAGATTGGCTTAACCCTAATTTAAATTATATTTACTCTTCACGTGCTCGGGCTAAAGTTCAGCACTTTTTTAAATTACTCGATAGAGATAAATATATTGCCCACGGCAAAGAGCTATTTGATAGTGAAATAGCTAAACATGATATAGCTACGATAGACTTATTAGCCGCAGCAAAGCGGTTTAATATGAAAACTGTCGATGATCTTTATGCTGCGATAGGTACAGGTAATGCGAGATTACAGCAGGTGGTTAATCACTTTACCCTGCTTGATAGTAAGTTAAAACCACCGCCTGAAATAGATCCGCAAAGCTTAGTTAAACAAACGACAGCCAGCAAAACATTAACGCAAGACGATAATGGTATTACTGTTTCTGGCGTTGGTAACTTGCTCACGCATATGGCTAAATGTTGTCAACCGGTACCTGGTGATGATATTTCAGGTTTTATTACCCAAGGACGTGGTATTTCTGTACATCGACAAGATTGTGAACAACTTGCCAATGCGCTTAACCTACAACCTGAGCGATTAGTTGAAGTGCAATGGGGTAGTGAGAATAAACAAAGCTATCAAGCCTCGGCACAAATTATCGGCAGTGACAGACAAGGTTTATTACGGGATATCTCTACCATCATTGCTAATGAAAGAGTAAGCATCATTGGTATGGAAAGTAATACTGATAATGCAAAGCAGACCATGAGCATGAATATAAAATTGGAAGTGGCTAGCAGCGATTTATTAACGCGTGTTTTAGATAAGCTGCGCCAATTAGATGATGTTACTCAGGTAAGACGACTTTAGTTACCTTAGGGAGTTGCTCTGGAGAGTAACTCAATCCGGAGTCTTAAATAATAACAAATATACCCGTTCCACTTGAAGATGCATGATTCAGCTGGAATTAGAAACGCCTTTAGGCAAGGCATTGATTGAAGAGAATAGTTATTCTATTGTCGAAATCAATAAAGCAGCATAAAG
>MAAF01000075.1 GCA_002163005.1 Colwellia psychrerythraea | reverse complement strand
CGTCCCCGCAGGGCTGGTTTAGAAACGCTTTATGCTACGTTATTGATTTCGACAATAGAATAACTATTCTCTTCAATCAATGCCTTGCCTAAAGGCATTTCTAATTCCAGCTGAAACTAGCATATTCAGGTGGTTTGGGTAGAAGCTAGCAAGTTGCTAGCTTCTTATTTTATTGCGTAAAGTCCTACTATGTTTAGATTAATTGGATAGGTACTTTTTTAGTAATCATCAAAGTACTTATTTAAGCAATTATCTAGCAAGTAATGTTTAGAACTTAGCCGTCATTTGAACCCAAAGTTTATTGGTATCAGTTGGGGCTATGCCTGAATCACCTTCGCTGTAATTAGCAGCTTTAACTAAAACACCGTAGTTTTTGTTAATTTGGTATGTGGCAACTAAATCTAACTCGTTACCAAAATCAATGCTACCTTCATCAGATGAGAAATCATGGTAAGTTGCTGCCCATTTAACGCCTGAAACTTTACCTTTGGCAGTTAAATAAATGTCTTGTAGGCCTTCTTTTGGCGTACCTAAGAATTTATCAGCCCAACCGTTGAATTTATGCTTAGTTGCTAATGGCGTGTTAAATGCAACTTTACCATCATCACTGCCCAATAATTCATAACCACCTAAAACAGTTACCGCACCAAAGTTATAACCGGCTTCAGCATTAATATACATTGCTGAATAGCTCATTGGGTTATCACCATTGTCGCTTTGACTCGCTAGGCTAGCATTTACTAAGAACTTACCAAACTTGCCATTATATAGTGCACCTACTGTGCTGCTAGAGTTTTTATAGTTAGCTACAGCATCATAGTCTAGAAGGTAAGCAAAACCCGCTACTTTATGACTTTTGTTAATGTTGTACTTCGCATTAATTAAGTGGAAGTCTCCTTTAACGTTTCCACCTTTAATATCATTGATGTTTTGGATGTAGCTATAGTCAGCTAAGAAAGCATCAGCTTTATATTGTGCACGCACTCCATCATATGTTTGTTCATTTTGACGCCAGCCTACACCACCAACAAAACGTTGATTGTTGTGTAAAACTCGTTGGCGACCAACGACGGCACTAAAACCACTATTTGCGTACTTGATAAACGCTTGGTTTACGTCAGTACTCTGTGGATCAGCAACTACTGGATATTCAGTGTTACCATTTTGAGTACTATTATAGTCATCTACTAGGGCGTCTACTTTATCAACTTCTAAGCCAAGCGAGAAGTTGCTGTAACTACCAGTATTAACTGTGATACGACTTTTTAGCGTTAACGCTGCAGCCTTTTTGTCGACACCGTCTTGATCTACGCCTTCATAACGAGCACGTAAATTAACTTTAACTGTGCTTTCACTTAACGCTTCAGTAATGCTGTTACCGTGCTCAGTTTCACCAGCAAAGGCGGTAGGAACTGCTAAAATTGCTGCGCTGATTAATGATAAGGTAAACTTATTTACTACTGTTTTCATAATATTATCCTAATTTCATGTTTTTAAAAGATAGTGAGCTAGTTGTTTTATTATTGTTGTTGGTAGCTAATAAGGTGATTTTTGCATCGCATCGAACTGAATAGTTTGATTTAAATCAAATTGTTAAACTTTGTCATTGAATAGGGGGAGTATATTGATTTGAATCAATTTTTGCTACAACTCTAGTCTGGGTTGAAGTTTTTACTCTATTTCTGGCTTGATTATTGAAAGGGAAAACTTCTACAATAAGTATTACCTGCTAATGCGCCGTTTAGGGTAAAATGACTGTCACTCATAAGTCCATTAAAAGAGCTAGTAAATGAAACGTATTGTCCTATATAGCACTGACAAATGTCCGCACTGTCAAACAGCAAAACGTTACCTTGAACAACAAGGTATTGCTTTTAGGCTATGTAATATTAAAACGGCAAAAGGACAAAAAGAGTTTGCCGCCACCCGCCTTCGCGGTGTACCTGTACTGAAAGTAGGTGACCAACTACTTAACGGCTTTTCAGTTCAAGCGTTTACCGAATTGTATAAAAACTAAGTTTAAATAATACTCATTAGATAAATTTATTTTTCGTTAGTGCTTAGAGTTTTCATTGACTTGGTTGCTTTCATTTATACCCGTTCCAGCTGAATCATGCATCTTCAAGTGGAACGGGTATATAAACTTAATGACACACTTATACCGCTCTTCTTCTACATCCTTTTTATTTACCTCCCTACATTGCACCAGATGATCTCAGCGGGGTGATTTTCTGCACGCTCTTGGTGCGTCCAAAGTGATTTTAAAGTTCATATTACCTCTAAGTACATAATTAATAACATAAATTAATGTTGGCATATGAATTGTATTATCAGGTTATTAGACATATAAAAAATGATAACTAGAGGTTAACCATGAAAATAATTAGCGCAATCATAAAACCATTTAAATTAGATGATGTTCGAGAGGCTATTTCTGAAGTAGGCGTCGAAGGTATCACGGTGAGTGAAGTGAAAGGATTTGGTCGTCAAAAAGGGCATACCGAATTATACCGCGGCGCTGAATACCAAGTTGACTTCCTGCCTAAAGTAAAGCTAGAAATTGCGGTGAATGAAGAGCTTGTTGAACGTTTAGTTGAAGCCATCACTAAATCAGCTTACACCGGAAAAATTGGTGACGGTAAGATTTTTGTTTATAACCTAGAGCAAGCTATCCGTATTCGTACGGGTGAGCAAGATTCTGAAGCACTTTAAAGGAGAACAGTCATGGAACAAAATATTTTTCAATTACAATATGCTTTAGATACCTTTTATTTTCTAATGTGTGGTGCCTTGGTTATGTGGATGGCGGCAGGTTTCTCAATGCTTGAAGCTGGTTTGGTAAGAGCTAAAAACACCACTGAAATTTTGACTAAAAACGTCGCATTATATGCAATAGCTTGCATCATGTACCTTATTGTTGGTTACGACATCATGTATGGCGGTGGCATTTTCTTAAATGGTATCGCACTTGATGGTGCTAGTGATGCTGAATCACTAGTTGGTGCTGTTTTGGCTGAGTCTGCTGAAGCAGGTTTTGACGGAGGCGCCGTTTACTCGAATGCTTCAGACTTCTTCTTCCAAGTAGTCTTTGTTGCTACCGCGATGTCGATTGTATCAGGTGCTGTTGCTGAACGTATGAAGTTATGGGCTTTCTTAGCATTTACCGTGGTGTTAACCGGTTTTATCTACCCGATGGAAGGTAGCTGGACTTGGAACGGTGATGCTGTCTTTGGTTTATATACCTTAGGTGATTTAGGTTTTTCTGATTTTGCTGGTTCAGGTATTGTGCATATGGCAGGTGCTTCTGCAGCGTTAGCTGGTGTTTTATTACTTGGTGCTCGTAAAGGTAAATACAGTAAAGACGGTAAAGTTAACGCAATTCCTGGTGCTAACTTACCTATGGCAACATTAGGAACTTTCATCTTATGGATGGGCTGGTTTGGTTTTAATGGTGGTTCAGTATTAAAATTAGCTGACATTAATAGTGCTAACTCAGTGGCTATGGTGTTTTTAAATACTAATGCAGCGGCAGCAGCGGGCGCAATTTCAGCGCTTATCTTTGCTAAGGTATTGTTTAAAAAGGCGGATTTAACCATGACACTAAACGGTGCGTTAGCTGGTTTAGTCGCAATTACTGCCGAACCTTCGACACCATCACCATTACAAGCGACAATCTTTGGTGCTATTGCTGGCGTTATTGTGGTGATGTCAATTTTAGCCTTAGATAAAATTAGGATTGATGATCCTGTGGGCGCCATTTCAGTTCATGGCGTAGTTGGTTTCTTTGGTCTGATGATTGTACCTATTACTAATTCAGCTTCTAGCTTTAGCGGTCAACTTATTGGTGCAGCAACTATCTTTGTTTGGGTATTTGTAAGTAGCTTTATCGTCTGGTTCGCTCTGAAAAAGATCATCGGTATTCGAGTGAGTTCTGAAGAAGAATATGAAGGTGTTGATATCTCTGACTGTGGTATGGAAGCTTATCCAGAATTCACTAGAGGTTAGATACTAGCGCTCAATACACTCCGCACATCGATAAAGGGGTGTTAATGAGCGAACAGTAATGAGACTCAACAAAAAAAAGCCGCACATCGTTTTACGATATGCGGCTTTTTATTTGTTCATTCTTTTATTGAATGCAGAGATAGCTCACTAAGCTCTCGTTAACGATTAGCTTTTGATAAAACGTTTTCGTGTTGATATTAGCGCTAACATAACAAGGGCAAACCAATTGATAGAAGCACCACTGTCTTCAACGTCAGGAACACTTTTAGACGGGTCACTTGGGAAAGCATCATCGATATCCTTTACGCCATCACCATCACTGTCAGGGTATTTTGATTCTAAGGGGTGTAAATCACTGGCAGTTGTCTTCGAAGGGTCAATAACCTTTATTTGCTCAATAACCGCAAAATTTTCCTCGCCCGGTACGACCATGTCAGCACATGTCTGATCACTATCCATTACCATAGGAATGCCTTTTAAATTTTCATAGTCACATAACTTAAGTTGAGCTATTTTGTTCACTACCGTCATACCATCACCAATAACTTGGCCAAAAGCAGTAAAACCACCATTTTGTCGGTCTAAATTACCCTCCTTAGCGGGGCCAGTGTTATTATCGCTTAAATTAAAAAACCATTGGTTGGTGGCACTATTAATATCGTTTCCTTTCTTAGCCATCGAAATAGTGCCTTTGACGTTAGAGTAAATGGCCTCGTTTATTACTGGGACATTAGGTACTAGGGGCGTTAATGGCCAAGTACCATTAAATTTAAAGCCGCCCGCTTGCACAACAAAACCAGAGGAAACTCGATGAACAACGGAGTTATTGTAATGGTCACCCTCAACATAGTTGAGGAAGTTTTTTACTGTTGCAGGCGTATTTTGATCAAACAAGTTAACCTGAAAGCTACCTTGTGATGTATGAAATTCAACTATGGTGGCATTGGCAGTGTTAGCAATGCCTAAACCGGCAGTGGTTATGCTGACAAGGGTTAATAGCTTTCTGATATTTTTCTTTGTTATTTGTGTAAACATGGACAACCTAAGTTTGCAGAGAATAGTTAGAATTTGTATCGCATAGTAAAGGCTGTGATCGGCGTTAACAAGTAGCCGTTACACTTTAGTAACTTAGGGACGATTAATAGGAAAACGTTTTACTAGGTTAATGCTGGTAATAATCCCTTAGATACCTGTAAAAATACCCCGCATTAAATCTATTTTGTTCACTGGCTTAAGCAGTGTTTTTTGAGTTCCCTTGCTTTGGAGTAGAAAGACACTAAAATAGCGCCAACCTTGTTGAATATACCCAAGCTCCTTGAGAATGCGTGTTTCAGAGTTACTAAGGTGAGTTAGCACAAGGTACATCAATGTAGAAATGCTTATTGCCTTTCAAATTGATGTTACGCAGTGATTACTTACCTGAGAAACTCCCTACGGGCGAATTTTAAAAGGCCAACTACTGCGTTATTTATCATAATCATAGAATGACTATGCTTAAGATAAATGCCTTGTATTTGACCCTTTAAATCTCCGCTGAAATCATGCATTTCCAATGAGTTTGGGTATATACTCATATAAATTTAAGGAATAAATGTGAAAAAACTATTATTGGTAAGTATGTTTATGCTGCTTTCATCTGTGCCTAACTTGGCTCAAGCTGACATGAAAATGGGTGTTGCGCTCGATATGGATTTAAGCCTTGTCGCGCAAATAGATCGCTACAATCTGGTACTGGGTGATAGTGGCTTTGCCGTTGATTACTTAGTTAAAACAGGTAAATTTGATAATAAAGCGCCATTATCTTGGTATTTTGCTGGTGGCGGTTGGGCTGGTTGGGATGACGGCTTTGGTGTTCGCGCTCCCGTAGGCATTTCTTGGTACTTTGCTAAAGGCTGGGATTTATACGGACAGGTACAGCCAGTAGCAGATTTTGATGATGACTTTAAATTCAGTGTTGATGGCGCTATTGGTGTACGTTATTCATTTTAGGCATGTAAGCTGAGCATTTGATAAGTTGAATACTCAACAGACCCTAGTATAAAAAAAGCGCCTTAAGGCGCTTTTTTTATACTAGATCAATAACCATAACCCTCAATTTGTTTACACTGAGTCAATAAATTAACTTGAGTACTTAGTTATGCGTTGGCGTTATTTCATTATTTTACAAGCTGTTATTTTACTTGTCGTAGCAGGACTCGTTTATAAACATCAAGATAAGGCTAAGTTAGTTAAAACCCCGCCAATTGAATTGGCAAAATGGTATAAGCCTGAAAATAAGCGTCAAGTTTGGCTACATAATATGTTTAAACTTCGCCGAGAAATGCAGGCGGTAGAATTTTATGCGCAACAGCAAGATGCAGAACATTTGCAAATATGGGCAGAACAGCTGAATAAGCATTACCTTAAAATTGCCGATATGGTACCCGCTTGGCAAAAAAAATTAGCAATGAACACTCTGGCTGAGTTAAAGCTTGCCAGTGAACAAAAAGATTTCTCATCGGTATTAGTTCAGCATAAAATGCTGCAACAAAGCTGTGACTCTTGTCATGATGATTATCAAGCCATTACGGCTTTGACCTATAGAACGCCTGACTTTTCGAATATTCAAATTACCCCTGAGCTTAGTTTTGTTGAACATATGGATACGTTAACAAGACAAGTAAACCAGATAAAAATTTCAGCACAAGATGGTAATAAATCTTTAGCACTATCATCTTTAGTAGGCCTTAATGATGAAATGGCAACGCTGGGAGAGACCTGCATTGATTGTCATAAAAAAGACCGTAAGGCTTACCCAAGTGAAGTGATGAAAAAGACACTCAGTAGTTTAAAAACCTCTCTAGAGTCAGGTACCGCCAAACAGCAAGGTCGCGATCTTGGTACTTTAGCCGTATTAGCATGTGCTCGTTGTCATGGCACGCATCGTATTGCTTATGGTGCTAAAAAACATTTAGTTAAAGAGGTTAGCTTTAGTGAATTAATAAAGCACTGAACGTTGAACATTAGCTAATGAGCTTGTCGTTGTGAGTTTGTATTGATTACGCAGGACGATGCTATCAAAAGGATTAGGTTATGCTGAAGTGATATTTCAGCTGATAAAACTATCAAATCATCATTGTAGACTGGACTTTGCCTGTTTTTATTTGCTGCTAAACATGAAGCACGCCTGTAGTAAAATAAGATGATAACGGGCAATTGATGTTGCATAAATTTTTATCAACGCTAACTTGATCAAAATCAAGCGAGCAAGGCAGCTTTTACTGTTGTATTGACGGACTAAATGCTATTATCTAAATAATAGTAATTATCATTAGCTCTTAGGTTACCGCCTTTTAGTAAGATGAATTTGTTTTTTGGATTTATATCATGACTCTAGCTGAACTTCCCCTTAATAAACCAGCCAAAATTAGCGCTCTACCGAAAGATGAAACTATCGCTGCTCAATTGATTGAGCAGGGCTTCACGCTTAGGTCACATGTATCATTAGCGCATAAGGCTCCTTTTAATGGACCAATGGCTTTTCGCTTACACAATACGAAAATTAGCATTCAACGTGATATCGCAGAGCAAATAGGCGTTAATTTTTAATCAATGAATGCGCTATGTATTCATAATAAGCAACCAAAAAGAATTTTTCCGTGAAGCAATCAAAACATTTCGCCCTGGTTGGTTTTGCCAACTCAGGCAAAAGCACTCTATTTAACCTGTTATTATCAGACAGCGATAGCAATAAAAAACAGAGTAAGCAGAACGTAGGCAACTGGTCAGGTGTGACTGTTGCAGCTAAAAAAACAAAAATCACCCTAAATAAGCAGGCTGCCTATTTATCTGATCTTCCCGGTTTAAGTTCATTGGAACGTCATGCTGAGCAGGGTAAAGATCTCACTATTTCCCAATCATTTTTGCAAGACAATGATATTGATTTTTTAGTTAATGTTGTTGATGTTAATCAGCTCAGTCGTCAACTTTATTTAACTAGCCAGTTATTAGAGTTGGGAGTACCTATGATAGTGGTGCTTAATAAAATCGATCGACAAAAACATTTAGATATTGATATTTCTCAATTAGCAGCCGAATTAGGTTGTCCTGTTGTTGCCATTAGCGCACAACGTGATGATGCGCTAAAAAAGGTGCAACAAGCACTGGGTCAATTGAATGGTGACTTATCTGCCGTTCACCAAAAAATTATTGATAATGCTCACACCGAGCCAAAAAATAAGCCTGAGCCAAACGTTAAAGTAATGCACGCTCGTTATGATTACATTACGGATATGCTGGCGCGGGTAAGCAGTGTTGAAGCAACGAACGCTGCTTTTGCTAATCCAACATCTAGCAACAAACCCTTTTCAGAAAAAATCGATAGCGTAGTTTTACATCCTATAACGGGCATACCCGTTTTTCTTGGTGTGATGTACTTACTCTTTATGTTTGCCATTAATGTTGGTAGTGCCTTTATCGACTTCTTCGATATTCTTAGTGGTACCTTATTCGTTGAATATCCTTTGCACTTTCTTGCACCTTTAGATTTACCACAGTGGATACTTACTATTGTGGAAGGCTTGGGCAGTGGTTTGCAAACGGTCGCGACTTTTATTCCTATTATTGCCTGTTTATTTATTGGCTTATCACTGCTTGAGAGTTCAGGCTACTTAGCTCGTGCTGCTTTTGTAGTGGACAGCTTGATGCAAAAAATTGGTTTGCCCGGTAAAGCTTTTGTTCCTTTGATTGTTGGCTTTGGTTGTACTGTTCCTGCGGTAATGTCAGCAAGAATTCTTGACAGTGAACGAGAACGTATTACCACAGTAATGATGTCGCCCTTTATGTCATGTGGGGCAAGGTTACCTGTTTATGCACTATTTGCCGCCGCATTTTTCCCTGACAACGGTCAAAATTTAGTGTTTTTATTGTATTTGGTGGGTATTGCCGCCGCTATATTTACCGGGTTTTTATTAAAGAAAACCGTTTTATCAGGCACAACTTCATTGAATATTATGGAATTGCCAGAGTATGAGATGCCAAGAATTGGTGCTCTTAGTAAACGAGTATGGCAACGTACCAGTAGTTTTGTCACAGGTGCAGGTAAAACCATTGTGATTGTGGTGTGTTTACTTAACTTTTTTAACTCTATTGGCATTGACGGTAAATTTGGTAGCCAAGACAGTGAAAATTCAGTATTAAGCCAAGGGGCAAAAGTGGTTATGCCGCTATTGGCACCTATGGGCGTTCAAGAAGACAATTGGCAAGCTGGCGTAGGAATAATCACCGGAATATTTGCCAAAGAAGTACTGGTTGCCACGTTTAATAATTTATATTCACCACATGCCTCAGAGAGTGAAGGAGCACCATCGTTGGTGCAAAGTTGGCAAGAAGCTACTGATAGCATCAAAGAAAATTTATTTGGTATTTCCCCTGATGATCCATTAGGTATTAGCGTCGGTGAAATCAGTGACTTAAATATCGCGGCACAAGAGCAAGGTGTTGAATTAACTACTTACCAACGAATGCAATTAGCTTTTGTTAGCCAGTTAGGCGCTTTTAGCTATTTATTATTTATCTTACTCTATACCCCTTGCGTTGCTGCTATGGGGGCAATTAAAAATGAAGTAGGTAGTCGCTGGGCTGGATTTGCTGGAATATGGAGCTTTGTTTTTGCCTATTTGGTATCAACGTTATGTTATCAAATAGGTAATTTCTTGGCCTCACCATTAAGTTCTAGTATAACTATTACTCTTGCTTTATTAACCTTTGTTCTGATTTACTTTTGGCTTAAACATAAAGGTAAAAAGGTATTAACTATTCCGGTAAGGGTCAGTTACAGCTAATAACTATGTAGTTTCGCTTAACTTAGGCTTAGCCCAGGCCCAGCAAGCTGCCTTCTCAATTATATAACTCGTCATTGCTAATCGTCACTCACGGTGGTTAGCAATGGTGTTTGCTTTCTGCTTACAAAATAGTCTCCCTATTTACCCTCACAACAGCCATAATTGACTGTATAGCGTTTGAGTACCTGTATTACTCACAACTTTCTACGGCGGGTTTTAATTGCCTCTGAAATCTTGTACTTTATAAATGGTTATACAGTCCTGTGTGATTCCTATCGCAATATAGAGTAAATAAAATGAATAATAAACTAGCGAAGCCAGTTAAGCGTATTGCAATATTAACCAGTGGTGGAGATGCGCCAGGCATGAACGCCGCGATACGTTCAGTGGTATTAGCAGCTCACCATTATCACATTGAGGTGATTGGCTTTTATCACGGTTATAACGGTTTGATATGTGAAGAACATATTGCGATGGCTGAATTGTTAAGCTTGTTAAAGGTAAACAGTATTATTCACCTTGGTGGTACCATATTGAAGAGTGCTCGATGCCAGTTAATGCATGAGGAAGAAGGCTTACAATTAGCGGCGAACACGTTAAAAGAACACAATATCGACGCGCTTGTTGTCATAGGTGGTGATGGCTCTTTTTCTGGCTTGTTGGCGCTTAAACAGTATTGGTCGGGTCAGATGATTGGAGTGCCCGGAACGATAGATAATGACCTAGACGGTACTGATTACACCATTGGTTTTGCCACCGCAGTGAATACTGGTATAGAAGCGATTGATAAAATTCGAGATACCGCAGATGCTTTCGAACGGATATTTATTGTGGAGTTAATGGGGAGGGGTTGTGGTCATATAACGTTCAATGTTGGTATTGCTTGTGCAGCAGAGCAAGTGTTGTCTTTTGAAAATTTTACCGCGAATGAGCAATCATCAAAATTACAGCATCTCGCTAGCGAAATTACTACCGCAAAGAAAAATCGCCATTCAAGTTATATCATTGTTATCGCCGAAAACCTGTGGCCAGGTGGCGCAGCAGAATTAGCGAAACAATTGCACCAGCAAGCTGATATTGAGTGCACACCTTGCATATTAGGACATATTCAGCGAGGTGGATCACCCATTGCTAAAGATAGAATATTAGCAACAAAAATGGGCGTAGCTGCAGTACAAGCACTTATCGACGGTAAGTCTAATGTTATGGTGGCAGAGCAAAATAATGTGATGCGCTTTATTCCACTTGATGAAGCAATTAAGCACCAAAAAGTAGTAAGCAAACAGCTTATTGATGCACAGCAAAATATCTTGGCGTTAACGGCGCAAACCCAGTGTTAATAAAGTGAGCAAAGTAAGATATAGAAACACTTTTAATCACTGCTTTGCTTAAAAGTGTTTCTATATCAGTAGCATTTTTTATTGTTGAGGTAAAATAGGTATTGATAATGAAAAGCTGCTGCCATTGCCAAGTTCACTTTTAACCATCAGCTCAGATTTTATTACTTGCGATAATTTTTGGCTAATCGCTAAGCCCAAACCGGCATGCTGGGTATTATCTTCTATGGCATTACTCGCTCTATATCTTGCATCAAATATATAAGCGATATCCTCTTTACTTATACCACTACCATTATCAGTTACGCTTACTTTAACTTGTGTCGACAATTGAGTGACTGTCATAACAATGTTGCCACCAATATCAGTATGTCTAATGGCATTTTCTAATAAATTTGTCATTATCCGCTCTAGCTTAGCAATATCAGAATGAACCATGAATTGGCAGGGCTGAGGCTGTAAGGTTAGGACAATTTTTTTGTCGGTGGTTTTTAAGGTAAATTTTGCTAGGATGTCATGTAACAACTCACCAATAGCAAAGTTTTCTAGATTGACCGTTACTTGACCATTTTCTAGATGCGCCAGTTCAAAAATCTGGTCGATAAGGCGTTTAAGTTGACTAACATTACGCTGAACTGTCGCTAAATACTCTTGCTGTTCAACACTGGATAAGTCATCACCTTTGATGGTTAATATTTCAATATACCCTTGCATTGTCGCCAAGGGAGTACGCAGATCGTGAGATAAGTGCGCCAATAATTCCCGACGCACGCGGTCGTTTTCAGTTAATAAAGAAAACTGCTGATTAATTTGTACAACCATGTCGTTAAATGTAGTACCGAGAAAACTAACTTCATTACTATCGATACTATGGCTTGAATTAGATCCCCACTGCTTTAACTGAACTTTTGTTTGATCAAATTTCACTGCTTTAAGTGCTTGCATTTGTTTTGCTAACTCCCTTACCGGATGGGTAAAGTAGCGAAATACTGCTAATAAAATGAGTAAAAGTAGTAATAAGCTGGCGATAACAAATGCGCCATACTTTTGTAAGTCTTTGTCTGCTTGTACTTGGCTAAAAATTGAATCATAAATTTCGCCACCAATAATGATATACAAATAACCTTGCAGTCGTTCACCCTGATAAACGGGGGAAGCCGAAAATATTTTCTTATTGTTTATATCTCGGGGATCATCACCAAAAACAGGTACTTGTTGTGGTTTATCAATCAGCTTTTTCAGTGGTATGAGTGAAACAGACTTTCGTTTGATTTTAGCTGCGTCAGCAGAATAAGTTAAAATATTACCTTGCGTATCCAAAAAGTAAAATTCAAAAGCAGGGCCTAATAACATCAGTGTATGAAAAAGGTTTTCTAACGCTGCTTTATCATAAACACCATCTTGTAATAACGGGTTATCATGGGCTAGATGTTCAGCGAGGTTTACGTGTAGTTTTTGCTCTGCCTGGTACTGTGATTGTTGTACTAAAGAGTTACTCCAAGCAACAAGTAATGAGGCCACAATCATAAAAGCAACACAGAGTGTTAATGCTAAACGTTGATAAAGTGATATTTTCATCGCTGGGAAGTCCTTACTAAATTATAATGCTGCTGGTGGCATTACGCCTGCCGAATTAAGTTTATAACCAACACCCCAAACGGTCTGAATTATTTTTGGCTCAGTACAATCCTCCTCTAGCTTACTTCTAAGACGATTAATATGAGAGTTAACTGTGTGCTCATAGCCATTGTGATGGTAGCCCCAAACAGCATCGAGTAACTGAGCGCGTGAAAACACCTGATCAGGGTGTTGGCAGAAAAAATCAATTAATTCAAATTCTGTAGCAGTGAGATTGATCGTTTTATTTTTATAAATCACTTGATGAAATCGGTGGTCAACCTGTAGTTGGCCTATCGTTGTACTTGTTTGGTCTAACTGAGCTGATTCTTGAACTGCTTTTTCTTCATGTTTTAGGTCGCAAATTTCAGTTGAATTTTTAGCGATAACTGCATGAACCCTACGTAATTGACTTCTAACACGGGCTTGTAATTCTCGAACACTAAAAGGTTTAGTCATATAGTCATCAGCCCCCAACTCAAGTCCCAATACACGATCTATTTCTGATGTTTTAGAGGTCAACATAATAATTGATTGTAAGGGTTTTTCTTGCCTAACCTGTCGGCAAATATCTAACCCACTAATACCTGGCAACATTACATCAAGTAAAATTAGCTGATAGTCTTTTGTTAACGCTTGTTGTAAAGCTTGCTCACCTTGAGTGCAAATATCACAGTTCAAATCTAATTCAGATAAGTGCACTTTAATAAGCTTGGCAATATCAATTTCGTCTTCAATTATTAGAATATTATCTTTCATATTTTGGCCAATGAGTGGACTTAGCCACCTATACCAAGCGAACTAATTAAGTGATTACTTAGCGAGAATTAAAAGGTTTAGAGGCAAGGCATTGATTGAAGAGAATGGTTATTCAGGAGAATATGCTCCTGCATTCTCTAATAAGCTGCATCCATGCAGCGTCCTTGTCAAAATCAATAACGCCGTATATAAACCTTTTAAACTCGCCCTTCGGGAGCTCAGTAGAAAACCGATAACATCACAAAATCAATGAAATATAGAGTAACTATGTTTAACAAATTTTGTTTGTTCTAAGTTCACTACTGTAGCTCTAAGTTAGTCAATTAATTAATCCGCTTGGTATCTTGACCAAGGACACTACTTAGTTCGAGTAATAGTTAATTTAACTGCAGGGTTATCAAAGCGATGAGCCTGAGTTAATACTGAGCTTGATAGACCATCATCTTTGCTAACTACACCTGAATGATAACCGACTAGATCGATATCATTTCGTGCTGAGTCATATCCAACCCCACCATCTGCTGGGCCTGGAATAGTACCAGCGGCTTCGTTATTTTGCTCGGTACCTGAATCATAGGCATTTAATCGCCACGATTTTTCTTGGTTAAGCGTCAATGTTGATATATCTACACCAGTAAGACCCGAGAAAGCATCATTTGTATTCACCAACATAGTGGCAACAGTCAAATAAGTTGCAGCAGGATCCATTGTGCTGATGTTCACAGTAACGCTGGTACCCGGTAAAGTAGGGCCTTCAGCAGTTGCTGTGGCTAGATTATTCTCTAGTGCAATAAAGTCAGCATTATCTCCACCTTCGGCTAGTTTCTCTAAAGCAACAGAAGCTGCTTGACCAACTTGCCACATTTTAGCATCGCCGTGAAGTAAAACCGCAGCAGGTGAAAGAGGCTGAGCATAGGTTAGATTAGTTAGCGTTAATGCATAGCTATATTCCGCAGGAACCTCTTCTGGAGGAGCCTCCACGTTGTCATTATCACTACAAGCGGTTAGCCCTAGTATAAGTAAGCTAGCAATGAGTAATGGATTAGCTAATTTTTTGGTACTCTTTTTTTGAGTGGTAAAGGTTAACATGTTGCCCCCTTATTGCACGGTAATGGTAAGTTTAGCTACAGGGTTTAACCAGCGTTGCACGCTATTGTTAATATCACTTGTACCTGCGGACATATCACTATCACCTAAGCTACCACGGTGAATATGTACTTTATTGTTAGATTCCATATCGGTAACACCAGTACCATTTGTACCTATAACACCATCTAGTGGTGGTGGTACTGGCATACCTGCTTCTCCAGGTGCTCCACTGCCACGAAGTTCATTGTTGGCTTCGGTGCCAGCATCATAGGCATTTAAAAATACGGTATAAGTGCCAGCTTCTTCAGGTATTTTCCAGCTGTCTAAACCAACAAAACCATCGTTAGAAGGCAAAACCATAGCGGCAAGTGATAAATGAGTATTGCTGCTGTCATTGGTTAAGTTAAAGCTGGCCGACATTGCAGGTGCTAATAAGCCCGCTGCAGGGTTTTCATTAATATTGGCATCAGCATTAGTTAATACACTTGCCAAGCCTGAAATACTACCACCCTCGGCCATTGCTTGTAGCTCAGGACTCGCCATATCGCTCAGCATAAAAATGTGGTTATCACTGGTATGAGCTGCTGTAATTACAGGGGTAAAATGCAAACCTTGCGTTAAGTTTGTGACAGTAATGGATAATTCTTGTGCCATAGTCGTTGAACTCGCAAGCGCGAGTGCTAGTACACTTAATGTTGACGTGATTGGCGATTTCTTGATTACTTTCATGATACTTTCCTTTGTAGTTAGATTATACCAATCTGTTTGGTATGGTTTTGTTGTAGTAAAGAAAGTATGCGACTGAATTATCGCTTGGAGATCACGCCTTTATCACTTTTTGTTGGAGAATTAATCACAGAAGTATCACAGCGATGAAGGGGTAATCATTCTGTAAACAAAAAGACAATAAAATCGTGTTGAGTGTGTGGTGTTTTAAATCGTAGTGAAAGGCTTTATACGCTATATTGATAGCCGTTATTTAAACTAGCGATCTTACTAGGAGATAATCTGCTAGTAATAATGCTTATTTAGCGAGTTTTACTAACTCAAGCTCAGCTTCACAAAGTAAAGTAAATAACCGAACTTGGTTGATAGCGCGATCTAAATTGTGCTTTTCACGACTTACTTGGAAATAGCTATCACCATTTAAGTAGTCTGTTAGAAAACGTGTACCAAGAAGAAAAGGTAATAATTTAGTGCCAACAATTAAGCTATCTTTTTCCAGTGCAGTCATCTTATCGCCAAAAGCATTTTGATAATTCTGAATCAATGCTTCAAAAATATCTAATTTAATCACCATGTCATCAATACTGGTGTCATCTTCTGCAAGATTACTGCAACATGTTCTTACCATATCGCCAAAGTCATGCATCAATAAGCCCGGCATACAGGTATCAAGATCGATTACCGCACAAGGGTTATCACCTGTGGTGAATAATAAATTGTTTATCTTAGTATCGTTGTGGGTAACATGTAGGGGTAATTTTTTACTGATCTCGGTAACATGATTAATAAAACCTTGTTGGTCTAAGCAAAAGTTTACTAACGTCTGACAACTCGATAAACGACCTTGCAGATCGTTTTCAACGGCTTCGTTAAGTTGTCGCATGCGGAAACTAATATCATGAAAGTCTTCAATTATAACAACAAGTTCTTTAGTGGGAAAATCACTTAGCGTACAGCTAAATTCTGCAAAAGTATTAGCAACAAGTGCTGCTTGTTTTGGTGATTCAACTTGTTCTAGTGTGTAAGAGTTACTGATGAACTCCATCAAGCGCCAATAATTAGCGCCAACTTTGCTATAAGTATCACCCGTTTTGGTCAATATTTGCTGAGGAACTGACAGCGGGTAGTTACCGGAATCTTTCTGTTGTTGTAAATACAGGTTTATTTTTTGAGCGTTACTACTTAACTCTGCAGTTTTGGGAAAAACAACATGGTTAATTTGCTGTAAGACAAACTCAGCTTTAGGGGTAGTTAACTGATAAGTATTATTGATATGACCATTGCCTAAAACGCTTATTTCAACTTCAGAAAAGTCATAATCATAGTTATTTAGAACAGTATCTATATCTGAATGTAGCGAGGCTGATTTGTTATCCATTGCTTTTAATACTTATGTTTAGTGACTATCTTGTTAGCAATGTGATTCTAGTAAGCACTTACCAGCGAGCTTATGCTAATACGTTAATCTGTGACAAATTAACGTGTAACAAATTAGCGCGAGATCTTACTCTTTTTTGTCAAATAGTACAGTAACTTTCTCATCGACTTGCTTGCTATCCTATAGGAGACAACGAAAATCAACTTTCTTTAGTGATAAATATCTTTTATCTTTCTGCTGAATTTACTGCATGGAACAGTCTGAATGATATGATTTTAACGTTTTCGGAACAATGAAGAGTCGTTGTAATATTAACCTCAGCGATGAGGTTAATATTGTTAACGGATAAAAGCTATAAATCTGCCAAGGGGTTCTGTTGCCAAGGAGCCTCAAAAAATGGCGCTATTACTTCGTTGGTTATCTCGCTTAACTGTTTGTATTGCCAGTCTGGTTGTTGGTCTTTATCAATTAATAAAGCCCGTACGCCCTCAGCAAATTCGGTATGGCGAATAATGGTAGTGGCCAGTAATATTTCTTTTTCAAAAACAGTTTTTAAGCCTAAACCTTTGCAAAGTTCTAGCTGATGGAATATCCACTTAACCGCTAAAGGTGAGCCGCTGGCTAAGCCATTTTTTGCCCGCTGAAGCCACTTATCATCAGTCTCGAGCTCTGAGAAGTTAGCCGCTATTTTTTCTACATTATCACTGCGACATAAATCATTAATTATGGTCTGATGCGTTGCTAAGTTTCCAGCAGGAATATCGGCAATACACTGACTTTGATGATGTCTGAAAATGTTCTCTAAAGTATTGTTGATTTCAATGGGAGGGCATTCTAATGACAGCAACTCCTCGATAACGGCTTGCTTGTTTGTATGAGTAATTGCGTAGTTAGCAATACCGGCATAAAGACCGTCAGCAGCATTAATGGAGGAACTTGTTAATGCTAAAAATCGACCACAATAACCCGGCATGGTATTTAAAAAGTAACTACCACCAACATCAGGAAACAACGCAATGGTTACTTCTGGCATAGCAATACGTGTTCTTTCTGTAGCAATACGATAAGCGCAGCCAGCAAAAATACCCAGACCACCACCCATCACAATACCATGGCCCCAAGCTATGGTTGGTTTAGGGTAATTATGCAGTAAATAATCGAGGCGATACTCTCGCTCAAAAAATGTCTCAGCATATTCACATGGACCACCGGGCTGTTCAATCGATGACTTATACAAAGCTTGTACATCACCACCAGCGCAGAAGGCTTTTTCACCAGCCCCCTGAATAAACACGGCAGCAATTTTATCGTTTGTTTGCCATTGCTGTAATTGAACCGATATAAGGTCAATCATTTCCAGTGTTAATGCGTTTAACGTTTTCTCACTGTTTAGTGTTAAAACACCAATACATTGGCCATTTTTAATTGCTAATTCTTCAACTATTACAGGGCTTGTCATTAGTTATTCTTCCACTGAGGTTTACGCTTTTCAATAAAAGCACTAACACCTTCTTTTTGATCTTCGGTATCCCATAACTTTACAAAAAGTTCACGTTCTTTAGCGTAAGCAGAATTTATGTCACCATTACGCGCTGCCATAATTAACGATTTACAAAAAGCTACTGAGGTTGGTGATTGATTTTCGGCTTTTTCTGCTAACGCTAAAGCACGGGATAATGCAGTGCCAGTAGGGACTACTTCAGAGACTAAGCCTATTTTTTCTGCTTGGGGTGCTTTGATACGCTCACCTAATAAAATCATGCGCTTAGCCCAACCTTCACCGATTAACCATGACAATTGTTGTGAGCCTAATCCGCAAGGTAATAAACCAACAGCAGCTTCAGGTAATGCCATTTGCGCTTGCTCTTCACATATTCTCACATCGCAAGACAAAGCAACTTCTAAGCCGCCTCCCATAGCAAAGCCTGTGATAGCAGCGATGGAAACCCCTTGATAGTTTGCCAGTGCTTCAAATGCACCGCCAAAAGCGGCTGAAAACTCAAAGGATAAGCCTTTATCATCATGATTGAATTGATTTAGGTCTGCTCCAGCACTAAAGAATTTATCACTGTCACTCGTTAAAATAAGCGAGTAGTTATCTTTGTCTTCATTAAGTACACTGACTAACTGTTTTAAATAATTTAAGCTCTCAGGTGTCCAAGTATTTGCCGGCGGGTTGTTAAAAGTCACAATAGCGACATGGCCACGTTTTTCTACCTTTAATAAATCACTCATCGATAACTCCAAAAACATTGTTTAAAAATAGGGTTTATAAAATTGTAATATATACCCAAGCTACTTGAATATACGTAGTTCAGGTATGGCACTAACGAATAATGTCGGTCGCACCTTCTTCTAATACGCGTCGTGCGGTTATTACCCGCATAATTTCATTGGTACCTTCAAGAATTTGATGAACTCGTGCATCGCGCATATATCGCTCGATAGGGTATTCTTTGATATATCCGTAACCGCCGTGTAATTGCAGTGCATCGTTACAAACATTAAAACCAACATCGGTTGCAAAACGTTTTGCCATGGCACAATAAGTCGACTTATCTGGGTCATCTATATCTATTTTACTTGCCGCTAATCGAATCATTTGTCGTGCAGCCACTAATTCTGTCACCATATCAGCCAACTTAAATTGTAAAGCTTGAAAAGCTGCTAGCGGTTTACCAAATTGTTTGCGTTCTTGCATGTAAGCTTGTGACAAATTAATACACGCTTGCGCAGCACCAATTGAACAACTAGCTATATTAATTCGACCCCCATCTAAGCCTTTCATAGCAATTTTAAAACCTTCACCTTCAGTGCCTAATAGACAATCTGCCGGCAGCTTAGCGTTCTCAAAACTAATCGCGCGAGTTGGTTGAGAATTCCAGCCCATCTTGTCTTCATTTTTGCCATAACTAACGCCAGCAAGATCAGCTGGTATTGCAAAAGCTGAAATACCTTTAGCGCCTTCTGCTTGTGAACCAGTACGTGCCATAACGACTAATACATCCGTTTCTCCCGCACCACTGATAAACATTTTACTACCGTTAAGTAGGTAATAATCACCGTCTTTTTTAGCCGTAGTACGCAATGATGCCGCGTCACTGCCAGCGCCAGGCTCGGTTAAACAATATGATGCGAGCTTTTGACCCATCACCAAGTCATCACACCATTGTTGTTTGGTTGATTCAGTACCCCAAGTGGATATCATCCAACTTGCCATATTATGGATAGAAATAAAGGCTGCCGTTGACGTACAACCTACAGCTAACTCTTCAAGAATGATGGATGTATCTAAGCGCGGTAAATTCATACCACCTACGTCCTCTGGGCAGTACATACCCATAAATCCTAATTCACCGGCCTTTTTAAACATGGCTTTGGGGAAAATTTTCTTCTCATCCCATTCACTCGCAAACGGTTTCATTTCTCCGGCTGCAAAGCTTCGAGCTGCATCTTGAAAGGCTAATTGATCTTCGTTCAGTAAAAAATTCATAAATGCCCTTAATTCGAGTCATTACCAAGATAACTGGTATGGCCTGATTGTATTATTTTTATATTTTAATGAAGCAATAACATGAACTTTATTGCTTTTCTAAAACCACTGGTACTATATAAACACATTGAAATAGGGGCGTGAATTAACTATATTATTCTTTTGATGGACTATATTGCTGTCAATGGTGTGGTCAATGCATATTTTTAGTGGTGGAGTTTAAAATGAGAACTGATAGATGAGTAAACCTTCACGTTGGCCCCTTCCAGCAGAGGGTATTCGTTTTATAACGCCACATGTACTCGTTAAGCGTTTGCAAGCTGATCCGTTAGCTAAAGGGCTTTTTGTTACCGCAATGGGGTATTATCCAACCGCCAATGGTCATGCTATGGAACGCAAAGGACATCCTGACCATATTCTCATCTACTGTACCGCGGGTAGCGGCTCTCTCACTATGGCGGGTAAAACTACAACAATTAATAGTGGTGATATTTTTTATTTACCGGCAGGATCAAAGCACAGCTACCAAGCGAGTATAGAGTCGCCTTGGACATTATATTGGCTTCATTTTGATGGGACTTTGGCAAATGATTTTTGCAGACACATAAATATTGTTGAGCGTAAGTTTACTATCGGCGTACAACCAAGAGTTATTAGAGTCTTTGATGGCATATCACACCTTCGCCACAGTAGTCATAACTTGGCTGAGTTTATTCAAGGCGGTCATCAAGTTCAAGCGTTGTTAAGTTATATCGCCTTATTAGTGCAGCAGCGACAACCCAGCGCGATAAATACCTTTGATACCGAGAATATACGCGCCATGATGCAAGAGCATATTCATAGCAAGCTTGATCTTGATTCGTTAGCTGAAGCAGCCAAGTTATCTAAATATCATTTTTCAAAGAAATTCAAACAAGTCACGGGCGAGTCGCCCATTAGCTATTTTATTAATATGAAAATGCAACGCGCTTGTTATTTGTTAGATAGCACGCCACGCTCTGTTAAGCATGTTGCGTCAGAGTTGGGTTACCACGATACCTATTACTTCTCACGTTTGTTTAAAAAGAATATAGGAATGGCGCCGGCTATTTATCGTAAGGCTAAGCTTTAGCTTGATTTTACAGCAGGTATCTTAGACGTATTAATAAGTAGGGCAGGGAGTGCGATAATGAAAAATTCGAAGAGTAATATTAGAGTAAGATAACGGAAAAACGAATTGAATTGAAAATAGACTTACAAGAAATTGAAGCAAAACATATTGCTGTGTTGGTACTGCGGTTTGGACATGCATTGCTTTATTGTCTTTTAGTCTAGAGCCGGAGCAAAATTAACAGACATGGAGCTTACTAATTCCTCGAACTCTGTAATAGGCACAGGACGGCTAAACAAATAACCTTGATATTGACTACAGCCATTATTAAATAAAAACTGACGTTGCTCTTGGGTTTCAACACCTTCCGCAATGACGTCATATTTTAGACTGCTAGATAAGTTGATAATTGTTTGTACGATTGCGGCATCATCTGGATCTGTGGTGATATCACGTACAAATGATTGATCTATTTTTAACTGCTTCAGTGGTAATCGTTTCAAACACGAAAGAGAAGAGTATCCAGTACCGAAATCATCCATCGAGAAGTCAATACCGAGTTGATTTAACTGGTGCATTTTCTCAATGATAATATCCACATTTTCTAGCACCATGCTTTCGGTTAATTCCAGTTTTAAACCGCGCGGATTTATATTCTTTGAGACGATGATCTCTTGCACCATTTCAACAAAATTTTCTTGTTGAAATTGTAAGGCACTAACATTAACGGATATTTGCCAGTTTTCTCGGTCGGGGATGTTTTCCCACACTTTAAGTTGATGACAAGCTGATTCTAATACCAAACGCCCTATTGGTATGATTAAGCCGCTCTCTTCTGCTATAGGAATAAAATCAAGTGGTGAAACCATTCCTCGTATCGGATGAAACCAGCGTAATAAGACTTCTGCACCTTGAATACCTTTGGTTTCATCTATTTGAATTTGGTAATACAATTCAAGCTCACCATTATCAATGGCTTGGTGCAGTTCAGCTAAAATAGCTGCATTTTCTTCTAACGCAATCTGCATGGCTGGATCAAAGAAACGAATGGCATTTCTACCCGCCGCTTTTGCTTGGTACATTGCAACGTCAGCCTGTTTTAGAATTTCATCGGGGCTGGTTAAGATTGATTTGAATAAGCTGATGCCAATACTTGGCGTGCAGTGAAAAATCATTTCGTTGCTAGCATCTACATTGTCTTTGATCGATAATTTGTAAGGTTGGCAAATGGATAGACGTATTTTTTCAGCTACTTTTTCGGCAACATGACCAGCAGTTGCTTCATCTTCACCAAGGTTGGAAATCAAGGCAACAAACTCATCCCCCCCTAATCGAGCGACAATATCTTCATCTCGAACACTGTCTTGTATTCTGGCGGCAACCGCTATTAATAATTGATCGCCCATATTATGCCCTTGGGTATCGTTAAGGGTTTTAAAGTGATCAAGGTCGATGAAAAAAAGTGCGTTGAATCGCTCGTCACGAGAACTAGTGGTCACTATAAGTTGCAATCTGTCTTGCAACATCCTGCGATTTGGTAATTGTGTTAAGGAGTCATAAAAGGCGAGTCGTTGAATTTGATCTTCATGATTTTTGCGTTCAGTGATGTCTCTGCTAACGCTCATTAAACCATAGCGAGTTCCATCTAAACCATCAAAGGTTTTCTTAATGGTTTCATGTAATACTTTGCTACCGTCAGGGTAAACTACCCACTCATCTTGACTATACACTTTACCACTGGCAATAATTTCCTGTTCATTAAGCCCTGCTATATCTGAAGGTTTATAATTCCCCTTGAGCTCTTGATCCATTTTTCCTTTTAGTTCTTGCTCTGTCAGGCCAACATATTGTTCAAAAGCATGATTGCAGCCAAGGTAACGTCCTTGCACATCTTTAAAAGATATTAAGTCAGGTAATGAGCCAATCAAGCCTCGCATCAAGCTTTGCTCTCTGTTTAACAGTTTTTGACTTTCAGTTAGGTCATATTCGGATTTTCGGCGGTCACGCTGGCGCCTTAGTATCAAACCTACTAGCATGGTACAAACAGGGAAAACCAAGATGACCGGCTGTATCACTGCGCCTATGACTTTGTATCGTAAATGTTCGGGCATGAGTAACATGCAGCCCAATACCGTGATTTGGATCAGCATGCCAAAAGAATATAGCTTGAACCAATCAAGTTGCAGGTTTTTACGTTTTAATATAATGGCGAATATATATCCAAGGCAACCGGGGATGATGACACACAAGGAGCCAACTAAAATTCCTGCCCCGCCTATATAAAGCCTTAAGCTAACCATCATAGCACCGGCAATTAGGGTGGGTACCAGGCCAAAAAACAAACCACAAAGGCTGATCAGCACCCATCGCGTATCAAAGAACATTCCAGGAGCCAATTCCCATGACGTGTTCATCACTGCAAGGCCGAGCATGCCGACCAATAACCCAGAGGTTAGGCTGCGTACCTTTTTATTCTTGATTGATTCAAGCTTCAGCGCATCATAAATGACGCCTAAAGAAATTAGGAGTGCTGCATTGTAGAGTAGGGCAATAAAACTGCTAGTATCCATATACGAGAACAAATGCCTTCGAAAGTTAGTAAGTATTTTATCAGCAAAGCTGACAATAACTGTATATGAGTTATGATGCTAGGTGATTTTTACATAGAGACTATTATATTTTAATTAACTAAATTTTACCGTGTTTACAATCGCATATAACGGTGTATATTTAGAACATATCTTCTTCGTATATAACAAGATCAGAAAATTCTTTAGTAGTAAGTGCATCGTATTTTTGTTCGATAATATTTCTTTTAATTTTCATGCTGGGCGTCAGTAAATTATTTTCTACACTCCAAGCTTCATTGCAGATAAGTAAATAGTCTATTTTTTGATGGCTTTCTAGTTCAGCATTAACGTTGCTTAATGTGTTTTTTAAACGATTGACGATCTCAATATCTCGTTTATTGACCATTGCCGTTAAGACTATTAATGCGACAGGTTGTTTCATGCCAGAGCCCATCAAGCAGACTTGCTCAATATCAAGGTTAGTGCACAGCAAGCTTTCAATGGGGACAGGTGCAACATATTTACCTTTACTGGTTTTAAACTTGTCTTTAATGCGACCAATAATAGTATATTCACCTTGCCCATTTACCACAGCACAATCGCCAGTGTGAAACCAGCCATTAAAAAATGACGCTTTGGTGGCTTGAGGGTCTAAGTAGTATTCATTAAATACTGCATCGCCACGAATGAGAATTTCACCTTCTGTGGACAAGGTCATTTCAACACAAGGTAAAGGTTTACCAATCGTGCCTAAGCTTGGTTTAGATAAGGGATAATTTAGGCAAGAAGCACCAGATGTTTCGGTCATTCCCCAACCCTCGCTAATAGGTATGTTTAACTTTTCGTACCAATGAAGTAACGACAGGGCAATTGGAGCGGTACCTGATACAAACCACTGTGCATTGTTCAACCCTAATGCTTTGCGAATTTTTTTGGCGAACCAGTGCTTTAATAAAGGAATACTTAATAATAATGCAATTTTATTTTGTGATATTTTATTAAGTACATTGCCTTGAAAAATGGTCCATAAGCGTGGCACGGAGATAAATCCGGTAGGTTGTGCGTATTGCAAATCATCAATAAAAGTATCGAGTGATTCGACAAAAAACACTTCAAATCCAGCATAAAGGGCTACATATCCATTACTACGCTCTACTATGTGCGCTAATGGCAAATAAGATATTGCTCGAAAATCAGTAGATACCTTAAAAATATCAACGAGGTTTTGGGCTACAGATGCCATATTTTTATGGCTTAATACTACGCCTTTTGGGCGGCCAGTTGAGCCTGAGGTGTAAACAATGGTTGCTATATCATCAATAGCATTTTGGTGAACATGCGCCAAAGGCTCAAATTCGATTAACCAGTCGGAAAATTGTATTGTTGTCGATGGCGCAGGGTAAGGAAAGGCAATACTTAATAGATCATCGTTAATCGCCATTTGTATTTCTTCAGGGTTATCTAGTTTTCCGATAAAAATAGCTTTTAAATCAGCATGCTTAATAATATGGCTGATGTTCGTATGTTCTGCGGTCGGATAAATTGGCACGCTGATCATGCCTGCCATCATGATGGCTAAATCAGTAATAACCCAATGAGCACAATTTTTAGAAAGAATACCGACCTTAGCACCACTCTCAAAACCTTGACTTTTAAGAGCATTAGCAATGCAACGAGCTTGATGATCAACATCAGTCCAGCTATATTCTTGCCATTGTCGATTTACTGGTTGGTGGAGAAAAATTTTATTAGGATGACGGCTGACATTATTTTGCAGATTCTGTAAAGGGGATAAATATTCCATTTAGCACTTTCCTTTTGTTGATATCGATAAGTATAATTACGTCAAAGTCTATGCGTTTATAAAATAGTTATCACACCGAGAAGTAAAATTTTATTACCACTTATACTCTAAGCTGAATACTAGAGCTTCCCCTAATAAAGTAATTCTAGGTCGTATATCGTAAATAGTTAAAATTACACCAGCGCCAAAAACACTACACAAATCTCCTACCTCCAAAATACAAATACTTCCAGTATCCTTGTAACCAGTAGCAACTCCGGCTGATAAAAAGAATTTGTAATTTTGGTCATAATTCTCGATATAAACTGATTGGGTATACATAATCGATTGTTTGTTATATGAGTTATTAAATGTATTTAGGCTGTAGCCAATGTTACTTTCAATGTACTCAATACCGAGTAACTTGTGCTTTGTATTCATTTTTTCGCTACTGGTAGGGTGATACGATGCGGCGAAGAACTGTGTTGTAAAATCGCCCGCATTGGCTGTAAATACAACGCATGCTAATGATAATAGTATCTTATTCATTATGTTAATCCCTTATGCAAAGCCTTCTTTAAATCGTTTTTTTCTCCCACTGAAACACGTATTTTGAATGGTCACGGGTATAGATATTAAATGTGATTCAAGCTGTAGCTGATGGGGCATTAGTGTTTTGAGTTTTGAATTTTAATTATCTTTTGCATAATATTTCTATCATATCGATAGATATGATTTTTAAACTCCTGGTTTAGCTGGTCAACAATAGTTTGAATATTATTAGATGAGATCTTAACTTTTAAAGAAATTATGCTTTCATCTAAGTAATCAAGTTCGTCTTGGTGTTGTAAAATGTGCTCTTTTACTATGTTAGTGGGTAAGTATTGTTGTAATTGCTGCTCTTCCTTGATCACATGTGCCAAAAAAAAAGCAAGAAGCCTTTCCAGTATACCAATGGCATACTCATGATTTTTAGGTTCGTTAACAAGAGCTTGCAACTGCTCAATGTAGTTGAAAATAGCATCATGATCTTCATCTAAACTCTTAATGCCCAAAAAACTCTTTACCTCTGAATCAACTTTTTTCATATTCGTTCACCCCACATAAAGCGTAGCACTAAAACCTTATTATATTTACTCAAGAAGAGTATGAGTTATACACATTTACCGTTCATGCATACACGATTAGGCGACTAACTTACTGACATAAGGTTAATAAAATAGGTGTGAAGGTATGTATAAAATTACCTGGCATGCAGGTTGCTAGATGAGCTTTTAACTTTTTGAAAAAACCAATAGGCGATTATTGGCAGGCATAACATGATCGTCAACTAAATTAAGCCCCGCGGAATTTGCCAATAATAAGATTGCTTCTATATCACGAATACCACTATTTATGTCTCGCTCTTTCAGCCATAAATCAAAATTAGCGTTGCTTTCGCTGGTGAATTTTCCTTGGTATTTGAAAGGGCCATAGATACAAATATTAGCGCCTGATGTTAAGTTTTTCGCAAGACCCTCAAAAAATTTAACCACTAATGGCCAACTTATTATATGTAGGGTATTGGCAGTATATAACCCATCAACATGCTGATTATTTGTAGGCATCGGCCACGTTTTATTTAAATCGATAACTATAGGTCTTTCTACATTAGTCAAAGTTTCTTCATCTAACCATGAGTTAATTCCTAGATGATTTATCAATAAGTCACTGGTTTGCCACGTTAAGTAAGGTAAGTGTTGACCAAAAAAAACGGCATGTTGTCCCGTTCCTGAACCAATTTCTAAAACATGATTAGTGTCTGAGAATACTTTTGACAGAATATTTAAGATCGGCCGTTTATTATTTTCACATGCTTGGGAAAAAGGTTTATTCATCATATATTCTTAATATTAATAATTTAATTCTTTGAAAGGTAACATCTGCCGACATTGCTGCTGATACGTTAACATATGCTTTTGCTCTTGTTGACAAAAGTTTTTAATTGCTACTTTAAAAGCCGGATGTTTAATCCAGTGGTAAGAGTGCGTTAATACGGGTTCGAAGCCTCTTTGAATTTTGTGTTCCCCTTGAGTGCCAGGATTAAAGCTTTCTAACTTGTTTTGAATGCAAAATTCGATACCGCGATAATAACAAAGCTCAAAATGTAAATTATTATAGTGTTTAGTGCAGCCCCAATACCGACCATATAATTGAGAGTCATCGTAAAAAAATAGTGCACAAGCAATATCTTCTTGTTCATGGCTAGCAATGATTAATAAAATATTACCTGCCATGTCAGCTATTATTTTCCTAAAAAACTCATAACTCAAGTGTGGCTGATGACCTCGTTTCAAATAGGTAAGTTGATACGTTAAATAAAAAAACTCGAGATCTTGTTGGGTGATTTCGTTATTTTTCAACTGACGAATGTCAATTTCTTGTTGAGTTATTGAGAGTCTTTCTTTACGCGTGTTTTTTCTTTTACGCGAAGTGAATGTAGTTAGAAAATTATCGAATGTTTCATAATCACGGTTAAACCAATGAAATTGTACGGTATTACGTTGATAAACATCCTCAGGTAATATTGTCTTTATTTCATTGCAATACAAAATATGCCAACTATGAATATTTTCTTGTTGGCAATGCTCAATCAATGGTTCAAACAACTCATTCATTTGCAGTTGTGAAGAGAGTAATTTATCACTACTAACCGGTGTAAAAGGAATGGTAGTAACTAATTTAGGGTAATAATCTATGCCATTACGTTTAAAAGCATCAGCCCAATCCCAATCAAAAACATATTCGCCCCAAGAATGACTTTTCAAATACATCGGCATGACAGCCGTCACTTCATTGTTAGTGGTTGCGACTAAATGGTGAGGTTGCCAGCCTTGTTTAGCACTGACAGACTGGCTTTTTTCAAGGGCATTAAAAAAATCATAACAAAGAAAAGGGCAGGGTGAGCTATTTAAATTTTGCCAATGACTAATACTTATTTGGTCAATATTATTAATGAAATCAATTTTTATGTCGGCATTCAATAGAGTACTTCTCATTAGCTAATCGTTGTTTATAGAGTAAAGGTTACTACCAACAAGATAATTATTAAATCTTAATTCAAAAGTAATTTACGCGTTAATAGAATGCCTATCGCAAGTGAATAATACAGTAAGAATGGCGCAGTGGTTTTGGCCGCTACTGATTTAGTAATGCAGTAAAGAGTGATTAAACATTACAATAATGGCTAACTAACAGGGAATGATAGAGTAAAATTAGCACCACAAAGTTGTGTGCCGTTAGCGGCGCTAATACTCCCTTGATGCCAATCCATCACCTTGCTACAAATAGCTAAACCTAAGCCAAAATGGCCTTGTTCTCGGGTTCTATCGGCATCAAGCTTTACGAAAGGGTTGAAAATAATCTCTAACTTATCTTCACTAATGCCTTTACCGTCATCAGCGACGGTAATGGTTATGGCGTCGTTACTGTTTTTTAACAATACGGTTATATTGCTGCCAGCATAGCCAATAGCATTACTGATTAAGTTTACGATGGCGCGATAACACCAATGATAATCTAGTTGGTAGCTGAGTGTTTTCTCTGGGACAATACTGCTAATTTCTATGCCTTTTTGTGTGGCAAGTACTTGGCAATCAGTGATTGCAGAGGTAATTAACGTTTGGAGATTGGTTGGTTGTTTTTTTAGGTTTAACGCTTGTCGCTCCATTGATGCATAATCAAGAAACAGCGAAGTCATCTCTTCCATACGCGTTAATTCATTATCCATACGGGTTAAATAGCTATTTTTTTTATCTATTGATTTGCTATCAAGCGCGGCTTCGATACCAAAGCGTAAACAGGACATTGGTGTGCGAATGTCATGGGACAAACTGCGAGCAAGAATTTTATTGTCGGCTACCAGTTTTTCTATTTTTCCAGCCATTGTATTAAAGCTTCGTTCTAACATTTTAATATAGGAGAATCGACTGCTAGCTATACGTGCATCAAGTTGTCCTGAGCCAATTTTAGCTGCGGCATTGTTTAGTAGATACAAGCGTCTTGTTAACGGTATTAACCATAAAATCAATATGCCGCAAATACTGACATAGAGTATTAAGGTTAGAATAAAGTTGAAATTGTCGTCGTCGACGGTTTCAATGGGTAACTCAAAGCGTAAAAGGTAGTCAGCATGATTGGCTATGTTTTTCACTAAATATTGATTGTGGCTTGAAGCAAGTAGTAATCCTCCTTGCTGGTTTAACTCTGCCACTAATGAGCTCGGTAAGGCTATGTTTTTACTTGAGGCCAAGCTGGCTTTTATTTGATAGTGTCGTTGAAACAGGTTAACTTTTTCACTTAATTGCGAATGGGTGAGCGAGCTAAGTTCACTCGATAAACCATCGAGCAGCTGACGATATACAATAGTGCCTTGTGTTTCAGTTATTTTATCTTCAGTTGAATATTCTACTAGTTCATCTAATCCCCAGCCAATAAAAAATAGCGAACCCAAGACAGTAAAAATGATACTAATATAGAGACTGCGCATGGTTATTCTTCAATGCCACACGCGGCTTTATCTTGCCAAGCATCACTAACAAATAAATAACCTTTACCCCAGATGGTCTTAAACTTTTGTGGCTTTTGTGGATCGTCATTAAAGAGCTTGCGTAAGGTGGATAACATAACGTCAAAGCGTCTATCTTGGCCATCATATTCACGTTTTTTAAGGGCTTTAAAAACAGAGTCTCTATCCACAACATTACCGGCATGCTGTGCCAGATAAGTGAGAAAGGCAAATAGACTAGTTGATAGTTCTACCTCTTTTCCCTGATAAAGCACACGTTTTGCTTCTTGGTTGATGGTTAGCTCTCCAAAAACTAACGGGGCATTAGGGTTAGGATCTGTTTTCTCATTATGGCTTAATTGACGATTTATTCGTGCTAATAAAGCGCGTGGACGAACCGGCTTTATTACATAATCATCAGCTCCAGCTTCTAAACCTATCACTTCATCAAATTCATCGGCGCGTGCGGTTAGCATAATAACGGGCACTTGCTTGCTTGGTTCATGCTGGCGGATAAGACGACATACCTCGATACCATTTAGTCCTGGCAACATAACGTCAAGTAACACTATGTCTGTGGTGTTTTTTTTGATCACCTCAAGCACTAGATCGCCACGAGCTACATGGGTAACATTAAATCCTTGCTCTGTTAAATATTCACACACCCAGTCAGCAAGGCTAATGTCATCTTCCACTAATAATATATTGTACATTTTTCTTATTCCTACTGGGGTATACCCAGTTAAATGGTCATCTTTAAAACCCAACAAGATCACTGCTTTATTCGTAATAGCTAGCAATTACTAAAAAGTCACAGACTAAAATAGTCGCCAGCGACGTTTACGTGCGGTATTTTTATGCTGCCAACTTACTTCAACTTGAGCTTCGGCTACAACTTTATCATTAACTTCTTTACGTAACTGATATTTAACACTTTTATTTGATTCGAAGTCTATTTTTATCTGAACATTATTACTGTTTTTCCAACAAGCTAATTGCTTCTTTTCACCTTCTTGATATAGACAAAAACTTTGTTTTGAGGGTGATTTCCATTGCAATTCTACGGTGGCAAAACAACTACGCCCTTGCCTTAATGTCACACACTGCTCGGGCAGGGCAGTAAAAACCACCTTGTTATTATCACTTACTGCTAGCTCATTTGCGCTAACTTGCTTACACACCAGTAAGCAATAAAGCAGTGTTGGCAAAACAATGGCAATTCCTTTGCCAACATTAAAATACATACATCACTCCAAGCGTAACTTGGGTGGTTTGGTTCGTATCAACCAAAGGGCTTTCTTTAACATTATTTGAAAAATAACTGTGGGTGATACCGGTATGAAAAGACCAACTTTCTGATACAGGATATTGCGCATAAATTTCAGCTTGCGCTCTAAAGCCTGCTTCAGCATCATATTCAGGCCTTGTTGCTAATACTTCATCAGGACTAACACCGATATAATAATTAATAATATCTTGGCTAAAATAAGTTAACCCCACGCCTAAATAGATATCCCAATTTTTGTAAGGTAATAAATAGCTGTAGAAGCTGTCAATGATTAGACCACCGACATGATGTTCGTTTTCATCTTCACCTGAACTGCCATAAGCAAAATCAATACGAAATAAGGCATCTTCAAAATACTGGGAGTAACGTATCGCTGCACCAATAGTTATTTCTCGCTCTTTTAATCCTGCTAGCAACTCTGCGTCGCCGCCGCCATACTCAATCAATGATTCAGAATCGTAACCTTGCATGTAAGCTTTTAGTATCAGGTCAAGTTGCCAGTTATCCTCAATAAAGAGTTGGTAACCTAATTCGGTACCGCCAAGTAGTACATGGGAGCGTCTTTGGTTGCTTTGTAAATAAAAACCTTTGTAAGAAATATCAACCAACAAGCCAGGCAGAAGATATTCTGATAACTCTTCCTGTTCAATGCCAGCTATGATTGTAGGATCATAAATTAAAGAGAGATCTAGTATAATTTGCCACTGGAAATCATCTTTAATAACGGGTTTATTGGCATCGTTCTCATAGCTGTCACTGGACTCTTGCCCGTAACTTAAGGCGCTAAATATTAATAAACTAATGGCAAGTAGCCAAGAAAAGCCTTGATTCTGTAGTCGTCTGATATTATTTTTTTTAAAGGACATAGCAAAGCACAAAGCATATTTACAAAAAGTAATCATATGTTACCACGGTGTAAATGTTACTTGTGCTTAGCGGTTCATTTTTATTGTTTAAAAAGTGTAAGTAAACTTCAACGCTTAACTAAAAAGTCATTTTTAAACCAATATAAGGAAATACGCCAATATCTTCTTCGCCCGAGACATTGTATTCAGTCAGGCTGTCGTTATCGCCAGGTTCATAGTAGTAACCAGAGACATTTTTCTGTGCCATGGCATTGATAATAGCCCAAGTCCATTGGGCGTTATAGCCCCAATAACTTGTCTTGTAATTCGCTTCTAAATCTAAACGATGGTACACAGGTAGCGTTTTTGCGTTTAACTCGCCATAAGCCGGTAAAAAGTGATCATCATAGTCAGGATTTTCACGTAAACCAACAATGGGGGTATATTTTGCGCCACTGCGCAGGGTGAAACGTAAACCAAAATCCCAACGTTCATTTAACTCATAATTAACAACAACATTTGCCACCATAGGTGTGTCTAGGTAGTAATCAGCAGTCACCTTGGTCAAGTCATCAGTACGTTGACTTTGTGACCAACTTAACGATGCCCAGCCAAACCAACCATTATGACGTTCATGCCTAACTAACCATTCAACCCCTTGTGCATCACCTGAAGTATCACTGGTATAGTGTAAATCTACATCCTCTGCGGCCGTATTTTCATCAACAGAGCGGGGCAATTTTGTTAGCTCTTTATGGTAGATATCAAGTGAGGTGAACCAAATGCCGTTTAAATCATAATCAACACCTAATGAGTAATGCGTTGCTTGTGGTGATTTTATCTTTGGGTTACCTAGTTTATTTAACGCGGTATCAACATCAGGAAAACGGCTATAGGTACCTGCCTTTGCCTTAAAGGTTAAGTCATCAGTAGCGAACCAATCTAAGGCAAGCCTTGGATGAACAAAATTTTGGTTGGTGTAATCGTTACGTTCAGCTCTTAGGCCAATAGTTAGCTGCCAAGTATCACTTAGCTGCCAAATATCATGAACATAAACGGCTATATCTTCATCGGTGAGGGTGGCTACATCTTGAATGCGATCACCTTTGTTTTCATTACAGTCGGCATCATTTTCAGTACAGTAATAAGGGATCATATCGAAACTGTAATCAACGTCTGATTTACTGTAGTCAAAGCCAAAACCTAACTTATGATTATTAAGCCAGGTAATTTGTGATGAAAAACGCACATTATAGGATTCTTCATCAACTTTGATAAACTGCCCTTTACCAAAAATTTGGTCAGTTTTGTTGACCGTATGACCTGCGACTAACTGCATTATTTTTTCTTCATCGCCATAGTATTGCCATGAAAGACTTTGGCTATCAAATTTGGTCAATATGTTAAAATCACCGATACTATCAGGATCAATTCGGCCTTCTTCTGATTTTTCAGAAATATTAATGCCACCAGTATCGCTGGCTCCAGAAGCACTTAAGGTAAGTTTGTGAGCATCACCTATTAGCCATTGATATTTACCTTGGTAATCCTCACTTATCGGGGCTTTAAATACCGTATACCCCTCATCTTCTTCACCTTCAGGTAAAAATAGGTGGATCTGACTACGACGATAAGAGAGGTAGAAAGCTTGATCATCAAAGGTTTCACCTTCTACCATAACGCCACTTTTGAGCATGCTTAAATCAACAGTAGTCGTGATATCTTGTTGTCGAGGATCGCGTAATTGCACATCAAAAACACCACCCGTGGCATTGCCATATTCACTGCCAAAGGCAGCTGGATGTAGGGTAAAGTCTTGAATAAGGTTTTCATTAAAAATACTGTCGCCAAATAAATGGAATATGTAACCTGCAGGCATGTCATCAATGTAAAAGGCATTATCTTCAGGAGAAGATCCGCGCACTGCTGGTGAACCAGTATCACCGCCAGCATAAATAATACCAGGTAAACTATAAACGGCGCTTAATGGGTCATTGCCGATACCCGCAACACTCATTAACTGTTCAGTTTGTTCAGTCATCTCACTATTGGCTTGGTTACGTCTTGAGGTAACCTCGATAACTTCAATACCTTGCTCGGTTGCTTTTTTATTTATCGCTTCAATACTATTTTTTTGTGAGCTTTGTTTTGAGTTTTTTTCTACGTTCTCACCTGATGCTGCCATTGCCATTGCCGTTACAGGCAGTGCAGCTATTAGCATTAATAGTGAGCTTGCCATACAAGTGGTGGGTATTGTTTTCATTTCTGGCGATCCCTGTCTTTTCTCTAGGTGTGACGTATGGGCTAATTTTGACTAACGCAGATGTATAAATCAGTTACCTAAGTGTCGAAAAACTGTTAGAAAATGTAATTTAGTCAATTTGAATTTGGCAAAATATTCGGTATTGCCAGACGAACGTGAGATAGGCATGGTTACGGCATTAGCGAGCAAGTAAGTTTGAGTACAATGATCCAAATTTATGAATTTTTTCTATACTTAAAAAAACCTTTATTTTGTATTGATTATTTTGATTAATAAAAACCTCATTTTGTCTTTGATCACCTTGCTTGTATTTATTAGTGCTGCCTGGCTTTATTCAAATTTTGAATCTCATTGGCAACAGCCCAAATATCCTCTAATGATTGCCGTTTCTAAAACTCCCTTATCAACGCCTTTCTATGTTGCCAAGGCGATAGGTGCCTTTGACGAAACCTGCGTTAGTGTTAAATTTGATGAAGTTGTTGGTGGACAAAGGGCTTTTACCAAAGTCATGAATGGTGATGTTGATTTCGGTACTAGTTCAGACTCAGTAATTGCTTTTCAAAGTTTGGCGAACAAAACATTTGTCACCCATGCAATGTTTGGTCAATCGGATAATGATGTCAAACTAATTACCCGAACCTCTGCAAAAATTAATTCAACCATGGACCTTAAAGGCAAAGAGATTGGGGTAACTCATGGTACCGCTAGTGAGTACTTTTTAAGTACTTTGTTAGCGCTTGAAGGTTTAACCACAGAAGATGTTGAACTTTATCATTACAAGCCTGAGCAGTTAGTGAATGGCTTTATCAATAAGGATATTGACGTCTTTTTGCCCTGGGAGCCCTTTGGCTTTCAAAGTGCTCAATTACTTAATGGCCAAATTAAAATACACAAAACTAAAGGCTTAAATACTTTAAGTTTTAATTTAATTTCGGTAACCGCAGATAATTTACTGGTTGAAAAAGCAAAATGTGTTATCCAGGGGTTGAGCATCGCTATTGATTATATTGCCTCTCACCCTAGGGAGTCTAAACAAATAGTTATGGATGAGCTTAAACTTACCGCTGAATTTATTGACTGGGTTTGGTCCGATTACATATTCAAACTAGGTCTCAATCAATCTCTAATGTTAAGTGTTGAATCACAAGCAATATGGGCTGTTGCGACCCAGATGACTCAGTTTAATGAAGTCCCTAACATTGAGCACTTTATTGACAGCAGAGCTATGTTAGCAGTTATGCCAAATGCGGTAAATATCCCCCAATAAAGGAAGGTTTACGATGAATATCAGTTTGTTGCAACGTATCTTTTTTTTCACTATAAGTTGTTGCTTATTATTTGTCTTGCTACTTGGCAGTGTCATCTGGTCATCACAGGCAATAGAGCTTGCTTTTAGCCGAAATAATTATGCGCAACAGCTAACGAGCCAAACAAATAGATTAAAACAGCTGATTGCCAATGATAATATCTATGACAGCAATTACAGTATTAGTGATTGGCAATCGTTAGAGGTAAAGTTAACAGCCTTGCTTAAATCATCACCCAAATTAACAGCGCAACAGCAGACCATCCAAATTAGTCTTCAAAGTCAAAATGAAAGTTTAAAAAGTCTTTTCATCCTAATAAATAAAAATAAATTAAAAAATGCCAGCGAGATAATAAAAAAGCATTTGAAAGCAAAGTTGATGACACAGCTCGAAGCTATTCGATCAGATGCACTGCACTTGTCAGCAATTGCACAAAAAGATATTTACAATACTATAAAAAATCAGGCTATTTTAATTATTTCTGTCTCCGCTGTCAGTATACTCGCTTTGTTATTTGGCGCCTTTACCTTAACCTCTATAGTCAGAAAATCATTGAATGAAGTTAAATCTGCTTTTGAGAAAAACCATAGTGATGACTATCAAAATATACAGCTTTCTCATCACTCAAAAGAATTCGATAGTATTGCTGATGCGTTTAATACCATGAATGAAAAACTGAGTGAATCTACTGTTTCTTTAACTGTTATGAAAAAAATAGTGGAGGAAAGAACACATGTATTAGAGCTGTTATCAAATACTGATCCACTCACTAAAGTGGGCAATCGCCGAGCCCTTTTTGAGCGTGCAAATATGGAATTCTCTCGCGCAATGAGAAGCAAAAGTAACTTGACGTTATTACTGTTAGATTGCGACTTTTTTAAGAATGTTAATGACGAGTTCGGTCATTTATTTGGCGACGAGTTATTAATCCATATTTGCAATATATGTGGCCAAGAGATACGTGACATCGATTTTTTAGCAAGATACGGAGGTGAGGAGTTTATTATCGTTTTACCAAATTGCGATTTAGCTGGGGGTATTGAAACCGCTAACCGTATACAGAATTCATTAGCTAAACATTGTGTGACAATGGATGGTAAAGAAGTTTGCGTGACCTTAAGTATTGGAATTTCTATGCTCAGTGAACGACATAAAAACTTAGACCAATTAATTAACGATGCTGATAAAGCTATGTATCTAGCTAAGGAAAATGGTCGTAATCGAATAGAAGTACTCCCTGCGCCTAATCTGCACTAATATACCCGTTCCACTTGAAGATGCATGATTCAGCTGGAATTAGAAACGCCTTTAGGCAAGGCATTGATTGAAGAGAATGGTTGTTCCCTTCTCAATATCAATAACGCAGCATAAAGC
>MAAF01000088.1 GCA_002163005.1 Colwellia psychrerythraea | reverse complement strand
TCCCACCTGATCCCTTTCCGAACTCAGAAGTGAAACGCAGTTGCGCCGATGGTAGTGTGGGAGTTCCCATGTGAGAGTAGGACATTGCTAAACTTCTATTTAAAGAAGCCCGATTCATAAGAGTCGGGCTTTTTGCTTAAGTTTTTATTTATTAAATTACTAATTAGAAAATTGTAAGTAACATAATAAATAAAAGTTTTTGTCTAGCGACAATAGCGCTGTGGTCCCACCTGATCCCTTTCCGAACTCAGAAGTGAAACGCAGTTGCGCCGATGGTAGTGTGGGAGTTCCCATGTGAGAGTAGGACATTGCTAGATTTTTATTATAGTTTAATAGTGTAACGCAACAACGCCGATGGTAGTGTGACTTAGGTTACGAAAAGTCCATGTGAGAGCGTAGCAAGACATTGTTAGACTCCTAATTCCATCAGCTGTTGCTGATGAAATGGCCCCGTGGAGGGGTTCCCGAGTGGCCAAAGGGATCAGACTGTAAATCTGACGGCTCAGCCTTCGGTGGTTCGAATCCACCTCCCTCCACCATATTCTTATAGAATGATTAAATACCAGCAACTAGCTGGTATTTTTTTTGCATTTTTTTCAGTCTTTCCAACTCATTGTTACTTAGATCTAATCGAGCTAGTTCCAGTAATAAGATCTTAGCTTTGTGTAAATCTTCCACTGATTGTTTGTCTTGGTCATAAGAAACTAACAAAACCTGCGTTAGATTTAATTTTATACCTATATGCTTTGGAAACATTGCAGATGCATCTTGTAGTTTGATAGTTGCCTCTCGATATTTTTTTTGAGTATATAAAGTTAAACCAAGCTCAATATCCGCTTGAGCTTTATCTTTTATATTAAAATTATGTCTATTCATGTCACTCGATAATTGAGGAACATCAGACTCTTCTCTGGCGACGAGTATTTTGTTAGCAAGATCATCTCTTTTCAATTTCTTCAATGTTAGTGATATATCAATTAATTTATTATTTTCAATATTGCTATGTTCGGAAATGAGTACTCTTTCCCCTCTAACAATTTCGTCATTGGCAAGTTGACGTTCTTTTGTGATTTCTAATAAACATGCTCCAAGTAAATGCGATTGGACTCTTATATCACTTTCGTTGAAGTCTCTTGCCATTTGTTTTAAATAGGAGAAGGCTTTGTTGTTTAGTTTCTTTGCATCGACTAGTGGTAGTGAGGGGGCATGCTCAATCAACGCTTGCGCATATTTGATAGCGTTATCAGCACAATGATGAATTGAATTCTGCGCTAGGTTATAAGTTTTCTCGTAGGCAGCAGTAGCTTTATCAAAATGCTCATTATGAATACAAAGGTGGGCATATTTTTTTAAACGCGTTAAAGAACGTGGTGATAAAAGCAGAGCTTGCTCTAATATTTCTTCAGCAAGTATATAATGGAATTGTTCTTCATAAGTTATTGCCAGCCAATCATAGCCTGATAAATAAAGCGGGCAGTCCTTAATTAAAAGCTTAAATAATTTTTCCGCTTGATTTAACTTCTTTTCATGTAAGGCAACTTTGCCTAAACCAATGGTAGCCCATTGACAATTAGAAGTGTTTTGATGGGCCAGATAAATAGTTTTGGCTTCATCAAACCTTTTTAATTCAAAATATTGTCTAGCTATGATACCTAAGCATTCGGTTTTATACGGTGTTTTTATTGATAAAGCATGTTTACAACGTTTAATTACAAGCTGTGGCTCTCCAGCATCGAGAGCTTGATATACAAGCGCCATCGCCATTTTTTTATGCAAACAAAAGTTTAAACGTTTCTCTAATTCACTTAATGTATAAGGTTTACATAAATAGTGATCAGGCTTGTGTTCAAGCGCAGCTAGTACCATAGATTGTGATATTTCTGCAGTGATTAAAATGACGATACAGTGACGATTTATATAGCCATTGACTCTTAATTCTTCGAGGATCTGCTGACCATTCTTTTGGTTCTCCCCTAGGTCATAACCTAAGAAAATAACATCATAGTGTCTTTGCTGACAAATTGAAGCGACATCTTGCGCATAATGAGTGCTATCTACTTGTTTTGACGTTAAGCGCATAACAAATTTTTTGAGGATTTCTTGCGATGGTTTGATATTGTCAACAATCAAGAATCGCATATTTTGATAATTGTACTTTCCCATAACATCCTTAATGTCAAATACGCTAATAACTAGAATAGTCATATACGACTTCTGCTACAATTAACCAACTTAAAAATATATTGGCTAACCGAATGACCTTTTCTTCCTTTTCTTTTGACTCAGCATTGCTTAAAGCAATAACCGAATCTGCTTATGATGAACCAACAGAAATACAAAAGCAAAGTATCCCTCTTATTCTAGCCAAACATGATGTCATGGCAAGAGCTCAAACTGGGACAGGTAAAACAGCTGCATTTGCATTGCCAATACTTCAAAAATTAATATCAGCTCAACCTTGCAAGCAAGAACTAAGAGCATTGGTGCTAACACCCACAAGAGAACTTGCTCAACAAGTCTATAAAAGCTTTTGCCATTATGGACAATTTACTAATATTACTATCGGTATTGCATACGGTGGTGTTAGTACAAAAAAACAAATAAGTGAATTGAAAGCGGGTGTTGATATCTTGATTGCAACGCCAGGGAGATTATTAGATCTGCTTAGAACTGAATCTGTCGGCCTGACCAAAATCGAAACATTAGTTTTCGATGAAGCAGACCGTATGTTAGATATGGGCTTTAAAGAAGAAATAGATCAGATTACTCAACATCTACCAAAAGCAAAACAAACGTTACTCTTCTCAGCTACATTTGCGGAAGACATTTATAAAATGAGTAAAAACATTTTAATAAATCCTAAATTGGTAGAAATAGATGAGAAAAATAAAGCCGCGGATGATGTAGAGCAAATTGTCTATGGTATAGATTCTGATCGCAAAAGAGAACTTACTTCGTTTCTAATAGGATCAAGAAATTGGAAACAAGTTTTAGTGTTCACTCGAACTAAGCAGTGCGCAGATGACTTAGCAAAAGAAATGACTAAAGATGGTGTTAAATCATTAGCGATACATGGCGATAAATCTCAAGGTGCACGTGAAAAAGCATTACAGGAATTTAAAGAGGGAAAAGTTCGCGCATTAATTGCGACTGATGTGGCTGCGCGTGGAATTGATATAAAAGGCTTATCCCATGTAATTAATTATGAGCTTCCGTATAATGCAGAGGATTATGTTCATCGCATAGGTCGTACAGCGAGAGCCGGTAACTCAGGGGTGGCTGTTTCCTTAGTGAGTGCTGGAGAAGAATGGCTGTTAACTGCAATTGAAGAATTACTGGATATTCGTTTATTACAACAGTGGTTGCCTGGCTATGAACCGGATTTAACAAAAAGTGCTGCGTCAGATAGAAAACCAATAAATAAAAAAAATGCTCGAAAGGATGCACTATCCGCAGGAGATAAGTCTAAAAAGAAAAGACCAAATACCAGAAATAGAAGACGATAGAGCATGGTGGAAGTAGCTGGTTGTTCCCTTTGTAAGCTACTTTGTTATGTATAGTAACCGAATAGCGGTATTTCTAATCGAACAAGCAAAAATGTTAAATTAGTGCTTGTACTGAAGCACAAACTCTTTACAATGCGCTCCAGTTCCAAGGGGTTCACGCAAAATGAATCATCAATGAACTGTTTTGATAAGTTATCTACTTACTTTTAGAGTAAATCAGTTAACTTAACGTTGAGTTTTAAAATATAATTTAAAATAAACGTTGACATCAAAACTCGGAGGCGTACAATGCGCATCCTGCTTCGGGTAAACGGCAACGTTAACCAAGAAGCCAAGGTCATTAGCGAATGCGACTAAGACCTCTTTTCTTTAACAATTAGTTATCATGCAATTTGTGTGAGCACTCACATTATGTTGTTTTACATAG
>MAAF01000028.1 GCA_002163005.1 Colwellia psychrerythraea | reverse complement strand
TGCTCAGCCTTCCCCAAGGGGCTGGTTTATAAACGCTTTATGCTGCGTTATTGATTTCGACAATAGAATAACTATTCTCTTCAATCAATGCCTTGCCTAAAGGCGTTTCTAATTCCAGCTGAATCCTGCATCTTCAAGTGGAACGGGTATAAACACGTAAATGATACAAAGAAGTAATTGGAACTGAACTTTATGGAACTTGATGAAGCTTACAGGTATCATTTCTAATAATTGCCTTAATTGAGTAAACTTAATGAAAAAAGTGTGTGTAATCACGGGTGGAAGCTCTGGTATTGGTTTAAGTATTGTAAAATTATTCAACGAGAATAATTACCGAGTCTTTAATTTAGATTTATCCCCTTCTGCTGAAGGCGATTTTCGCCAGTGTGATGTTACTAACGTTAGCCAAGTAACCGAGATAATTAATGAGATTGCAAAACAACATACCATAGATGTTTTAATCTCAAATGCGGGCATTCATTTTTCAGCCACTATTGAGAACACCAGTGAAGCTGATTTAGATAAAGTCTTTAACATTAATGTTAAAGGGGCATATGCTGCAATAAAAGCGGTATTGCCGTCGATGAAAGCTAACAACAATGGCTCAATTCTCTTGATGTCTTCTGATCAGGCGTTAATTGCTAAACATAATTCTTTTGCTTATAACTTGAGTAAAAGTGCCCTCGCTTCTATCGCTAAAACGACAGCCCTTGATTATGCGGCTTTTAATATCCGTGCCAATGCAGTTTGCCCTGGTACCATTGAAACACCGCTATACCACCAAGCAATTGATAACTACTGTCAGCAATCAGGTGCTGATAAAAACGAAGTTCATCAAGATGAAGCAAAATTACAACCGTTGCAGCGCTTAGGTCAGCCAGAAGAAGTAGCTGAGTTAGTACTGTTTTTAGCTTCAGATAAGGCCAAGTTTATCACCGGTAGTTTACAAGTGATCGACGGCGGTTATACTGCGCAATAGTCTTTATTTTAACTTAGAGCCCCTTAACATTGAAATAGTCGAAATTAGATACTATGACCGTTAATATTATTGATCCACATCTGCATTTATTTAACCTTTCGCGTGGCGATTATCATTGGCTTAAAACACAAAATCCGCCATTTTGGCCAGATAAGACGCTGATCCAAAATGATTTTAGTGTTGAAGAGTTAAATGATTCCTTGCACGCTAGCAATAAAATTAAATTGGCTGGTTTTGTCCATATTGAGGCAGGTTTTGATAATGCTCAACCTTGGCGTGAACTCGAATATATCGAGAGTATACCTTGTCAAAATAATCGCACAGTCGCTAGCATTGATTTATTATCGATGCCTGAGCACTTCCAAGCATCATTATTAAGATTACAGCAACATCAGAGTTTAACTGGCGCTCGCCATATTTTAGATGAACAAGCGGCGACTATTTTAGTGAATAAAAACACACAACAAAATTTTGCCAAGCTTAATGAGATAACTGATTTTATTTTTGAACTGCAATTACCATTGGCTGATGAAAGTGCCATTAACGTTATGCCGTTATTAACCCATACCATCAGCAATAATAGCCAACTTTGTTTCATCATCAATCATGCTGGCTTCCCTCCTAAAAGAGCACCAAAAGACATCCGCAGTGATGCATGGCACTTATGGCAACAGCATCTAACTGAACTTGCCAAGTACCCTAATGTCTTTATAAAGTGCTCTGGATGGGAAATGACCGATCGACACTATAAAATGTCGTGGTTTAGTGAAGTAACAGCCTTTTGCCTTAATACGTTTTCAATTGACCGAGTAATGCTAGCCAGTAATTTTCCGCTGTGCTTACTAGGTAAAGAGCCAGGTAAAAAGCTAGGTAAAGAGGTAGGTAAAGAGGTAGGTAACAAGCTAAGTAGTGAGCTAAATAATAAGAGCTATGACAGTTATTGGCAGGATATTCTTGAATCCAAAGTGATTGAACAATGTAGCAAAAATGAAAAAAGCGCATTACTTTACAGTAATGCACTTCGTATTTATAAACTTTCTAACTCACAAAGCTAGTAACTTAAGCTATCTACTTAATTCTTTATTTGATAGTGACGTTTGGCGATTTCTTAACTATTGCATCGTTAAGTTCTATACCAATGCCAGGTACTTCTGTCACTTGGAAAAAACCATCTACTGGTTGCGGATCTTGTAAACACAACTCACGGTTCCAGTCTTTAATCGCGTAAGTATGATGCTCATGAATTAAGAAGTTCGGAATAGCGGTTTCTAAGTGTAATGATGCCGCTGTGGCAACAGGACCACCACAAACGTGTGCTTGTATACGAATATCGTAAACGTCAGCATAATCACAAACTTTTTTCGATTCAGTAAAACCGCCACATAAACCAACATCAGGCTGTAATACATCGATACTTTGATCTTCAAAATAAGGTCTTACATCCCAACGATGATACAAACGCTCGCCACCGGCAATAGGCACATTAACGTTATCAGATACTTTTTTATGCACTGCTGGGTTTAAATAGTTAACCGGCTCCTCATACATCATACAACCAACTTCTTCGACAACTCTGCCCATTTGAATTGCTGATGCTGCGCCCATTAAGGAATGAGATTCAAAAATAATATCGACATCTTCACCTACGGCATCGCGAATAGCACGTAGTCGGTTACCAAATAAACGCATTTGCGGTTTGGTAAATAGTTTTGTTCTATCAAAAGAAGAACTGCCATCACCGTTATAAACTATTGGGTCAACTTTAACGGCATCATAACCTTGTGCAACAGCTTTTAACGCCGCTTCAGCATATTGCTCTGGTTCAATGAGCTTACTTATCTCACTATCCCAATCAAACTGAAGTTGGCTAGCATAAGTACGCAATTTATCATTTACCTTGCCACCCAGTAATTGATAAACAGGCACACCTAACGCTTTACCTTTAATATCCCACAGTGCGGTATCAATAGCGCTCATTGCTGAATATAAAACTGGTCCGCCGCCTAAGCCCCAAAAGCTCTCGCGTAACATACGAGACCATAAAAGCTCAGTATTAAAAGGATTAAAACCAATGAGTACTGCTTCACTGATTTCTTTAATCATGGCTGCTGCGGCGCTATGACCCCAGTCATAAGCTAAACCTGCCTCACCAACGCCACTAATGCCTTCATCAGTATGTATACGTATAAAAACAGGGTTCCAACCAATGCGTTTAGGGCAATGGATATCAAAAACTTCAACGTGAGTAATCTTCATATTTTTCTCAACTAAGTTAATTCTTTATTTAGTTAACTCTCTGTTTAGTTAACTCTCGTTTTCAAATTTTTATTAAATCTTATAATTATGCTTAAAAGAAGTAGTCATTTTTCTTGACGATGTATCGTTCAAGTTAAAGGAAAATGCACGGAGTTGACGTTAGTCAATGAGTACCTTTGACGAATAAATTGAGCGATATAGCAAAAAGATGCTGACTACTGAGCAAATGTTGGATCATTACGATAAACTCTTCGTAACATCGCTGGCCATGCTTTTTGACCGCCAGTTTCACCATCATGGACAATATTAGCTTGCGCTTTAATACCATCAATAATACTTTGCGGGGCATAAATAGGTTTCATACCCGTTGCCATTACTTGCAACTGTATTTGACATGCACGTGTTAAATCGTACATATGCATAAAAGCATCACCTATGGTCTTGCCCATGGTTAAGGCACCATGATTTCGCAATAACATAAAGTTTTTATCACCCAAGTCATTTTGCAATCTAAGTTTTTCATCATCGTTTACCGCTAAACCTTCATAATCATGGTAACTCATCGAAGCTAAGGCAAACATAGAATACTGGCTTAACGGTAACAAACCCTCTTCAACGCTAGCAACGGCAATAGTTTCATTAGTATGCACGTGCAAGGCGCAGAGATCATCATGGCGTACTTCATGTACAGCACTATGAATAGTGAAACCAGCAGGATTTATTTCAAACGGGCAATCTTTATCGATAATATTGCCCTTGATATCAATTTTAACTAGGTTTGAGGCGGTTATTTCTTCAAAAGCTAGACCAAAAGCATTAATCAAAATATGTTCAGTACCAGGAATACAAACTGAAATATGAGTATGAATAAGATCATCCCAACCATGCATTTGCAATAATCGATAACAAGCCGCTAAATCAACCCGTAATTGCCATTCTTGGGCTGATACTTTATTTTTTAAGTCGAGTTTAGGCAGTTGCTGCATTACAGGTGCTCTCTATGTGTATAGGAAATAGTTCTATTCCTATATTTTACCTGATGATGATTAAGCAATAAAGTCGTTTAAAACATGGTTTTGATAATAGCGGCAACTATAAGAACAAATACCAGTATTCGTGTAATTTTACTGTATTTACCTTGTTGCTCATCGGTCATGGGTTTACCAAATTTTTCACCCAAAGTAACCATCAAAAACACAGCAATAAAGACACAAGCCAAAATAATTATCAATGTCATTTTTATCTCTCTTCTCGTTAATTTTTATACCCAGCTTTAGCAAAATCGATTACCATAGCGAATAGTGCAACTTACCATTTTATATCGCAATGCAGAAAACCGATAATTTTTACCAAAAACGCCGTTTTATCATAAAATTAGGCAAAGCTTTACATAAGCTGGGTTCTACCGCTTATCGCCTAGAAGACAACTTATTATCTATTGCTAAGTTTCTCGAACTTCGCGCTTCTTTTATCATCACGCCTACCGCATTAACTTTCATCTTATCTGATGATGAAGATGATCAACAATATAATCACTTAGTTCGTGTGAGCCCTGGCGATATTGATCTTGGCTCTTTAGCACGTATAGATGAACTTGTTGACGAGTTAATTGATGGCCAACGCACACTCGAAGAAGCGATCGATCGTTTAGCCGAGGTAAAAAATAAACCGGCACCTTACGGCACACTGTTATCTTTTTTAGCTTTTGGGGCATCAAGTGGCGCTTTCGCCATGTTAATGCATACCAGTTGGCATGATGTTTTTTGGTCAACTATTTTAGGTTGGGTTACCTTTGCTTTTGTATTTTGGTCAGAACGTTCACGGCGCATGTCAGATCTACTCGAGCCTATGGCAGCTCTCATGGCATCTCTATTAGCCTCGGCAATATCGATTATTGACCCTAGCATTAACATTCCTATGGTTATTCTATCTAGCATTATTGTTTTTATTCCTGGTTTGTCTTTAACGGTCGGTTTATCTGAACTTGCCGCTCGACATTTAATGTCCGGTACAGCGCGTATCATGGACAGTATAATGGTGCTATTTAAGCTTTATTTTGGCGCAGTATTGGGTATGGCTTTAGGTAGTTTAATGTGGGGAACCGCAATATTCCTGCCCCCTGAAACTATGCCTGTTTGGACTTCTTGGCTTGCGGTAACAACGTTATCAGCAACTTTAGTTATTCTCTTTAAAGTTCGATTAAAAGATGCACCTTGGGGTATGATTGCTGGCTATATTGCCTTTGGTGTTAGTATTTGGGCGAGTGAATATTTAGGCGTAGCGTTAGGTGCATTTGTTGGCGCTTTTGCACTTGGCTTATATAGTAATTTATTTTCTCGACTGATGAACCTGCCTTCTAGCATTGTAAGATTACTCGGTTTAGTTGTTCTAGTACCGGGTTCAAAGGTTTATATTGGCTTAAATAGTGCTGTGTCGGGTCAAAACATGCTAAATGTGCCAGATCTAGGTTCACAAACATTCTTAATCTTTATGTCTCTGGTCGCAGGTATTATTTTCTCCAATGCCGTCTTACCACATGGTAAAACCTTATAACTAGTTAACAGTTAACAGTTAACTGTTAACAGATGTTGTTATCATCAACTTGAGTTCCAGAATGGCTTGTTAATACATTGTTACAAACCTGTTAACCAAACAAAACCAACGACTTACCTACAAGAGCAATTCAAGCTTGAATTTTGGTAATATTCCCAAAGAAAACAAATATGTAAAATGATGTTTCACTTGCTGGAAATCCTTAAAAATACCCCGTAGAATCGAGAAATCGTGTGTATGAAGTATGTTCAACAAATAGATTAAAAAACTAAAATACTATTTGGACTCTACCCACTCAAACTCATTTTATGACATATAAATAAGGACTTTTCATGAAAGCAATTATTACTAGTGCAATTTGCTCATCATTATTGCTAATGACCGGCTGTACTACTCAAGCTGATAGTCGCAATAATGCACCGTTGGTGGCTCAAAAAACGGCACTGGCTTCAGGTATCGAAAAAGCTAATTTAGACACCAGTGTACGTCCACAAGATAACTTCTATCGTTATGTAAACGGCAACTGGCTGAAAAACCATGACATCCCAGATGATAAAACGGCTATTGGTTCATTCTATGATCTGCGCGATAAAGCCGATGATGATGTTAAAGCCATCATAGAAGAACTTGCTGCAGAAGAGAACCTAACAAAAGGTAGCGATGAACAAAAAGTAGCTGATATTTTTCGTTCATACATGGACACAGAAAAACGTAATAATTTAGCTGTTAAACCAATCCAACCTATTTTTGATGCTATCAACAATCTTAATGACAAATCAGAGTTAGCGAGTTTTTTTGGTAAATATCAAGCGGTAGGTGTAGGCAGTCCTCTAGCTTTTTACATTAGTGTTGATGCTAAAGACTCTAACAGTTATGCCACTCATATCTGGCAAAGTGGTTTAGGATTACCTGACAAAGACTACTATTTTAATGAAACAGAACGTTTTGTCGCTTTACGTGCAGGTTATACCGCCCACATTGAAAATATGTTCAAACTAGCCGGTCTTGCTAATGGTAAAGAAGCCGCTAAAACTATCATGGCATTAGAGACAAAGTTAGCTAAATTTCACTGGACCCAAGTTCAAAGTCGCGACAGTGAAAAACGCTACAACAAATATGCTGTGAATAAGTTAAATGAATTAACAGATGCTTTTGATTGGTCAGCTTACCTTGCTGCTCAAGGTGTTGCTTCTCAAAAAGATATTATTATCAACCAACCAGACTTTGTTGCTGGTTTCGGTGGCATATTTGCCGAAACATCGTTAGAAGATTGGAAAACCTATTTGAATTTCCATAGTTTAAGTAACTTTGCTAGTTACTTAAGTACTGATATTGATAATGAAAACTTTGATTTTTATTCTAAACAATTAAGTGGTCAACAAGCGCAACGTCCACAATGGAAACGTGGCGTTAGTGTTGTTAACTCAAATTTAGGTGAAGTAATCGGTAAAGTTTATGTTGCCCGTCACTTTACCCCACAAGCCAAAGCGCGCATGAGCGAATTAGTTGAAAACCTACGTGCATCTTATGGCAATAGCATTGATGATCTTGAATGGATGTCAGCAGATACCAAAAAAGCAGCGCATGTTAAGTTAGCCGCTTTCACGCCTAAAATTGGTTACCCTGACAGATGGGAAGATTACTCTGCACTTAGTATTGATGCTGATGATTTAGTAGGTAATATTCTTCGTTCTTCACGCTTATCTCATGATAAAGAAGTTGTAAAACTTGGTGGTCCAATTCAAAAATGGGAATGGGGCATGACACCACAAACAGTTAATGCTTACTACAACCCAACAGTAAATGAAATTGTTTTCCCAGCAGCAATCTTACAAGCGCCATTTTTTAATATGAAAGCTGATAGCGCTGTTAACTACGGCGGCATCGGTGCTGTAATTGGGCATGAGATGGGCCATGGTTTTGATGATCAAGGTAGTAAATATGACGCCGAAGGCAACCTTAGAAATTGGTGGACTGAGCAAGACTTAGCAGAGTTTGCTAACCGTACTAAAGCTCTGGTTGAGCAATATGATGAATATCACGTATTTGACGACTTAGCGGTAAATGGAAAATTGACTCTAGGTGAGAACATTGGCGATTTGTCGGGTGTAACTATCGCATACAGAGCCTATAAAGCATCATTAAACGGTGAAGAAGCACCTATCATTGATGGATTAACCGGCGATCAACGTTTCTTTATGGGTTACGCTCAAATTTGGCGTGCTAAAATTGTAGAAAAATCAGCACGTAACCGTGTAGCTACTGACCCGCATTCACCTGCTGAGTTCCGTGCATTAGGGTCACTTTCAAACATCAATGAATTTTATAAAGCATTTGATGTTAAAGAAGGTGATGCCATGTATATCGCACCAGAAAAGCGCGTTAAAATTTGGTAGTTGATTAACTAAGATAACAATTAACAAAGGAGCTTCGGCTCCTTTTTTTTATTCTGCTTTTATCATATTAATAACAAACAACCACACCGATATTTATGACAATATTTTTATATATACCCAAGCCACTTCAAGATGCAGGATTTCAATCGGATAAAAATGATTTAGGTAAGGTATTGATCGCAGGGAATGGTTGTTCAGGAGAATATCTCCTGCATCCTCTTCTAAGTAACATAAACGTAACCCGTTGAATTTACAGCAAACTAGTTTGGGTTAAGTTACTTGTAGATGGGTGGGGCGCAGCCGCTATTTTGCTAATAAGCGGCATCCATGCACCGTCCTTCTCAAAATCAATAACGAGGTATAAACCGTCTCGAGGGAAAGGAGCTATCGCTAAATAGGGTTACCAGTCTGACTTTTTAGGAAGAAAATTCAAACTACATCTCTGTATTTTGCTGTAAAAAAGACTAACTTATTAATTTTACTACAAAACAATCTTATTGATAATTATTATCATTAAGGTTATCATATCTGACATTAATCATGTATTATTTTTTGAGCTGAGAGTTGATTGTATGTACGTCTGTATTTGCCATGGTGTTACCGATACACAAATAGAATCCGCTATAGATAATGGCGCTGAAACTATGAAGGAGCTCACTAGGGAGCTTAGTGTAGGATCGCAGTGTGGTAAATGCTGTCGATGTACTAAGCGTGTACTCAACAGAAAATTATTACAAATTGCTGAAGCACAGCCACAAGTTGCTTAAGCTCATTCTAATTAATAGATTAATACCAATCCCATTAAATTATTGCCCACTTGTGCTTGTTAAAATATGCCAAAGCGGTGTTGCTCTCAATCCCAATAGCCAGCTATTGGTCAATCGAGCGCCTTGCTTTGATTTATTTTTCCTGTGCACAACAAGATCACAAACTTAATGGAATTGGTATAACTCGTGAACTTTAAAGCTGTGCTTAACAACATTCAAACAAAGTAAAAATTAGCCCATCATTGATTGCAAATAATTCTCAATACCTGCATGATCAATAATATATTGTTGAGATTCAATCCAGTCAATTTGCTCTTCTACGTTTTCCAACAAGTCTTCCGCTAAGTCTCTACTGATATAATCTTGCACTTTCTCACTTTCTACAACTAATGTTTGTAGAGCCTGACGAGAAACATACTCTAAATCCATATTTGATTGCAGCATCTCTGTCGTATGCTCACCAATATGTAAGCGCCCCAAATCTTGCAAATTTGGCAGGCCTTCTAAAAACAATATGCGCTCAATAAGATCATCCGCTTGCTTCATTTTCTCAATGGATATTTTGTAATCTGCTTTATTGAGCTTTTCTAACCCCCAATTTTTGTACATGCGTGCATGCAAAAAATATTGATTAATCGCTATTAGTTCAATAGCCAATGTACTATTTAACAGTGCAATAACTTGTTTATTACCTTTCATGACAACCCCTTACCCTGGTAAATGCTGGCCCATATGAGATTGGATATAATTTTGCAGCCCGATTTTATCAATAAGTCCAAGCTGTTTTTCTAGCCAATAAACGTGATCTTCTTCAGTATCCTCAAGCAGTTTTTCTAAAATTTCTCTACTTTGAAAATCTCCTTCACTTTCACATAAGCTAATAGATGCTTTTAATGCCGCTACAACCTCCATTTCGAGTATTAAGTCATTAGTGAGCATGCTAGGAACGTCATTACCAATAATTAAATCTCGACGGTCAGCTAAATTTGGTATGCCTTCAAGAAATAAAATTCGCTTTATTAATGCATCTGCATGAGTGATCTCTTCTTGCATCTCATGATCTAATTGGTCAAAAAGTTTATCTAATCCCCAGTCTTGATACATTCGAGAATGAGTAAAATACTGATCAATAGCTGCTAACTCGTTATGTAATAAGCCATTAAGACTCGCTATAACTTTTGGATTGCCTTTCATTTTACACCTCTGTAATATTTTGAGAACATATTGAAAACACTGAAAGTCAGTTGCCTTAAAGCGTAGTAGATGAATAATAATTTATCGAATTATTAAGAAGAAATAATGTTACTAACTGTTTAGATTTTAAGTGAAAATCATTTGTATTTTCATTAATTGAAATTAGTACAATGTGCGAATAAAAATATCAAAACCTTTTTTGCTAAAATTTATCAACGCACAACTAATAGCCGTCTAAACATCTAAAGTTTGCTAATGATTATGATTCAAGATAGAATTCGTTTCTCAAAAGTTTTATTGTGTTAACGAAGATGGTGTAAATCCATCGCTGTACCCGCAACTGTAAATGAACTGATATTTTGTTATCACAAATATTTGGTCAAAGTCAGATAGCTAACTAAAAAAACTATACTTACCGTGCGGGAAAACACGAGTCTAAATATGTCTACACTGTTAAATATCTCAGGGCTTAGCTGGAAGGTTCTAAATAAAACGATCTTGCAGGACATTAACTTTACTGTCAGCAAAGGTGAAGTGATCGGTATTATTGGTCCTAATGGTGCAGGTAAAACAAGCTTATTACGCTGTATAATCAACCAAGCCAATATTCTTGCCAGCGTAAGCGTTAGCGGTAGCGTTCACCTTAAAAATCGTCTTATAACACAGTTTAGTGCGAAAGAAATTGCTCAACACTTCGCTTTAGTAATGCAAAAAAATGACTCTATCTTTGCTTTATCAGTGCAAGACGTTATGAAAATGGGTCTCTTACCGCACAAAAGCTTGTTTTCACTCGATAGTGATTATGATAAATCTCAGATTGAATTAGCCCTAAGTAAAGTAGGTTTAAGTCATGCCCTAGAGAGTCTCTTTAATCAACTCTCTGGCGGTGAACAGCAACGCGTATTAATTGCTCGAGCACTGGTACAGGCTAGCCAAATATTAATCCTTGATGAGCCGACCAATCACCTTGATGTTTATTACCAACATCAAGTATTACAGCTAGTAAATAAGCTCAATATTACCGTGATTATGACGGTTCATGATCTCAATTTAGCCAGTTTATACTGTCAGCGATTATTGTTATTAAATAAAGGCAAATTAATTTGCGATGGCTCCCCTAAAGAAGTTTTGGCACCAGAGCAATTAAGCAAAATTTTTGGCTTACCTTGTCAGCAAAATGTTGATGCTATCACTGGCGCAACTCAAGTCTCTTTTTATCTTGAAGAAAGTTGCATGCAATACAGCGCCATTTCGGAGCCTTTAAGTGAATAAAGTATCAACTAGCTTATTCGCATTAGCGATACTAGTCATCCTATCGGCACTCGCAGCGATAACATTTGGCCCCGCTGATATCGACTCATCACAGTTGATGGCCTGCCTAATCGGATCTTGTCAAAACCAAATAGCGAATATTGTTATTTGGCAAGTGCGCATTCCAAGGGTATTAGTTGCACTGGTTGCGGGAATGGGCTTAGCTATAGCAGGTGCTATTTTACAGAACACTACACGTAATCCGCTCGCCGATCCTTATCTTTTCGGTATTGTTTCTGGTGCCGGTTTAGGCGCAACAATCGCGAATATTTCCTTGGCCGACAACCTAACTATTGCGCTACCGCTAGCCGCATTTCTCGGGGCACTCTTTTCGGTCATCATAGTAGTATTCATTGCTAAGGTACTCCAACGAATGGAGCAACTACTCCTCGCTGGTGTAGCCGTATCATTCATGCTCGCATCAATAACCCAGTTCATTCTCTATTTTGGTGAACCTTTTGCCACCAACCGCGTTATTTTTTGGCTTATGGGTAGCTTAGCGCGAGTAGAGATGAGTAACTTCTATGTCATTGCCAGTATTTTATTAATCGCAATGATCACCGTATTCGCATTACATAGACAAATTGACGCACTTTTATTGGGTGATGAAAGTGCTGCCAGCCTAGGTGTTGACGTAGATAAGTTACGTTTACTCATGTTAGGTATTTGTGCTGCACTTACCGCAACCATAGTGGCTTATTGTGGCGGTATTGGTTTTGTTGGTTTGATGATCCCTCATATTGTGAGGCAACTCATTGGAGTAACAACACTAAAATTAATTATTGGCAGTGCGCTAATCGGTGCCATATTTCTTATCTGGGTCGATGTAATTGCCCGTTCCTCACTACCTCACGCAGAAATCCCTATTGGCATTATAACCTCAGCACTAGGTAGTATATTTTTCTTATTTATCATGTATCGCTCGAGAGCGATAACTTAATAAATTTATGTTTAATAAATCAACACAGTAGAGATAACCCTATGACTGATAAAAAAACAACTGACAGCAACATGGCTGATAAGCACAAACAAAGAATGCAAAAGTTGAAAGAGAAAGTGGATTCTCGCATTGATAGTGCAACGGATGAGCGTGGTTTATTGATTGTAATAACTGGTAATGGGAAAGGAAAAAGCACCTCGGGTTTTGGTACCGTTGCCCGGGCTGTGGGTCATGGTCTTAATGCTGCAGTAGCACAATTCATTAAAGGTACATGGGCTTGTGGCGAGCGACAATTACTTGAAAATGCTGGCGTAAAATTTAGTGTCATGGGAACAGGTTTTACCTGGAATACTCAAGACAAAGAAAAAGACATCGCCGCAGCAAAACAGGTATGGCTTAAATGTAAAGAATTACTCAATGACACAAATATTGATGTGGTTTTACTCGATGAGATGACTTACATGCTGTCGTATAAATACCTAGATTTAGATGACGTTATTGAAACATTAAACAATCGTCCTAAACATCAGCATGTGATTATTACTGGCCGTGCATGTCATCGCGCCATTATTGAACTTGCCGATACGGTTAGTGAAGTACAATCAATCAAGCATGCTTTTGATAACGGTATAAAAGCGCAAAAAGGTATTGATTGGTAACGACTGTGCCCTGTTTCAAATAACTAAGAGCTAACATTTTATCCGTTAGCTTTACTATCCAATAATATAGATAACGACCTAATGAAATTAACCTCCCTACTTTTTACGTTATTACTATTCTCCGGCGCAACCTATGCTGAGCTGAATAAAGAATTAACTAACGATGAAAGCAAGCCAACGATTATCGCCCTTGCCCCGCATATAGTTGAAATGCTTTATGATGTTGGCGCCGGCGAGCAAATTATTGGTACGACATCATTTGCTGACTATCCCGAAGCAGCAAAGAAAATACCGCGAATTGGTAATTATGTACGTTTACAACTAGAACGAGTTATTGAACTACAGCCTGACCTAATTATTGCTTGGAAAAGCGGTAATCCAAGTGATGACTTAGCGCGATTAGAGCAACTTGGTTTCAACATTATTTACTCTTCGCCGCACACGTTTGAAGACATAGCAAACGAAGTACGTAGCTTTGCTAAAATTACTGGTCACACGGTACAAGGTGAGGAAGTAGCGACAAAGTTTGAACAAGCGTTGATAAAAATAAAAAAGCGATACCAAGATAAAACAGAGATAACTGGCTTTTACGAGCTTTGGTCTAGACCTTTAACAACGGTTGCAAAAGGAAGCTGGCCTCAGCAGTTCTTAAATATATGTAAAGTAAAAAACCCATTTGAGCATGTGATCACCCCCTATCCTCAAATTAGTATTGAGCAAGTACTACCCGCGTCAGTGGAACTTATTATCCAACCATTATCAGTAAATCAAAAAGAGCGCGAAGCCTTTAACTGGGAGGATTGGTCAATAATACCAGCCGTAGCCAATAAACAAATATTACAGCCTGATGCCGATGCCATGCATCGAATGACATTACGTAGCTTAACGGCATTAAAAGATTTGTGTGCAGAAATCGATCAAACAAGATCATTTCTACAACAAAAGCATAGCTAGCCTCAACGCTAGTCACTAAGAAATATTTTAGGTGCCCAATAGCGTTACTTGAGAGAAATAGAATGACTTCAGGAATCGTTATAGGTGAAACGGGAAATTGGTTAAACCAATACTGCCCCCGCAACGGTGTGAGTTGCCAGCTATACCCAAACTATATGAAGATGCAGGTTTCAGCTGGAATTAGAAACGCCTTTAGGCAAGGCATTGATTGAAGAAAATAGTTATTCTATTGTCGAAATCAATAACGTAGCATAAAGCATTTCTAAACCAGCCCAACGGGGACGTCTGAGCAAAACATGCTCTTCGTTGCCTCCTTTTTTAAGGGAATAACCCTTAATAAAAGGAAACGCCTTGATCATGAATTGCTCAGGCGTCCTGAAGCACACATCTTCAAGTAGCTTGGGTATATTGATAACTCAAGTCCGGAGACCGGCCTGAAATTTAATTTATCATTGTAAGCACGGTGGGTGCTTACAACTGAGGAAAACATGAAAAAAACATTAATAGCACTAAGTATAAGCAGCCTACTTTACTCATCACTTTCTTTTGCAGAGCAAGCTAGCGCTGCAACGATTGATAAAGCAGACGAAACCATTGTCATTACTGCTAACCGCAGTATTCAAGACAAATTTGATACCTTAGCTGCGGTGAATATATTCACCAGAGAAAATATTGAACAAATTCAACCTTTGTCTATTAGCGACTTACTTGGCCGAGTTGCCGGTATATCTATTAATACACAAGGTACTTCTGCGCATAAAACATCTGCATTTGTACGTGGCACTAATTCAGACCACGTATTAGTGTTAGTTAATGGGGTTCGGATTGGTTCTGCTACACTTGGCTCGAAAAGTCTTGCTGCGATACCGGTACAATTGGTTGAACGTGTAGAAGTAATTAAAGGACCTAGAGCTGCCTTATGGGGCTCTGATGCCATTGGTGGTGTAATCCAAATTTTCACTCGTGATTTAAGCGCAGGTGAAGGCCAAGTAGGTATAAAAGTTGGCAGTGATAGCTTATACCAAGGGTATGGTGCATTAGGCTTTGGTAATAAAGAACACGGTTACACATTAAGCGCAACGGCAGAAAAATCTGATGGCTTTGATGTAGTTGTCCCTGATGGTAGTAGCAAATATACCGTAGATCAAAACGATGAAGATGGTTATGACCGTCAATCAATAGCACTTTCTGGTACAAGTCAGTTTACTCAAGCCTATGCGCTTGAGTTAAACACACAGTACGACCAAGGCACCACAGAAATTGATGCTAACACCAAATACGGTGGTGACGAAACCACGTATGAAAACTACCACTTTCTATTAAGAAACCATCTTCAGCTGGAGCAGGTATATTTACAACTAGGTTTAAGTACCTCACAAGACAGCACAGAAGATAACTACAGCAAATACAACAGTCAAAATGACGCCAGTAATAAAAACAGCTTATTTACTACAAATCGTGAGCAAGTTACCGCTTTAGCTCAACTGCCATTAGCTGACTCATCAGAAATCACAGCAGGATTTGAGTGGTATACAGAAAGTATTGAGAGTAATAAAGAATATGATGAAACGGATAGAGATGCTAGCGCAGTTTTTATCACGGGTCGTCATGATATTGAACAGGTAAAATTAGAAGCCTCTGTTCGTTATGATAAAGTTGGCGATATTGATAGCGAGACAACATATCAAGTAGCTGCTGGTTACCAAGTAAATGATCAACTACTCTTTTCTTTAAGCCACGGAACTGCTTTCAAAGCTCCTAGCTTTAATGACTTATACTACCCTTGGCAAGGTAACCCTGATTTAATATCAGAAACGGCTGACACCTCTGAGTTTTTAGCGCGTTTTCAAAATGATACCCTTTCTGCTGAAATATCTATTTACCAATCAGATATTGATAACTTAATAGAATGGGCGCCTACTGCATCAGGTGCTTATAAGCCTTCAAATGTTGCAAAAGCTAAAATATTAGGTGCTGAAGCAACTTTTACTGCTGATATTTACAACACGAATAACACGTTAACATTGAGTCATGTTGATGCTGAAGATAAAACGACAGATCATCAGTTAGCTAGACGACCAAATTTTTCTGCCAATTATAACTTTGCCTACTCACTCAAACAGTTTGATTTTACCTTTGATGTAAACTATCAAGGCAGTCGATATGATGGTGCTAACGACCCAGTAAAAACATTGAAAGCCTTTACGCTACTTGATGTTGGTTTGAATTACCGACTAAATAGCCAAGTAAGTTTATTAGCGAAAGTAACAAATCTAACCGACAAAGATTATCAAACCTCAAGTGAATACCCTGGGTCAGAGCGTGGTTACACTCTGACACTAGATTATAAATTTTAACCTAAGGTTATATTTATAAAAGCCTAATTTTCATTCACAAAAAAGCCTGCAATTGCAGGCTTTTTTATTTACTAAGATCCGCTAATTATTTCAGCTTAATGCTGATTTCAACTTCATTAAGTTTTTTAACAAAATCATTGCTAGCATCTAAAGCATTCTCTACCGTATTGCCACCTTGATAATACTTTATGTAGTCTTGATAATTATTTGTCATCATACTTTTTATTAAGCGTATATCAGTAGATTTTTTGTCCGTATTAATATTAATAATGTCTTTATAACCTGTCAGATCAGCACTGATTGCCAGCATGCCTTGCTCTGGCCCATAGAATGTCCACTTCGCAGGCATTAACAATCCAGTATCAGGATCATAAGCGGTAAAAGTAAAACTTATTACAGCCATTGGAAAACCTGATACTGCCGAGTAATCATAACGACCATCTTCTTTTATTTCTGAAAAGTTTCTATCATCAATAGATGGCTTTTGCTCATTCGCTTTAACCGCAAAAGACTCTTGCGCTACAGTAGAAATCACTTGTTGATGGGTCTTAATGACTGAACTACCAAAGATAGAACTGCTTTCATCAAAGGTTACACTGGCTTGAGATTGATAAAAAGTTTCACTGATATAATCATGGGTGCTAAAAACCAAGATACTATCATCATCTTTAGTAACCGCTATAGGGAAATGCTTAGTACTTTTAATCAACTGATTAGTATTAAAATCCTGATGTGGCATGACTAAGTCTATCGCATCCGCTACTTGAAAAGCCGATAAAGTCCAAACGTCTGCTACATTTTCCGAAAAGTCATCTGAAAAATCGGCAGCAGCTATCACTTTTAGATTTGCATCAGTCCCCTTCACTGAGAAGGAATGTAAAGGCCATTCCCCTTCTACAGCACGACACACCTCTACACCTTCAAATAAGGTCGTACTGTCGTCAACTTCTTTCCAGTTATCAAAAGGTAATGAACTAGTTACATCCGTTTGTGTAACAAAAGGACGATGAGAAAGTTCAAGGTTCTGCGTTACACACTCACAGCTAGTATTATCGACTAACTCATCAAACTGCGCTTGATAGTGCGATGGCGTTTCGCTATTGGCTTGATAAAAGCTCACTACATTTAAACCTTGTGCTTCACTACCTTGCTGATCTTTCGCCACTAGGGTGTAGTTTATAAACTCACTGGTGGTAACAAAACTTATCACACCACTTTCATCTGCTTTATAAGTACTGAGGGTTTGCCAAGTATCATCTTGAAGTAAAAGTTCCACGTCAGTAAAGGCACTTGCGACACCACAATCGTTAGTCAATTGTGCGGTTAATGAGAAAGTGTATTCAACAGGTTCTACTGGCGCTTCAGGCGATGATGATGAACCGCCACCGCAACCTTGAAGCAATAAGGTTAGCAATAAAGGCGAGATTAAGTATTTATTCAAGGGAAATCCTCAAGGTGTTATTTCAAAAATAACGGATAAGTTAAAATGATATTATTTCAGCGTTTTATTTAAAATTCAAAATGATAATAACAACGCATGGTCAACCGAATTATACCCAATTTTAACTTTAATTAGCTAACATAATCTAACTAAACTCATTTATCTAAACTTGCTAAAGTTAAGCTATATTAGTTTTACTTTGTATCCAACTTAGCTGTTTTTTCAAGGTATTTAAACTAAAAGGCTTAACCATAAAGCCTGTTACTTCTCCGGCAATAAGCCCCATTATTTTAGCCTTATCGTCCTCACTCGATACCATAAGAACAGGTAGCTTATGGAGATCTTTATCACCTCTTACTTTACTTAATAATTGCTCGCCATTTAAGTTGGGCATATGCAAGTCGGTAATGAGTAAGTCATAATCACTTAGTCGCAACATTTTCAACGCTTGAAGCCCGCAACTTGCTTCATCTGGATTGTTATAACCTAAACTAGTAAGCATGTGATTCATGACTTGGCGCATTGATGACATATCATCAACTACTAATATTTTCATCTTAAGAAGTCCCTTTAGTTAAAATTTGGATATTAAATTAAAAATTATAATGGCACATTATTACTTTTTCCACACGCCATCAATAAGCTAAGACACAAGTTGTGCTTGATATGCCTTACTCAAATCCCCATCTAACACCAATAAATATTAATCACTACCTGATTCACTACCCTATTATGCGTCTACTCAAATCAACAATTCATCCCGATATAACTGACCTTTCAGCAAGTAGTTTTACCCGCAAAGCGACAAGAGCTATTGTGCTTAAGGGTGAGAATATCTTACTACTTTATACCAAACGTTATCACGACTATAGCTTACCTGGTGGTGGTATTGATGAAGATGAAAGTAATATCGATGGACTCATTCGCGAGCTAAAAGAAGAAACTGGCGCACATAGTGTTAAAGATGTTGAAGTATTTGGCCTTTATGAAGAATTCAGGCCATGGCATAAAGAAGGCTTTGCTATTGTTCATATGCAATCTTATTGTTATACCTGCACCATTGATGATGAATTACTTGAGCCTGAACTTGAAGCACATGAATTGAGTAACGGTATGCACCCTGTATGGATGAATATCCATCAGGCTATTGCACATAACGAAGAGACCATAGCTAAAAGTGATAAAAAAGGTCTATCGATTGAACGTGAGACTTTTTTACTCAAGCGCATTGTCAGTGAATTATTAAACGAATCTGAACCTGTATCACGTTAATTGTCACCAAATAAAACATCTTGCGGTTCATCTGCCCACAATGGATGTTTTGCCATCACTTTAGTAAAAACAGGGCTCTGCAAATAACTATTTAACCATCGCCTTACCATAGGGTAAGGTGATTGCAAATACCACTGACGCTCAACGCGAGCAAACTGTCGAATAAAAGGTATTAACGCAATATCCGCCAGACTTTCTTTATCTGACATTAAGAACCTATGCTCAGTTAAACGTTGTTCTAATTGAGCAATGTATTGCTGACAAACGACTCGGCACTGGGCAACATTATCTTCTTGATAACGCTTAGCACACTTATAAGCTTCTAAACTCGTTTTAAATTCATCATCGAATGTATTAATGAGCGGGAGCATTGCTGCTAATGCTCCCTCTTTTGTACCATGAAGAAGATCATCTGGGTCCGTTTGTTGTAATGCCCATAACATCACCTCTAAACTTTCTTCGATTACCGTGCCATTAGCTAACACCAATACGGGCACGGTACCTTTAGGTGAAAAAGCTATCATTTCTGCTGGTTTATTACTTAAAACCAAATCTCGTAACAATACCGCCTGCTTCGCTTTAAAAATAGCCAATCTTGCACGCATGGCATAAGGACAATTTCTTAGTGAATAAAGAATCGGTAACGTACTCGTGTCATTAGTCTTTTTATTACTTTTTTCATGAAAAGTGTCATTCATTGATAGGGGATTCCAGTACAGTAATTATTAATGATGATAAAAATCAGAATAAATAAGCGACTTAAACGGTATTCATTGCCTCATTTTACCAGTAAAATCCCCCCTTTGAAATTTAACCGCCGTTTAATTGGCTAAAGTTGTAAAATGAGTCCTAAAATAGAATTATTAGCCCCCGGTGGTGATATCGACGCGATCAAAGCAGCCATTATTGCTGGCGCAGATGCGGTGTACTGCGGTTTAGATACCTTTAATGCTCGAAATAGAGCGGCTAATATTTCTTTTGATGAACTCGTCGGTATTATTAGACTTGCTCATGAGTACGAATGCCAAATATTCTTAACGCTCAATATCATCATTCTAGAGCGAGAATTTAAAACCCTTGCTAAGTTATTAAGTAAATTAGCGAACACCACCCTTGATGGTGTCATTGTGCAAGATTTGGGCATGCTTTATATCTTGAATAAACACTTCCCTACCCTAGATATTCATGCCTCAACGCAATTAACAACCCATAATATTGGTCAAATTCCCTTCTTGAAAAAATTGGGTGCGTCGCGTGTTAATTTGTCTCGTGAATTAAATTTAAAAGAAATAAGCGCAATTACTGCCATATCACATAAAGAAGAAGTGCTCACTGAAGTATTTGTGCACGGGTCATTGTGTGTCGCCTTCTCTGGTTTATGTTATTCCACCTCCGCAAGTGTGGGTAATTCAGGCAATAGAGGACGTTGCAGCCAAGCGTGTCGTGAAGAATATAAACCTACCGAATCAGGTAATAAATTTCCATTAAATATTAAAGACAACTCTGCATTTTTTGATTTACCAGCATTGATCGAGGCAGGCGTTCACTCCTTTAAAGTGGAAGGACGTATCAAAGGCGCAAGTTATGTGCATACCGTTATTGATAGCTTCCGGAAACAAATAGACGGGTTTGTAGAAACAGGTGAATTACTTGAAGATGGCGAACGCCTTTACAAGGTATTTAACCGTGATTTTTCTAATGCCTTTTTACGTGGTGATTTAAACCAATCGATGTTTATTGAAAACCCGCGTGATAACTCTAAATACCACGCTATAGATAAAAGTAATGCTATCTCGGTGGTACAAATTCAAGACGTTGAACAAAGCTTAAATGATGAAAAAGAAGAAATACACGCGGATGTATTTGATAAAATAAAACACCTAAGTATTGAAAAACGTAACCTCTCATTAGCATTCTCAGGTGAAGTAGACGAACCATTAACCGTAACGATAAAAATTAATGAGACCCATGGCAAAAAAATAACCCAAGGGTTTTCCGAGGAAGCAGCACCAGAACAAGTTCATGTTATGCATTCACAACGTGAACTTATCGCCAGTGAAAAAAATTGCATTGATCATAGTGCTATAGAAAAACGCTTTAAAAGTTTCAATAACGCAGAGTTCAACTTAACCGAGTTAACTACTGACGGTATTCCAGCAAGTGTCACTATTCCTTTTAAAGAGCTTACTGCACTAAAAAACAAAATAGCCGCCTTACTCAATGACGGTATCGCTGTATTAACTGAAGTAGAGTTACCTAAATTAGTACGTCATGCTAAAAAGGACGACGCTGCTAAATTATCGCTATTAATATGCGATGAGAGCGACATCAACCTTGGTGATATAACCGATGCCGATATTTACTTTAAACTGCCTGATGCCTATAAACGTGGCTGTACTAAATACGTCAGCTTTTTCAAAGAAAATCCACGTCTTATTCCATGGTTCCCTTCAGTATTAATTGGCAAAGACTATGATGTTGCGGTAAATATTTTAGAGCAAGTAAAGCCTAAGTTAATCGTTACTAATAACACGGGTATCGCCAATAGAGCATTTGAATTAGGCCTTGAGTGGATTGCTGGTCCTTTCTTAAACACTACCAATTCATACGCATTATTAGCGATGAAAGAAGGTTTCAACTGTAGTGGCGCCTTTATTTCAAATGAAATAAACCGCCAACAAATGAAAACTATCGCACGTCCTGAAAACTTCAAAATGCTCTACAGCGTTTATCACCCTATTTTATTAATGACTAGCAGACAGTGTTTCTTCCAGCAGAGTGTTGGTTGTGAAAAACCACGCATTGATAATGGTTGTATGTTGTCGTGCGATAAATCAACTAGCATAACCAACCTTAAAGGGGTTTCTTTTGCTATTGATAAACAAAAAGCCGGCTACCCAAGCATTTATAATAAAGATCAGTTTTTAAATACCGAGATCATCCAAGACTTAACGCAGTTATTTGATGGTTTCATGATTGATTTAACCAACATTGGTGCAGGAGATAAAGAATCTCCAGATAAAGCGATACTCATCAAACAATTTGAACAATTACTTAACAATGATAATAGCAAATCAGTTGGCTACTCGAATGCACTGTCAAACGAGCAATCAGAAGCACAATCAATTGCAAAAGAAACGCTTAATTCGCTAGTGCCGGACTCAACCAATGTGCAATACCATAATGGCCTGTAACTCACTCACCAATAAACAGTAGAGTTTGAGAGTGATTTGACAGCGTTTATAAGGTTCAGGTTGATAGCTTAATAATGTTAAAAATAGAGCAATAAAAAAGCCGCTAACATCTAACTGTTAGCAGCTTTTAAGTTCGATATAACAAGTACATTTTAGAAAAAACGCTCATAGTTTTAAGAGTAAAATTAAAGCAATTACTTCAGCCAAAAAACGATCCTAAATATTAGAACAATATCTCTCTTGCGTTCACAATCTACAGATGAGCTAGCATTATAAGTTCATTTCTATGGCGTTTTTTCTCCCTAAGTGAGATAGAACTAATGATCACTTTTGCCACAGACTGTGTGAAAACGTTTTGATCACCTTTTCGAATAAACACCGAATGCTTATGATCAATCAATCTCAAAACAAGATAATAAGTTACGCTATATTTGATATAATATTCATCAGGTTAATTAATTATATGTTGGCTTTATGTCACGTCATATTAAAGGTTTATCTCGCTCCCAAGCTACACTCTTTCCAGAAATGCTTGAAGATTTCATTTCTAAAGAAAACCCTGTCAGAGTAATCGATGTATTTGTCGATGGTTTAGATTTAGAACACCTTGGCTTTAAAGGTGTTCAATCTAAACCAACGGGTCGTCCTGATTGTCACCCCGCAATATTACTCAAAATTTATATCTATAGTTATTTAAATAGAATTCAGTCGTCACGTTGCTTAGAGCGTGAAACACAACGTAATGTGGAACTTATGTGGCTCACTGAACGTTTATCTCCAGACTTTAAAACGATTGCTGATTTTAGAAAAGATAACCGCTTGGGTATTAAAAACACCTGTAATACCTTCGTGCAAATGTGCCACAAATTGAAAATGTTTAATGATGCAACCGTTGCCATTGATGGCAGTAAGTTTAGGGCATCCAACAACAAAGATAACAACTATACGCCAAGTAAAGTTAAGTTTCATATTGATCGTGTAGAGAAAAATATTAATAACTACTTACAACAGCTTGAGCATTCAGATTCGCAAGAGAATTCTCTAAGTGACATTGCTAATATCGAAGCTAAATTGCATTTACTAAAACAACATCTCGTTGATTTAAAAGATATGGCATTAGCCGTAAATAACCATCCCGACAAACAAATATCCACGACTGATCCTGATTGTCGTTTGATGAAAACACAAGGAATGACACGAGCGGTTTGCTATAAAATACAAAGTTCTGTTGATACCAAGCATCATTTAATTGTTGCTCACGAAGTCACCAACACGACAGACAGAGGCCAGTTGTGTAATATGACTAAACAAACACTTGAAGCTTTAGGACAAAGTGTTACCACGGTTTTGGCTGATAAAGGTTATTACAGTCGACAAGATATTAAAGATACGCAAGACTTAGGTGTAATGACTCTTGTACCTAAAACCGATACATCAGGCTCTGAAAAGAAAGGGATTTTTAATAAATCATTGTTTAAATACAATAGAGATATTGATGTTTATATTTGCCCTGCGGGCAATGAACTTCAACATCGATTCAATGCGATAGAAACAGGATTAGATATAAAAATTTACTTCAATGGTATGGCTTGTAAAAATTGTACAACCCAAAGCCAGTGTACCCGATCTAAAAAAGACCCAAGAAGAATGAGGCGTTGGGTTCATGAAGCTGACATGGAAAAAATGAAAGCCCTACTCAAAGCCACGCCTGATGCAATGCTTCAACGAAAACAAACGGTTGAACATCCCTTTGGTACGATTAAGTTGTGGGCAGGAGCCTCGCACCTTTTAACAAGAGGGCTTAAAAACGTCAGCACCGAATTGAACTTGCATGTATTGGCGTATAATTTAAAAAGAATGCTCAGTATATTTGGAACAGAAAAATTGATGCAGGAACTAATGGTAGCCTAAGGGCTATGTTTCCCTTTTAAGCACCGAAATATGTTCAGAACAGGAGCCAATATAAGCGACTTTGAGCTAATAAAAAATTTAAGGCATGGATATTCATAAATATCGGCTTCGCTACGCGAAGCCTTATAAATAACTGAGATAAAACCTCAATAGTGAAAACTTATAATAATTAGTTTTCACACAACCTGGCCACTAAGCAGACGTAATTTAGACTTGAATTTATCACAATAAATAGTCAGCTTTGCCACCATAGCGGTCATAGAGACATTAAATGAAAGTGACAAATATTCCGACAATATCAGACATTAATGGTTAATGAAACTTCATGACAACTGATCGCTATGAGACAATATCTTACTTATTTTAGATGACACTTTTTCCTTAATATTTGAACATGGGAGTAGTAACCAATTTTCTGATATTGACCTTGAAAACGCAGTTATAAATGAAAAAATACTTATAATTATTTCAACCACCTAAAATAAATAATTGAATTAAGATAAACATAACAATGTACACAACAATGTCAGAACTCAAATCGAAATATGTTTTGCTCTCAAAAAGGAAAAATAATGAGGTTTAGCCTATAATTTAACCACCCAAAAAAGAGGAGCTATATTATGAGTAATCAACATTCTTGGGCATTATCAATGAATCAAATTGAAAATTGTAGCTGTAGTCACGGATGTGGCTGTCAGTTTGGCGGTTTCCCAACCAGTGAAAATGGCGGCTGTGAAGCAATATTGGGCTTTGAAGTACTTAGTGGTCACTTAAACGATTTAGACTTAAGTGGTTTGAAAATGGTGTTTGCTGCCGCTTGGCCAAGTGCTATGCATGAAGGTAATGGCAAAGGAGCTCTTTTTATTGATAACAATGCTAACGAAGAACAAGTCAACGCGCTTGCTACCATAATGTCAGGACAAGCAGGTGGCATGCCTGTTGAAGTACTAGGTACTTTGTTTAGTGAATTTGATGGACCAATAATGGCTGATATTAAGTTAAATAGGCAAGACTATACATCAACGGTCACAATAGAAGGTATTATTGAGGTTGAACAAGAGCCACACATTAACCCCGTTACTGGCGATATAAATGAAGTGCATATTTCCTTCCCTAAAGGTGGTTTTATGTGGAACGATGGTTTTGCTGGAAAAACCAAATTAATGAAAATTAACCATGGCAATATAGCCTTTAATTATAGTGATACCTTTGCTGCAAACGCTGTTGTGAATTGGCCGAATGCTTAAATCAACATACATCAGTGCTTGATTACAAAATGGTTTTAATAAATCGAATTTTAATCATTATTAGTGTATGCCTACTCATTTATTTGAGTTGGCATTACATGCTTTATGATATGACTATGAATATGGTTCCGGTAGCAAGTTGGTCTGTGTCTGATGTATTCATGCTGTTTATCATGTGGGCTATTATGATGGCAGGAATGATGCTGCCATCGGCAATTCCAGTGATATTATTGGTTGATAAACTTAACCGACAACGTATTTCGTCAAATCAAACCTACACACCAACCATTATTTTTACCTTCGGCTATGTCATAATTTGGTGCTTATACAGTTTAGTCATCACCTTTTTGCAGTATTTTCTACACCATTTAGATCTACTGACACCAATGATGGATAGTGCGAACCTAACCTTTAGTGCGTCAATTTTAATCATTGCTGGTATCTATCAATTTTCTTCATTTAAGCAAAACTGCTTAAATCTGTGTCGTTCACCATTGTCTATGCTTAGTAAAGATTGGCAAGAAGGTTTTAAGGGGGCACTACTCTTAGGCCTAAAACACGGCAGCTATTGCGTAGGCTGTTGCTGGTTTTTAATGACAGTATTATTTGTAAGTGGGGTAATGAATCTAAAATGGATCCTTATTTTAACGCTGGTAATTGTTGTAGAAAAAGTTATGCCAAAAGGAGAAATAATCAGTAAATACTTAGGTGTATTACTGATTATGTTTGGATTAAGTTATTGGTTCTAGGTAAAACGCATTAACTTATCCGCTAATAGCAATTTGCGAATAGAGTGTGTTGCACTGACTATTTGAACTCAAGAATCATAGTTAACGTTTAAGAATTGAATATGAGCGGCAGCTTTGAGCTTGCAGGTGACGAGACGTATCACCCCTGATTTTCCCTCACCTTGACTGGCTCCTTCGCCACCAAAGCAGACGGTAATATTTTGGACTCAACCCACACTTAACAAGCAAGTAGAATCTAGACGGCTGATGCCGTTTTAAGCAGTACTATTGGGTTTTAAATATTTTTCAGTAAGCTTCCTTTGAGAGGCTTATTACAATTATTGCTTTGCTAACCGTTCGGTTAGAAATTTTATAAATGTGCTAATACGAGCAGGTACATATTGCCTGCTTGGATAAACCGCATACATTTCTCCTTGAAAACCAATGAAGTTATCAAGTAATGAAATTAATTGACCAGATTTAACCAAAGGCTGAGCCGTAGACTTTGGCAGTATGCTAACACCAAGTCCTTTTACTACCGCGGCTTGGATCATTTTTGCATTATTTACTCGATATCTATGCTTAGGAAGCAGTTCTATATTTTTTCCTTGCTCGGAGAAGTTCCAATGTGGTGTACCAACTCCCATGCCAATACAGTCCGTATCTATTAGCTCATTGGGGTGTTTGGGAATACTCTGATTTTGATAAAAGGAGCTACTGGCATATAAACTCATTTCAAAAGAACCAATTTTTCGTGCAATCATGGTTGAGTCCTTTAAATTACGAACTCTAATGGCGACATCAATGCCTTCTTCTACTAAATTAACCACACGTTGTGTTAATTCCACTTCTAATTCTATATCTGAATAAGCCAAAATAAAATCAGCAAAAATATCCTGCATATAAATGAGCGCGGTGTCTATTGATACAGATACGCGAATGCGACCACTCGGTGCCGAGGTTACTTGCGATAAATAATTACTGGCGGCTTCAACATTTTCTATTATTTGTTCACAGTGAGTAACATAACCTCGACCAAGATCGGTCAACATGATCTCTCTTGTGGTTCGCTCTATTAACTTTACCCCTAATGTTTGCTCCAAATGGCTAATGCGACGACTCAAGGTAGACTTTGGGATCTTAAGTTGCTTTGCCGCTTTGGTAAAACTACCGATATGGGCTAGTCGTACAAAGTATTCTGCATCTTTGGTATTCATTTTTTCTCCATAAAACTTCATCACATAAACATTGTTGCATAAATTGGAACAGTCATTCTCGATTATACGGCTATCCAAAAAATATTAAAACAATAAACTAGTCACATCATTTAGGAAATCACTACTTATTATTTTTACTTACAAGGAAAACAAATTATGAATAACAAAACTGTATTAATCATTGGTGCAACAGGCGCACAAGGTGGCTCAGTAACGAATGCTTTACTTAAGCAAGATTATAAATTAATGGCTTATACCCGTAATGCCAAATCAGATAATGCTCAAGCATTAGCTAAACAGGGGGTATCAATAATCGAAGGTGACTTGACTGATATTGCAGCACTTACCGCAGCAATGGAAAAGGCAGATACTGTTTTTGCAGTAACAACACCGTTTGAATCTGGTACTGATGGTGAAGTGCAACATGGCTACAATATTGCTGATGCAGCTAAAGCTGCAAACGTTGAACATCTAGTATTTAGCTCAGTCAGCGATGCGAATAATTCAACGGGTGTACCGCACTTTGATAGTAAATATAAAGTTGAACAACGTATTGTTGGAAACGGTTTGAACTATACCTTTATTGCACCCGTATTTTTTATGGAAAATCATATTACCGCATGGTCACTGCCAAGCTTGAAAGAAGGAAAACTGTCAATTGCTATGCCAAATGATCGCAAATTACAGCAAGTTTCAGTAAAAGATATCGGTGCCTTTGCTGCAACGGTTATTGCTATGGGCGAAAAATCTTATGGTCTGCGGGTAAACATTGCAGGTGATGAACTTACAGGTAATGAAACAGCAAGAATTTTATCAGCCGCTTCAGGACGAGATATTACTTATCAAAGTGTAGACCCACAATACCTGCGTAGTAATAGTGAAGATTTGTACCTTATGTTTAAGTGGTTTGATGATGTTGGTTACTCGGCCAACTTAACTGACTTACAGCATGATTTTGCAGATACGCAATGGCAATCCCTTAACGATTGGGCGAATAAGCTTGATTGGTCAATACTCGATTAATATATATCGAATTCGATATATATTCGACAAGCATAGGCTAAGTTCATCTTAGCCTACTCCCTTTCGCAAGCAATTAAAACTTAGTTTAAGTATTGCTCTGCGGCTGATTTGTTCAAGGTAGATACTCTCTTAAGGTAAAACCCCATGTCAAATAAAATGCAAACAGGACCAGTAGGTAAAACCTTACTTGCATTGGCACTGCCCACAACAATTAGCTTATTGGCAAATATGCTTTTCCAATTAATAGATAGTTATTTTATTGCGCAATTGGGCACTCAAGAGCTAGCTGCGATGGGCTTTGTTTATCCTATTTACATCTTTATTTTTGGCTTGATTGGCGGAATATCAACGGGTGTTACCGTAATGATAAGTAAAAGTATTGCTAGCAAAGATACTCAATTAGTTAGCGAGCAAGCTTTTACTTCAATCGTCTATTTGCTGCTGATTGCTTTTATTTTTAGTTTGTTAGTGTGGGTTATTCAAAGCCCTGTATTTAGTCTTGTTGGTGCAAGCTCCGCCATGACATTATTATTAAGAGAATATACCGACACCTTGTTTTTAGGTTTATTTTTATTTGCTGGCTGCTTAGTCACTAATGCAATATTAATGTCTCATGGAAAAATGTTTGCTACATCCGTTATTTGGGGGATTGGCGGTATTACCAATGTGGTCTTTGATTACCTACTAATCTTTGGTGCAGGTGATATTCCAGCATTAGGTTTACAAGGAGCAGCTATTGCGACTTTGATTTCTTGGTTTGTTGTTCTGTTTTGTATGCTGGTTGTTTTGTTACGCTCACTTTCTTTTTCTAAACAAGCCATTGGTAATATCGACATTGCAGTTAGCACTTTAACAAAGGTCTTTAAGGTAGGAATTCCTGCAGCTTCTACTCAGGTTCTCAACCCGATTGCGATGATATTGATCACTAAAATGGTCTCTAGTTTTGGCGATACTACTATTGCAGCTTTGAGTATCGCTATCCGTATTGAATCAGTGAGTTTAGCTCTGTATTCAGCGTTGAGTATTGTCTTTACGCCTTTTGTCGCGCAAAACTTAGCTTCAAGTAATGCAACTCGCATTGAACACGGGGCTAAAGTTATGCAAACAACGATATGGTTGTGGTGGCTAGTTTTATTTGCTCTCATACTCTTATTTTCAACACCGATAATATCGCTATTTACCACTAATAATGAAGTCATCGCGACAACAAAGTCTTATATGCTTATTGTCGGTTTATCTTATGGCTTATATGGCGTACTACAGATTACATCTTCATACTTGAATGCTAAGCAACTTGCTAAAAAAGCACTAAAAATGGCAATTATTAGAAGTTATCTTTTTATGGTGCCACTTACCATTATCGCGTCTTTTTTCAATGTGCAAGCTATTTGGTGGGCAATTGCCACGGCAAATATTTTGACAGGACTATACGCATGGTGGTTGTTGAATGAAAATATTAACCAAGGTGATGAAACCCCAAAACAACCACTACTATCACTTTAATAACTACGTTTAAGTAAAAACTAAACGATAAAGGGCACACTCTTGAATTAGACTCATAGTTAACGTTCAAAAGTAGTACATGATAGGCAGCTATGAGCTTGCAGGAGGCATAGACGTATCAACCCTGATTGTTTATCCCATGACTGGCTCCTGCGCCACCAATATAGTCATAAATACTATAGATTAAAGTGAGTTTGTATAAACAGCTTTTATTGAATTAATACTATGGATAATCCACTTAGCCATGCTAATTGCGCTCCATAGCTAAGTCTTTGATGTAATCCTGGATTAGTTTTCTTCTTAGTAGCTTTTGCCATTTTATAGAGAAAGTAAACTGCCCCTAAAATACTGGCTATTGAAAATATCTTAAAGGGAGTGGTTATTGACTGATTTATAGGACCAAAAACCATTAATAATGGTGCTATTAGTAAAGCTAATAACATGATAAAACCTGCCCATGAGTGAACTTTACAACTGAAGGATGGAGATTTCGTATATGGATTTGCATCCATAGGAAAATAGCCTGCAACCCAAGTACCAATGCCGTGAATGATGATCAAAGAACCTGCTATAACTGACATAATAGAGCTGTCTTTCATTTGGATGACAGCAGAGCCAAAAAAACAAAATAAAACACCTAAAGGGTAGTTATTAATTAACGGGGACAATCTTTCTGTTGGGCTTCCTTTGGCTCCTAGTTCGCTACAAAACTGCTTATTATGGCTATAATTTGGGTAAAATTTAGCGGCAAGAAAGATTCCGAATACAATCCAAATTGAAGCAATTAATCCGCAGTAAGCAAAATATGTAGTCATTATATATCCTTATTTATATCGTAAATTATGGATATATAATATCATCCCATTAATAGGGATTAAATTACTTAAAAAGGGATTCAACATCCCATTAATGGAATTAAGGTTTTTTGATGTGGCGATATGATGATCTTTTAATATTAATTGAAGTAATAAAGCAAGGTAGCTTTATTAAGGCTTCTAAAAAACTACATATACCCTCAAGCACTATTAGTCGAAGGGTTAGCGAATTTGAATCAGCATTAGGTGTAAGATTACTTGAAAGAAACTCTCGTAAACTTAGTTTAACTGAAAAAGGAGAGTATTTATTTAATCATTGTCATCCAAAAATGCAGACAATTAAGGACGTTATTCAAGCTATCCAGATAGATAATGAAAAAACAGTAGGGAAGATAAGGCTGACAGCACCTATAACATTGGGCAATGAACTATTAAATGGTTGGTTTTGCGATTTTGCTAAATTACACTCCGACATTAAGCTAGAGATTGTACTTAGTAATGATTATGAAGATCTTTTAGATGACAGTTTTGATATTGCTATCAGAGTCGGACCTTTAAAAGATTCCGAATTCATTGCTCAGTTCTTATTTACCTCTAACTCAGTTTTATGCGCTAGTGAAAAGTATTTAAATCAAGTTAAGCCTGATTTGAATACTTTATATCAAATCGAACAGTGTGACTTTTTATCATATCAATCTGATAATAGTAGCCTACGTTTAATTAACTCTTTTAATAATAAGTCTGTTGAACTTGAAGTAAATGTTCGAATATTGTCTTCAAGTACAGCAATTTTAAGACAAGCTGCTATTGATGGTCTTGGAGTTGCTTGTTTACCGATGATTAGTGTTAAAGATGAAATTATGTCAGGTGAATTAATTCATTTATTTAAAGATACAGTAGGAGTGCACAGAAGGGAAATCTATGCTGTTTACCCTAGTAAGATTCACCTATCCAAAAAAATGAAATTATTCATAGAACATTTAAAACTAAATGCAGCAAAGATATTTTAAACTATTGAACGGCAGCAATGAGCTTGCAGCAGCCATAGATATTGTTCTCGTTCCATAACTCTATTTTGTTTTTTTATCAATAAATGAGTCTTAAAAACGATCCCGTCAACGTCCGCTAAGTCTAATATTTAAAAACTAGCTATCTGCTCTATTTAGGTCAACTAACTGGTGTACAGTTGACCTCGACAAACACTCACAATGTAAAACTCTTACTTCTTCTATGCGCACAAAGTGACTATAAATTCTATGCCGTTATGTGCTTCAAAGCGACATAGCAACTATTAATTAATGGTCAAAATAACTGTGTCATTACATAGTTATTTTAAATTAATATCCGAGTGATAAATTAAATAACTAATCCCTATCACCTAATTAATCACAACACGCACGGCAAGTAATAGTAAAACCACGCCGGTAACTTTATCAATAATATGACTATTAGCTTTCAGTTTTGCCAACACAGGTCCTCTTGATAAACCAAATACCACGAGGCAATACCATAGGGTATCGA
>MAAF01000003.1 GCA_002163005.1 Colwellia psychrerythraea | reverse complement strand
ATCACTCAGGTGAAACTTAACCTATCATACGCCACTTACTCATCAGCATGATCCATTGAGAAGTTTATGAATATTAGTGAAAGTGAAAGAAATGCTCTCTATAAAGTTATTTTTTCTCGCCGAGATGTCCGAAGTGAATTTTTGCCTAAAGTTGTAGCAAATGATGTAGTGCAACGAATACTCAAAGCGGCTCATCATGCACCAAGTGTTGGCTTTATGCAGCCATGGGATTTTATTGTAGTCACAGATACAGAGAAAAAAATAGCCATAAAAAAAGGCTTTACCGAGGCAAACAAACACTCATCAGCACTGTTCACTCCAGAAAAAAGTTCACAATATAACAAACTAAAACTTGAAGGGATTGTTGAAGCACCACTAGGGATATGTGTTACTTGTGATAGAAATCGAAATGGGCCTGTCGTTTTAGGACGAACTATCAAGCCTGAAATGGATTTGTATAGCGCAGTATGCGCGGTACAAAATATGTGGTTAGCAGCCAGAGCAGAGAACTTAGGTTTAGGCTGGGTGAGTATTATTCATGATTCGGTATTAAGAGATGTCTTAGCCATTCCTGAAAATATTGATATTATTGGTTACCTTTGTCTCGGTTATGTTAGCGAGTTTAAAGCAAAACCAGAGCTTGAAGAGAAAGGCTGGTTGCCTCGAATGGATATTGACGACGTAATTCACCACAACGCTTGGTCAAAGTAACGGCTTTTTTTACTGACGTTAATAACGGCGCTCAATCCCATTAAGTTTGTGATCTTGTTGTGTGTGGGAAGAATGATTCAAGGGTAGGCGCTTGATTGACCAATAGCTGGCTATTGGGATTGAGAGCAACGCCGTCTTGGAATATTTTAACCAGCACAAGTGGGCAATAATTTAATGGAATTGGTATAATAAATCCCCATAAAAAAAGCGCCTTTCGGCGCTTTTCAGTATAAATCGAGTGGTAAACAATTAATGCTTATGCACCGTGAATGATACGTTTATCAATCAAGTTTTCAACAACACTTGGATCTGCCAATGTTGAAGTATCCCCTAAACTATCTACATCATTTTCAGCAATCTTACGTAAAATACGACGCATGATTTTACCTGAACGTGTTTTAGGTAAGCCCGGTGACCATTGAATGTAATCAGGTTTTGCAAAGCGACCTAACTCTTTCGCAACAAATTCACGTAGTTCTACATTTAACTCGTCTGATTCAGTCGCGTTGCCCATTAAGGTCACGTAACAATAAACGCCTTGGCCTTTAATTTCATGTGGGTAACCAACAACAGCCGCTTCAGCAACAGCTGGATGAAGTACCAACGCACTTTCAATTTCAGCAGTACCTAATCTGTGTCCTGATACGTTAAGCACGTCATCAACACGACCTGTTATCCAGTAATAACCATCTTCATCACGTTTAGCGCCGTCACCGGTAAAGTAATTACCTGGGTATTGACCTAAATAAGTTTGATAGAAACGATTATGATCACCATAAACGGTACGTAGTTGTCCTGGCCAACTTGCCGTCATTACTAACAGACCTGCATTTTCACCTTCTAAGGTATTGCCGTCTTTATCAAATAGTGCTGGTTGAACACCAAAGAATGGTTTACCCGCACAACCTGGTTTCATGTCAACAGCGCCAGGTAGTGAAGTAATTAAAATACCACCTGTTTCAGTTTGCCACCACGTATCAACAATCGGGCAATTACTCTTACCAACAACTTCGTAATACCAATGCCACGCTTCAGGGTTAATTGGTTCGCCTACCGTACCTAACAAACGTAAAGACGATAAGTCAGCTTGATTAACTAAATCATCACCAATGCTCATTAATGCACGAATGGCAGTAGGTGCAGTGTAAAACACGTTAACTTTATGTTTTTCACATACTTGCCAAAAACGACCCGCATCAGGGTATGTTGGTACACCTTCAAATACTAAAGTAGTTGCACCATTTGCTAACGGACCGTAGAAGATATAAGAGTGACCAGTGATCCAACCAGCATCGGCAGTACACCAGTAAACTTCGCCTTCTTTATAATCAAACACATACTTATGTGTCATGGCTGCATAAAGAATATAACCACCACATGTATGTACTACACCTTTTGGCGTACCCGTTGAACCTGAAGTATAAAGAATGAATAATGGATCTTCAGCGTCCATTACTTCTGGTTCGCATATTGCCGATTGTTTAGCTACGGCTTCTTCGTAGTTAATATCTACTTTGTCATTCCAAGCAACGTCACCACCAGTGCGAGCAACAACAATTACTGAGTGAACGTTAGGACAATCAACAACCGCAGCGTCAACATTTGATTTAAGCGGGATACGTTTACCACCACGTAATGATTGATCAGCAGTGATAACAACTTTACAGTCTGCATCAAGTACACGAGCTTTAATCGATTCAGTAGAGAAACCACCAAATACAACAGAGTGAATTGCACCAATACGTGCACACGCTAACATAGCGTAACCTACTTCAGGGATCATCGGCATGTAGATACATACTCGATCACCCTTTTTAACGCCGCGTTCTTTTAATAAGTTCGCAAAACGACAAACATGGTCATGTAATTCTTGATACGTTACTTTTGAGTCATCATTTGGATCATCACCTTCAAAAATAATGGCGGTATCATTTGCTTTAGTCGCTAAATGACGATCAATACAGTTATAACTTACGTTAAGTTTACCGCCAGAGAACCAGTTGATTTCAGAGTTTTTAAGGTCAACTTTACTTACGCTGTCCCAAGGTTGGTACCAATCAATAAATTCTTTTGCTTGTTCGCCCCAAAATTCATCCGGTTGCTCAATTGATTTTTTGTACATAGCATCGTATGTAGCTGCATCAATATGCGTATGCGCTTTGGCTTTCTCTGAAACTGGATAACAAGATTTTAATTCTTTCATTTTCTCTTCCTTCGGACTTAACTTGAGGTTATTAATACCATTGGTGTTAAATAAGTAACGCTATGTTGACCCATTAATTAACCCATTTGGTATAACATGAAATATCTCTTCTTTATATTTATTATTCTTCAACGCTAAATGTTATTTGCACATAGTTTTAACGTATTATTTTCTTTATTTCCAGCAATAAAACTACATAAATTCTGTAGCTAAAGATAATTGGATAACTAACATGCTAAAATTTTTAATCCGACTTTAATATACAACTTTAGTATTAATTTAAGTTTTTACTCTAAAAAATTGTAAACGAAAATGGCTGAGCCGTACCATAACATTGAAAATAAAATATGACAACGCTGTCATTTCTTACCTGAATGTTTACCATAAAAATGCTCCTGCTAGGGGCTAGCTACTTTTTTATACATTAACTCAATTTTACAGACATAAAAAAACCGAGCACATGGCTCGGTCATATATAAGCTTGAAACAGTAGCTATGTGCTACTAATCTTCAAAGTTACTATCATCTTCATCTCTTGGCGTAAAAGTTCTGATACCTTCTTTTGCCATGATTTCAATATAAAATGACGTTAAGCCGTCAACTTGAGTTTGATCAATACGTTTATTAATGTCTGACAATTGCACTGGCTCTGCTTCTTCTTTGGTATTACCAAATTGGCAATCAAAATCCCAAAAATCAGCACCTGCTGGTAATTTTTTGTTGCGTTCTCTTTTAAGGTATTTTTTAACTTCGTGCTTTACAGCATCAACGCGTCTTTCAAGTTTTACTTTTGGGTGGGTTAATTCAAACGTTTTTTTCATGGTGGGCCTTTAGTCGATGGCTACAATTGCTCGCCTTTATACGCGAGCATAGGTGTAAATAAATCAATGCCGACTATTTTACGTTACTTTCACCCAAGTAGCGAGATAGTGATAGCAACACAGGCATAAAAACCTTGTTGTGCTGCCGATAGACCTGCTTTCATCGTAATAATATTATAGTGATAACATTGCCTGAGTTGCTGCAATTAAATGATGTTTAGTATTTGGTTCAACCGAGGCATGCCCTGATGCATCACTAATTACGAGGCTCGATTTAGGCAGTTGTTGGTGTAATAACCACGCATTATCAGCAGGACAGACAATGTCATAACGTCCATGAACGATAGCCGTTGGAATATCTTTTATTTTATCGCAGTTCGCTAAAATTTGATTGTCAGTTAAAAAACAATCATTAACCATAAAATGCGCCTCATGGCGAGCTAATGTCCAAGCATGATCATCACCTGTGGCTGCATCAACAAAGGCTTGATCAGGTATTAATGTACAACAACGAATTTCCCAAATACTCCAAGCAGTTGCTATTTTTTGCGCTAACACTTTATCGTCACCAACTAACATTTCGTAAGCTGCTTTGGTCGTCGCTTGTTCGCTGCCTAGCGGAAGCACATCGAGATAATCTTGCCAATAATCAGGGAAGATACGTGTTGCCCCACCACCAGAGAATGTCCAGTTGGTATCAACATCACGTCCAAGGAAAATACCACGTAACACTAAACTTGTAACACTTATCGGATGCGTTTGAGCATAAACCAAGGATAACGTAGAGCCCCACGAACCACCAAAAACATGCCATTGCTCAATGTTTAAGTGTTGACGAATTTTTTCGATATCTTCAACTAAATAACTCGTTTCATTGTTATCTAAACAACCGTGAGGCAATGAACGGCCACAACCACGTTGATCAAATAAAATGATATGGTATTGCTCAGGATCAAAAAAACGCCTGTCGTTAGTTGAACAGCCGCCACCGGGACCACCATGAATAAAGAGCACAGGTTGCCCTTTAGGGTTACCACATTGCTCTACATAAATTTGATGTTGACCATCGACATCAAATAAGAAGTCATTAAAAGGGGAAATTTCAGGGTAAAACTCATTCAGTATGTTCATACTATAAATTCTCTTCAGGTATCCCCTGTTATTAAACTAACATTCATTTAACTTAATAATAGGAAATGCCTTCATTTACATTGATTATGTTAATTTGATTAACTTATTTTAATTAGCTTAGATCTAAAGCAAATTTTTTCAATATCTCAATCGGCACTATTTCCAACGCTTTAATATGAGTTTTTCTTAAGTGAACTCTTGGTGCTCTATCTCCTTGATAAGCTTCTAACCAGCGCTCTGCACATAAACACCAAGTATCTCCAGGTTTTATGCCTTCAAAGTTAAATTCAGGTATCGGTGTTGATAAGTCATTGCCTTTAAAACGCGAAAACTCTAAAAATTGCTGGCTTGCTTCAATGCAGATGGTGTGTGAACCAACATCTTGTTCAGAGGTATTACATTTATTATCACGAAAAAATCCGGTTACGGGGTCACCACCACAAGCGACTAACGCTTCACCAAAAACATTAATTGATTCATCCATTTCCATTTTTTATTCCCATTGCTACAGCTAATAAGACCATACTATACCCAAACCACCTCAAGATGCGAGTTTCAAAAAGTGTGCATTCTGGCGAGTCACCTTACACACATTATTGACATAAAGTGTACGCTATTATTTATTCATCCACATAGTAGAGGCCATACCTTTTATTCATTTGTCTCACTTCGTTGTTATCGATTAATTTTTTTAATTCACGGTCAAATTCGATCCGTAAATCGTGTAATTCTAGTTTCTTTGAAAAACCGTAATATCCTTTAACTGAAGAGATTGGTGTTTTAACTTGTCTAAATTTATGTTTATTTGTTGATAAATATTTTTCGGCGTTTCTTTGGTTTAATGCACATAGATCAATTCTGTTTTTTAATAACATACCAAAGCAACTATTAAATGAATGTAAAATCACTATTGATAGTTTATTTTTATAATTATCAAACTTGTCTCCATAGGCCCAACCAGCCATTAACCCTATTTTTAAATGATTAAGTGCCGATAAGTCACCATTCCAGGTAAATTCGTTGTCATGTCTAGAATAAAATATCATATAATCCTGGTAGAAATGATAAGAATTAAAGTTAAAAAACACTTCCCTTTTACTGGTTTTATAGGGACCAATTAGGACATCTGCTAGTCCACTTTCGACCATCATTTGTGCTCTTTTCCAAGGGTATATTTCAATTTCAATATCATGCCCAATATTTGTCATAATTTTTGTTGCTAATTCTGCACCAATCCCTTTATTTATCCCCGACGAATCTTGTTCAAGAATATGCGTGAAAGTAGTGCCTACAAATTTATAAGTTTCGGCAATTGCATTATTAGTTATCATATACAAAACAAAAATTAAAACAGACAATATATTTTGCAAACATTTATTCCTTCGCTTGTAATTAATCGCTAGCCGAATGAAATAAGTTTCACAAAAATGTAGAAATTGATGAAACGTATTTTTATTTTATTTTTTTCGACTACTATGTGATTAGCAAGACTAGCATATATTATGTAGACTTTTCAGTAGTATGAGGAAGACAATTTATTAAAAAGTGTATAGAAAAATTTCTAAACTTAATTAATGCTTTAAGAACAATTTTGAGCAGTAGTTGTGAGCTATATTTATAGTTCCTTTAATCAAAGGAGTACTATTGTGTATAACATCATCCCTTACACCCCAAAATTTAGCTGGAATAAAGAAAAACTGGTTGGGCAAAAACGTCCCCTTTATACCCAAGCATCCTGAAACACGCATCTTCAGGTAGTTTGGGCATATACTTATGAAAGTTTGCGCTATTAGAACTAAGCTTGATTTAGCAGATAACTTTCGTGAATTAACACCATTTCTTTTAGTACTATACCTATGTTACCTCTAGATGCAGGGTTCAAGTGGAACGGGTATAGCATGTTTATCCACCAAATATAAATAGCATACCTTGTGCTGTATAGTAATTAGACCTTATTATAAGCTTTTGATTATCTTCTATACGTCAGCTTAAAGAGTTTATATGCTAAATACATTATCTATTCGTTCTTACAGCCGTTATAGATTAGGCCATTCTCACCTATTTCACCAACTAGTTCTCCCGTTGCGAGGGGTAATAAACATTGATATAGGTGGTTTTACGGGGAAAGTTACCCCCGGTGAATGTGTAGTGATTAGAAAGGCTAATGTGCATCATTTTACTGCCGATGTTGAAGCAAGGTTTGTAGTCGCAGATATGAATGAGCTACCTGAAAACCTCTCATCATCAAATACAGTTGTATTTTCTGTTAGCCAACCTCTTCTACGTTTTATTAACTTTATAGAAGCCCAACTAGAGCATCAAGTAAATGAAGAGTTAGAACATATTTCTTACCTAATGTTTTTTGAATTAATGAGTAAACAAACATTATTCAAGCAGTTAAATCATAGAATTCGTGAAGCTGTTGAATTTATAGAATCTCACATTACTGAAGAACTACCAATATGTAAGTTAGCTAGTATCTCATGCTTGAGTCCAACCCAATTTAAAAAATTGTTCAAAGAACAAGTTGGATTCACTGCCTCACAATACGTAACGAAATTGCGCATGGAAAAGGCGCAAGCACTTTTAATTCATACGGACTACCCACTCCAGGTAGTTGCCGAACAGGTGGGTTATACAGACTTCACCGCATTTAGCAGACGATTCTCTCAATACTTCGGCCTTTCACCTTCAAAGGTTTCACACTGATCACGTCCACACTGCAAACAAAAACGTCTTAACAGCAAAATAAACCGTCATCTACGAGCATATACTAAGAACCATTATAAAATGGTAAATGGAGTGGTTATGTTCTTGAAAAATGAAACTTCAGGTGGAGTAATAAATGTAGTTTTGGCAAGCTTTTTGTGGGGAACGACTGGTACAGTAGCGAGTCTAACTCCTGATGTTAGTCCATTAGCTACAGGGGCTTTCTCAGTGGGTTTCGGAGGTTTATTGCTTCTCATTAACGCTCGTAAATCTTTAGTGCACGACCTAAAAAAATTAATCTATCAATCAAAACTCTTATTTTTAGGGGGACTATCCGTCGCTATTTATCCACTGGCGTTTTATACATCGATGAAATGGTCAGGTGTTGCCATCGGTACTGTTATATCAATAGCAAGTGCTCCTTTTTTTACGGTAGTATTGGAACGTCTAATCAGCAAAAAAAACGTCTCTTTACAATGGGGGGTGAGTTTCATTTTTGGAGCTTTGGGAGTTCTACTGTTAACATTAGGTAAGCAGAGAGATATGAGCTTTGTAATGGAAGTAACCACTCAATATTGGGGTATTGTTTTGGGGTTAATTGCAGGACTCACATATGCAACCTATTCATGGGCTGCTAAACAGCTGATAGATAACGGAATCAGCTCCAAATCTTCAATGGCAAGCATGTTTGGAATATCAGCGATATTCCTGCTTCCTTCTTTATTCGTTACTGGCGATAATTTATTTGCAACGACAACCAACTCGGTTCTCGCACTTTACATGGCGATAGTACCGATGTTTTTAGGGTATCTGTTGTTCGGGTTAGGGTTACGCCATATAGCGGCGAGCAAGGCAACGCTTATCACGTTACTAGAGCCAGTCGTAGCTACTTTATTAGCCATTGTCATAGTTGGTGAATCATTCAACTTTAATGGCTGGTTAGGGTTGTTTTTTATCACTCTCTGTCTGATGTTTCAAATGATAAAACTACCTAAAATATCGAAACCATCGCCAAGTGCATAAGACTCGACTAGGATAAAGTATTCTAGTTATTATTTAAAGCGACAACTAATCTAGTGCCTGTTGCTCGCTCTAAAAGGACATTATATTTCTGTGTACTCAGAGTATAAAAATGGATTTATTTATAAGTATTTTTTTTCTAAATCATAGGCCGATAACGGTTTGTCAAAATAGAATCCTTGGATTCTACCTATATCCAGTTTCACACATAAATTTAAATCACTTTCGGTTTCAACGCCTTCAGCAACAATCTGTAAATCTAGCGACTTGATCATAAGTACTAAACCGCTTAATAGCTGCTTAACCTTTTCTGTCGAAGAAGCATTAGGCATTAATGTCCTATCAATTTTAACTATATTGATTGGAAAACTATGTAAGTGTGATAAGGAAGAAAAACCGGTACCAAAATCGTCAAGTGAGACTTTACAGCCTAAGTCACTTATTCCTTGAATAATTTTCACTGTCTTTTCTGGTTCTATAATTAAAGCTGTTTCAGTCAGTTCAACTTCAATTAAATGAGCAGCAACTTTATACTGACTTAAACAGTCGCGAATAAAGTCAAATAAGTATTCATCTGCTAGTTGCACTGAAGAGAAATTAATTGCCATGGTTAGTGGTGAACTACGTTTTGTATTCCAAAGGCTAAGTTGTTTTATTGCTTGTTGTATTACCCATTTACCAATATCAATGATTAGTCGAGATTTTTCAGCAATCGGAATGAATTTGTCTGGGCTGATCATATCGCCGTCGATATTCCATCGAATTAGTGCTTCCACCCCTGTTATTTTTTTACTTTTAGCATCTATGACTGGTTGATAATGTAAGTAAAAGTCGTCATTAATTATTGCTGATCTTAGTTGAGTTTCAATCTTAAATTGCTCCAGAAACTCATTTTGCATTTCTTCTTCAAAGAATGAAAATTGATTACGCCCTTTATTCTTAGCTCGATACATCGCTATATCAGCGAATTTAAACAATTCTTTAGTATTTGAACTGTCCCACGGACACGTAGAAATACCGATACTTGCACCCGATTGAATCGAATGATTATCGATTTTAAAAGGCTCACGCAAAGCATTAATAATACGCTGTGATACAATGCTTGCACCATTAATTGATGGTAGACGCGTTAATGTAATAGCGAATTCATCCCCACCTAAACGCGCAAATAATTCGTTGCCACGTAAACAATTGCTTATTCGTTTAACCACTTCAATTAACAACTTATCACCGATATCATGACCAAAATTATCATTTACATATTTAAAGTTGTCCAAATCTATTAATAACAGTGCAAGTATTGTTTTATCTCTTTGGTTACTTTTGATGTCTTTGACCAAGGACTCATCAAAATAATAACGATTTGCTAAACCGGTTAAGCTATCATGCTCTGCAAGTTCTTTAGTACGTTGATAACTTTGATACAAGCGTTTCTCCAAATCCGATCGTGCTTGTGAATTAACTATCGCCCTTTGTAATCGAAAAACGTTTATCTCAGTTTTAACCAGAAAATCTTGAGCTCCTGCATTAATACAATTAAGTGCTAATTCATCTTCTTTTGAAGTACTCATCATTATTACAGCAGTATCATGCCTATTTGAGTCGCCTTTTATTTCTAAAAGTAGCTCAATACCGTTTCGTTGCGGTAAGTTATAATCGAGCAGTATCGCATCAAAAGAAGAATCTTTAAGGTTATCCAGAGCATCATCCACGGATTCAACTTCTGTAATAGTACAGCTAATATCACTGCGTTTTAGCGTTCTTTTTATGAGTTCTCTGTCAACGATATCATCATCAACTATTAATACTTTCATGTGTTGCAATGGCATTCCAAATAATAGTAATTAAGATTCAATATAACTAATAAATACAGTTTTTTTATTTTTCTATTTTGGCAGTTGCACTACTTTCCAATAGCTGTCTAACACGTTTACAATATCTAAAAATTTAGCTCCTGACTTCCCTTTTACAAAGTAGCCAGCGATATGCTGACGGTAACTAGATAATATATCCTCTTCAGATTTAGAGGTAGTGAGGACAAAAACGACTAACTCTGACAAGTTTTCGTCAGCACGTAACTCTTTTAAAAACTCGATGCCTCCCATTCGTGGCATTTGCAAATCAAGTAAAATGATTAATGGACGAGACACTTTATTACTTCTTAATAACTCTAACGCTTCGATACCATCGTAAGCTCTAACAATGGGGTTCGCGATACGCTGTTTGAGAAAACTTCTTTCAATTGTCATCGCATCAACGTCATCATCTTCTACCAATAATAACGTTACGTCACTTGGATTTCCAACCATAACTCCCTCTCTTTATTTTTATTAATTACTGCTGAGATCTGTTGATTTTTCGCGGTTAAATGTTGTTCGAGATAAGAGTTCAACAAACCCTAATGGAGTTTTCATGATTTCTGCCAATGAATAACTATTTTTGTTCCACGCTTACCATCAGAATCAATTGAGATATGCCCCTGATAATGTTCGGTAACTCGTTTTATCATTGCTAACCCCATACCACTACCTTCAACTTTATCTCTAGATTTTAGTGTTTGAAACATTTCCATCGCTTTATCATGAAATTTTTCAGGTATGCCAGGGCCATCATCTTCTACCGTTATCTCTTGATAATTGGGAACATTTTTATATGAAATATTCACACAACCACTATCTTTATCGTGATGTTTTATTGAATTTGAAATTAAATTTCTCAGCACTATCTCAAACGGCGCCTTAGGGATCATTATTTCAATATCTGGTGCGGAAATAGTGAATCCAGATGGTTTGTCTAACAAATTGAGAATATCTATGCTCATTTCATGTAGGTTTACAAGCTCACTTTTGCACTCACTTCGATTAATACGTGAATAATCTAGCAAATCATTAAGCAACTTCATCATGCGATCGCTTCGTTGAGCTAACAATGCTAAATGCTTTTTTGATTCGTCTGGAATTATATCTTGGCAATCTTCAGCTATCCAACCAACCAATTGTTTTATTGCATTAAGAGGCGATTTAAGATCATGAGAAGCAACATAAGAAAATTGTTCTAAGTCACTATTCGATTTTTCTAAATGATTTGTTTTTTCTTCAAGCGCATGGGTCATTTGATCAGCGTAGGCTAAGGCCTGTCTATTAGCTCGCGATAAAAAGAGAAAAAGGCCAAGTAATAATACATCTATCACTAAGCCCCCCACCAAAATAAATGCCGATTGATTGGCTGCGGACTCTTCTCTAAAACCTAAGTTTGATTGAATAGAGAAAGACCAGGTACGACCGTAGAATGCAATATCCTGTTCTTTGGTAAATAATGGATTAACATCGACGTCTAATGTACTTTCATCTGCATGGTCATCAAAAAGCATATCGCCAGCATCACGTATTTGGATACTTACATGCCTATTTTGCTCAGCTAAGGTGCCTTGCATTAAATTTTTCATTATAAAAGGTGCATAAGTTACACCTACAATAGAGTTTCTTCTCGTTCTAGTATCTTCAGGTTTACTACCCTCTTTATAAAAGGGTGTATAAAACAGAAATCCGGGTGTTTTTTTAGCATCTTGTACTAAAGTAATTGGTCCGGTTAATTGAGCTTTTCCCGTATCACGGGCTTTTTTAATTGATGAATACCTATTAGTTTCAAAGGCCATATCAAGCCCGATAGCTTTTTTATTAGGCGCTGCGGGTTCAACATAAGTAATTGGCCAATACTCTGATTCAGTATGACTGGGGTGTATTGCATAGCTTGGCCTAAGCATGCGTTGTTTTTCCATATAATCATCAAGTTGATTCGCCTGAATATTATATATAATACCTATGCCATTAATACCAGGGTACGTTAAATCTATTTTTAAACTATGTGAATAAGCTAACCATTTGGTATGAGTAATATCCGTTTCATTCGCATCAATATATGCCACAGCACCCCACAGTGCATTCTCATAAAGTTGCATTCTTTCTTTTACTAAACTAACCACTTGTTCTGCATTACGTTGGAATTTATCTTCTAACTTTTGATTAAATTGAGACTTTGAATAATACCAAGCACCAAAAGTTAGCACGACTGATAGCAACACAATTAACCAGTGGACAAGGTGCATTTTCCCAGCATAAATTAGCTTTCTTCTTTGCTCGCCATTTTTTCTTATATCAACCATTTTCTTACCTGCAAAGAAATCACCTAAATTTCACTATAACTTATTTCTTTGATTAATATGATCTTTATTCTTTTTGTTTGTTAAAGGCAGGTGTATTTCTCATTCAGTTACGTGGGTAAGTTAACTGTTGTTTAAGAACATTTTAACAATGTAAATGAGTAATCACGATTATTAATGAGTTATGTTAGTTAGGGAATACACCTAACACTGGAAGTTTATTATCAACTAAAATGAAAGAACATCGATTAAAGCAACTGAAACGTTTGATTTAAACCCTATAAAACTCCTGCACTACGTACCAAGAGCGCATAAAACAGGTAGTCACCACTATCTCTATAACCTTAAGTTACATCCACTTAAAGTGATAGTTCTTGCAAATAACTTTCTAGTATGTTTATTTATACCTATTAAGGATACAAATAATATATGAAGTCTCATTTGATTATGAATATTTTTCCAATTAAAGAAACTGATCTTGTAGAAGCCGCTGAAATCCTTGGTTCTTCCTTTAAAAACTACGAGGTAATGCGCTATCTATTCGACGATTCTGGCGACAACTATGAAGCGCATATTACTGAGTTTTTCTTATCATTTTACCAATTTGGCCTAGCCAACCGTTGGCCCTGTTATGGCGTAAAAGTTAACAATCTGTGGGTAGCTGTTGCTCTTGGCTATAATTCCAGTGAACTGGAAATAGTTAAGGGCAGCGACGATGTTTTAACGGAATTCTACAAAAAAATAAGCCCTCAAGCTTCACGCCGTATCGAACAATATGAGCAGCAAGCTGATGCCGCACATCCTAAATCTGCGCACTTTTTTATCGACTCCATTGGCACCCACCCTCACCATCAAGGAAAGGGCTATGCAAAAGCTCTTATTCTTAAATACCAAGATCTATCAAAGTCACATGCACATTCAACGGGTGTCGGCCTCAATACTGAATCCGATAACAACATCAATTTTTATCAATACCTAGGTTACGAAGTACAAAACCGACAAAACATTGGAAGCCTTACGAGTTGGAGTCTATTTAGAGCAGATGATTAGAGAGCTAACAACTAACGTCAGAGCTCAGCATAACCTTAAGACATAAACCACTAATTAGAGTATGTTTCGTGGTTTTTTATGACCCTATGTATATACCCAAGCGTCCTGATACACTTATCTTCAGATAGTTTGGGTATAGTAGTAATACTTACTATGAAACGGTATTACTCGCTTAGACTCGCATTAATAAGTACAAAGTCTTTCGGCGCAAACTCTTTGCCATTAAGTATGATTGATACTTGGTGTTTTCCCAGATAAAAAATGCGTGTGCTTATGGCTTTAAAACTCTGTTTGCGTTCTACTTTATGTGACTCATTAGCCGCAAGGTTACGTTCACTGATTTTAAAAACCTTTTTCGACCGCTGACCATTCTTTTTCATAAAATATAGTCCATATTCCAAGCGTATTTTTTTGCTTATTGTTGAGGTGTTTTTTAAGGTAAAACTGAATTGAGCGTACTCACCAAAATTAACCTCATTAGTTAATATTTCAAATTCAGTGAGTTCTATACCTGTGCTGTCATAACCAAAGAGTGCTAATGTTTCAGGGCAAGCTTGTTTTAATAACGTCCGACAAGCATGTTTAAGAGTTCGGTCAAACTGTTCACTTTTACCCAGGTATTCTTTGACAAAATCAATCACCACTTGCGGATTATCTTTAGCGATATCATTTAAATTGTTGGCAACACTACGGCGAACAATTTCTGTTGGATCATCAATTAATTGATGCAAAATTGGTAAGAGTTCAACAGGATTTTTTTTATATTCCTGCAACGCTATCGCCCAAGGTAAACGAGGTCGACTGCCTTCACTGGCTAAGCGCCTAACCGAGTAATATTCATGTTGGCTCCATAAGATCATCTGCGCCAACATTTTATTGCCGTATTTAATTAAGAAAGGTCGAACCGCAAATTCACCACTGGTAAATTGCGTGACCTGCTCCATAACTTCAACCGATTCTTGAAAGTGATCTATGCCATAGGTTTCTATATATTCCGGTAAGAACATATATTCAACGCTGCCTTCTGAAATGCCGGCCTTGGATAAACTGGCGATTAACTTAACTAAAATTTCGGCAGCTTGGGGGAAGTCAGTTGGCATAAACTGATGCATTACGGCTTTGGTATGGCTCATGCGCTCTTTCAGCTCTAATGCCTCAAAATTATCGCATAACATAAGTGCCATAAATTCTTGCTCATTAAAGTCTGGCAAACATGATTTTAAATGTATCGATAAAGTGAGATAAAAGCCTTCATTGTATAAATTTTTAAAAGGTTCCATAGTGATTATTTGAATCCAACGTTTTTTCAATGCGTAATGTAGTAAGGTATATCGCTATACTGCACTAAAACTGTATATAAAAACAGTTACTTTTACTTATCTATTTTTACTCGACATACAGGGTAACCATATCACTATTGCCTTGCTGGTCTTGCACTATGATCTGCTGCTTACCAATGATTGATAATAAGTGTTCTTTGGCTTGGTTTGGCTTAATTTGATAACTATGTTTGCCATTGATATACCAATTGTGCGTGCCTAAGCCGCCAATACTTTTTAGCCATACACTCGGTATTTTCCCTTTATCCCCTGACTTTCGATAAATACTACCCTCTTCAATACCGGTAATTTTTAAGGTCGCACTTGAGGCTATATCAGGACTGGCGCACTGAGGGTCGAGCATAGGTATCAATTTAAATCGTCGGTGTTTTATTTTAATCCACGGCTCTGATACTTTAGGCCAAACAGCAACCTTGTTAACTTTTTTCGGCACCGTTGGACAATCCATAGAAACTCTCAACTGGCTCTGTGGGTTAGTCCAAAAGGTAAAAAGACCACTTTGCCATGCATCTACATCACTGGTGTGCCAAGTAGGCGGCACAGTATCGTCAATAATCCACGCTTGGTGTTCTACCTGACAATCACTCGCTCGGTTTGCGCTTTTTCTCGTACCTAAAGGCCAGCAAATAGTCTCTTTAGTTACCTTGTCAGGTTTTGTTATTTGTTGTGCGCTTAAATTAAGACGGTCAGCTACGTTAAATAATAAAGGCCCTGCACTTATGCTGCCGTAGTGCCCTGGCATTGCGGTGCCATCTGGCCTGCCTAGCCATACACCTAGGGTATATTCTTTAGTTACCCCGATAGCCCAAGAGTCACGAAAACCATAACTTGTGCCGGTTTTCCATGCCATCTTTCCTTCTTGTAAAGATGAGGAAAAAGTATCAATACTGCCTGGGCGTTCAATACCCGCTAGGAGTTCTTGAATCACCCAGGCACTCTGAGGAGAAAGTAAATTACGTGTTTGCTTATCTTGCGTTAATTCTTTTTGCAAAAAACGTAATTGGCTTACTTTACCTTGGTTAGCAAAAGCCGAGTAAGTTTCAACAAGTTGCTCTAGTGAGGTACCTGCGCCACCTAAAATAATGGCTAAGTTGGGTTTTCCTCCTGGGATAGATAAAGTTAAACCAGCATTTTCTAGTTGCGCAACAAAGCGATTGACGCCATAGCGTTCTAGTAGGTCAACGGCAGGCATATTGAGAGAACGCTTTAAGGCATCGGCGGCAGCCACCGCCCCATTAAAGGCACCGTTAAAATTACTGGGCCGATAATCTCCCCAACTGCGCGGTACATCAGCCAGTAAAGATTGTGAATGAATTAACCCCTCATCTAATGCTAAGCCATAGATAAAAGGTTTTAGTGTTGACCCCGGTGAACGTATGGCCTGCACCATATCAACATAACCATGTCGTTGAACATTGGCAAAATCTGCGGTGCCAAGATAGGCCTTTACTGCTGAACTTTTATTTTCTACCACTAAAATAGCCGCTGAGCTTTGTTTGGGTAAACCGGTCATGTAGGAAGTGAGTGAATCTTGTAACGCCAACTGCAAGTCACTATCGATAGTGCTTTTTACCACTGACTGACCGTTTGAATGATTCAATAACCGTCGAGCCAGTAATGGCGCTAATTGTTTAGGACGAAAATTAAAACTAAAAACCTGCTCTAACAGTGCATCATCAACAATTTCTTGTCGCCATACATCAAAATCTGCAAGCCGTAGTAATACCTTATTTCGCGCTTTTTGAGCTGCTTGGGCATGCAAGTCAGGACGATAGCGAGTAGGTGCTTGTGGTAGTACTGCCAGTAAAGCAGCTTCAGCATGAGTAAGCTCTTGTGCCGATTTATTCAGGTAAGTAAAGCTTGCCGCCTGCACTCCTTCAATCGTTCCGCCAAAAGGCGCGGTATTGAGGTAAAGCTGTAGGATCTGCTTTTTATCTAACTGCCACTCTAGTTGCAATGTTCTTAATACTTGTTTGGTTTTTCCCCATAAACTTCGCTTATGCGGGTGTAAAATTCTCGCCACCTGCATTGATAGCGTAGAGCCTCCTGAGACAATTTTATTACTCACTACATTTTGCATTGCCGCTCTGAGCAATGAAAACGGATTTATACCCGGATGATGCCAGAACCAACGATCTTCATAATTAATTAACGCTTCGATATATAGCGGGGATACTTGATGTAATTTTATCGGATAACGCCAAATGCCATTTTTATCGGCAAAGCTGCGCAATGGTCGATTATTTTCATCAACCACCACTCGCGCAAACAGATTGTTATTTTCAGGCAAGTTTAATGGGTAAAGACTATCAAGAGTAAATAACACAGCAAGTGACATAAACATTGCTAACGCCAAAAAGGCCACTATTCGTTGATGTTTACACCAACAAATAGTGGTTGTTAAAGCTTGTCTAATCATGACAGTACCAACATGCATCCCTTACTGACTAATACTTATATCGCCAGTAGCACCACCAATGCCTCTAAGCTCTGGTCGATACATATCTTCAACCAAAGGCGCTGGTACTTTATAAACACCTGGTGTTACCGCGCGCACTAAATAGAACAAGTGGGCTGTACGACGTTGACGAACTTCAAGTGCAGCAACAAAACGATCATCACGATATTCTTGATAAGTTATCGGCGTATTTTTTTGCCAATATTCAATCGTTTTACCATCAACGTTAAGCTCATCTAGTTTGATCGAATGGGATAAGTTTTGATTTTCCAACTCAAAACCCGCAGGTAATAAATCAACCACTAGGGCATCAGGTGTTCGCTGCTTAGCGGATACTTGCAGATGAACCAAGAATAACTGACCAACTTTGACTTGCTCAATACTGGTTTCTTTACCTTTTACGCTTAACCACTGCCTTTGAATCGACAAACCATTTGCACTTTCTTTCGGTGGTTTTTTACCGTAACCACTGACGCTAATATTCGCTAACAAGGGATATTTATTGTCTGAGGTGATAGTCACTTCTTGTTGCAGTATCTCACTCGATAAACCTTGCTGGTAAACCGAGGTTTGGCTGAGTTTATTGTTAGCCGCGCCAAGAATAACGTTCGCAGACCAAGATTTTCCTTCAAATGCTTGCAGTGATAAACCAGCTAAGAACAACGCATTACGCTCTTGCGTACTCAAGTACTGACGCAAATTAACCTCTTCAGCCAAAGTAAAACTAAGGGCGATAGCTTCTTCTTTAGCTTTATCATGTTTTAACATTAAGTGGATCATTAGTGCTAAATCACGTATTTGGCTGCCGTAATCAGCGAGATATTGTTGTCGTTTTTTCGGTAAATTATTTAACGCGATAGCCATTAATTGTTCACCACGTTTTTTATCACCCATGTTAAACAATGCCAAGGCTAAATGTGTTTGCGATAACCCTGTTTTGGCATTAGCACTATGATTTTTAGCCAAGTTACGTAAGGTGCCAAGTGGCGCTTGATTAACCCGAGAGAGTACATAAGCGGCATAAGCCTTGTAAGCAAAGTAATAGTGTTTACCATCATCACTCCAGCGTTCGTTATAAAACGGTCGGGTGCGCGCTAAGTAATTTTGCAAACGCGTTAAGGTTTTAGCTAACATTTCCTCAGGTACAGCAATGCCCATATCACGGGCATTCAGTAAAAAGTCAGCAACATAAGCCGTTAACCAGTGCTCTTCTGCTGAGGTATTATTCCATAAGCCATAACCACCATTACTGCGCTGTAACATCGCCAATCTTTCGATGCCTTTATTGATCATGTCCAAGCGTTTATCTTCACTAACCGTTTTAATGCCCATACTTTTTTGTTTATCCGGCGTAGCAAAAAGTAATGGATAAGCACGACTACTGGTTTGCTCTAAACAACCATAAGGATATTGTAATAAGTGAGTCAATTGTGCTTGAAGATTAAAGTTTGCTTTAGGCGATATAGTCAAAGAGGCTTGCACTGTTTCAGGAAATAACGCTTGAGCTACTTTTGCATCAAAACGTAAGCTTTCACCTTGTTGAAGTATTTTCTGACTACGTGTTAGCGTTGCCGGATAAGCGGGCCTTAAACCTAGAGACCAATTTCGGTTAACGTCTTCAAGCAGCTTACTACCAGAGACATTGAGTGAAAAGGTTGCTTTTCCTTCATGTGCTAAGGCTTTAACAACATAGTTAAGAGTAGTTTTCTCACCCTTTTCAAGGGTAATATTTTTAGTTTTTTCAAAGGCTGCAACTGGGCCTGAACTGCTTAGTTGTATCGTTAACTGCTGCTGTTCACCACTGAGGTTGGTTACATCTAAGGCTAGGGTAGTTTCATCTCCCATCGCTAAGAATCGCGGCATAGCCAGTTGGGTAACCACGGGAGCGGCGATGGTGACCTCTTTATCGTTATGACCAAATTTATCGGCAGAAAAAGATAATGCCATTAAGCGAATTCGACCATTAAAATCAGGGATGTCTAATGGAATGATGGCCTCACCCTGTTCATCTAATGATATCAAGCCACTAAATAAAGAAACAATTTGCACATCCGATTGTGGCTCCTTACCACCTCGCGTTAAATCACTATCACCACCAAAACGTAAGCGGGCATTTTCAGCCTGGTTCACTTCAATAACTTGGCTATACACATCACGAGAATCAACTTCATATCGTCGCTGGCCAAAGAAAGCCTCAAAAGGATCGGGCGTTTTAAAGTCACTTATACTTAATACGCCAACATCCACTGCAGCAAGTGTCACAAAAACTTTTTCAGCTATTGGCGCTGCTTCCGTATTATGAACGACTTCATTAGTCACTTTTATTTTCACAGGTAATATTTTATTGGGTAGCGCTTTTTCAGCAACCTCAAACTCAATATTGAGTTTTTGTGACTCACGCTGAAGTGGTAAATGAACCAAACCAAAACTACGTTTAGGGGTTATGGTTTTGATTTTATCACCCGGCTGTAATACCAGAGCACTGATATAGATATTGTGCTGTTGCCAGTCTGCCGATACGGGGATTTCAACAATGGCACCTTCAGCAGGAATAAACTGCCGCTTTGACCAAAGCGGGGTATTTCCTTCCACTAGAATAATGGCTTCACCCGCTTGTGGAGGAACAATGTTCACTTTAACAAGCTCACCAGCAGCATAACTTGCTTTATCAAGCGCCATGGTAACTTTATCAGGTCTAGCAGCGCCGCTGCCTGATTGACTCTTTTTCCAATCGGCATACCAATTTGTGCCCGCATAAAACTGCACACTCGATAATAAACTGCTGTTAACATCACGCACTTCTACGCGATAACTGCCCCAAGAAACAGGAAAATCAACGCTCGCTGTTGCACCCTCTTTGATAGTCAACGAGCTCGTTAGCTCAACAAACTCATTATCATTCCATTCATAATGCCAGCCTCGATTTTGAGAATAGACCCAAAAATAACGTCGGTCTTCACGAATCAATTTAATATCTAAAGCAGTGGCGGCATGCTTAGCTCCATCAAGTGAGGCTTTAACAATGTCAAAACTTACCTTTGAATTTGCTGCGGGGTTGTCATCGCCAAAACTGGTTCTAATACCTAACATTTTCTCGCTAGGCCATACTAAAGCAGAATATGCACGTGTTACCGGACGACCACCCGATTCAAAAAGACTACTGATAAAGTTAACTTTTAGTGGGCTATGTAAACCATTCCACTCACCTTGAAAGCTTATGTTCGCTTGTCCCTTGGCATCTAATTCAATATCTTTAAGTTCAGTACGACTATTAAAACGCGTTTGTCTGATATCGCCAAACTCAAATTTGGGTAATGCTTCAACTGGACTTCGCCACTGTGTTGTATTCACTTGGGTAGAAAGTCGATTACCTGACGCTGGTGCACCAAATAAATACTCGCCTAAAATAGGTAACATAACTTGTTGTTTTTTAGATGCTATCAACCTTTCTTGTGGCGCTTTAGCATTAAAGGTGATTTTTAACCGTTCAGGTAAAAACTCTTCCACTTTAAAGTCATAAGTAAAACTTTCCCGATTAACATTCACCACTTCAAGTTGCCAATTTCCTAATTGAGCACTCTTCGGAATTTGCCATTGATAATGGTAATAGCCTTGTTGATCACCTTGCCACTTAAAGGTTTTTATTTTGCTGCCGTCAGGACTTTTAATCGCAGCAGATAAGATACTTTTTGCCGTTAATTTACCATCATCACTACGTAATAAAGCATTGAAATCGACAAATTCTGCTGGACGATATAAATTTCTTGGAGAATATATAAATAGCTCTTGAGCTCGATATGGGCGGAGACCAAGATCAAAATCAGATAAATCCAGTGCCGGTTTATTAAGTTCTATAATTGAAAAATGCTGCTCATTTTGCGCAATGATTAATGAAGCTGATTTTAAATTACGGGCAAATGAAGCTTCGCCGCTTGGCGAGGTAAAACCTTGCTGTAAGATATGCCCTTTGTCATTCACTAAGGTAACTGCGACTTTTTCTATGGCTTTACCGGTTTTTAATGAAGAAGCGTAAACGTCTAGCTGCTCATTATAGAAACGGGCATGAAGACCGATATCGGTTACAGAAAACCACATAACCTGATGATTATCATAAGCGCCTGCTTGGGTCATCACGGCTAAATAGATACCTGGCTCAGTGAGCTCCGCAATGCCTTCGATGTTGATACTGCGTTTAACGCGGGTATTTTTAGGTTGTTCGAGATCGTATCGACCACTATAAACAAGCTCACTAAATTGCGTAATTCGCTCCATATCCCAGCGATAGTTTTTATAGGACATTTCTTGTAAAAAGTGTTGACGATCTTTTTCTTTTACTTGATAAAAGTTAAGGTCTACCGCATCTATGTTCACCGATACTACCGGTAAACCATTACCTAAGCCCTGAGTTAAAAAGGCGCCTGTGGTATCAAAGTTAATGCTCGCAGTGAGGCTGCTCGTTTTAACCTTCTTGTTTATCGTTTTACTTAAAATTTTGCCGTTAGCGGCCACTAATCCTTGATAAATGGTGACATCAAAAGAAGCGTCGGGATCAACATACGGAAACCAAATGGTTTTACCTGATTTTGAAATAACCCATGCACCGTCAATGACACCTTTGCCTGAGGCGCTAATATTAAAGTATTGTTGATGGTTTTTTGCAGGGTCAAGGGGAACGGATAATGTAATGGCAACAGAATTTCTACCCTCTTTGCTACGCTCAGAAACATCTAATACGGTAAGTGGTGTTTCACCATAGTCTTTTTGTACTTGCTGTAAGTTAAAACTGCTTTCATTAGGCTCGGCAGTAGCTACTGTCTGTTTAGCACTGACTTCAGCATCAACTGACACGTTAACATCTGCCCCCTCTTCCGCCAGCTTAGTCTTTTCCTCGCCGCAGCCGAACAGCATCATATTAGCGAGTAATATAAACGTCCAAAGAAAGATTGGTGATATGAATTTAGTTTTCATTAAATACCCTTTAAAAGTTCACAGTTTCCATAAGTAGGATTATATACCTGTTAAATAGTTCAAACTCAAAGTATTTGTATTAAAAGAAGAAAATACACTTCAAAAAATAGCGTTACTAACGCTAAGTAATTTGAGTGAATGATTAAACTTGCAAGGACATAAACACTAATACCATTCCGTATAAAGAAGTGAGCACTTAGAACGGCATGGGCGACATGAGAACAATCAAAATATGCGTAGTTATAGTTATTCTACATCAAGCATGTTTTGTGAAGTTATCATGATGT
>MAAF01000004.1 GCA_002163005.1 Colwellia psychrerythraea | reverse complement strand
TGGGGAAGGCTGAGCAAATCATACTCTGCGTTACATTTCTTTTTTAGGACGCTACATGGATGGTGTTATTAGAGAATGCAGGAGCATATTCTCCTGAATAACCCTTAATAAAAAAATTCGCCTTGATTATGAATCGCTCAGAATTCCTGAAACGAGCATCTTCAAGTGGAACGGGTATATACCCGGCTAAATATTCAAAGTATAGAATGACGCTGCCAAATTATTTTTCTTGGCTAAAGTCATTTTAATTCCCACTGAAACTCTGCACTTTGAATGGTAATGAGTATATAATATTGGCAATTAGATTAATGAGGTTTTTCCATGAAAGCTTGTGGTGTAGAAATTAAAAGTAATGATGCGATTATTTGTATCGTGTCAAAAGAAAACAATTTGTATGATATCCCTCATACACGCGTACAAAAAATTAGCCTTGATAATGCGGGCGATGCAGATGCAGTGAAAAAATTTCAATTTACTTTTGCCAAGTTAATGGAAGATTACAAAGTTACGCATGTACAAATTAAAGGTCGCGCTTTAAAAGGTAAATTTGCTGGTGGACCTATTGGCTTTAAGATTGAAGCCGCTATTCAATTGATTGATGAATTAGAAGTTGAGATTTTATCAGGTACCTTTATTAAGAAAGAATTGTCGAGAAGTCAAATCGATATTGATTTTCGTGATACTGGCTTGAAGCAATTTCAAGAGCAAGCGTTTACGACTGTTTTTGCTTATTTAGAAGCGCAAAACAATGCCTATAGAGTCGACACTGAAGGTAATAATCAAGAAGATTAAACTTTATCGAGTGGTGAGTTTTAAATTCTTCTTTTAAATGAATTTATTTGAAAAGAAAAGTAGACATAAAAAGCTTAGTGATTAACCTCGCTAAGCTTTTTTATTTGATTTTTTTCTTAAAAAGCCAGCTAATTTAGCTGGCTTTTTTGTTTTTATGCTCGTATTACCATTCCGTAAAGCAGAATAAGGAAATTAAAGTACTTCAGTCAAAGTTTCTCAAAATACCTTTAGATATAAGTTGAAGTAATCCTTGTGCAGATGACAATTTGATGACTATGTGTAAACGGTTGTTTGCAGAGCATAACTTTGTAAATGTTGAGCTTTTAATTGACTGTAGCCCACATAATAAGGCGATGAGTTATGAATGAAATAGATGGCATTGAACGAATTTTTTCAAATAAATTATAGCGTAAATTCAAGGAGATTATCCGTTAATTGCAATGAAATTTAGCTCCTTTTGTTATTTATACTTTAAAAATAGTTAATAACGTGATTTAATCAAACACCTGTTTGAAAGTCAGACCTCGGACCAGTTGGCTTTTGTTAAGCCAAAAAAGTTAACCATTGGAGAAAGTCATGCCAGAGTATAAAGCACCGATCAGAGATATTAAGTTTGTTATGCAAGAATTACTTGATTGCGATAATCATTATCAAAAATTAGGTTATGAAGATGCTAGTTTAGATATGGTCGATGCCATAATTAGCGAAGCGGCAAAATTCACTGAACAAGTTATTGCCCCTATCAATCAAAGTGGTGATGAACAAGGTTGTACTTGGACAAATGGTGAAGTGACGACGCCTGATGGTTTTAAAGAAGCTTATCAACAATATGTTGAAGGTGGTTGGCCAACATTAGCGCAAAATGTAGATTTTGGTGGGCAAGGTTTACCGCACTCATTAAATACTGCAATTACTGAGCTTTTCTCCAGCGCTAACCATAGCTTTGCTATGTACCCAGGTTTGAGCCATGGGGCATTAGCGACCATTGAAGCACATGGTAGTGAACAGCAAAAAAATCAGTTTATACCTAAGTTAGTTGAAGGTAGTTGGACAGGAACTATGTGTTTAACTGAACCGCATTGCGGCACTGATTTAGGCATGTTGCGTACAAAAGCCGAGCTAAATGATGATGGTAGTTACTCGTTAACCGGTACTAAAATATTTATCTCTGCGGGTGAACATGATTTATCCGACAATATTGTTCATATTGTTATTGCAAGGATCCCAGGCTCTCCTGAAGGCAGTAAAGGCATTTCGCTATTTATTGTGCCTAAATTTAATGTTACCGATGATGGTGAAACGAGCGATCGTAATGCGGTTAGTTGTGGCTCTATTGAGCACAAAATGGGTATCAATGCCAACGCAACTTGTGTGATTAACTTTGATGGTGCTAAAGGTTATTTAATTGGCGAAGTGAATCGCGGCTTAAATTGCATGTTTACCTTTATGAACGTTGCCCGTTTAGGTGTGGCTACTGAAGGCGTTGCTGCTGCAGAGGCGTCATTTCAAGGTGCATTAGCTTATGCAAAAGATCGATTACAAATGCGCTCTTTATCGGGCGTTAAAAACCCTGATGGACCGGCAGATGCAATCATAGTTCATCCTGATGTTCGTCGTATGCTATTAACGCAAAAATCCATTGCAGAAGGTGGTCGAGCACTGATCGCCTATTTAGCACAGTTAGTAGACATTGGTCATGCGAGTACCTGCGAAGAAGAAAAAGCAGCGGCAGAAACTAAATTGGCTTTATTAACACCGATTGCCAAAGCTTTCCTCACAGAGCTTGGTCTAGAGTGTACTAGTCATGGTGTGCAAGTTTTTGGTGGTCATGGATTTATCAAAGAGTGGGGCATGGAACAACTAATGCGCGATACCAAAATTAGTTGTTTATATGAAGGTACTACAGGGATTCAAGCATTAGACTTATTAGCTCGAAAAATATTGGGCTCTAAAGGAAAAATTCTTAAAGCTTTTGGCAGTGAAGTCACCAAGTTCTGCTTAGAAAATGCTGATGACGATGCCATGCAAGAGTTTATTCAACCTATCATGAGTTTTGGTGGTGATTGGCAGAAAATGACAGAAAAGGTTGGTGAAAAAGCAATGCAAAATCCAGACGAAATTGGTGCTGCATCTGTTGATTACTTAATGTATTCAGGCTATTTAACTCTGGCATATTTTTGGGCTAAAATGGCAAAAGTTGCGCAAGATAAGCTCAAAAATGGCTGTGATGATGAAGCTTTTTATCAAGCAAAAATTAAAACAGCACGTTTCTATTTTCAACGTATATTGCCACGTGCCAATGGCCATGCTGCTTGTGTTGCAAATGGTGCCGAATCGATGATGGCATTAGATGCTGACGATTTTGAATTTTAGTTTTACAAAGCGATGAGATAAACGTTGAAGTATTTTTTTAAGTAGGGGAGGGAAGCAATATGCTTCCCTTTTTTGTTAGCTAACACCAGTAAAACTAATATGGTATTAGTTACAACATTTCAAATGTTATGAGTGGTCAGATAAAATTACATCGGCAATTTTAGCGGCAATCATGATGGTTGGTGCATTAGTATTACCACTAATTAATGTCGGCATAATTGAGGCATCTATTACTCGTAACTGCTTAATACCATGTACTTTTAAATGGCTATCAACAACAGCCATGTCATCATTACCCATTTTACATGTGCCCACAGGGTGGTAGATAGTATTTGCTTTGTTTTTCACAAATTCTAAAATACTCTCATCACTTTGTATGCCATCACCAGGGAATATTTCTTTACCGTTATTTTCACTGAGCGGTGGTTTCGATAAAATTGAACGTGCAATTTTAACGGCTTGGATCATAGCTTTTTGATCATCTTCATGAGCAAGCATATTCAATGATATTTTTGGGTGCAGGCTTGCGTTGTTACCATATAAAGTAACACTACCGCGACTTTTTGGGCGTAATAAACAAGTATGTATTGAAATGCCATAGTTAAGTAATACTTTTAAATCTCTACCATGATCATCAAAAGCGGCAGGAATAAAATGTAGCTGTAAGTCGGGTCGTGATAAAGTGGGCTTTGATTTAATAAACCCCCCAGACTCTGCCACTGCAGAGGTTAAAATACCACTGCGTCTTCTCTCAGGCGACTCTTTATTTAATGATAATGGAAAGTATTTCAATGCTTGTTTGAATAACCACCAAGCCGCTTTAGGACGAATAGCTAATAAATCATCACGCTTATGGTGAGTTACAATAACAGTGTCAGGATGATCTTGTAAGTTTTGACCAACGCCCGCTAATTCATGCACTAAAGTAATAGTGTGTTTGGCTAATTCATTTTTTGGACCTATGCCTGAAAGCATCATTAACTGTGGTGAGTTGAAAGCACCAGCACTTAAGAGTACTTCTTTGTTTGCAAAAATATTCTGGTATTTCTCTTTAGTTTTATAGCAAACGCCTGTTGCCACTTTGTTTTCATCAATCAGTAGCTTTTGAACTTGTGCGTCAGTAATTACTGTTAAATTTGAGCGATTCAAATTGGGCGTTAAAAAAGCTTTAGCGGCACTACAACGCTGTCCGTTTATCTGGGTTACTTGATAATAACCAATCCCTTCTTGGTATTTGCCATTAAAATCGTTATTAAATGGAAAACCAGCTTGTTGGGCAGAGGATATGAAACTGTCATGAATAGGCGGTTTTGAGCTGGAGTCGGCGACATTTAGTGGCCCATTTACCCCATGAAATTCATCTGCACCACGTTCTTGATGTTGAGTGCTTTTAAAGTAAGGTAGCACATCATCAAATGCCCAACCTTCATTACCAAGCGCTGCCCAATGATCATAATCTTCTTTTTGTCCGCGAACATATAACATGGCATTAATAGAGCTACTACCGCCTAATGTTCTACCGCGTGGATTAAATATTTTTCTATTGTTTTGTGTGGCTTCAGGCTCGGAATTAAATTGCCAATTAAGCACTTTATCCTTCATCAACTCGGTTACTGCAATAGGCATGTGAATGCTCCAGTGCTTATCCTTTGGCCCCGCTTCTAATAAACAAATTTGATAGTTACCACAAGCGGATAATTTATCCGCCAAAACACAGCCAGCAGAGCCGCCGCCAATAATGATAAAATCAAAGTTGTTCATTAAATATTCCTCTACGCACTTACAGGTCAGACCACTATGAGGCAAAGGTTATGATTTTTCAATAAAAATTAAATATGCTTGTTATTAAAGCGCTTGTAATGAATAACTACAGCGCTTTATGGGCAGAGTAATGTTTATAGGGATAGGAGGTTACAGTCCTAAAACTTGTTTTCCTTGTTTAAAGACAATATCTACAGGGATTTTAGCTGCTTCTAAGCGGGCTAAATCTGCGGCAAGTGTTTCACCAATAACACCACTTTCTTTCACTAAGCTATCAACTCCTTGATAGTCACCATTACCTTGTAAAGTTAAAATGAGTTCAGATAAAGAGTCTATTGCAGCAGTCATCTTATCAACATTAATGCTATACAACCCTTGTTCATTGCGGCTAAAGGCACCTTTTTCTTGGAAGTAATTAAAGCGAACCATGTTAGCTTTTCCGTGAGCTGAACTTGCACCAAAGCGAATTGAACGGAAAATTCCAGCCATAAAGGTCGTGTAGTAATCTTCTAATGTACCATCGGTGATTGCGCCTTTATTGAGTAGCTGACGAATCATGTATAAGCCAAGAATATCTGCTTTGCCTTCTTCTAATGCAGATGCATGCTCTTTTAATGCTTGGCGAACGGGACCTTGGCCATTAAGGGTGTTCTTAATCCCTAAACCATGAGCAACTTCATGAAACATAGTATTAGCGAAGAAACCAGTGAAGGTGACGTTTTTACGTTGTTCAGGCACGATAAGTGTATCAGCGATGGGTAACATGATGGCATCAAACTTTGCACGCATGGCATTTTTCAATTGTAAACGCCTGGTACCTTTTTTTAGTTGTACTTCTTCATCATTTGGCAAGTTGATGGCAATAGTTTTACTACCTGCATTAGAGTGTCCTGCATAGTAAATAACATCATAAGCATTTAAGTCAGCGTCAGAGCCTGGAACTTCGGCTTTATACTTTTTGGCTACCGGTAGGCCTTTTTGCAATTCAGGTAAAAACTGAGCATATTTAGCAAGCTTTTCACTCCATGCTAAATCTTTAATTAATACGTATGATTCAAAAGCAGCACGGTAACCATAAAGTTGGTCTTCATAGCTCTCAATAGGCCCTATGACAACATCAATGGGATTGTTTTTCATATCCATCCAAGCAAAGTCTGATGCTTGATACTCATCAGTGCGTAATGCTTGAGCGCGCATCGTTAGATAGTTAGCAAACTCTTTATCGTCGGCAAACTTTGCAGCTTCATCAAGAATTGCCGCTGCGTGTTTCATTTGGTCATGATAAATTTCAGAGAAAGAAACACTCGTTAACTTACCTTCATTATCACGACGAACAACCGAGTAAAGCCCTTTTTTATCGCTAAATTCACTTTGTTCAAACTCTGCTTTAGTCATATCCGCAGGGTAAAATTCAGCGCCGTGTGCTTTTGTCGTCGTTTGACTTAAAAATACCTTGTCGCCATTCAAACGATCCCAAGGGCCATAGTTTATTTCAGCAAAGCGTCTTACATTCTCATCACTAATGCTGGCTAAAAAGCTTTTTTTGTCTTGCGAAAAAGCTTGCTGCCAAAATAAGTCATCCATTATTTTAGAGGCATCAATAAGTAAAGCTAACATCTGTTTTTGGTTTGCAGATAAGTGGCTTAAATCTGCAGTTAGGGTTACTTCTTTGTATATATTTAAACGATTTTCAAAACCTTGAAGTAACTCAGGTTGCTTTGTTTCATTATTACTTGGAATGTTATCAGCATTTTTAAGAGTGATATTTTCTTTAGCGGCATTACTTTCAGTGGCGGAGTTACAAGCGGTTAACGTTGCGCCTGCGAGTAATACTACGGCGGCTATTTTTGTGATTTTTAGTGCTTTCATAGGAGGTCTCTATAAATAAGTTGTCTATACCCGGTACCATTCAAAGTGCAGGAATTCAGTGGGAATTAAAATGACTTTAGACAAGGAGAATAATTTAAGCATAGTCATTCTATGGTTTGATTATTTAACGCGGTATAAAGTCACTTTAAACCCATCGAAGAAGCGCTTGAGCAACATCACTTCATCACAGCGCCTTGAATTGAAATAGCTCCAGTGCTCTGAAATATGCATCTTGATTGGTAATGGGTATAAAGACTAAAAAAAAACTGTCGGGAGTGCAATAGTGAGGGGCAATATAATGCTGCACAGACTGTAAAGTTAGCTATTTGTCCTAAAAGAGGATATTTATCACAGGTAAATTTCAGGCATAAAAAAACCGACTTAAGTCGGTTTTTAAATGGAAAATAAGGTGCACCATATTTTCACTTCATAAAACAATGCAGTTAAAACAATAATTAAAGTGCTTTGATTGCTGCATTTAAACGGCTCTTAGAACGAGCTGCTTTGTTTTTATGAATAAGACCTTTACTTGCGTAACGGTCTAAAGTTGGTGTAGCAGCAGCTAATTCTTTAGTTGCTACTTCTTTGTCACCAGCTTCAATTGCTGCTAGTACTTTTTTTACTAAAGTACGCATCATTGAGCGACGACTTGCATTATGTTGACGGCGCTTTTCAGATTGTCCTGCGCGCTTCTTAGCTTGCTTTGAGTTAGCCAAGGTATTCTCCTAAAAGAGTGATTATAAGCTTAAATTTAAGGCGACGAAATATGCCTTTTTTTTTGCTATATGTCAAATGTTTTAATTGTTTAATTTAATGTTGACGGAAAAATTTACCGTTAAAAGCAATTAAAAAGAATATGGTTGATGTTTACGACTATTTTACGTCGATAGAACAAAACATGTTGTGAACAGCGTTAAGTATACATTGTTTAAATAGCTAAAATCATCACATAATACACATTATTTATTTTTGCTATGTTTTTATTTTATTTTTACATGAGTGAATAGTTATAAAAAAGCCAAGTTAAGGCTTGTTTTGAGGATGTTTTTTTGAGTAAAAAGTTAATTAAATCAGGGATGATTGTCAGTGTGATGACGTTGGTTTCTCGAGTGCTAGGATTAGTTCGAGATGTCGTTATTGCCAATGTGATGGGGGCAGGGGCAATGGCTGATGTATTTCTACTTGCCAATAAAATCCCAAACTTTTTACGTAGACTCTTTGCTGAGGGAGCTTTTGCCCAAGCTTTTGTTCCCGTGTTGAGTGAATTTCAAGTTAAAGATGAGCAAGAAGCTAAGGAAAACGGTAAGCAAAACAATCACGAAAAAACCCGTTTATTAATCGCACAGGTTTCCGGTACGTTAGGTGTCATTGTTAGTCTTGTCACTTTATTTGGGATGATTGCATCACCCGTGATAGTGATGCTTTTTGGTACTGGCTGGTTTATTGATTGGTTGAATGACGCACCGGGTGGTGAGAAGTTTGATTTAGCGAGTAACTTATTATCAATTACTTTCCCCTATTTGTGGTTTATTAGTTTTGCTGCGCTAACGGGGGCGGTACTTAATACCTTGGGCCGATTTGCCGTTGCTGCTTTTACACCTGTTCTGTTAAATATTGCTATTATCGGAATGGCCATTTTTGGTTCTCCCTATACAGAAAGTCCTGCTCATGCCTTAGCTTGGGGCGTGTTTTTAGGTGGTCTTATACAATTTCTTTTTCAAATTCCTTTTATGTACAAAGCTGGAATGTTGGTAAAACCTAAATGGGCTTGGCACAGTGAAGGAGTTACTAAGATTCGAAAACTGATTGTGCCTGCGTTGTTTGGTGTCTCAGTAACACAAATTAATTTATTGCTTGATACCGTTATTGCCAGTTTTTTAATTACAGGATCTATCAGTTGGCTCTATTATGCAGATAGATTACTTGAATTCCCGCTTGGTCTTTTTGGTATTGGTATTGCGACAGTGATATTGCCTAGCTTGTCAAAGTTACACAGTAAAAATAACCCTGCAGAATTTAGTGCCACTTTAGATTGGGGGATTCGAGTGATTAGTCTTTTTGGTTGGCCGGCGTTGGCAGGACTAATGGTGTTAGCTCAGCCTATTATTATGGTGCTATTTATGCGGGGCGAATTTGACCAACAAACTGTATTACAGGTTTCCATGGCATTATTTGCCTACTTATCAGGGTTGTTGAGTTTTATGTTTATTAAAATACTTGCTCCCGGTTATTACGCACGACAAGATACAAAAACGCCAGTGAAAATCGGCATTATTGCTATGGTTGCCAATATGATATTTAACTTATTGCTGGCACCTTTTATTGGTTATGTAGGACTTGCCTTAGCAACCTCACTATCTGCAACATTAAATGCTTGGCTGTTATATCGAGGCTTAAAGGCACAAGGTGTTTATCAGTTATCCGCTAAAACACTTATTTTTATTGGTAAATTAGTGTTAAGTGCTGGGGTTATGGCATTGGTCGTTTATCAATTATCCAGCAACTTTGATGTTTGGTTAGCGATGAATTTCCTTAAGCAAGTAGAACAACTAGCGCTGTGTATTATTGCCGGTGTCGCTAGTTATCTGGTAATGATTATTTTGTTAGGTGTACGTTTGAGTGACTTTAAGGTCATAAAAAGATAAAAATAAGCGTAAATAAAGTGTTGGGGCTACTGATTATTCTCGCGCGCTGTTATATAATTCGTCGATTTGTACCAATCCATATAAGAAAGTGGCCTCTTAGTGAGATTTTAAAGGCTTATCTGAGTCATTTAGTGTGATAGTAAAAAGGCAGAATAATAGCTAATGCAGTTAGTTCGCGGAATACATAATATTCAATTAAATGATCATGGTTGTGTGCTAACTATTGGTAACTTTGATGGTGTTCATTTAGGGCATCAACAAGTGATTAAAGCGTTGGTAAGTAAAGCTAAAGCTTTAAATTGTGTAGCCGCAGTATTGGTTTTTGAGCCACAACCGCAAGAGCTTTTTTCACCTGAAACAGCACCTGCTCGATTATGCCGTCTACGCGATAAATATAATTTATTAGCGAAACTTGGCGTGCAGCGACTTATTTGTGTCAACTTTACCGCTAAATTTGCTAACCAAAGCGCAAAATATTTTATAGAAAACCTGTTGGTGAATAAACTAGGGATTAAGCACCTTATTGTTGGTGATGATTTTCGCTTTGGTAAAAATCGAACCGGTAACTTTTCCATGTTGTGTCAAGCAGGAGAAAGGTATGGTTTCGATGTTTCAGATACTAAAAGTTATAAAATGGCAGATTGTCGCATTAGTTCAACGGCTATTCGTCAAGCATTAGAACAAGATGATTTAATGTCAGTTAAACAGATGTTAGGTAGAGAATACTCAATAATTGGTCGAGTATTCCATGGTGATAAGCGTGGTCGACAGTTGGGTTTTCCAACCGCTAACGTTTTACTTAAAAGACGTGTTTCTCCCCTTAGCGGTGTTTTTGCCGTCATAGTAAAAACAAACAATGGTGAATTTAAAGGTGTTGCAAATATTGGTGCTAGGCCAACCATAAATGGCGTTAGGCAACAACTAGAAGTGCACATTTTTGATTTTGATGAAAATCTTTATGGACAATGTATTGAAGTGGTTGTTAAGAAAAAACTACGACCAGTGATTAAGTTTGACAGCCTTGAAGCGCTTACCGCACAAATTCATCAAGATAGTGAACAAGCAAAACAAGTATTAGCGTAAGGTTTTACTTGAGATAATTTAAAAAATAATATATTCAATAAACAGTTATAAACTTGGTTGATATTTATAGCGTTTTGTTAAGTTTATCAGCCAACATAAACGGATAATGATCTAAATGAGTGATTACAAACAGACCCTGAATTTACCCGCCACATCCTTTGCTATGAAAGGTAATATGGCCAACCGTGAACCTAATATGCTCAAAAATTGGGCGGCTAAAGATCTTTATGGCAAGATTCGTGAAGCCAAAAAAGGTAAAAAGTCATTTATTCTTCATGATGGACCTCCTTATGCCAATGGTAATATTCATTTAGGCCACGCTGTTAATAAAATATTAAAAGATATTATTGTTAAATCAAAAAACTTATCTGACTTTAATTCGCCTTTCGTCCCTGGTTGGGATTGTCATGGTTTACCCATTGAATTAATGGTTGAGAAAAAAGTGGGTAAGCCTGGTCATAAGATCAGCGCTAGCGATTTTCGACAAAAATGTCGTGAATATGCCGCTAAGCAGGTCAATGGTCAACGAGAAGATTTCAAACGTTTAGGTATTTTCGCTGATTGGGAAAACCCTTACTTAACTATGGACTTTGGTACTGAAGCCAATATTATCCGATCGTTAGGTAAAATTGCTGAAAATGGTCACTTGCATCAAGGCTTTAAACCTGTGCATTGGTGTACTGATTGTGGTTCGTCTTTGGCTGAAGCTGAAGTTGAATATAAAGACAAACAATCTCCCGCTATTGATGTGAAATTTACTATTAGCGACGAAACTGTAGCAGATAAATTTTCTCACCCAGAGGGCCATAAAGGCGAAGGTGAGATTGGCATGGTTATTTGGACAACAACACCTTGGACACTTCCCGCTAACCGCGCGATATCAGTTCATGCGGATGTTGAATACACCTTAGTACAATGTGATGTTGAAGACAAAAAGCAACGACTTATCATTGCTTCTGATCTTGTTAGTTCATGTATGGACCGCTTTGGTTTAGATAAGTACCACGCCTTAGGCTTCTGTAAAGGTAGCGAGTTAGAATTAGTACAATGTCAGCATCCATTCTATGACTTTACAGTACCGGTTATTCTAGGTGACCATGTTACGACTGATTCAGGTACTGGTTGTGTGCATACTGCACCAGGTCATGGTGTAGAGGATTTTGTCGTTGGTAAACTATACGACCTAGAAGTGGCTAACCCTGTTGGTGCTAACGGCGTATACCTTGAAGATACTCCGCTACTTGCAGGACAACACGTTTTTAAAGCCAATGCCAGTGTTGTTGAGTTATTAAAGGAAAGGGGCGCGTTAGTACATCATCACGCCTTAGAGCATTCTTATCCACATTGCTGGCGCCATAAAACGCCATTAATTTTCCGTGCTACGCCGCAGTGGTTTATCAGCATGGACAAAAAAGGTTTACGCCAAGATTCATTAAACGAAATCGAAAAAACACAATGGATCCCAGACTGGGGCCAACGTCGTATTGAGTCTATGGTTGAAGGTCGTCCAGACTGGTGTATTTCACGCCAACGCACGTGGGGCGTGCCTATGGCATTATTTATTCATCAAGATACCGGTGCATTGCATCCGCGTAGCATTGAGCTTATTGAAGAAGTTGCCAAGCGCGTTGAGCAATCAGGCATTCAAGCTTGGTTTGATCTAGAGCCGAGTGAACTTATTGGTGATGATGCGAAAGAATACATTAAAGTACCTGATACTTTAGATGTGTGGTTTGATTCAGGCACCACCCATGAATCAGTTATCAACGCGCGTGAAGAATTTGACGGTATTGCTGATTTATATCTTGAAGGCTCTGATCAACATCGTGGTTGGTTCATGTCATCAATGATTTCATCCGTTGCTATGAACGGCAAAGCGCCTTATAAGCAAGTGCTTACTCACGGTTTTACCGTTGATGTAAAAGGTCACAAAATGTCTAAGTCATTAGGCAATGTGGTTACACCATCAAGCATTACTAATAATTTAGGCGCTGATATTCTACGCTTGTGGACTGCTTCAGTTAACTACACGCAAGAAATTACCGTGTCTGATGAAATCTTTAAACGTCAAGCTGATGCCTATCGTCGTATCCGTAATACCTCACGTTTCTTACTATCTAACTTAACCGGTTTTGAACCAGCTAAGCACATGGTAGCGGTTGACGATATGGTTGCGCTTGATCGCTGGGTTATCGATAAAGCAGCACGCCTACAAGAAGAAATTATTACGGCTTATGATGAGTATGAATTTCATGTAGTAGTACACAAGTTAATGAACTTCTGTACTAACGAGCTTGGTGGTTTCTACTTAGATATTATCAAAGACAGACAATATACCGCTAAGAGTGATTCAAACGCGCGTCGTTCATGTCAAACAGCTATGTACTTAATTGCTGAAGCAATGACAGCATGGATGGCACCAATCTTGTCATTTACAGCACAAGAAATTTGGGAAGCTCTACCTTTACCTGTTAGTGGTGAACGTGATGAGTTTGTCTTTACCGGTGTTTGGTTTGATGGCTTAACTAAGCAAGAAGAAAAGCAAACTGAAAGCAGTAATTCAGTCGATGAACTTGGTAATGAATACTGGACTGAATTGCTTACTGTTCGTAGTGAAGTTAACCGCGCCTTAGAGCAAGCAAGAAAAGAAAAGACAGTTGGTAAAGCACTAGAAGCGCAAGTTACTTTGTTTGCAACGAGTGATTTAGCCGTTAAATTAGCGAAATTGGGTGACGAGCTTCGTTTTGTATTAATTACCTCAAAAGCAACGATTGAAATAGTAACAGCGGCACCGGAAAATGCCCTTGAAACTGAGATTGAAGGCTTATGGTTATCAGTGGCACCAGCAGAGGGCACTAAGTGTGATCGTTGTTGGCATGTCACTACCGATATTGGTGAAAGTGAAGAGCACCCTGAGTTATGTGGTCGTTGTATCACTAATATTGATGGTGCGGGCGAAACAAGACAGTTTGCTTAATTCGATCTGTTAGATTAAATGCACATTAGCTTAAGCTAACTTAGGATAAGTAAAGTTAAACTATAGGCTATTACCTCACCCTAATATTAGGAAAAGGGTAGTAGCCTATTTATTTACGACACTTAATTACGCTATATGGAATTACCACCATTGAAAAAATTATTTAGTGACACCGGGTTACGTTGGTTATGGTTAACCTTACTATGCTTAATCATTGATCAGGTTAGTAAACATTGGGTTGCAGGTACATTTGATTATCGTGAAACCTTGTCAGTTTTACCATTTTTCAACCTTACGTACGTTCATAATCCCGGCGCAGCTTTTAGCTTTCTAGCTGATCAAGGTGGTTGGCAACGTTGGTTTTTTACTGCGATTGCCAGTATAGCTAGTATTGTATTTCTCGTTTGGATGGCAAAAACACCTAAACAACAACGTTTATTAAGCATTGCTTTTGCGTTGATTTTAAGCGGCGCTGTAGGTAACTTAATCGATAGAGCCTTATTTGGCTATGTCATCGACTTTCTTGATTTTCATTGGGCAGGTAACCACTTTGCCGCGTTTAATATTGCAGACTCAGTTATTTTCATCGGCGCAGCATTAATGATTTTTGAATCCTTCACGAATAAAGAACCCAATAAAGAATCGAATCAAGAAAACAAGAAATAAAAGAGTTATGAAAGTCATTATTAAAGCAATAGTGATATCAAAGCACAAAAGAATAAAACAAATAAGGTAGATAATTAATAATGACCGTTTCAACACAAACACAGATTCAAAGTGACTCAAGCATTCTTGTTCATATAACTATGAAATTAAGTGATGGTTCGGCTGCAGACAGTACTAAGGTCAATAATAAGCCGGCAAAAATTATCATGGGTGATAACAGTATTTCACCTGCTTTTGAAGCTCAACTGATTGGTATGAACAAAGGTGATTCAAGAGAATTCACCCTAGAAGCAAAAGATGCTTTCGGCGAGACTAATCCAGATAATATTCATTATATGGGGCTTGATAAATTTTCTACAGAAGTGCCGGCAAAAATAGGTAATATTATTACTTTCTCTCAACCAGGTGGTGAGTTACCTGGCATGATTAAAGAGATAAATGGTGATTCGGTTACTATCGATTTCAATCACCCACTTGCAGGTCAAACGGTAACTTTTGTTATCGATTTAGTCGACATCCTTTAGAAAATATAGGTAAGTATTGTGAATTATTTGGCCCTTGATGCCTCAACTGAAGCATGTTCTGTTGCGCTACAAGTAAATGGTAAAACCTTTTCTAGATACGAGCTTTGCCCACAGTCGCATAGTTTACATCTACTACCCATGATAGATGCAGTACTTAATGAGGCGGGGATAAAACTAGCCGAACTCGATGGACTTATTTTTGGTCAAGGACCGGGTAGTTTTACTGGTGTTCGCATTGGTGTTGGTGTAGCTCAAGGATTAGCCTTTTCAGCTAATTTACCCGTTGTTGGCGTTTCAAGCTTACAAGCTATGGCTCAATTGGCTTATATTAAGCACGGCGAAAAGCAAGTCATTGCAGCGATAGATGCGCGTATGGCTGAGGTTTATAACGGCTACTTTGTACTTGATGAACATAACGTTATGCAAGTGCAGCAAGCTGAAGCGGTAACACCACCAGAGCAATTAAAAGAACATCTGTCATCAGTGGTTACTGCGCCCTGCTATGCTGTTGGCACAGGTTGGGATGCGTACTCTGAAAAGTTAAGTGAAAAATCAGGTGAACGATTGTCTGCATTGAAAACCAATGATGGCAGCCCTGATATATTATTCCCGAACGCTGAAGCTATGTTGGCAATAGGCAAAGTAAAATTAGAGCAAGGGCAGGGCGTATCGGCAGAACATGCGCAGCCGGTATATGTTCGCGATACAGTTTCTTGGAAAAAACTTCCAGGTAAATAAAAAAGATAAATATGGTAGGGACTGTTGACCGCGAAAGGTCAACAGTCCCTAGTAAACTTTGGCAGTAAAATATGAAAAGTAATCCAAAAAGTACTTCAGCCAGTTTTTGGCAAAAATATCAGCTATATTTTCTCCTAGTAGCCGCCATTATCATCAGGCAAATCCCCATAATATCTATCCCTCTTAATTGGCTTGAAAGTTACTTTCATGAAATTAGTCATGGCATTGCGGCCCTATTAACGGGTGGTGAAATTATGCGTATTCAATTATTTGCCAATGGTGCTGGTTTATGTACAACCCGAGGAGGTTTCAGCTTAATTATTAGTTTCTTTGGCTATGCTGGAGCAACCTGTTGGGGCTGGTTACTATTTAAGCTAGCCAATAGTCATCAACGAACCGCGCAGATTGTTTCTGGTTTAATGATCGTTTTACTGCTTGCTTCAATCATTTTTTGGGCAAGAGATCTGCTTACTATAATTATCATCTCAAGCTTAGCTGTCATGTTTGTGTTTTTGATTAAAATGCGTCGATTATACACTCTTCAGTTGTTGTTAAAATTCTTTGGTTTGAGTATTTTATTAAATAGTCTGTTTAGCCCAACGTATTTATTTGATGGCCGTGATTTAGGTGATGGAGCCGCTTTAGCTTCAATGACAATGGTGCCTGAATTAGTTTGGGTATTGTTATGGTGCGTGCTGGCTGCTGCTGCGCTCTATTCCTTAATAAAAATGAACAAAAAGTCTTATACCCAAGCGTCCTGAAACGCGCATCTTCAAGTGGCTTGGGTATATAATTAAATCAAGGCGTTAACTAAAGGTATAATTCAATGGCAGATACGAAAGAAGTTAATGAATCCCTAATTCATAGGCCGAAAGTTGATGGACCTCAAATTGATGAACTTAGCTATCAACTAGATGACTTAACCCTTACCGCATTAGCTTGTGGGAATAAGGATCATGAACCAGTGCTATGTTTACATGGTTACTTGGATAATGCCGCGAGTTTTTTACCTTTGATGCAAGAAAGTGATTTACTAGTTGAAAGGCGAATTATTGCACTAGATTGGCCAGGGCACGGTCATTCAGATCATCGTAGTGTCGGTGCTCATTATCATTTTTTTGATTATGTTAGTGATTTACTCGCTCTATTTACACTTAATAACTGGCAAAAAATTGATATTGTTGCGCACTCAATGGGAGCAATGATTGCAAGTGCATTTGCCGCTGCTTTTCCTGAAAAAGTAAAATCACTGACATTAATTGACTCATTTGGTTTTATTTGTGCCCCAGAAGAAAAAATGACGGATCAGTTACGTAAAGGTGTGTTGAGTCGAGTGAAATCAGCTAAGTCTAGCCGAGCTTTTACTGAAGAAGCGGCGGTAAAAGCACGCCTGCATGTTTCGGATTTAAATGAGGAACATGCTAAATTAATTGTACAAAGGTCACTGATAGAAGTTGAACCTAAGTCAATAAATAGAGTAGACGTTGATAGCGATAGTGTTTTATGTCGTTGGCGTTCAGACCCACGATTACGTTCAGTTTCACCTTACCGATTAAGTCTAAAACAAGGGCAACAGTTATTTAGTGATATTAAATGTCCTTTACAGCTTATCTATGGTGATAAAGGCATGGAGATGGTTGTCACAGGGCTGAAAAACTTCTCTTCCGGTATTGATAACCTAAAAACGACCAAGCTGTCAGGCGGTCATCATGTGCATATGGAAAAAACGGAAGAGTTATTGCCTATTCTCCGTCATTTTTTTAGTGAAATTAAAACAAGCGTTTAAATTTGTGGCGCAATGCTAAAAAATTTGATAAAACAGTGGTATTAAAATAAGCGTTGCTGCAAATAAAATAATTATTAAGTCAGTTACAACATAATTACCTATTGAGGAAGCCATTGTGGAAAAGATTTGGTTAGAAAAAAGTTACCCTAGTGATGTGCCGTTTGAAATAGATGCGGATAAATATCCATCCATTGTGGCTATGTTCACAAAATACTCTACTCAGTTTAGTGATAAAACAGCTTTCATCAATATGGGCGCTTCTATTTCTTATGCAGAGCTTTCAGTTCAAGCGACCGCTTTTGCAGCATATTTACAACAAGATTTAGGCTTACAGAGAGGTGATAAATTCGCCATCATGGTACCGAACTGCTTGCAATACCCAATAGCATTGTTTGGTGCTTTATTAGCAGGACTTACCGTTGTAAACGTAAACCCTTTATATACAGCCCGTGAGCTTGAGCACCAATTAAAAGACTCTGATGCTAAGGCAATGTTGATTATAGAGAACTTTGCTCAAACCCTTGAAAAAGTGGTTGGGAACACAGCGGTAAAACATGTCATCATGACATCTTTAGGTGATCGCTTGGGCCTAGTTAAAGGCACTGTTGTCAATTGTATGGTCAAATACGTTAAAAAAATGGTACCTGCATTTAACCTACCACACGCGGTACGTTTTAATACTGTTCTATCGCGAGGTTTAGCACTTAAACTATCGCCGGTAGAGTTGTGTGGAGATGATCTCGCATTTTTGCAATATACCGGTGGAACAACAGGTTTATCTAAAGGCGCAATGTTAACTCATCGAAACATGGTGGCAAATTTACAGCAAGCTAAAGCTGCTATTTTCCCATTGTTAGAAGAAGGGAATGAGCTCGTTGTAACTGCGTTACCGCTTTACCATATCTTTGCTTTGACGGCGAATTGTTTAACGTTCTTTACCATGGGTGGCACTAATTTATTAATTACCAACCCAAGAGATATGCCTAATTTTGTGAAAGAACTATCAAAATACCCATTTACAGCGATTACGGGCGTAAATACCTTATTTAATGGTTTATTGAATACACCTGGCTTTAGTGAACTTAACTTTAGTACGCTGAAAATGTCACTTGGCGGTGGCATGGCAGTGCAACGACCTGTTGCAGAGCGTTGGCAACAAGTGACCGGTACTCGGTTGTTAGAGGGGTATGGTTTAACTGAATGTGCACCTTTAGTGACCATCAGTCCATATAACCTTGCCGCTTATGATGGCAGCATAGGTCTTCCTGCTGCTTCAACCGATGTTAAAATTATGCGTGAAGATGGCAGTGAAGCCGATATTGGCGAATCAGGTGAAATGTGGGTTAAAGGCCCGCAAGTAATGTCAGGATATTACAAGTGTGCAGAAGCAACTGCTGAAGTTTTAAAAGATGGCTGGTTTGCGACGGGTGATGTTGCCATTATGGATAATAAAGGTTTCTTCACTATCGTTGATCGTAAAAAAGATATGATAATCGTTTCTGGCTTTAATGTTTATCCTAATGAAATTGAAGAAGTGCTTGCCATGCATGAGGGGGTCTTAGAATCTGCGGCCATTGGTGTACCTCATGAAGTTTCAGGTGAGGTAGTCAAGATTTTTGTGGTCAGCAAATCAGATGATTTAGATGAAGAGGCGCTTATTAAACATTGTCGCGAAAACCTCACTAATTATAAAGTACCAAAACTGGTTGAGTTTCGAAAGGAATTACCTAAAACCAATGTGGGTAAGATTTTAAGAAGAGAGTTGCGCTAAGGTAACCTAGAAATAAAACGGATATGAGTTACGCAATAAATTCGTATCAATAAATAAAAAGGCAAGCTGTAATAGCTTGCCTTTTTTGATCTAATTGACCCGTCCTAGCATGGGTCAAATCTAGCGATACAAATGAAATTGTTATTGAGCTTTTAACGTTTGACCATTTATTTCTAAACTATCATCTGACATTAAATAAACATATAAAGGCATAATGTCTTCTGGGTTAGCAAGCTCGTCTTTATCTTCCGCTGGGAAAGCACACGAGCGCATGTTGGTATTGGTAGCACCTGGGTTTATCGCGTTAGTACGTAAATTTGATCCTTCATATTCATCTGCAATAACCTGCATCATACCTTCGGTAGCAAATTTAGAGATGCTATATTGGCCCCAGTAAGCTCTGCCTTGGCTACCAACACCTGAAGAAGTAAATACTAAAGAGGCGTTTGGTGCTAACAATAACGTCGGTATTAATGTTTGAGCTAATAAACATTGTGCAGTTACGTTGACTTTCATCACATCATTAAATACTTGCTCATGCATTTGAGTGAACGGTGTTAGTTCACCTAAAATAGAGGCATTAAGTAATACCCCATCTAAGTGGCCAAACTGACTGGCAATGGTCGAAGACATATCAATATAATTTTGTTTGGTAGCACCCTTCAAATCAAGGGGGATAATAGCAGGTTCAGCAAGCCCTAAAGCAACAATTTCATCATACACAGCTTCAAGTTTACTCACCGTTTTACCAAGTAGAATAACGGTAGCACCAAGTTGTGCATAGGTTAATGCTGCAGTGCGGCCAATGCCGGCACCAGCACCCGTAACTAGAATGGTTTTGTTGCTTAAACAGGCATCTTTTGTTGGATAATTAAACATCTTAAGGTCTTATCGTTATGAGTGAGAAAGTTACTTCCCTATTCTACGCGTTGGCATTTTCATTGACGAGAGAAAAATTGGTTAACATGAAAATATTCGACGAAAAAGTAAAAAATGACTAGCACCTTGCGACATCTTGGGGTAACTTTAACTGGTCTTACTAGTTATTAAAACATTAGTTTGAATTTTGATTTGAACGATGAAATAAAAATAACTTAAAAAAATACATAATAAAAATTACGGCATTGGGGAATTCAATATGAAAAAGCTAGCTCTCAGTCTTGCGGTTATTAGCGCACTTGGTTTAAGTGCCTGTGATAGCGAAACTATCGAAGATGTACAAAAAGAAGTCGCAGAAAATGGTACAGCCGTTAAATCGTTAGCTCGTGTTGTTTTTGACCCTTCTAATGGTGCTTTATCTGTGCCTAATGATTTGTTATTTTCTGACACTCCTGATGGTACCTTGCATATACCGGTATCGAGAGATAAGGAAGGCAATATTATATCTGGGGAAAAGGACGAGGAGGGCAATGAAATTGAATCCCCTAATTATGCTGACCCATCGACTGCATTAGGGTCTAATGATGGCTGGTCTATAGCCCAACCTTTTGTTCTTAATCTTGACTTTCCTGATGGCTCATCACTTGATGAAAGTAGTCTTTTAAATGTTAGTTCGGTACGTGTTTTTGAAGCAATTATGGCGGGGGATGCTAGTGATGCTAATTGTACTTCATTAACCCGTGGCTTAGCTTGTAAGATTGTAAGTGAATTGATTTTTGGTCCTACTGGTGACTTTATCACGCAAAAGTCTGGTAATAACATTGTGGTTGTACCATTAAAACCTTTAAAAGCAAAAACAACTTATATACTAGCGTTAACTGATAGCTTACAAGATAGTAATGGTAATGCGGTTGCAGCTTCAACGACTTATGATTTAGTTAAGCAAGATATAACTACTCTCCCATTAGCGACTGAAGACCAACTGAGTTTGCAAGCGGTTATTAATAGTTTCGAAGCTGCTGTTAGCTCTAATGGTGTTGAGAAGTCATCTATTATTTACACAATGGCAATGACTACGCAATCAACAACGGATGTACTGTCTGCTGTTAAATCTCTTATGGCTGCTAATGCGCAATTAGGCTCTGTTCCTACTATAGGTATTCAAGATTCGGGGGGGTCTGTTGCTAATGTTTTAGCTCCTTATCCTGAAGGGCATCCTGATTTTGACAAAAACAAAATCCCACAATCACTAGTACCTTTATATTCAGCGGCTAACTTTATGCGAGGCAGTGTTACTTTACCTTATTATCTTGGCATTCCTAGTATGTCGAATCCTAAGGCGCCAGCAAATGGTCGTATAAAAGCATTATGTGATTCTGGCGCTATGTTAGCAGGGTTAGCGGCAGTGAATCCAGATGCAATTCCAGCAGAAGCAATTTCTGGCTCTCAATCAGATGCCACCTGTATCGCTATTTCTAAAGCTAAAAATCTACCTTTTCCGGGTTTAAGAGATTTAAGTTCGTTGTTTCCACTTGATACTAAACGACACATTACTAAATTTAATCCTGTACCAGCGCCGAGCGCACCAAGTGATATGCCTTGGATAGGTGACCCAGGTAAAATTGATGTGCAATTAACAACACCCGACTTGCCTATTGTTAATGCTGTACGTGCGGGGATGGGATTACCGGCACTGACTAAGCCTGAAAATGGTTGGCCCGTTGTTATTCTACAGCATGGAATAACCTCGCAAAAAGAGCATATGTTACCATTGACTGGTGCACTAGCAATTAATGGTTTAGCAACGGTTGCTATCGATTTACCACTACACGGTAGTCGTGGTTTCGATTTGAACTTTGATGGAACCGATGATATCAGTGCGTCAATTTCTGCAATTCATTATGCCAACCTAGCGAGTTTGCCGACTTTTCGAGATAACTTTCGCCAATCAACTGCTGATATGTTGGGTTTAAGGTTTGCTTTAAACTTTATCGGTGGTGTTGACCCAGTTGGCAACTCTATTGATTTAGAACTTGATAGCTCAAAAGTACATTTTTCAGGTGTTTCTTTAGGGGCTATGATGGGCATTAATTTTGTTGCCATGGCTAATACTAGTCTTGATCCTGCTATTGATGACAAGTTTAAAGTATCAGCTGCATCGTTTTCTTCACCAGGAGTGATGTTTGCTAATGTTGGTATGGACTCTCCTTCATTTGCAGGGTTAGCTAAGTCAAATCTAACATATCAGGCATCGGTTGAATTTAAAACGCTTGTTGATTCGATGTATCCACTTGATGAAAATGGTAACTCAACAGCTAGTGCAGATGAGTTAACAGCTGTTTACAATCAATTTTACGCTGCGTTATCGCAAGAACAAAAAGTTGAACTTCAGGGGGTGTTTGCTCAATTTACTTTTGCAGCGCAAACTGTTTCTGATTCAGGAGATCCTATTAGCTATGTTGGTATGTTAGCAGCGACACAAACACCTGTTCATTTAATGGAAGTTGTGGGTAATGGTGTTGATAATATGTCAGACCAAGTGGTAACAAATACGACACCTTATACTCCTTTAGGTGGAACAGAGCCAACAATTGCTTTGTTAGGTTTACCTTCTATTTCAGCAACAACTATGAATGGAGAAAATAAAGTCTCTGGTGCCGTAAGGTTTTTATATGGACATCATACTTCTGTGTTCAATCCCGCTCATTATGAAGGTATAACTGCTAGTCCTGATTTTGCCGGTAGAGCTACTGTTGAAATGCAAGCACAGGTGGCAACGTTCTTTGCTTCAGATGGTACTGTGATTCCGGTAACTGATACGGAACTTATTAAGCAATAAATCTTTTATGAAGTTGAAACCATAAATGTAAAACCCTCAAGTTTGAGGGTTTTTTTATGTCTTTTTATCCCCATATACTATTTATCTAGCATTGAGCTAATTGATTTTCTCTGGAGAGTACGTTTGGAATTTTTATATGAATACGGTTTGTTTTTAGCGAAAGCCGTCACTTTTGTTTTGGCCGTGATTGCCATTATTGTTGCGATTGCTGGTGCAGCCACGAAACAGCAGCACAAAAAAGGTGAGCTTGATATCACCGACTTGTCTGAACAGTTTACTGAAACTGAAGAAGATATTATTCATGCCTTATTGAGCAAAGATGAATTTAAAGACAAAGAAAAAGCAGATAAAAAGCTCGCTAAAGAGAAAGCGAAAGCAGATAAAAAAGCAGCTAAAGCTGGTGAAGAAAAAGAGCCTGATAAAGC
>MAAF01000067.1 GCA_002163005.1 Colwellia psychrerythraea | reverse complement strand
CTTATAGGCAAGGCATTGATTGTAGATAATGGTTATTCAGGAGAATATGCTCCTGCATTCTCTAATAAGCTGCATCCATGCAGCGTCCTTATCAAAATCAATAACGTCGTATATAAGCCTTTTAAACTCGCCCTTGGGAGCTCATTGGTAAACTGATAACATCAAAAAATTAATGAAATATAGAATAACTATCTTTAACAAATTTTGTTTGTTCTAAGCTCACTAATGTAGCTCTGAGTAGGGAAGAAATTTAATCAAATTGGTATTACACTAGTTTTTGCAATAAAGTAGGTTACAGGTACTGCTTTTTGGGGCTGGTTATTGTGAGTATTTTATTAAACGTGCCACTGACCATGATATTAAAGATAGGGTTAGAGAGTTCACCAGAAGGTCGTTGGTTAGCGGTAATGCTAAGTGATGAAGTTGAGTGGGTTGATAAAACCGAGCAAGCACTACTTGATTGATAGCTGATAAATCGCTTGAATAAGGCGTTACTCGACTAACCTACTAAGGAATGGGGTTAGTCGTAATAATTTTACTGAGTTCGGTGATTCTGCTCTGACTTGATTGTACATAACAAGTTTTATAGACCAAGTCTGCACCTCTTTCAGGAGATACTACTAGATATTGCCAACGACAATCATTTTCCCTATAAGTAATAAAGTTACTTTGCGAACGCTTAAACATCCTTAATGCGGAATATCGGCCATTAACTAAGGCTTTTTCTTCTAAATTAAAGGTATGTAAATTTACCCAAGTCTGTAACTCTCGATCAACAACGGATATAACATCATCTAAACATCGAGACATTGGTGCAGAAGATATCTTCTCCGCATTTTGTTGCTGACACTCTTTAATGTTTTTTGCAGCGTGAACAGGAGTAATCATCAATAAAGGACATAAAAGTGTTGATGCTAAAAGCATTTTATTACGAATCATTGTACGGTTATAAGCTCTAGTTGATATCAGTTCAATTATGTTAACGTGCTAATTCTCGTGTATGAGAACTAGCAAACATTAGCGTTAAGTTTCGCGAATCAATTTTTTTGATTAAGCAGGTAATACTTTTTTATACGGTTTTACCGTTACTTTTTTATAAACACCCGCACTGATATAAGGGTCTTCATCTGCCCATGTTTGTGCGGCAGTTAAACTATCAAACTCTGCAACAATCAGTGAACCAGTAAATCCAGCCTCACCGGGATCTTCACTATCAATAGCTGGACATGGACCTGCGATTAACAACTTCCCTTGGGCTTGTAAGTCTTTTAACCGCCCAATATGCTTATCGCGAACAGATAGGCGTAAGCTGAGTGAGTTTTCAACATCTTCACTGTATATAACATAAAACATGACATGGTTTCCTTTAAATAATCGGTTGAGTTAGCTCACTATAAACTGAGCTGTTAATTAGATTTGTTACTTTTTTCACTGAGTGTGTTATCCGCGTTGCTTTCATCTTCTTCTAACGGTAAGTACTTGTATAGAAATAAAATAGAAGTAATAGAGAAAAGAAACATTAAGCCAGTTAAGCCAAATACTTTAAAGTTTACCCAGGTATCAAGATCGTAATTAAAGGCTATATAATAATTTAGTCCTGAGCAAAATAGGAAGAACATAGCCCAAGCGAGGTTTAATCTTGACCAAATATTGTCTGGTAGTGATAACGACTCAGCTAAAAATTCTTTAATAATGTTTTTTTTGAAAAAGGTATTACTCACTAATAATGCGCCAGCGAAAAAGGCATTTATAATGGTCACTTTCCATTTAAGAAAAGCATCATTTTGCAAATATATTGTTAGGCCGCCAAAAACAACAATTAAACCAAAAATTATCCACTGCTTGGCGGGAATTTTTTCTTTCTTGATTTTATAGTAAAAAATTTGCACGAACGCGGCAACAATTAAACTTCCAGTAGCCCAATAAATCCCTGCGATTGAATTAATAATAAAGAAAACTAAGAGGGGAAAGTATTCAATAAACAGCTGCATATAATACCGAAATTAAAGATGAACTTAGAGCGATATTAAAATTATCGCCTACGAATAACGTGATTTTAACGAATGCGAGTTTAATAGCCAAGCTTATATTTGCTTAATAGTTAACTATAAAGATTTTATTTTGCCATTGTCATTGATCTTTATCAACGAAGCGGCTTTGGGGAATTGTACTTTGGTCAATAGCAGGGTACTTTAGCATCAAGTTTAATAACCACAGATAATCGTCTCCCATGGCAACTGACAAATTATTTTATCAAGAACAAAGCAATGAAGTGTCATTGTTTAACTATGCTTTTGAACACCAACTTCCTGTATTGATCAAGGGCCCAACAGGCTGTGGTAAAACACGTTTTGTTGCCCATATGGCCGAAAAACTTAATAAGCCTTTATATACAGTGGCTTGTCATGACGATCTCACCGCAGCAGATTTAGTCGGTCGACATTTAATTGGTCCAAATGGCACCTATTGGCAAGATGGTCCATTAACACGTGCTGTACGTGAAGGCGGCATTTGTTATTTAGATGAAGTAGTTGAAGCACGTAAAGATACTACTGTAGTTTTACACCCCTTAGCTGATGATCGCCGGATACTACCTTTAGAGCGCACAGGAGAGTTGCTCGAAGCTGCTCCAGGTTTTATGTTGGTGGTTTCTTATAACCCAGGCTATCAAAATTTATTAAAAGGTATGAAAGCAAGTACAAGACAACGTTTTGTCGCTTTACGTTTTGAATATCCAAGTGCAGAGCTTGAACAGCAAATACTGATAAAGGAAGCTGGCGCTGAACCGCATTTGGCCTTTAAATTAGTTGAGCTAGCGGGTGCATTACGCCGATTAGAACAAAATGATTTAGATGAAGTCGCTTCAACACGCTTGCTAATTTATGCTGCCAGAATGATTAGCTCTGGTATGAACCCGTTAGACGTTTGTCGCTGTTGTTTGGCTGAGCCATTAACAGATGACCCTCAAACGGTGCAAGCTTTGATGGATGTTGCTAGAATTTACTTCGATTAGTTATCCAGAAATTATATGACCAACCCATCAATATCGATTGTATTTCCAGATAAAAAACTGCCCGGTGATTTAGCCATGTGGTTTTTCATTTTGGCTGAGTTAACCGTATTTGCCATTTTTTTTATTGGTTTTTCCATAAGTGAACAGCTAAACGCAGCAATGTTTAGTCAAGGTAAAGCTCAGTTACATCAAACGGCAGGTTTAATTAATACCATCGCGTTAATCACAAGTAGTTTTTTTGTTGCAATCGCATTGACTAAAATACATAAAGCGCAAGCTAAACAAGCGGTGCTTTTATTATTAACAGCTAAAGCTTTTGCTATCATTTATATTTCAGTCAAGATTTGGGAATACCTTTCATTATTTGAACAAGGTATAACTATTGAAACGAATACCTTTTTCACCTTATATTTTTTAATTACTGCTTTTCATTTAATGCATGTTTTATTGGGAATGGTTATCCTAGCTTTTCTTGCACACAGTGCTTGGCATAATAAGTATCAAGACAAAGGTCTTTCTGGCTTTGAGGCCGGTACAAGTTATTGGCATATGGTGGATTTACTGTGGATTATTTTATTTCCGTTAATATATGTTATTTAGTCGAACTGGATTGTTAATTTTACTTAAGTTATGCGTAAGGATAATGTAGTGCAAAATAATAAAACCGTTGATATGGCAGCAGCAATAAAGAGTTGGCTTTTACTTATTGCTTTGAGTGTGATTGCCATTTATTTACCGGAATTTATTGATCATAGAAGTTTCTATACAATTGCTGCGTTAGTTATTGTCGTAATAAAAGGTCAACAAATTGTTGATATCTTTATGGAACTTAATAACGCTCCTAAGTTCTGGCGTTTACTATTCTTAAGTTATATTACGCTGCTACCTTTAATTATTTCTGTCATCTATATAACTTAATTAAAGGCTGTTAGCTTATTTAATGTCACTCGTTCATAAGATCAAGGATGGGAGTATGATTAATCGAAGTCCCAGCCCAAGTGGAAACTTCGCGGTAATTTACCAATCTTTATACCTAGCAAATTTACTGTTATTACCTGGCATATTTTTTTTAGTATTACTTTATTATTATCGTCAATATCAGCAACAAAAAGTCCACAACGATGGTGTAGAAGGCCAAGTTGATAATAATAAAATAAGAATGCGAAATCTCGGTATCGGAAAAATTCACTTAATAAGAAGTTTGCAACTTTCTGTTCTGGCGGGTGTTTTACTTGCTGTAGTACCGTTAATGGTGATTTATTTTACCTCGCAATTACAAGCCTCAATTATGGTGGGATTAATTTATTTTGTTACTTGGCATGCGGGATTTATTTTGATCGGCATGTTAAATTTATCTCGAGCCATGGCAAAAAAACTCCCTATTTTTTAGCATCTTTGCATAACAGAATTTTATAGTAATACCTTGTTATTGATTTTGGTAAGGACGCTACAAGCATGGTGTTATTAGAGAATGCAGGAGCATATTCTCCTGAACAACCATTATTTCATCACAGCGCCTTGAATTGAAATTGCACAAGCACTCTGAAACCTACATCTTGAATGGTCACGGGTATAGTTTATGCAAAAATGTTTGCTAGACAAAACCTCACCAACGGCTAAACCCCGCTATTTACCACTGACCCCATTTTAAATTTTGTTACACCAAAATAACGTTCTGTTGACCCACATCACGGCAACGGGCAATATTATTGCTACAATATTACCACTATTTATTTAAATGAATGTATTACGGTTATGGAAGAGTGGGTTGGTGGACTTTGGCATAAATATATTACTCGAAAAGCAAATCCTGAGTTTGATGATGCACGAGTAACTTTTGATCAAGTAAGTAAGTCAGTCGCGATGGTTTTCCGAGCGCTAGGTGGTGATGTTGTTAAACGTGTTGAAGCGGCTACAGGACGAGAGTATTTAACCCGTAAAAGCTTTCTGCAAAAAATATCGGGTGATAACCAACTCGTAAGTCTTGCTTGGCAAGATGAAGAAAGCTTACGTTTACCTGAATCATTGGCAGTATTTAATGAAAAAGCACTTAATTATGATCTTTATATTTGGTTAGCTGTTCTAGCTGCCCATCATAGTGGTAGTTTTCGTCATTGGGCTAAAGACAATCAAGCATTAGTGGTCGCCGTATTAGAAAAATTCCCTGCGCTACATAACCGATATCGCCGTTTAGCCAAAGCATTTGTTGATATGCGTCCACCGCTGGATCAAATGCCTGCGCTAGAAAGAACGATGGAGCAGTCAATCAGGGATGCCATTATAATCCCTGGTTCCGTTAACGAATTCCCTGTGGTGAACTTCGCCCCCCAAGCAGTATATTTATGGCTTTATCCTTCTGCTAGCAGTGATGATGTACTTATGGCAGATATTGATGAAGATGAGCTATCAGATGATAACGAAGATCAAGATGCCGAGAAAAAATCAGCTAAAAAAGCGCAGAGCTCAAGGAAAAAAGCTGAACGTGTAGACTCTGATGATAGTCGCGGTGGTATGATGATATTCCGTCTTGAAAGCTTGTTCTCTTGGAGCGAGTTTTCAAAAATGGATCGTGGTAAAGATGATAGTGATGAAGATGAAGAAGATTATCAAAGCACTATTGATGATCTAGATAAAATTACCTTAACCAAGAAACAAGAACATCAAAAAAGTGGTCAAATAAAAATAGATTTAGACTTACCTTCGGCATCTGAAGATGATATTCCGCTAGGTGAGGGGATAAAGTTACCGGAATGGAATTATAAAACGCAAACGTTGCAAGAAGATCGTTGTTTATTGCAACCAATGTTACCTCGTGATGCCACACCAACAAAATTACCGGTGAAATTGCAAAAAACCGCAAGAATGATTCAAGCACAATTTGAACAGTTACGCAGTGTTAAATATTGGCTAAAAGCTCAACCTCAAGGTGAAGAACTTGATTTAAATGCTTGGCTCGATTTTCATGTTGAGAGTAAAACGGCAGCGACAGCGGAGAAAGGATTATTTCAATCATATAGAGGTAATAATCGTGATTTGTCTTGTTTATTATTAGCCGATTTATCAATGTCGACGGATTCCCATTTAGATAATGACAATCGTGTTATTGACGTAGTGCAAGACAGTCTCTTGCTGTTTGGTGAAGCATTACAGTCGGTTGGTGATAATTTTGCTATGTACGGATTTTCTTCGGTAAAACGAAGCAATATTCGCTTTACTATGTTGAAAAACTTTAACGAAAAATATAATGATCATGTAAGAGGACGCATACAAGCGATTACGCCTGGATTTTATACAAGAATGGGCGCGGCAATTCGTCAAGCGACAAAGGTTATTAGTGAACAAAAAACGGCAGACAAACTTTTGCTCATTTTAACCGATGGTAAACCCAATGATATTGATCACTATGAAGGGCGCTTTGGCATTGAAGATACTCATCAGGCAATTAATGAAGCAAAACGACTAGGTATCAAACCTTTTTGCATAACAATCGATGTTGATGCACAAGAATACCTACCCTATTTATTTGGCAATGATGGTTTTACTCAAATATTAAGACCAGCTCAATTGCCATTACGTTTACCGCAATTGTATCATCAGTTGACTTCACAGTAGCTGTTCACAAATGAATATTAAAAGGGAACTAGTATGAGCCAAACAACTAAAACATGTTTGTTTTGTCAAACTGAAAACACCTGTGAAGGCGAAAATAATCAATGTCAGCATTGTGGTATGGAGTTACCTGATAAACACCCAAATGATAGAAATATTAAGGTGAAATTTTTTTTTAAAGCTTTCTGGCTTATAGCGTTATTCTGCATAGTGATGGTCTTTTATTTACCACGTTAAAATTCTTGCTATGCTGGTTTTAGAATCACCCCCTCCAACTAGGTAACTCCTTAAAAAGTGTAAGAAAAAATTACTTTTCTTGCGCTTTTGTTTTTTTAGTGCTAGCAACAATATCAACGTTTTTGTTGATAAATAAAATTTAAAGTTGCTTTAATATCTATATTTTTCAATCGATTAAATAAATTATAAAATTTTAATGCTTGTTTCTTGCATTCCATTAAATCTGTCATATGCTTTAAAGCACAAGATAAAATAATAATAAATATGGATATTTTATAAAAAATGATCAAATTCCCCAGTGATTTAACGATTGCTCAAGTTGACGAGTACCAAGCTCAAATTATTCCACTTATAGATGACCAAGATGTGATAACTATCGACGATAGTGAGTTAGCACGTATTGATACTATTGGTGTGCAATTTATTCTTGCAGTTGTTACCTACATTATTGCCCAAGGTAAAGAAATTAAGTGGCAATCAAAGTCGAGCGTTCTGAAAGAGAGCATTCAACAACTTGGTCTCTGTGATGCAATCTTATTACAATACATCATGGATTAAATCCTTCCTTTTTATAACAAAATGTAAATACCCATAACTTCGAAGCCTTAAACGATGAGGAAAACCGTATGACTAAAGTGTTGGTTGTTGATGACTCAAACTCAATAAGAGATATGGTCAGTTTTACCCTAAAAAGTGCCGGTTACCAAACGGTCGAAGCTAAAGATGGCCAAGATGGTTTAAGTAAAGCGAAAATCAATAATTTTGACTTAGTTATTTCAGATGTAAATATGCCAAATATGGATGGTATTAGTTTATGTACTGAGTTGAGAAAGTTGGCTAGTTTTAAATTTACCCCTATTTTGATGCTAACGACAGAAAGCTCTTCTGAAATGAAAATTCGTGGAAAATCGGCTGGCGCAACGGGTTGGTTGGTTAAACCGTTTAACCCTGAAAAGTTATTAGCCACGATTAAAAGAGTGGTCAAATAATATTGTTAGCATAAATTCCGTTTAATCAGTTCAGTACATTTAACGTACTAATAGTAGAAGTACTTTGCCGTGATAACGTCCCTGATATTGACAAGGAAATAGTAGGTAATCAGTTATGAGTGTTGATCTATCGCAATTTATTCCAAGCTTTTTGGAAGAGAGTTTTGAAGGGCTTGCGTTAATGGAGTCTGGGTTATTAGATTTAAAACGGGGTGACAATGAAACTATTCACTCAATTTTTAGAGCTGCTCATTCCATCAAGGGTGGGGCTGGAACATTTGGCTTTGATAATGTTACCGAGTTTACTCATCTAGTAGAAACCTTACTCGATGAAATGCGAGATGGCCGTCGAGAAGTGACTAGTAAAGATACCGAAATCTTACTTGATGCTGTTGATTGCATGCGTTTATTGATAGAAGCCGCTCGCGATAATCAAGATTATGACCATGATAAAGTAGCGAAAACTTCATCTCGTTTATCTGAAACCTTAGGTGATGAACAATCAACTGACAGTGAAAATGAGAGCAATAGTAATATCGAAAAGAAAGATGCATGTGGTTATAACATCAAATTCATTCCTGAGCATAGTTTAGCGAAAACAGGTAATGATCCCATCTTCCTTTTTAGTGCCTTAGCAGAATTAGGTGAGTTAACCATTTGTGCTAACACTGAAGAATTACCTGCATTGATGGATATTGATGCACAAGAACTCTATTTAAGCTGGCAATTAACGCTAATTACAGATGTAGAAGAAGCTGAAGTCATAGAGATTTTTGAATGGGTTGAAGATGAATGCTTATTAACATTAGAGCCGATAACAAATACATCTGATGATGAATTTACTCAAAACTTATCCGAGGGTGTTAACTCCATCATTTCTGAACCATCAGTACAGCCCCAACTACCAAGCAAAGCAGCTAATCAAATTTCACTTGCGAGTACTAAAGTTGAACACGAGCCAGATGCTGTTATTGAAGAGAAAAGTAAGGCGGCTAAAGGTAAGGTAAAAGCAGATTTAGGCTCAATTCGGGTTGGTGTAGATAAAGTTGATAGTTTAATCAATTTAGTCGGTGAGTTAGTTATCACCCAATCTATGTTGTCAGAGTTAGGCAATGATTTTGACATGACAAAAGTTGAACGCCTTACTAATGGTCTTGAGCAACTTTTACAAAATACAAAAGAATTGCAAGAAAGTGTCATGCGTATCCGCATGTTGCCGATAAGTTTTGCTTTTAATCGATTTCCTCGACTTGTACACGACCTGGCTATAAAAACAGGTAAAACAATGGAGTTAGTGATTAATGGTGAGCAAACCGAGTTAGATAAAACGGTAATGGAACAAATTGGTGACCCATTAGTTCATCTCGTGAGAAATGCTGCCGACCATGGCATTGAATCAAAAGAAATTAGACTTGCTAATGGTAAACCTGAGAAAGGAACCATTTCATTAGATGCTTATCATCAAGGCGGTAATATCGTCATTGAAATTAAGGATGATGGCGCAGGAATTAATAGAACATCAGTGTTAGATAAAGCAATTGATAAAGGCCTTATTGATGCAAATGCTACCTTAACCGATAGTCAGGTATATGATTTATTATTTGAGCCGGGCTTTTCTACCGCAGCAGAAGTTACTGATATATCTGGCCGTGGTGTTGGTATGGATGTAGTTAAACGTAACATTCAAGCATTAGGGGGAAGAATTCAAGTTGAATCTACCTTAGGTAAAGGTAGTACTTTCAAGGTAAATTTACCATTAACACTGGCGATATTAGACGGTCAATTAGTCAAAGTGGGCACTGAAACATACATTATTCCACTGATTTCAATTGTTGAATCATTACAAATTGATAATAACCTCATTAATCGTGTTTCTGGCGATATGGTTCTTTATCGATTACGCGATGACAATGTACCTGTCTTACCTATATATCAGTTGTTTAATTTAGAGACAGAATGTACAGAAATAGATAAAGCTTTACTTGTTGTTGTCGAGGCTGATGGGCAGAAGGTCGGCTTGATGGTTGATGATTTGCTAGCTCAGCAGCAAGTGGTAATAAAAAGCTTAAATGATAATTATCAACAGGTTGCAGGGATATCAGGAGCTACAATTCTCGGTGATGGCTCTGTTGCAATGATATTAGATATACCCGGTATGATTAATATGGCATTAGAGCAAGCTCAAAGAGCCCAGCGGGTAAAAACTGATGGCAATAGTAGTGTAGCTGCGGAGTTATGTTTATGAATATACAAGCAATGGCACAAGATGTACCTGTTGAAGGAGAGCATACTGTTGAAGGTATTGACTTTATTACCAGCGGTGATCAATACCTAACTTTTCTTTTAGCACAAGAGCAATATGCGGTTGATATCTTGTGTGTTGAAGAAATCAGAAGTTGGGAGCAACCGACGAAAATTCCTAACGCGCCAAGTTATATAAAAGGCGTGATTAATATGCGGGGAATTATTGTTCCCATTGTCGATTTACGTCTTAAATTTAGCATTGGTAAAGCTAATTACTTAGAAACAACCGTAGTAATAGTACTTACTTATCATAGTGATGATAAATCCCGCACTATTGGTTTTGTTGTTGATGCCGTGTCCGACGTACTCAATGTTGAAAGCGTTGATATAAAACCAGCACCGGCATTTGGTGGCTGTGTCGGTCAACAATATATTGATGGTTTAATTAATAGTGAGAATAAGGTGGTAACAGTACTTAATGTTGCTAATTTACAACAAGTAGAAAAGCATAGATTGCAAAGTTAATCTTTATTCTCAGTTACTAGTCAAACGATTTGTAATAACTAAACTATTTTGTTTAAAGGAAAGATCATGGCAGATATAGAACAAGAGTATCTCACTTTCATTCTTCAAGGAGAAGAGTATGGCGTTGACATACTCTGTGTGCAAGAAATCCGAGTGTGGAGCTCTGTCACTGAACTTCCTAATAAACCGGATTACATTAAAGGGGTAATTAACCTTCGAGGTGTCATTATACCTATCATTGATTTACGTTTACGGTTTGGTCAATCAGCCCTTGATTATAATGAGCAGACCGTCACCATTATATTACGACAACAATCTAAATCTAGCAGCATGGTTGTTGGTATTGTGGTTGATGCTGTTTCAGAAGTTTATAAGTTTACTAGCCAATCCATACGCAAAGCACCTGCTTTTGGCAGCAGTATTGATGGCTGTTTTCTAAAGGGGTTAGTGTCTGTAGAAGAGAAACTGATAATTTTACTTGATAGCGATTCACTATTAAGCGAAGACGACTTATATCGCACAGTCCCAAGTAATGAAGTAAATACGGATCAGCAGAAAGCTAACGTTGAGAGTCATGCTGAATTAACCTTAGACGCACCATCCTTATCTAGCGCTTAATTAAATACCCACAATTAAGCGTAATCGAACACAGAGCTAAGTCGACAGAATCCATTGATGATAAATAACCACACAGGAAAATAACTTATGACCCCAAACCAAATAAGTTTAGTGCAAAAAAGTTGGCAAAAAGTATTACCCATTGCACCACAAGCCGCAGAAATATTTTATAGCACTTTGTTTGAAATGGATCCTTCATTAAAAGCTTTATTTCCAAGTAATATTGCCGACCAAGGCAAAAAATTAATGGCGATGTTAGACACCGCAGTAAAGTTACTTGATAACCCAGATAAGTTGATTCCCGCAGTGCAAAACTTAGGCGCTAAGCACCTTAAATATGGTGCAGAGCCAGAACATTACGACACGGTTGGAGCCGCATTATTGAAAACGTTGGCACAAGGTCTAGGTCAAGACTTTACTGCTCCCACAAAAAAGGCTTGGACGGTAGTATACCAAACCTTAGCAACTACTATGATTACCGCAGCAAATGATGCCGCAATAACTCAGTCAACAAAAGGATCTAATATGAAAAAGAATACTGTCGACCATGAGAAGAGCAACGACTTATCCGCACAGTTTCAAGGTGCACTTGATCAATCTGCTACGGCATTTATGATGATAGATAGGGATTTTAATGTAACTTATGCTAATCAAGCCACCTTGTCATTATTAAAGAAACACGAAACAACCTTTGCGGATAATTGGCCTGGCTTTGAAGCAAGTCGCGAAGCAATTCTTTCTGCGAACATTGATAATTTTCATAAAAAGGCGAGTCACCAAAGAGCACTTTTGTCAGATCCAAGTAACCTGCCATATAAGACTGATATTAGTATTAAACACCTAACCTTTGAGCTTAATGTTAGTGCCATTATTGATACCGCGGGCGAATATATTGGTAATGCCCTCGAATGGCAGGATGTTACTGAAGCCAGAATACAAGAAAATAAAGCCGTGCAACTACAAGGTGCAATTGATCAATCCGCTACCGCAAGTATGATGATAGATAGAGATTTTAATATCACCTATGCCAACGCTGCAACCTTAGCTTTATTAAAAGAGCATGAAGCAACCTTTGCTGATAATTGGCCTGGTTTTACAGCGGATAAAGAAGCGGTTATGGGGTCTAACATTGATAGCTTTCACAAAAATCCAAGTCATCAACGTAAGTTATTAGCAGACCCTAATAACCTACCTTATACAACCGACATTAAAATAAAACATTTAACTTTTGAGCTTAATGTTACCGCTATTATAGATGCTAAAGGTGACTATATTGGTAATGCGTTAGAATGGCAGGATGTCACCGCTATTCGAGCAAAATCGATTGAAGTTGGCCGATTAACGTCTGCACTTCAAGGCATGACCACTAACTTGATGATGGCTGATCCCCAAGGAAATATTGTTTATGCCAATCCATCAGTTGCTAAAATGTTACGTCGCCGAGAAGCACAATTACGTACCGTTTTACCTTCTTTTAGTGTGGATAGTATGGTGGGTACCAATTTCGATACTTTCCACAAAAATCCTGCTCATCAACAAAACTTACTGGGTAATCCTGAAAATCTTCCATATACCACTGAAATATCCATTGTTGGTCTCACTTTCCAGCTCATAGCCATTCCACTAAGAGATGAAGAAGCTAACCATGTAGGGACTGCTGTTCAATGGGTTGATTTAACCGAAGAAAAAGATGCGCAGAGTCAAATTGATAGCTTAATTACTGATGCTATCGCCGGTAAATTAGATAGCCGTATTGAAACTACTGAATATCAAGGTTTTATGAAGGAGTTAGGCGATAATATTAATAACTTAATGGATTCAATCGTTGAGCCTATTAATGATGCAATTAATATCGCCCAAGCACTTGCTGATGGTGATTTAACCAAGAGTATGCGTAATGATTATGGTGGTGAATTCCTAGCGCTAGCTAATGCCATGAACGGATCAATTGAAAATTTAAGTAATATGGTCGAGGAAATACGCGATGCTTCTACTAATGTTTTTGATTCAGCACGCGAAATAGCATCCGGTAATAATGAGCTAAGTCATCGCACTGAATCACAAGCTTCAAGCTTAGAAGAAACTGCTTCCGCGATGGAGGAGTTAACCAGTACCGTTCAGCAAAATGCAGAAAACGCATCAGAAGCGAGTAAGTTGTCATCTTCGGTCATGGACAAAGCTAGCAGCGGTGGCGCTGTGGTTAAAAATGCTATCACCGCGATGAGTGATATTAATAAATCGAGTAAAAAAATTGCTGACATTATCAGTGTTATTGATGAGATTGCTTTTCAAACCAATCTACTTGCTCTAAACGCGGCTGTGGAAGCTGCTAGAGCTGGTGAGCAAGGGCGAGGATTTGCGGTAGTTGCCGCTGAAGTAAGAAATTTAGCACAACGTTCGGCTGGTGCGGCTAAAGAAATTAAAGGGTTAATTAACGACAGTGTCGAGGCGGTGGGTCAAGGGACTAAGTTAGTCGATGAAACAGGCCAAACATTTAGTGAACTTGTTACTGCGATTGAAGATGTAAGTAAAATGATTGGTGATATCGACAGTGCTGGTAAAGAGCAGTCTGCGGGGATTGGCGAGGTGAGTGCTGCAGTGAGCCAAATGGATGAAATGACTCAGCAGAATGCTGCATTAGTTGAAGAGGCTGCCGCCTCAAGTAAATCGATGGAAGAACAATCACAGTCACTATTAGATCAAGTTGCCTTTTTCAATAATGGGGACATGGCCCAGCAACCAGTAACAGTGCAACGCCATCGTAGAGTCAAGCCTAGACAAGCCGCACCAACGGCTCGGCAATCAAATTTTAGTCCCGCAGTAGCGCCAAAACCAGCGAGGGTAGCCAGACGTCCTAGTACAACCGTTGATCAAGAATGGGAAGAGTTTTAACGTTAAAATGAAGCTAATTTTTTAACTTAGAATAATAAATTTAATTTAAGGAAGGTCAGGATGGCTGAGCTAAGAGACAACATTAATAAAAGGCAAGGGCATCCTCAAGATCGTAGATTAAATCGAGATCAGGCTATGCGGCTTTCTGAAGGTGATTTTAAATTTATTTGTCAATTTGTATACGAAACCACAGGTATTGTGCTCAATGACAGTAAAAGGGAAATGTTATATCGACGATTAACACGTATCGTCAGAGAGCGAAAGCTAAACTCTTTTGCTGATTACTGTCAGTTGTTAAGAGAACAGGGAGAGCAAGAAAAAGATTTTTTTATTAATGCCATCACCACTAATTTAACGAGTTTTTTTCGAGAAAATCATCATTTTGAATATTTAACAACAGAAGAAATCCCTGCATTAATAAAGAGCAAAGCTGCCGAAGCCAATGGTAAAAAACGTTTAAGGTTTTGGTCTTCAGCAAGTTCAACAGGCGAAGAGCCATACAGCTTGGCTATTACCATCCTTGAAGCCATGAAAAGTGACTTATCTATGTGGGATATAAAAATTTTGGCAACTGACATTGATAGTAATGTGTTAGCGAAAGGTAAAGCAGGAATTTATGATGTTAACCGTATTGAAGATATCCCACAAAAGCTTAAGCAAAGTTATTTTTTTCAAGGATGTGGAAAAAGCAGTGATAGTGTCAAAGTCCATGACAAACTAAAAAACCTCATTACCTTTAAACAACTCAATCTCTTACATGATTGGCCAATGAAAGGACCTTTTGATGCGATATTTTGTCGAAATGTCATTATTTACTTTGATAAAAAAACTCAGATCGAATTGTTTGCACGTTATTACGAGTTGCTAGCACCAGGAGGGTTACTTTTTTTAGGTCACAGCGAAAACCTAGGTAACTACCAGCAATACTTTAGTAATGTTGGTAGAACCATTTTTAGAAAACCGTATTAGGTTTATGAATACCATTTAGTAGAGGATATTTTGTGCTAAGACATGATCACCCAAAGTTATCTGAATACATGACGCAGTGCTTACCAGAATTTATGCAGGTTAATCATTACTGGGATAAACAACGTCAAATGGTGGTTGCTAAAATTTTACCGGGTGAATTTTATATGACTACAAAGAATGTCGCTATTGCAACAACGCTAGGATCATGTATCTCAGCTTGTATTTGGGATGATCGAAGTCACATCGGCGGCATGAACCATTTTATGTTACCGATCACCAATAAAGAAGCGCATGAAGTTAACTGGGGGCAAAGGGATAAAACGACTGACGCTACCCGTTATGGTAATTTTGCAATGGAGCACTTGATTAACGCTATTTTAAGATCTGGTGGTCGAAAAATAAATTTACGAGCGAAGCTATTTGGTGGTGCTAAGGTATTTAAACAAATGTCTGATGTTGGGCAAAAAAATATTGATTTTGCTTTAGCGTATTTAAAACAAGAAGAGATTGTTATTGAAAGCAGTGATACTGGTGATTTTTCCCCCCGAAAAGTTATTTTTGAGCCCTGTAGTGGGCGTGCTTTTATTAAGCGACTAGATAATCTGCATAACGACACGATTATTCGACGCGAAAAAGACTATAGCAGTCAAATTTATCAAAAAGAGGTGAGTGGCGATGTTGAGTTATTTTAGTAACCTCAGTAAAGGAGTCAAATAACATGGATATAATTAAAGTACTAATAGTTGACGATTCTTCCGTTATTCGTAGCATAATCAAAGAGGCATTAAGCCATAGCAATCATATAGAAGTCGTTGGCGAGGCTGAAGATCCTTTGGTTGCACGCGATCTTATTAAAAAATTAAATCCGGATGTATTAACTCTTGATGTAGAAATGCCAAAAATGGATGGTATTACTTTTCTCCTTAATCTCATGCGTTTACGTCCTATGCCAGTCATTATGCTTTCTACACTAACGACTAAAGGAGCTGATATAACGTTACAGGCTCTGGAAATTGGCGCAGTAGATTTTATTCCTAAACCGACAGTACAAGAGTTAATGGCTACTCAAGATAGTTTTAGGGAAGTCTTGATAGAAAAGATTACCCAAGCTGTAAAGATTGATCAAAAGAATTTCAAATTATCAGATACCTTAGCAAACAATAAAGCCAGTGATGATATTAGTAATATTTTACCTTTTATCGGCGTTAAACGTGCTAATCATCTTGTTGCCATTGGTGCTTCAACAGGAGGAACAGAAGCGATAAAAAAATTGTTAGTAACGCTACCCAGTAACGCGCCAGCTATTGTTATTACTCAGCATATTCCTAAAACATTCAGCTTACGCTTTGCCCAACGTTTGAATGAAAACTGTCAAGTTGAAGTTCATGAGGCGAGTCACGGTCAAAAAATCAAAACAGGACATGTTTATATTGCTCCGGGAGATAAACACTTAGAAGTTGTCCATAAAAATGGTGCGTTGTTTTGTACCTTAAGTGATGGCAAGGAAGTTAATCGTCATAAACCGGCAGTAGATGTTTTGTTTGACTCCGTTAGTAACTTAGCTGATAACGTGCAAGCAGTGCTTTTAACGGGAATGGGGCAAGATGGAGCCCAAGGAATGCTGCGATTAAAAACGCTCGGGGCTAGAACCCTAATACAAGATAAAAACTCTAGTCTTATTTGGGGAATGCCGGGGAGGGCGCATGCCATTTCTGCCCATACAATGGAGTCACCTTTAACCGAGATTGCAAAGCATATACTGGATTATGCTTCTTTAAGTAGAGTTAATATGCAGGACGTTTTAGCAACCAATTGTGTAGAGAGTACTTTATGAGTCATATAAGAAAGGGGTTATATTTATCGTGCGCACTTACCTTGTTGATATGGCTAAATTATTTATTTCTGCATGAAGAAATGTTATTTGTGTTTTTATTATTTTCTTTATTTTTTTTATTGATAGCGTTAGCAAGTCGTATAGACAATGTTGCTTCAGCAAATATTAAATATAAAACGGGGGAAGCTACGCAAGTCGTTGATGATGAATTAATCCACAGTGTCATATTCGAGTTACAACAGTTTATTCACCAAGAAGTAGACATTGTTGAAAAAGAGTTATTACGTACTAAAATGTTGGTTTCAGATGCCGTTACGGGCATATCTGAAAGTTTTAAACACCTACAAAATTTAAGTGAAGAGCAGCAACAAATGATCCAAGTACTAATTTCTCAATCTGGCAGCATGGGAGATGGTAAAGGTGCATCATTAGACAGCTTTGTTGCTGATTCCAATAAAACCCTTGATGACTTTGTTGGTGTCATTATTAATACCAGTAAACAAAGTCTTGAAACCATGGTCTATACCGATGATATGGTAGCGCAATTTGATAGTATATTTAAACTTTTGTCACAAGTTGAAGGTTTGGCTAGTCAAACCAATCTATTGGCACTTAATGCGGCAATAGAAGCGGCAAGAGCAGGTGAGGCTGGTCGTGGATTTGCTGTTGTTGCAAATGAAGTACGTAGTTTATCCGTTGGTTCAACAGACCTTAATGAAGATATCCGTACTGAAATTAACAAAGCTAAGGGAATTATTGCCAAGTTACGCCAGTCAGTTGAAATCATGGCCTCGGCAGATATGACCTCGACGTTAGAGGCAAAAGATAAAATGATCGTGATGATGAGTCATGTTGAAGATGTTAATAACCAAACAAATCAGAGTGTTGAAGAACTTGCAATTATTGCACCTAAGATCACCGAAGCAGTAAGTGTTGGGGTACGTTCGTTACAGTTTGAAGATTTAACACGACAATCATTAGAATCATTACAAATGAATGTCAGTAGTCTTCATGAAATAAGTGATGCATTGGCAACTTTTGATAAAAACCCAGATATAGCCATCCATCAACAATTAATTAAACTTAAAACAACATGTCAACAAGTCTATTACGAGACTCGGCAATCAGAAGATTCACGTAGTGTTAAGCAACTAAACATGGATGAAGGTGAAATAGAATTATTCTAACGTATTTAAATTTTAAAAACATATAAGGAAGACACTTATGACGGTTAGCAGTAAATTTTCTGCAGATGCTAAACAGTTTGTCATTGCTATTGACCAACGTTTTGATTTCTCCCTACATCAGCAATTTCGCGAAGCGTACAACAGCGTAACTAACCAAGGACTAAAATATATTTTGGACTTAAGCCAAACTGAATATATGGATAGTTCTGCTTTAGGTATGATTTTATTACTTAAAGATCATGTTCAACTTTACTCGGGAAGCTTAACTATATCTAAGCCAAGTGAAACCGTTAATAAAATTTTAAAAATTGCACAATTTCAACGGCTAATGACGATTGAATAGTTTTTTAACCTCTTAACCTCTTAACTTCTTAAATTTTTAAGGACTTGATATGACAAGAAGCCAAAAGCTTGCTTTAGTTGTTGATGATTCAAAAGTGCAGTGCAAAATGTTGTCAGAACTACTAGAAGAAGAAAATTACCACGTAGTTATTGCCAATGATGGCGCGAGCGGTGTTAAAAAGTATAGTGAACATCAACCTGACCTTGTTTTAATGGACATTAATATGCCCATTATGGATGGTTTTGAAGCGACAAGGAGAATAAAAAAGCTGTCGGGTGCAGGCACTTTAGCTCCTATAATATTTATTACGAGTATGGATAACGAGCAATCCTTCATAAAAAGTGTTGAAGCTGGCGGTGATAGTATATTAGTACGGCCATTTACTCCTTTAGTTTTTAAAGCCAAAGTCAAAGCAATGCAAAGAATAAGCGACCTAGTTGGGCAAGTAAAAAGTCTCCAGCAAGAGCAACAAGATGACGCGGAACTTGCTGAAAAAATGATGTCAAACGTGATTGAAGCGAGAAATTTTGCTTTAGATAAAATTGGTGTCATTAAAAAGGCCGCTGCTATTTTTAGTGGTGATATACAGTTAAGTGCCCTGTGCCCCAATGGTGATATTAATGTTTTACTGGGAGATTTCACTGGTCATGGGTTGCGGTCATCAATTGGCGCTATTCCAGTTACTGAAACATTCAGGGCTATGACTAAAAAAGGTTTTTCAATCTTAGATATTGTTGCTCAAATAAATAGGCATATGCATACCTTACTTCCGGGAGATTTGTTTTTTGCAGCAAGCTTTGCCCGTATTTCTGAACATGAAAAATCAGCATATATATTTAATGCGGGTTTACCTGATGGTTATCTATTTGATCAAAAGGCGAGCATTAAAAAACAATTTACGTCAACACATCCCCCTTTAGGTATTTTACCCCAATTGTTACCTGACGCTCAATTTGAAGTCGTTCAAGTAATGCATACAGATAGAATAGTTTTTATCACTGATGGCATTGTTGAAGCAAGAAATCAAGCAGGTGAATTTTTTGGTTATTCACGTTTCGAGCAAGCTGCAATTAATGGTATCACTCAAAAAAATTTAGTTGTTAGTGTTTTGGATAGTCTTGATGATTTCTGTCAAAACTGCGAGCAAGAAGATGATATTTCTTTGGTAGAGGTACCTTGCAGCGGTTGGCAAAAAGTTAAAGTGACCAATAAGGTAACTATTCCAGAAGGTTTTACAGAGGAAGATAATCATTTCGGCACAACCCCTAATTTATCACCTACTTGGTCTTATCATTTACATTTAACAGGACGGCTATTAAAAACAGTTAACCCTATTCCTTTAGTTATGAGCCAGATTAATGATATAGAAGGCGCTGGAGAGCACTGGCAGAGTTTATATACTATTTTGACAGAGCTGTTTATTAATGCACTGGACCACGGGGTTTTAGAGTTGTATTCGTCCTTAAAAGATTCAGCAGAAGGTTTTACTCAATATTTTAATGAGCGAACAAAGCGACTGGATAATTTAGCCGATAATGCCGTAAGTGCTCTTGATAATTTTGTTCGCATCGAGCTTCAATACTTCCCACTTGCGCATGGTGGAAAAATGATTATCAATATTAAAGATAGTGGTCAAGGATTTGAAATACTTGATGTTATAAAGGATAACAGTATTGCGATGAATGATGGTTTAAAACTAAGTGGTAGGGGGATTGAGTTAGTAAATCAGCTGTGTGATACCTTGGAATACCAAGAGAAAGGTACCTTAGTGACAGCAAGTTATATTTGGCATGATTTAATATCGTTAGAGTAGTATAAAAGGAATTTTAAGATGATAAAGCATAATTTATTAATTATTGATGATGACATAGACTACTTAAAGTTATTGGCAGAAAGTTTAGATGATACCTTCGAGGTGAGGTGTGCTAGTAACTTATCGGTTGCACAAGATCTATTAAGAGAAAATATTAAATTTGATATCGCCTTAGTCGATGAAAATATTGGCAGTGATAAAGGATCTGATTGGATAAAATCTCAACAGTGTAGCGACAATTCACCCACGTCATTTATTCTATACTCTGGTTTAGCAAGCGAAGAAGCCATTTTAAAAGGACTGGAGTGTGGCGCGGATGACTTTTTAGCAAAGCCATTCTCCCTATTAGGACTTCATTCAAAACTTGATAAACTAATAGATTATCAAAATAAAATCCATGATTTTGAAGATGAAATTAAATCTAAAAATAATGTGATAAATGTGTCTATGGCCCAAGCTTCAAAATATGGAAGCTGTATGCAATTGACCTCTAAACTCAATCATTGCTTTACTTACGAGCAAATTCGCGATGAAGTTTTTGCCTACTTTCATGCTATGGATTTACATGGCTGTATTGCATTTTACCCCATCAATGGCAAACCTAACTTCTATAGTGCTCAAAAAGGTGTTTGTTCCCCGGTAGAAATTGAAGTAATGGAGTTATTGAAAGCTAAACCTCGTCTTTACCGTTTTGGTCCAAGAACCATTTTTAACCATACCCTAGTCTCTTTATTTATCCTAAACCTAGAAGAAGGCACTGTTGATACCGATATATATATTGATGCCTTAGCGTCAGTTATTGAATGTATTGGCGCTAGAATGGCGTTTATAACCTATAAAAATTCGTTGGTGTGTGTTCAAGAGCAAATAAAGCAAGCGGTGAGTACAACTAAAAAAATGGTGGAAATCTCTAAGCATCATCAACAGGAAGTGATGAATGAAATAGTGCAAAAAATGGGGACTAGTTTTCATATTTTAGATATGACACAAGACCAAGAAGATTACCTAACAGATCTGGTGCATGGAGCACTTAAAAAACACAGTCAAGATGACATTAATTTTCTAGAAGTTACTCAGTTACTTGATAAAGCATTAAACAGCGTTGATCAGTTACAACAATTAAATACCGAAAATGATCAAATTGATAATACTTATGATATTGATGATGAGGATGAACTATTTTGAACTCACAATCACTCGACTTTACACATAAAGTACTAACTGGCATTGATGAGGCTTACTGGCAATGGGACCTAATCAATGAACATATCTATTATTCAGCACAATTAATGAAAATACTCGGATATGCAGATGAACAGAAAATTGGCTCAAGTAATATATGGGAGAAACATTTAGATAGTCATACCCTGGGTGAAGTACAGGGAAAAATACAACAACATGTTAAAGGAATAATTGATCGTATTGATGTCACCATTCCCATTATGAATAATCAAGGGCATGCATTGTGGTTGCATGTGATTGGAAAAGTTGTTGAACGGGTTGATGGTAGAGCCAGTTTAATGTTTGGTACGGTAAAAGATGTTACTGCTACTAAGAATATGATCGTACAATTAAAGAAACAAAACGATTGGCTCATGTTAGCTGAACGTATTAGTAACTCCGGCCATTGGCGGTTTGATATTGAATCATCAACACTTGACTGGTCAGCAGAAATATTTCGTATCCATGGCTTAACTAACAAATCAATAATACCAAACCTTGAAAGTTCAATAGATGCCTTGTTGGCAAAGGATAGATCTAAATTTCGTACCAGCTTTCATAATGCTATTCATCAACAACAACCATTTCACTTTAAGACACAGTTAACGCAGTCAGCAGGTAAGAAAGTTAAAGTTGAGATTATTGCTGAGGTTGAACGTGATAGTAATGGCATAGCGCTGGCGGTATTTGGTGTATACAAAGATATTACACGCAGTGAAGATTTATTTGAAAAATTAAAGTTATTGGCGATGGTTAATTTTACCATAAAGGTGCCTATATTTTTTATCGACGATAACGATAATGTCGTTTATCAAGACATATCCCCCCACCATGATGACGCGAGTGCGGTACTCTTTAATTATATTAACTTTAGTATCACCGAGTATATGGAATTTAAAAAACAGGCGAAAGAACAAGGTCAAATTAAAGAGAATAATATCAGCTTTGATAACTACAATTCGGTATTTGATTTATCAGTAACTTATGAAGCTGATGAAGGCATCTATATTTGGATCGTCGAGAATGTCACCGATAAATTTCGAAAAGAACAACAACAAGTTATTTCTAATCGTTTAGCTTTATTAGGAAATACTTTTGGCAATGTCTCTCATGATATTAATAATGTATTAGGTGTTGCCCTTGGTGCCATTGAAATGTTGGAGATAAAGTTTTCTCGGGGTGAGCAAGATATCTCTCCATACATAGATAGAGTGAAAAATGCCATCGATAAAGGTAAAGATGTTACCGAGCGTTTATTAGCTTTCACTCGTAAACCTACGGTAAAAGTTGTCAGTTTTGACCCTATTCAAGATATTTATGATAATCAATATTTGTTTAAGCAGTTGTTGTTAAGTACCATTAATGTCACCTTTAATTTTCAGCCCATGCACTGTTTGATAAACTTCCCCCAAGGGGAGTTCATTAATATTTTATTAAATTTAGTGCTCAATGCCCAAGATGCTATCGAAGAAAAAGGACTCAGTGGCCAAATAGATATATCAGCCAACTTGCTTGAGAGTAATCGTTTAGAAATTCATGTTAAAGATAGTGGTGTTGGTATCGCAAAAGAGAATTTAACGAGAATATTTGACCCATTCTACAGTTCTAAATCAGTAAATAAAGGCAATGGTATTGGCTTGGCAAATGTTTACAGTACTATGTATAAACATAATGGCCTGATCCAAGTTGAAGGCACGAGTGAACTTGGTGGTGCGCATTTCACTCTTGTTTTTAAATGCAAAGTATTAGAAGAAAAATATTTAGCTAACGAGTCAAAAACACCGTCACTAAGTTATCAAAACACTAATATATTAGTACTTGATGATGAAATAAGTATTGCTGAATTCGTCGCTCTGTTCTTAGAAAGTAAGGGGGCTAATGTTGTTGTTGCTAATAATAAAGAGCAATTAATAGAAAAAATTAACAACGGCATTATCTTTGATATATTCATTACAGATATGATTTTACCAGATTTATCTGGTAAAGAAGCAGTGAGTATAGTGAAAGAGAAATTTCCTGATATTAATGTATTTTCAATTAGTGGCTACATTGCCATTGAAGATCGGAGCTGGGATTATCCTGTACTGAGGAAGCCATTTAATTCAAAGGAGTTAGCTGAATTTTTAGTTATATAATATAAAAACATTGGTCGTTGTATTTCTTGTCATATAGAAATTAATTATTTTTTAGTCTATTGATTGCCAAATAATATTAGCTTTACAACGACTATAACGATTGAAAATAATCGTTAGTTTAATGAGTACTGACGATACAAATGATTCTTTGCAGGGAAATATAATCATGGCGAACTTTAATGGTATTGATTTTGATGTCGGCGTTAGCAATGTGTTAGGTGATGAAGCATTATTCAAAGAGATATTAGTGATGTTTTATCAAGACCATTATCTAGATGGAGATAAATTACAAAGCGCAATACAGGAAAAGGATATAGATTCTGTAAAACACATTGTTCATACATTAAAAGGGGTTGCATGTTCTGTTGGTGCTATAGACTTATTTGAAGCAACTAAAGTATTCGATCTAGCGGTCAATGATGATAAGCGGGAAGATTTTGATCGCTTATTTTCGAAGCTATCACCAGAGATTAACCGAGTGATGAAAGGAATAGAGTTACTCTTGGATGTTAGTTAACCTAAACTCTGTTTAAGAGATAACTAACGTTTGAAATATTTATCAATCAGAGCTCTGGCTCTTTAGACTATTCGTCTATTAACAAGGTAATATCAGTAACAGGAATACAGCAACAAGGCAATATTTCATTGTCACCGACATATGCTAAAGGCTCACCTAACGGGTAGTTAATTTCACCTTCCACTAACGTTACTCTGCATGCACCACAAAACCCATCACGACAATGATAATGTACTTCTACATTGGCCGACTCTAAACAATCAAGTAAGGTTTGTTTATTATTTTCATAATGAACAACCTTACTCTGAACGTTAATTTTAAGCTGCAATTTGATGGTATCCTTCTCATCTTGACTCGTGTTTTTTACATTCATACACATTCAAAGCGCTTAAAGTAAGGCGAGTACCATCAGCATATTTTGATTACAAGTCAAAGTCGTCAAAATCGTCAGCATCAACGGAAGAGTCTACTTGCCCAACCAAATAACTAGATATTTCGAAATGTTCTGTTATAAATGTTGACATGATTAACGAACTCCTTATTATATATACACCCTAAAGGTGTTGATACTAATAATCAAGAGTTACATGCGAATGATAGAGAATCAGTTTACTTTTATCTTCCTAGAAGATCGTCTAGGCAACACTGCCAGTCCGATCAAAATGACATTGCCAACGACTGTCTCAAATAACTCATTACTCGTTAAAATGGTAGAGTCTGGGATAGGCAATGGAAAAAAAAGCAGTAAAGGCTACTCTGCACTAAATCACTTATTGAAGAAAATAGATACAGACCTATTATCTATTCTAAAGAGTAACGTTAGCGATCTGTCGCTGGACGAGATAATGATATTTCGCAGTCAACTTCATAGCCACGCAAATGAAGGGCATATACCCAAGCCTTATGTAACTACATCTTGCAATTTAATGGCTAGCATCGATGAACGATTGAACTGTGGTCGAAAAATCAGTGATTGGCCTCGATACAGAACCCATGACACCAAGAAGGCACCACGACAGATTAATGGTAAAAGTAGCAAAAGCACTTTAGCTAAAGCTCTGGAAGGCGCTAAAACTGCCGAAGAGGGCAAGGACATGGCTTCAGCGGCGTTGCTGACTAAACATAATGAACTACACAATGCTGCCATCAAAGAAATAGATGAACACATTGAATTACTTCGCCTAACCAAAGACTTTCCAACCCGTCCAGATATCCACAACTATAATTCTTATCAATACAAGAAGAGCCTCAAACAATTCAATCAGTTTCTAAAGCCAGGTAATGCAGGTGTCAACCTTTCTCTATATACAACAGAAGTTAGAGGCTCGCTCTCAAGTCGAACTCTGCTCTGCGTTATGATCATCTTAAAGCTAGAAATTCCCGACAATACTGATGTATGGCTAGCTTTAACGATGGATAACATCATAGCTAATAAGGCGAGCGTCATTATCAACGATCCCTTCAAACCCAAAGTGAATAAAATACTAGCCGACAAAATTATCACGAATCGAGATAGACCGCAGTGGCGAGCAATCCAACTATTACTCAAACATTATGAAGTGACAAAAGCGCTAATTGACTCGCACAACATTAAATTAAAAAGGGATCAGTTACTTTTCGATTGGGTTACGAAGCGAGGGAAAGATAACAACACCAATGAATACGTTGTCGTAAAAGATTTTCAGTATTTGACTGGACAGGGGCGTAAAAATTTCATTTCTGAAAACAATCTTGAACCTTTTACATTAGATGGCCTTAGGAACCTCACCGCAACAAAGAAATACCTCGTTGATGGTCTTACGATAGCCGAACTTCAAAAAATACTAGGTCATTCGTCACAAGCAACGACAGAAGACTATATCCACCAACATATAATGTCTGAGTTTCTAGCTCACAACATGCTTTGCTTCCTACGAGAATTCGAATCTGAAGCTGTTTTTGTTACCAACTCCGCAGATATGTTCTACAGCGAACTACCTAAAGAAGGTGATGTAGCAGACAGCGAGCTACCTAAAGAAGGTGATGTAGCAGACAGTGAGCTACCTAAAGAACAAAAATATTTTGCCTTGTCTGACGGAACTTCTTGCGCTAACCCATATGATTCACCTGATCGCCATCAATCAAAAGGAGAACTTTGTAACGGTAAAGTGTGCAATCAAGATTGCCCGAATAAAAAGTTGATTTTGGACAAAAAACAGATGGCCAGGGCGCTTGTTACGCGAGAATATTATCGAACGAACTACTTTTCTCTAAGCACGAGCACCGAAAAATTCAGTGCCTTCGACGCAAAAAAAGTCTTATTTAATATACTGTTATGCTCTTTTATTCAAAAGAAAAAGCCCAAGTTGTTTTCGTCATTAATGAAAAAAATAACCTCGAAGGAGTCCTAAATGCGTAATTTAACATTAAGCACCGCACCTACTATAAAATTTGACGAAAAATCTGGATGTCAAAGAGTTTCATTTTTCGACGAATCAATTGCACTGAACTCTAAATACTTGAGACTAGTTTGGCATAATGAGGATGATGTAACTTTATATATAACAAGCGGCATCGAAGGCAATAGCAAAGAACGAGAATTTAAACTGTCGGATATCCATCTACCTTACAATGGTCAAGTTAAACCATTATGCTTGACACCATTTGTCATCACGCTACTAAAAGTGCTAAACGAGCGTGTTAGCACCACACCACCGACATCCAGTACATCACATAAAACCATTACAGATTTTTATCACACTTGCCTCAAAGTGATTGAATACCTAGCGCTAAACGGTGCCACAAGCATCAAGACAAGTGTAAAACAGACCGATGCGATAATAAATGAATTAAGTGATGGAAGGACATGGTATGCCCTCCTAAATACTAAGCAACGGTTTGATGAACAGTATAAAGGCCAATCGTTATTGATCAATGGCACTGGAAAGACAAAAAATCGATGTTCGTTTGATTTAACCGAGCTCAAGAAAATTATTGGGACAGCGCAGTTTAATAAGTCTATTAACGATATACCAGAAGAAATTATTTCGCACCTCAATGTTCCTAGCAACCTTCGAACCCCGTACGCGTATAATGGAAATGCAACCAAGGTTGAATATTCAGTAAGGTATTACTTTAAAGCTTTTCAGGCTCTCAATGCGCTATTCAGGAATGAAGCGTTATCATCCCCCGTAACCAATCCTGATAAGTTGGCTAAGGAAATTTCTACATTAGATCCTGAACGAACTCCCACACCATCCGTTGATCAGGTAACCATATTGACCAAGGCGTTGTTTGATGTTTTACGTAACAAAAAGATAATCGGTGATCTATTTAATAAGGCAAGAAATCTTATTGAAGACCCTGAATTTGGGAGTCATCTCATCGCAAATGGATTGGCTGACTTCTGTAGCGGACAGCATACTATCGCCTTAAGTGGCACTGATTACCACATTTGTGGGTTCAAACAATTGTACAAAGAGGATAAGGATAAATTCGATGCGTTATATAAATACCATATCACTCTGGCAGGGGCCCTGAAGGCATTCAAAGGTGCTGCCGCCAACCTAGTGCTACTGTTTACTGGGTTTCGTGCAGAAGAGGTTGTCGGGGAGTATCAAGGAATTCATCGCAATGATTATAATTATGATGAAAATAAACAGATGACCGAACTGAGTCACTATGTTTCAAAAGATCAAGTAGATGACTTTATCAAACGCAATATTACGATTGGCCCTATTGTTGGGCAGATTTTGGTAAAACTCGATGCCCTCAATGAGAGCTGCTGCAATAACTATACAGAAACAACTTCACTATTCCAGAATTCTCTTATAGGCACTAACGGCGGTCAGGGATCTATGCTTGAGTTGTCTGCAAACACGGCAACGCAAAACCCAATGCGTTACGAATTTACACGCCTAAATATTGATGTACCGACTCCTAAGCAATTTCGTCGTTATTTTGCGGTAATGTACTTTCACCAGTTTGATAATCCTGACATAAGGGCTCTACAGCAACATTATGGACATGATTCTGAAGAAAAGACCGAAATTTATGTCACAGATCCGGATGCGCGGCAAGTAGGTAAAAGCATTCAAGACGTTATACCTGTTAAGTTTATACCAACGGCGAGCCAGACAGAGGACACAGAGTTTTATAAAATATTTGAAGATGCGAGAAGTGAAAAGTTGTTATCGCTTGTGCAAAACGCCCTTGATATTAAAAGCTATGGTTCATTCCAGAGAGTGGTTCGTGCGATATACGGAAAAATCCATAGAGATACAGTTTACAGTGAACTAAACAACGATGTCAAAGTAAAACAAGCTAAAGACTTAGCCAAACACCTTGAAGGTAAAGGGTATCGTGTTGAGGTGTACGATCACGGTAATTGTACAAATTCGGAGGACATCGCCGATTTTTCAGAGGGTAAATGCACCAATAAATCTACTAATGAGATAGAGAGAGAGCATGCCTCTGGAGTTTTCTGTCAAGGCTGTGCATATCATGATGTACAACCCCAAAACATCAAGAACCTCGTAATTCAAAAAGAGGTTTTAGAAAGCAAGCTATCATCAGATTCAATCGATGACATCTTTAGCGGCAGTGCATTAACACCACTTGAAATAGAGCAAACAAAGGGATCAATCAACGATCTGAAAAAAGTTATAAGTCAATATCAGGAGTTTGAATAATGAATCGTATGCAAGTCGAGGCGAGGAATAACATTAAAACTAAAGTCGTATTGATTGAAAAGTGGATAAAGCAAGGCTTACCGCTAGCCCAAGATAGCAATGGCAATGACCTGTATAAAAATGACCTCCCAATATTCTACAAAGATATGCCGAAGTCTATTCCCATGTTTCGTAGATGGTGTGATCCACTTACTGGGGTCACGGGCACCAATGAAAACGCTCTAAATAGCTTTATGTCCGACCTTAAAGGCGGGATGACTAAACTAGAACTTCAAGCGCTTATAGATAAGTTAAAAATTAAACAAGAAGAACAAGAAGTAGCATTTACAAAAAAGGGTTTGGCCTATTGGGAAGATCTTGTAAAGCTAAAGGAAAAGATGATTTCTAGGCAAAATGATGACATCAGTAGCTTGAGTATTGAAGTCAATGACCTAAAGATAGATTTGCAATGTGAAAAAGAAAAAATTAATGACTTAACTGAACAGATGAGCATAGAAATTAACGCCTTAACTGAGCAAAACAAAAAATTAAGGGAGCGACTTGAACGAGCGAGTAGTTTCAAGGTAGTGAAATGAAAAAAAGCAATCAAGACGTAGCAAGAGAAAACGAAAAAAAACTATGTGCTTTCTTTGAGTCTGATGAACCACGACCTATTTGTCATGGGCGACTGAATAAAACTAAATTACTCGAATCTCTCGGCATAGGCTCCAGCGCCAAGACAAATAAAATTACAAAACCGCTGCTAGATGCTGAGAATATTAAAATTGCAGAAAGTAATTCGAAAACAGCGCACAAACGGGCTGCTGAAGGCGAAAGCAGCGACAGGGTAAAGCTTATGCAAAGCCAAATCGAGCAACTTACTAGAAAATTAGCATTAACAGAATCAAAGCTTGATGAGTATCGACGATCGGAAATAGGTGAATCATTCTTAATGAGAACGGGGCGCATGATTCAAATGCGACGCGTCAACCCTAACCAAGCCTCTATTGACTTTGACGAAGATAAATAGTGGAGCAACAATAATGCATCAAGTAGATATGATCCATCCAGGAATACTGTCTCAAGTAGATTCAATTGAGACAATTAAAGGTGAAATTAACAAAATTATTTTTAAGCACAGAGATAGCTATATCCTTAAAATTTTAATTGGCAATGAGATAAAAACACTCACACTTGACTATGGTATTTTACTAGGGTCTGAACTAATACAGGGCGAAGTTATAGAGTGCTCAGGTGAATGGGTGCATTCTCCTTTATATGGCGACCAATTTATAGCAAGTGCCGTGTTGCGTAAAAAAATGGATGAATCCCATTTAATTGTTACTTGGTTAACTAAGAACCGTGCTATTAGAGGGGTCGGGAGCAAAACGGGTACAATACTTATAAAGGAATATGGTGACAAACTGTCAAAAGTATTAGATGAAGGGGACATCTATCAGATAATGGAAGACATCTCATCTTATGGACGCAAGGGAATTAGTTTAGATAAACTAGTTACCTTAGTAACGGCATGGAAACATTACTCTAAAGAGTTAAAGTGTATCGATTACTTGAACCACAAACGACTGCCTTTCAGAGTGGCGTCATTCAGTATGTTAGCGTGGGACGAGCATTGTGAAGATATCCTTGAAGATAACCCTTATGTATTATCATCCTTTATGAGGTTTGATCAATTAGACTCTTTAGTACGGGACCGCTGGGACATATCAGAAGATGATGAACGACGTATAGTAGCTGCGTGCGAAGATATTCTTTATCAAGATTACTCAACAAACGGCAATACAGGCATGTACGTAGAGGAACTGAATCAATTACTGAAAAATAAATGTGGCTTTGGAATAGACAAGATACCAAAACAGCAAGATGCTGTGATTATTACAGAGACAGGCTTTGTACAAGCTGCCGGACAATTGGTCATGGAAACCTTTATCGAGGAAAAACTGAACACGATTAATCGCTCTCAATGTAACAGAACGTTTTTATCGAATACCCTAAGCGATTACCAATCAACTCTAAGTTTTCCGCTACACCCTAAACAAGTGGAGGCTATCGAAAGCTCTGTAGTTAACCCCGTAAGCATCATTAGTGGTGGAGCTGGAACTGGGAAGACAACAGTACTAGAGGGGGCTATAGCTGTTTTTAAGGCTCTTGAACGAGAGGTGGTGCTTTTAGCCCCAACAGGTAAAGCAGCAAATCGAATGTCTGAAGCCACCGGATTGAAAGCAAAAACGGTGTGTAAATTTATTGGTGATGCATCTAAAAACGATGATGAGTACTACCTACAGGGAGGTGTGATTATTGTAGACGAGGTTAGTATGCTTGACCTTCCTTCATGCTACGGCCTACTAAGTAGCCTACCAGACAACGTTAACCTAGTGTTGGTTGGTGACCATCGGCAACTTCCACCAGTAGGCCCTGGATTATTTTTTCATCGATTAATACAGCAGGATTGGGTTGCTCACGTAAAGCTTGTGAAAACTCAAAGGCAAGACGAGCAATCTGTCATTCCGTTGATAACCGACAGTATTCTAGCTTATAAAACCCCGAAAATTCCACCTATGAGCAAGATTATACTTGATGGGTGTGTCTTTAGGGACGAACCAATTTATGATGATACAATTAGCAAAGCCGCGAAGCTATATGCAGCAATACATACAAGGATTGGCAAGGAATTAAATTATGATATGCAATGCATTGCTGGAACGAAGCGTTCTGTTAAAACCTTAAATCAACTTATTCAAAGTGCAGTCAATAAGGAAGTGGATGGGAAAGTAATTCGCCAAAAATCGTGCACCATATATTTACCTGGTGACATGGTTGTATATAATGAGAATGATTATAATAAAAACCTTACCAACGGCTCTATAGGTCGTGTGGTTGATGTATACCCTGATGGGAAGTATTCTGCGGTTAAAGGTGAAGCAGTTCGCTTTGTGATGACTGTGAAATTCGAAGACCTTGAGGATACAACAGACATAACTGATGACGAATTTAATGAAGAACGAATAAGCTTGGCATACGCCATAACAGCGCACAAGTCACAAGGTAGCCAATATCATACAGTCATTATTGCTCTAGACAGTTCTAGATTGATGGATAATGCCTGGATTTATACTTCCATTACTAGAGCTAAGAATGCTTGCTATATCATAGGGGATAGCAAGTTACTGGAGAAGGCTTGCACAACAAAACCTAGTGCATTAAGTCGTAAAATAGGTGTTGAATATGCTTTACGTTAAAGAGGAAACACTCGTCGAAGGCGTAACCATCATGAAGTCAGAGAAAGGATCTAGCACGTTCGCGGTTGCTTATAATGAACAATTTAGGGTTATGCGCGATGTGACCACCACTTTGAATGCTATGTTTAAGGACGGAATTGGGGCAAAAGGTAGAACTAACGATAACAACGCATTAATCGAAATTAAAAAGTTCCTAAGCTTTCTTAAAGGCACATCTATTCGTCTTGTCAACGACGATAAACTAACTAAATATCGTGACCAACGTTTAGTTGAAATTCAAGAGGGCAAACGCTCTAAAGGTGACAATAATATCTCACAAGATAGTGTTAACGTATACCTTAAATACGTATATCAATTCATGGCTAAATATTATGAACTTTACGGTGATCGGACTCCATTACTCATGGGGTGTACCGACAAACACAGGGTAAAAACAGGTATGTTTGACTCTAACAACACAAGACTTTCAAAAACAAAGAGAAAAGAAACAACGTTTTATCCGCTCCTTTTTTCTACCCCAACGCGTTCGCCGACCAATCTAAAAATTACGGACATCCCTACAGAAGCAGACTACATAGAATTAATTACACATATTGCCGACACAGAGAGTACCCCATTCATTAGAGAGCGAAATAAATTAATTATCATGCTGTCTAGATGCTCTTCTATGCGAAGGATCAGCATTGCTTCGTTAAATGCTTCACAATTTGAAGATATAGGTCCAGCGGAAGAAGAAGGGAGTATGCCTGTCACGCCATCCAAGCAAAAATTCTCATACAGTAAAAGTGTAGAAATTGATTACACACTAGCCCTAGATATAAAGAATTACATCGACTTATATCTAAAACCTCATCTAGAAAAGATTGGCAAAAGTCTAAGTTGGTGCGGAGCTTTATTTGTCAATGAAACAGACGGAAAGCGGATGAGACGGGAATACATATCTCAGACTGTTGGCCGCTATTGTACTGAACTAGATTGGCCTAAAGGAAAGAGACTACATGCTTTCAGGCACCTTTTTGCGTCGGAAGAATATGAGAGAGAATATGCACGTCAGTTGAAACTTCAACCCAAAAACCCTCAAGCTGCCGAAAGAGCTACAAAGATTCACCTAAAAGGTAGGTTGAGTCAAAACTCATTGGAAGCTCAAAGTACTTACCTTACGGTGTTGAACTTAAAAAGCTCAAACGAACGTAAGAAGAAACAGCATGAAATTGAAAAATTAAAATCTTACCAGCGTGCTAACGAGCAAAAAAGACTTAAAAAATTAGAGCGTATCATTGAGGAAAACAATATCAATTTAGAAATTGACTTCTAGGAGACAGGCACCGACTCTTCAACTTGCACTGTACAAATATGGTTCTATTTACTTTAAATATTGGTCGAGGTGTAACCATTGAATTGACACTAACTCACTGAAAAATGGTCTATTTCATGACGACAAATCATTGACATCTTAAAAAACAAGCTCATTGTAATGATTGAGCTTAGCCATTGACTGCTTAGATATAACTAAATCCTCAAAACCATCAATTTCTAGTTCTGTATGATTGAATCGGCCAAAGATCCCCATTATTCTGTCATCTGATGGGAGTTGACCCGGATAAGGATCTGTTTCACTATCATCAGTGATTTCATGGTCAGTATTTTCAGGATCTAAAATTGGTTCCTCAATGTTCTCAACTATTGGATCATCTATAGTTTCCATTTCTTCACTTGGATTGTTGGTATCAACTTCAGTTGTTATTTCTTCATCCATCTGTTCAAACTGGACTTGAGATAATCCATCTGGAATATCTTGTGCAACACGAAAAGCATAATCAACAAGTTTAGGCTCCGCAGGCATGAATAAGAAAGCTTCTTGATTTGGTGAGTCGGTGATTCTCAATATCCGGCCTAAGACTTGTCGATAGTACATTTCAGTCTTAACATTAGAGAGGTAACAACATACTTGAAGGCGAGGAATGTTTGTCCCCTCGGATATCATTCCAACACTAATGATCCATTTATCTTGGTTGAATCTAAAAGATTTAATTAAGTCATTAGAGTCACTTTCATTACTGGTAACTACAAGAGCAGTTTCGCCTTTAATTTCTCTTAAAACCCGCTGTATTGCCCAAGCATGTGATATTGAAGAAGCGACGATTAATCCTCCTGCATTATAGTTAACTTGCCGTAATGCACTTAATTTATCATCAGCTCGACGTATCAATTGTTCAATTACCTTTGTATTGGTAACGACCTCAGAATATGAAATGATCGATTGTGATAAAAGATCCAAAAAACTAGTGAAGTGATTCGTTTTATCACCTTCTCTAACTGTGATTTTATCGTTATCTAATGCAATAATTTGAGGAATACGACACACATCGTCACGAATTGCTTCTTTAAGTCCATAAACATAATCACATTGTATTTTTCCTGATTCATTACAGTAATCAGCAAGCACAATAGGTAAACTGTCAGAACGCCACGGTGTACCTGTCATAGCGATTGTATAGAAGGCGCTGTTTTTAATCTTTGTGATGATTTGTTCACCCCAAGCGTTAGCATCTTTAGTATTAGATCCAGCACAATGATGAATTTCATCAAAAATAACGAAAACTCGATACCTATCAAATAATCGCCATACTTTATTGTCTAGTGTGCTTAATCCTTGATAGGTAAATGAGTTTCCCAGTGAACCGATGGTGCCATCAAAGTCTGTTTTAAACTGTTCACTTAAGTCTATACTGAAATCGTGGGCAACAATGGATGAAGGTGAGAAGCATATAACCAAGTCAATCTTATCTTGATCAAATAGTGTTTTAGCTAAAACAGATGCCATAATAGTTTTTCCTGCACCTGGTGTTGCAAGCGCTAGAAAATGTTTTTTCAATTTGTATTTAGAAATTGCGGAATGTATACATTCCGACTGCCAATCTCGTAGTTTCATTAATTAAGTCTCAGTGTTTGATTTTATCAGTTCATTTAAAACACCTATTTTTCCTTTTAAAATATGATTGTTCTCTTGAACGGCCATATAGCGTTGCTTTAAATGTGTATGTAGTTCGGGGTGAATATCTTTAAGCGCGATATATTCTTTAACAGCACCTAAACCTTCAAGAAGATCTGCATTGTATTGCTTTAAGCGAGTGGTCAATGTTTGTTTGTATTTTTTCTCATCAATTTCAGTTATAGGTTCACTTATAGAAAGTGCTAATTTTTTAAAATAATCATATTCAAATAGGTTAGTTTTAATATAACGAGTAACACCTTTTTTGTTTGATGTTTGTTTTTTTAACCAACCTCTTTTTACTAGTTTTAAAAGCGCTTCATATACAAAACGACGTACAGAAGCAGGATCTAATTGCTCATCCCTTTGGATCGCAATATAAGCTGTTCTGATCTCAACAGCAGAGAAGTGGTCAATATTTTTTAAAGTAAGGATATTGCCTATTTGTCTATCAATCATTCACCATTGCTCTATTAAAGAATATAAATGGGGTAAATACCACGCAATGTGGTGTATATACAACGTGGTGTGGAGTATACCCTATACATTTAGGCTAAACAACGTGGGATCATATACCCTTTAATCTAAAGGGTGACGACAGTGAGTGAAGAGAATACAGAAGATGACTTAGCGCTTCTTTTTGGCCGATATATAAAAGCGGCAAGAGTTAAAAGAAACATAAAACAAGAAGAACTTTGTGCAAGTGCAAATTTTGATAGAAGCTATTTAAGTAAAATAGAAAGTGGATCTTATAAGATCACATTGTCAAAAGTTTACGCGTTAGCCGCAGCACTCGAATGTCCGCTTTCAGAGATATTGCCCGAAATTAACGGCGTAAAAATAAATTAGTCTTAAATACTTACTAAATTTCACTTCAAAATAATTATCCCTCCCTATTGGCTATCTGACGATGACTGAGCTTACAGCCGTATTTTAGTCTTAAAATCTCTTTAAGTTTACGCTTTGTGGCACATAGTGCCACAGGAAATATGCCATAGATTGAACCAAACACTTGCCTTAAATTGTCTGTTTAGAACCTTCATTATCAAATACAATTGTAAATTAAACCTGAAGTAGACTCAAAATTGACAAATTTATTAGGCTACTGAACGTACACTTTAGGCATAGTCAAAGTGTACGTTCATCATTAATTGCTATTGTGTTCATTTTAAGTTGATTTTAATTAAGTGTACGTATATTGTTGTGACATCTAAGACTTAAAGTGAACACTTTCAAAGGAATAAATATGAGTGGTAAACAAATCGGGTATATTCGTGTTTCGACAATCGAACAAAACACGGAACGACAATTAAATAAAATTCCATTAGATGAAACATTCACTGACAAGTGTAGTGGTAAAGATACAAATCGACCTGCTCTGAAGGAATTGATAAAATTTGTAAGAAAGGACGATACTGTTCATGTGCATGATATCAGCCGAATGGCTCGCAATACCGAAAACCTTCTCACACTAGTTAAAGCGTTAACAGAAAAGGGAGTTAAGCTGATATTTCATAAAGAGTCTTTAACTTTCACTGGTGATGATAATCCAATGCAAGAACTCATGTTGACTATGTTAGGGGGGATCTATCAATTTGAGCGCTCTATGATGCTTGAACGTCAACGTGAAGGTATAGCGATTGCCAAGCTGAAAGGGAAATATAAAGGCAAACCAGTCAATATTGAATTAAATGAAAATATCTGCGCACTTTCAAAATTAGGCACTAATAAATCTCAAATAGCTAAACAGCTCAATTGTTCTCGCACAACTGTTTACAAAGCTCTATCATCTTAATCCATAGAGTCTCAAAAGTGCGCAAAGGGGAACTTAGCTATCGGTTGTTCCTAATGTCAACTGATAGCCCAGACTAATGGAATGGTCGCCCCTACTCAAAACGGCATCTATGTGCCAAAGTGTGGAGAGTGATAATTCACACAGCAAGAGAGGCGACCACTATGAATATTAGTACAGTTGGCATTGATCTAGCAAAAAACGTTTTCCAAATTCATGGAGCTAGCGAACGAGGAAAGAAATTGTGGAACAAGCAATTACAACGCAAACAAGTGTTAAAATTCTTCACTAGGCTACCTCCATGTTTGATTGGTATGGAAGCTTGCGGTAGCGCACATTTTTGG
>MAAF01000087.1 GCA_002163005.1 Colwellia psychrerythraea | reverse complement strand
TTTAAAGTGACCTTGTAAGTGGTTGATTTGTGTAGTTAACAAAGCAACTTGAACTTCTGGAGAACCAGTATCACCTTCTGATTGAGCATATTCTGCAACGATTGCAGCTTTTTCTGTAGCATTTAAAGACATAATTAATCCTTAGTGTGTTAACCCTACCCTCATTTTATTGAGTTAAGAGTATTATAAATACGCATCATGCCAAACACTAATTCAGCATTGATGACGAAAGAGCGCGTATTCTAGCAGGCAATAGTTAAAAAGCAAGTCAATAGTACGTTGTAGCACCTTAATAATTCACTTACTTTTTATAACAGCCTAACTTATACCAATTACACTAATATATTAATCAACTTAGAGTTATATTAGCGAGCTTAGAACAAAAAAAATTACTTAAACATAGTTATTCTATATTTCTTTAATTTTGAGCGGTTATTAGTTTGCTAATAAATTCCCAAAGGGCGAGTTTAAAAGGCTTACATGCGTCGTTATTAATTTCGACAAGGGAATAACCATTCTCTTCAATCAATGCCTTGCCTCTAAGCCTTTTAATTCTCGCTAAGTGGTCAATTAATTAATGTACTTGGTATTACTAGTACTGTTCCACAACAACGATACGTTTAGGTGCAAGTAAACCATCATCATTAATAAAGCCAACACCAATAAATTCTGCATTGGCATCATTTTCATCTTCGCCTAGATAGACTTGAACGCTGCCTGTTTCCGGCTGATTATACGCTTGAACTGGATTACCGTGACGTAAGAAGTTTGCAGACATATCATCAACATAAACACAATGCATACCATCTACGGCGCTATTCATTGGTAATAATAATGGGTCAAGCACTTCTGACGGTGTTATTTCGTCGCTATTAGCTTGTTCAAGTAATGCTTCAAGCTCGGGTAGCGTGATCATTTTATCAACAGGGTAATTACCTACAGCAGAACGTCTAAGATGTGCTACATGCGCACCACAGCCTAACAACTCACCTAAATCATCGACAATAGTCCTGATATAAGTCCCTTTAGATACATGAATGCTTAATTCAACTTCATCACCCTCAAAGCGTAATAATTCAAGGTTGAACACTGTGATATCACGTGATTCACGAGGTACTTCAATGCCCTCTCTTGCATATTTATACAGAGGTTGGCCTTTGTGCTTAAGTGCTGAGTACATTGAAGGGACTTGCTGAGTTGTACCTCGAAAGGATTCTAACGCGTCAGATAATTGCTCATCGGATACATTAACTGCTTTTTCACTGACAACTTCGCCACCAGCATCACTTGTCGTAGTACGAACACCTAGCTTGGCTGTAACTTGATAAGTTTTATCAGTATCAAGTAAGTACTGTGAAAACTTAGTACCTTCACCTAGGCAAATTGGTAACATACCTGTTGCTAGAGGATCTAATGCCCCCGTATGCCCAGCTTTTTGAGCAAAATATATGCGCTTAACAGTTTGCAAGGCATGGTTTGATGACAGTCCATGAGGCTTATCTAATAATAAAACACCATTGACCGGTCGGCCTTTTCTACGTTTTGCCATACCTTATTCGCCTTGCTCGCTATCAGTATCTTTTTTATCAATCTCTGATTCATCGTCAACTAACGATTCATCATTTCTATCACTCGCAACAGCTTGGTCAACTAAGGCGCTCATACGAACACCTTCACTCATTGAACTGTCATAAACAAAGCGTAAATGCGGCATAATGCGAGCACGTAAACGTTTACCTAACAATGAGCGGATATAACCTTCAGCTTCGGCTAATACTTCTAGTGACGCTTTAATTTCATCTGCATTATCGTTAAAAAACGTAACAAAAATTTTAGCGTAAGCTAAATCACGCGTCACTTCGACAGCAGAAACTGTTGTCATGCTTAAACGCGGGTCTTTAATTTCGCGCATTAAAATAACGGCGATTTCTTTTTGGATTTGTTGACCAACACGGTCAGTACGGGCATATTCTCTAGCCATCGTATACTCCTTTGAAGCTGTTTTTTATAAATTACAGCTTCCTTTATTTCAATAATTAATCAACACAAAAGGGGCATAAGCCCCTTTTGAAAAATATTTAACTATTAGCTCAACGCGAGTTGGTTCAAATATAAGGCGGAAGCACGGAATTGACGCATGTCAATGAGTACTTCCAACGCAATAGTTGTTCCGACTAGCAATGAGATACTAGTTATAATGAACGCTTAATTTCGACTGTCTCGAATACTTCGATTTGGTCACCAACACGTACATCATTGTAGTTCTTAACACCGATACCACACTCAGTACCGTTACGAACTTCTTGTACGTCATCTTTAAAGCGACGTAATGACTCAAGTTCACCTTCGTAAATAACAACGTTTTCACGTAAAACACGAATTGGAGCGCTACGTTTGATGATACCTTCAGTAACCATACAACCAGCAATTGCGCCAATTTTAGGTGATTTAAATACATCACGAACTTGCGCAAGACCAATGATCTCTTGCTTGAATTCTGGCGCTAACATACCACTCATGGCTTGTTTAACTTCTTCGATTAATGCGTAGATAACACTGTAGTAACGCAAGTCGATGTTTTCTGTTTCAATAACTTTACGCGCAGAAACATCGGCACGTACGTTAAAACCAACCACTATAGCGTTCGATGCAGCAGCAAGTGTTGCATCCGTTTCAGTAATAGCACCAACACCTGAACCAACAATTTTAACTTTTACTTCATCAGTTGAGAGTTTCAATAAAGAGTCGGTGATCGCTTCAAGTGAGCCTTGAACGTCTGATTTAAGTACCACGTTAACTTCTGATATTTCACCAGATGCCATGCTAGCAAACATATTTTCTAATTTAGCTTTTTGTTGACGAGCAAGTTTCACATCACGGAACTTACCTTGACGGAATAAAGCGACTTCACGGGCTTTCTTTTCATCTTTTACAACAGTCGCTTCATCACCTGAAATTGGTACACCACTAAGACCGATGATTTCTACCGGAATTGAAGGGCCTGCTGATTGAATAGCTTTACCATTTTCATCACGCATCGCACGAACACGACCGTATTCTAAACCACATAATACGATATCGCCTTGGTTCAAAGTACCTTCTTGGATCAGTACTGTTGCAACAGGACCACGGCCTTTATCTAATTTAGACTCAACAACAACACCATTAGCCATTTTATCAACAACAGCCGTTAACTCTAATACTTCTGATTGTAATAAAATTGCATCAAGTAATTCATCAATACCTAAGCCAGTTTTAGCTGATACGTGACAGAATTGAACGTCTCCGCCCCACTCTTCTGAAAGTACATCGTGTTGTGATAATTCACTTTTAACGCGATCAGGATCAGCAGACTCTTTATCCATTTTGTTAACAGCAATGATAATTGGCGCATCCGATGCTTTTGCATGCTGAATGGCTTCAATTGTTTGTGGCATAACACCATCATCTGCAGCAACAACAATAATAACAATATCAGTAGCTTTAGCACCACGTGAACGCATAGCGGTAAAGGCAGCATGACCTGGAGTATCTAAGAAAGTGATCATTCCATGACCTGTTTCTACGTGATAAGCACCTATATGCTGAGTAATACCACCCGCTTCGCCGTCTGCCACTTTCGCTTCACGAATATGATCAAGTAATGATGTTTTACCGTGATCAACGTGACCCATAATAGTAACAACTGGCGCACGTGTAACCGCTTCGCCAGAATCATTACGATCAGCAAGTACTGCTTCTTCTAAAGCATTTTCTTTAACAAGTACTACGTTAAAGCCCATTTCTTCTGAGACTAATGCTGCAGTTTCTTGGTCAATAACTTGGTTAATGGTCGCCATAGCGCCCATTTTAAACATAGCCTTAACAACTTCAGCGCCTTTCTTAGACATTTTATTAGCTAATTCAGCAACAGAGATCGTTTCACCAATACGGATGTCTTGTACTTTAGTTTCAACTGGCTTAGTAAAACCATGTTTTAAACTGTCCGGTGAAGATAAAGTTTTACCTTTTCCTCGGCTATTATTACGGCCACGAGCATTACGGTCAGGAGATTTTTTCTTCTTACGTCGTCGGCCACTTTCATCCGCAGAGTCACTTTTATCTTCAGCTTCTTGCGCATATACAGAAGATGTTAAGTGTACAACTTCTTTTTCTTTCGCTTTACGTTCAGCTTCTTGTTCTTTCCAACGACCTTCATTTTCTTCAGCAAGTTTTTTAGCCGCTGCTGCCGCTGCTGCCGCTTCGGCTTCAATTTTTGCAGCCGCTTCTTTTTCTTGAGCTAAACGAAGTTTTTTCGCTTCTTCGGTCTCAGCAACCTTTTGAGGCGCTTGTTCAATATTTTTAGCTTTTTCTACCGCGGCATTTTTTGCTTTCGCTGCTGCTTCAATTTTAGCTTCAGCTTTACGCTCAGCTTCAACTTCAGCTTTAGCTGCTGCTACGCCTTTTTCATTTTCAGCTTCTTTTGCCGCAGCTTCTGCTTTAGCTTTAGCCTCTGCTTCGGCTAAAATAGCGGCTTCAGCTTCTGCTTTCGCTGCTTCTTCAGCAATTTTTTCATCTTCTAGCTCGCTACGTTTCACGTAAGTACGTTTTTTGCGAACTTCAACATTAACCGACTTAGCTTTACTACCGTGACCCATGGTCAGAGTAGACTTAGTTTTACGGTTTAAAGTGAGTTTATTCGGTTTTGCTGCCGACTCATCACCATGTTGCTTTTTAAGGTGACCTAATAAGGCTTCTTTTTCATCTTGCGAAATAGCATCGGTAGCCGATTTATTCACGCCTGAGTCAGCTAATTGAGTGACTAAGCGATCCACCGGTGTTCCGATTTCTTTGGCAAGTTCTGTTACAGTTATATCTGCCATCTTTATTATTCTCCGGTGTTATTATTCTTCGTTAAACCAACAAATGTTACGCGCGGCCATGATTAGCTCACCCGCTTTGGTTTCAGTTAATTCTTCAATATCACTTATTTCATCAAGACCTTGCTCTGCTAGATCTTCAAGTGTGCGAATACCTCGGCTAGCAAAAACAAAGGCTAAGTGACGCTCCAAACCATCAAGGTCAAGTAGATCTTGAGCTGGCTCTGACCCTTCTAAAGTTTCTTCGCTAGCGAGTGCTTGTGTGGTTAACGCTTCTTTAGCACGTTCACGAAGTGCTTCAATGATTTCTTCATTCAGACCATCAATTTCTAGCATTTCGGCTGTTGGCACATAAGCAATCTCTTCTAATGAAGTGAAGCCTTCTTCTGCAAGTAATGTGGCAAAATCTTCATCAAGGTCTAACTTATCAATAAACAAGTTTAATACTTTATCGTTTTCTGCCTGATGCTTCTCTTTCATATCAGCGACAGTCATTACATTCAGTTCCCAGCCAGTTAATTGGCTTGCTAAACGAATGTTTTGACCACTACGGCCAATCGCCATAGCTAAATTAGCTTCTTCAACGGCAATATCCATAGTGCCTTTGTCTTCATCAACAATAATTGAAGCAACTTCAGCAGGTGACATAGCATTAATTACATATTGAGCGACGTTGTCATCATATAATACGATATCAACACGTTCTCCACCTAACTCGCCCGATACGGCTTGTACACGTGAACCACGCATACCAACACAAGCACCAACAGGGTCAATACGTTTATCATTACTTTTAACGGCAATTTTAGCACGAGAACCAGGGTCACGAGCCGCGCCCTTAATTTCTAACATCTCTTCGCCAATTTCAGGTACTTCAACACGGAAAAGCTCAATTAGCATTTCAGGTTTAGTACGGCTGACAAATAATTGCGCGCCGCGTGCTTCTGGTTTTATTTCGTACAACAAACCACGTACACGGTCACCCGGACGGAATGTTTCGCGTGGTAACATATCATCACGGTAGATAACTGCTTCTGCATTATTACCTAAATCGATAATAACACTCTCACGGCTAGCTTTTTTAACAACACCTGTAACAATTTCACCTAAGTGTTCTTGATAAGCTTCAGTCACTAAAGCACGTTCAGCTTCGCGTATCTTTTGAACGATAACTTGTTTAGCTGTTTGCGTAGTTACACGGTCAAATTTTACTGACTCAATTTGATCTTCAGAATAATCGCCTACATTTAATTCAGGAGCATCATATTGCGCTGCTGCCAAACCAATTTCAGCATATGGATTTTCCATCGGTTCGCCATCGTCAATGATTAGCCAACGACGGAAAGTATCAAACTCGCCACTTATACGGTCAATGCTGACACGTACAAGAATATCTCCTTCGTATTTTTTCTTGGTAGCGGTTTCTAAAGCAGTTTCCATTGCTTCAAAAATGCTTTCTCGTGGTAATGCTTTTTCATTAGAAACCGCATCAACAACCAGTAATATTTCCTTACTCATGCTACTTAGCCTTTAATTTATGTTATCTGTTTTTAAATTGTTATAACGTTTAAAACTTTGCGACAAGATTCGCTTTATCTACGTTGCTGATAGCAAGTTCATAATCGATGCTATCAACTTCTACTATTAAGGTATCGTTTTCTATGGCAACTAATGGCCCTTTAAACTTTCGACGACCATTTAAAGGCATCGAAATTTTCACATTAATAGTTTCACCAATAACTTCTTGAAAATGTGCTAATTCAAATAATGGACGATCAACACCTGGTGATGAAACTTCTAAGCTGTATTCGCTGCTAATAGGATCTTCTACATCTAATATCGCACCAACTTGACGACTCACTTCTGCACAATCGTCAACATTAATGCCATTTTCATGGTCAATAAACAAACGTAAAACTGAGTTGTTGCCCGCACTGATATACTCAATACCATGCAAAGTTTTGCCCGTTTCTTCAACTGCAGGTCTTAATAATTCAGTTAGTTTTTGCTCAAATTTAGCCAAGCGTTTTCTCCTGTTACTCCACCCTCATGATAAATACATAAGTAGTACAGTATAAATTTTAGATATAAAAAAAGGGCACATAGCCCAGCGAAATTTTACTGTATTTGTCTTTAATTACGTGATTTATACGCGTAAAAAAACAAAAAAACCCCAAATCAGGGGCTTATTTCACTGTTTTCCCCCTAGATTAAACAAAAAAACCAGTTTAATCCGGTTATTAATAGCTAGGCTACTAATAATATTAATAAGAATATAAACAACATTACTCATGTTAGTTTATTCAGTGGCATCTTATTAAGCTCTATTGCGACAAATTATATAGTGGCTCGCCAACAAGCGCAAGAGGGATTAAGCATTATCCATTAGAAAAGTGGTTTATTTTTGCAATATCAGCCTTAGGAATAACGAGGATATATTTGCTAAAATTAATTTATATTTTACAATATGTTAGTATTGCCCTTATAATGTAATTATTCTTATGATTATCATTTCATATAAAAAATAGCACTGATATATACAGTATGTCGATTCCCCTTGGTAGGTTTCTAACGGAGCATTTAATTTCATTATGTATAAGTTTTCTAAGTTATTTATCAAAAATATATTATTTGCGTTAGTTTTTATAATAGCTTTAGGGGCCATTGCCCTTTTTCTGCTTACTACTTATGTGAATCAACAAACGCTAACACAACAAAAATCCATTCAAGCGATTAGTCAACAATTTGTTGAAAATGATATTGAGGTGCAAGAAACGGCCACTAAATTATCGACTATTCTTAGAGCCAACGACAATTATCAAACCTTAATTATTAAACGAGACTCTCTAATACTCGTTAATTATCACAATAATCAAATTCACCCACTCGATTCTTTTTTAGCACAACGAAAAACAGTTTCGTTAACTGAACATAATTTACAAGTTCAGTACCAATTAGACTTTATCGAGATAATTAAATTTTTAACGCAATTATTTATCGCTGTTATTGCGCTATCAATTTTATTTGTTTTTATTTCAGCAAGATTAAATTATAAATTACAATTGACTATTTTTGCTGTGATCAGCAAGCAAATTAGTAATGAACTAGCAAAAATAAATGATCCAGATTTCATTACCAAGGACAATGATAATGAGCAACTACTCGAAATTCCTGCTTTAGAAGAAGGTATTGCTGAAATCAAGTCGATGATGACAGAGCAATTTAAAAATACTACCAGTTTAGAAATTGAAGCACATGTAGATAGCTTAACTGGCATTGAGAATAGAAATCGATTTGTCCAGTTTTATGAAAACGAAATTGTAAATGACAGTCCTGTTAATTTTGGTGTGCTTCTTATTACTCGTTGCTCAGAGTTGCAAACAATTAATCAAGTACACGGTTATAACTCAGGTGATAACTACATTGTAAACGTTGCTGAGATAATAAAAGAGGCCTTAGTTTCAAGGCCTACTGGAAAAATTTTTCGTCTAAATAGTTCTGACTTTGCCACTATATTACCTAACGTGAAACTAAAGATAGCTGAAGACTATGCAAGCGAATTAACCCTTAGGTTTAATGACTACCAGCAAGTTAATGAATTAGATTCTGTCGCCTTTACTGGTTTAGTCTATTTTGATAAATCAAAACCGTTAGGCGAACTGCTAGCGCTAGCTGATACTGGCGTAAGTGTTGCTCAAACACAAAAAGTCAATTCATGGTATTCACAAAAAGATATTGATATTTTAAATGATACTAGCGCAAATTTTGGCAATCAAAACTGGCGACAAGAGATAGATAGCGTATTAAATGCCGGTCGCATTAGCTTATTATTACAGCCAATCCAACCAAGTGGTCGAAATACTCGTGTCTATGGGGAAATATTAGCGCGCTTTCTTAATGCTAACAATGACATGTTGCCTACCTCCACATTTATTGCTATGGCAGAAAAACTAGACAAAATAACCGACGTTGATCGACTTATCATCGATACTGCAATTAAAGAAATAACCAGTAAAAATATGCTAGAAAGTAGCTATGGCATCAACATTAGTCCACGCAGTATTAATAACGAGCACTTTATGATCTGGCTAGAACGTAAATTACTGCGCGAACCAAGTGCAGCCTCTCGATTAGTCTTTGAAATATCAGAGCTTGGTCTACAGCAAAACATTAAAAAGGCTAAGCGCTTAGTTGACATGTTACACCGCGTAGGCTCAAGAGTTACTGTAGAGCGATTTGGCGTTGGCTTAACTTCATTTAAGTTCTTTAGAGACTTGACACCTGACTACATTAAGATGGACAGCTCTTATACCCGTGATATTGATGATGATAAAAACAATCAATATTTCTTACGCTTAATGGTTGATTTAGCCCATAGACTTGGCATTAGCGTATTAGCTGAAAGTGTCGAAAGCCAAGAAGAGAAACACACCTTAGAAAAATTATTTATTGATGGTTGTCAGGGCTATTATGTTGGAAAACCTGCTCAACTATAATTGAATCAATAATTAATACTGTTGAAGCCGAATGAATTAAACGCATTCGGCTTTTTTACACAAGTCCCATTTGTTATTACAAAGCAAAGAAAACGAATAAAAGCGTAATACCCCTACTACAGGTGTGTTGTTAAATAATGTAAAAACACGGATAATAGCGACATTATTATCATAAATAACTTAATGACCTTTAAAGTAAATGACTGATTACCTGTTACTACTCGTTGGCACTGTACTCGTAAACAATTTTGTTTTAGTGCAGTTTCTTGGCCTGTGCCCTTTCATGGGCGTTTCTTCCCGTACTGAAACAGCTATAGGCATGTCATTCGCCACTGTTTTTGTGATGACTTTAGCCTCGCTGCTAAGTTATTTAGTCACTACCTACCTGCTTGTGCCTCTAAATCTTGAATACCTTACCACCATGAGCTTTATTTTGGTGATTGCCGTCGTTGTACAGTTTACTGAAATGGTTGTTCATAAGACCAGTGCCAGCCTTTACCGTTTATTAGGTATTTTCTTACCGCTGATCACCACAAACTGCGCAGTACTCGGTGTTGCCTTACTAAACTTAAGGCTACAGCATGGCTTTTTTGAATCCATTATTTATGGCTTTGGTGCCGCGCTAGGTTTCTCCTTAGTATTAATCATGTTTTCTGCCATGCGTGAAAAATTAGCAAATGCTGATGTTCCAGCCCCTTTTAAAGGTACTGCAATTGCGATGATAACCGCTGGTTTAATGTCATTAGCTTTCCTTGGATTTACCGGTTTGGTGAAAATTTAACATGAACATCCTTCTTGCCATTCTTGTTTTAGGCAGTATTGCTGCCATTTTTGGTGCCCTACTCGGTTTTGCTTCCGTACATTTTAAAGTCGACGCTGATCCCATTGTTGACCAGCTTGATGCCCTACTTCCTCAAACTCAATGTGGTCAGTGTGGCTACCCTGGTTGTAAGCCTTATGCTCAAGCCGTTGCCGATGGCGAGGCCATCAATAAATGTGCACCAGGCGGCGAAGATACTATCAAGAAAATAGCTGACTTAATGGGCGTTGAAGTACAACCTATTGATGATAGCCATGTTCAGGGCGATGCCTCAAAAAGTAATCGCCCTAAGGTTGCTTTTATTATTGAAGAAGATTGTATCGGTTGTACTAAGTGTATACAGGCTTGTCCTGTAGATGCCATTATCGGCGCAGCAAAGCAGATGCATACCATTATCATAGATGAATGTACTGGTTGTGACTTATGCGTTGCTCCCTGTCCAGTAGATTGTATTGAAATGCGTGAATTGCCAGATACTATTCATAATTGGCAATGGGATTTAACCAGTATTCCAGTAAAGCAACTGGATTAGGAGAGTATGGTGGAATCAGTAATACAGCGTATCACGCGTGGACATTTTTGGGATTTTCATGGCGGCATTCATCCCCCAGAACAAAAATTCTTCACTTCAAACAAACCTATCAAACAGCTTGTTTTACCAAAGCAGTTAATAATCCCGCTGCAACAGCATATCGGTCGAGAAGGTGATTTACTGGTTAGCATCGGTGAACATGTATTAAAAGGGCAAGCCCTTACGTTAAGTACAAACCCTATGGTAGTGCCAATTCATGCACCGACTAGTGGAACTATCAATGCAATTAAAATGTCAGTCATTGCCCACCCTTCTGGCTTGAGTCAATTGTGTATTTTCCTTGATGTAGATGGCGAAGACACTTGGCGTAAAAGAGACGTTTGCCCTGATTTAGAAAAATTATCTAACCATGAAATAATTGAAAAAATTGCTGATGCTGGCATTGCTGGCATGGGTGGCGCTGGTTTTCCTACCCATATCAAGGTAAACAGGAAACCCGAGATTAAATTTCTTATCATTAACGGCGCAGAATGTGAACCTTATATCACGGCTGATGACTTGTTAATGATGGAGCAAAGTGTCGCTATTGCAGATGGCATAAAGATTCTTGACAGACTATTAACCCCTACCATTATTTTAATTGCTATAGAAGATAACAAACCTAAGGCAATTAAAGCACTACAACAAGCCACCGCGGCTATTGAAAAAATTAAAGTTTGCATCGTGCCTACCAAGTACCCAACGGGTGGTGAGAAGCAACTGATTCAAATTTTAACAGGGCAAGAGGTCACATCAGGACGATTGCCTATTCATGACGGCATTATAATGCAAAACGTAGCCACTTGTTTTGCTATAAATGAAGCAGTTAGGCATGACACTCCTCTTATTCGTCGTGTTGTTACCGTTACTGGGCAGGCATTAAATAAACCACAAAATGTTTGGGCATTACTTGGTACGCCAGTTAATTTCTTGCTTGAACAATGTGGTGTGCAAGATATCGAGAATGAAAAGCAGCCAGTGATCATGGGCGGCCCAATGATGGGCTTTAGTGTCTTTAGTGAACTAGTGCCTATTGTTAAAACCAGTAACTGTATCCTAGTACCCAGTAAAATTGAAATGCCGAGTGCGTTTGAAAAAGAAAATAAAGAAGTTGAATGTATACGTTGTGGTCAATGTAGCGATGTTTGTCCTAGCCAATTACTCCCGCAAGAGTTGCAATGGAGTGCAAAAGCCAAGGATTACTCACAATTAGAAAAACTTAACTTAAGTGATTGTATCGATTGTGGTGCTTGCGCCTATGTATGCCCAAGTCAAATTCCTTTAGTGCATTACTACCGTATTGCTAAAGCCGAGATACGTGAGCAGCAGCAATTAGATTTGAAAGCCGAAAAAGCTAAAGTTCGCTTTGAAGCACGTAAGTTACGCTTAGAAAAAGAAAAAGTTGCACGACAAGAGAAACATAAAAAAGCGGCGGCTGCGCGTAAAGCTGCCATGAACAAAGCGACACCTGAAGCCACTGGTGCTAAATCAGCGGTTGCTGCTGCGCTAGCGCGTGTGAAAGCCAAAAAAGCCTCACAAGGTCAAGACCAAACAAACACACCGGTTACACAAGCTGATTTAGCTACAGAGACAGTTGATGACCAGAAATCTCAAGTCGCAGCCGCTATTGCTCGAGCCAAAGCAAAGAAAAAACTTAAAGAAGAAGCGGCTCAGAAACCTTTAAGTAGTAATGAGACGGTAGATAAAGTAGTAGAAGAAAAAGCTGCTTCAACTGAGCAAGTGAGTCCTGATGATAAAAAAGCGAAAATAGCCGCTGCCATTGCTAAGGCTAAAGCGAAGAAACTCAGTAAATCTGCTGAAGCTTCAGACATAGAAAAAACTACCGAAAATACTTCTACCGAGAAAACAGTAAACTTAGACGATAAAAAAGCAAAAATAGCCGCCGCCATTGCTAAAGCCAAAGCGAAGAAACTCGGTAAATCAGCTGAAGCTTCAGACATAGAAAAAACCACCGAAAATACTTCGGCTGAAAAGACAATAAATTCTGATGATAAAAAAGCAAAAATAGCGGCGGCGATTGCTAAAGCTAAGGCGAGGAAAAAACTAAAAGAAGCCAGCATGATTGAACAAAATGACCAAGATAGCGTATAAGGTATGAGTAAAGAAAAACAAACTCGAATAGACATTTATCAGCGAAACAACCCGACGAGTCGATATAAATAATGGCATTTTGGATAGCAAGTTCACCACATAACCATAACCACACAAAAACACCTAACTTAATGCGTCTGGTGATATACGCAGCCCTGCCTGGCGTTTTAGCCCAGTGGTATTTTTTTGGTTGGGGAAATTTAATTCACATTGGCTTAGCCATGACAACAGCAATTATTTGTGAATTTACTGTACTGTCGCTACGCAAAAAAAATATTTCCCATGAATTATTTGATGGTAGTGCATTTTTAACCGCCTTGTTACTCGGCATCTGCTTACCAGCGTTGGCCCCTTGGTGGATCTCAGTTATTGGAACAATGTTTGCTATTGTCATTGTTAAGCAGCTTTATGGTGGACTAGGCCATAACCCATTCAACCCTGCTATGGCTGGGTATGTCATGTTGTTAGTGTCTTTTCCTTTACAAATGACCCTCTGGCAACCGCCACTAACATTAGTGGCGGTGGATCTTAATTTTTCCAATACTCTAACAACAATTTTAACCGGCTTTACCGTTGAAGGTTATTCAGTCGAACAAATACGCACCAGTATTGACGGCATTACAATGGCAACGCCGCTTGATACCCTAAAAACCAACACCGGCTTAGGTTTAACCGTGCTTGAAAGTATAAAAAGCCCTATTTTTGGTGAATATCTTGCTTTCGGTTGGGAGTGGGTTAACGCTGGCTTTTTATTAGGTGGATTATTTCTCATTGCAAGAAAAGCCATTGCTTGGCAAACGCCAATTAGTTTTTTATTAAGCTTATTTATTTGCTCTTTTATCGGCTATAGTATCAGCCCAGATAGCAGCGCTTCAACTATGTTTCACTGGTTTTCTGGTGCGACCATGCTCGGTGCATTCTTTATCCTGACAGACCCTGTAACCGGTGCCACCAGTAATAAAGGTCGTATCATTGTAGGTTTACTTGCTGGCTTATTGGTTTATTTAATTCGCACAGTAGGTGGTTACCCTGATGGTGTTGCCTTTGCTATTTTACTTTGTAACATGTCAGCCCCGCTGATAGATCAATACACTCGTCCTCGCACCTATGGTCACCTAAAAGGAGACAAGTGATGTCTGACAAAATTGACTCGAACCAAGATAAGTCAGCGCCTGAAAATTCTGACTTAGAAAAAGTTGAGCAAGAAATTCATCCTGAAAGCAAAAATGGCATTGATGAAAATAGTGAAGACAAAGCGATAAAATCACCACTAACTATCGCTATCTCTAAAAACACCAAAATCCTTGCGCTTTTTGCTATTGCTTGTACTTTGGCTGTTAGTTTAGTGAGTGAACTCACTAAAGATCGAATAAAGATTCAAGAACAACAACAGCTATTAAGAACATTGCATAGCATTATCGAACCAAGTCGTTATGACAACGACATCGCCAATGACTGTATTATGATGAGTGCGCCTGAACTGGGTTCAAATAAAATTAAAACAGCTTATATTGCAAGAAAAGCAGGCCAAGTCATTGCCGTGGCCATAACCAGTACTGCACCACAAGGCTATAATGGTAATATTGATTTTATTATGGCTATTAACAATGACGGCTCTGTCAGTGGTGTTCGAGTGCTCAAGCATCAAGAAACACCTGGCTTAGGTGACAAAATAGAAATAAGAAAAAGTGATTGGATCACCAGTTTTACTGGCAAACGAATACTTTCAGATAATGATAGACGTTGGGCTGTAACTAAAGATAACGGCATGTTCGATCAATTTACCGGTGCAACTATTACGCCGCGCGCGGTGGTACAAGGTGTTAAAAGCACACTGAATTACTTTAATGAGCACAAAGGCAGTTTAATACCCCGCCCTAATGCCTGTGGTGAAGCCTTAACTACGCCTAAGCCGACAACTGAGCTGACATCGACAACTACACCAACATCTACGACACCACCAATTAACGAGGTTGCTAATGAACAATGAAATAGCACCACAAAATAGTAATGAAGCTGGTATTACTGACAACATTGATGATCAGGATAATGCGGCGGCAGCACTTAAAGCTGAACTTAAGGCAGAATATAAAGAATTAGCCATACAAGGGTTATGGAAGAACAACCCTGGCTTAGTGCAACTGCTTGGTTTGTGTCCTTTACTCGCCGTAACATCAACCGTGACCAATGCTTTAGGTCTTGGCCTTGCGACCATGTTAGTACTTATCTGCTCTAATGTTACCGTGTCAGCAATCCGTCATTGGGTACCTAAAGAAATTCGTATACCTATTTTTGTTTTGATCATTGCTGCCTTTGTAACCTGCGTGCAATTGCTGATGAATGCCTATACATACGGTATCTATCAATCATTAGGAATTTTCCTGCCCTTAATCGTGACTAACTGCGCCATTATTGGTCGAGCGGAAGCTTATGCATCAAAAAATCCGATTAAACAATCTGCCTTTGATGGACTAATGATGGGATTAGGCTTTGCCATTATCTTAATTTTACTCGGGGTAATAAGAGAGATACTCGGGCAAGGAACACTTTTTGATGGTGCTAATTTATTATTTGGCGACTGGGCTAGTGTACTTCGAGTTGAAGTGATGCAACTCGATAGTCAATTCTTATTAGCTATTTTGCCACCCGGCGCTTTTATCGCTATGGGTCTTTTAATTGCACTTAAAAATGCTATCGATAGCCATATAAAATCTAAAAAAGTAGTTGATACCGAGCAAGTTATTGAAAGAGTACGGGTAAATTTTGACTCTTAACCGCTTATTTTATTTCGATTAATAACGCTAAATTGAGCCTAAATACTGCCCCCCTCACGTGACATTTACACGTAGCACTTTACAAGTAATATGAAATAGAAGAGTAGCGCCATGAATAAAGAAAAACGTTTAGAAATGTTAACCCGGCTTCGAGATGAAAACCCAGAGCCAACCACAGAGTTAAACTTTTCTAGCCCGTTTGAATTGCTTATTGCCGTTCTACTCTCTGCCCAAGCAACTGATGTTGGGGTTAATAAGGCAACTGATAAGCTCTACCCTGTTGCCAATACACCCCAAGCTATTTTAGATCTTGGTCTTGATGGCTTAAAAAGCTACATCAAAACTATTGGTTTGTTTAATACCAAAGCGCAAAACACCATTAAAACATGTCAAATGTTAGTCGATTTACATGGCGGTGAAGTACCAGAAAATAGAGCTGCATTAGAAGCACTTCCAGGCGTTGGACGTAAAACGGCTAATGTGGTTTTAAACACCTCTTTCGGCTGGCTAAAAGATAATGAAGGTAAGTATTTTTTAGCCGTGGATACTCATATATACAGGCTCGCTAACCGAACAAAATATGCTCCAGGTAAAACGGTAGATCAGGTTGAAGCCAATATAATAAAACTAACACCAAGAAAAACAGAGTTTATGTTTAACTTACATCATTGGTTCATATTACATGGGCGTTACACTTGTACAGCAAAGAGACCAAAGTGTGGCTCTTGTATCATTGAAGATTTATGTGAGTATAAAGATAAAGCCAGTGATTAATGTTTCAAAATATACTCGATAAAATAAAGCGCCAACTCATGTTATAAAATTGGCGCGATAAGTATCTTTGGATAATTTTCATGCTGTCTATTTTATATAGAATATTTAGATCGTAGGAATCATTTCTCTGCCAACTTTTGAACCCCATAAAACCCTAATATTCGCTCTATCTTCATCACTGTCTTCTTGGGCTTCTTTATTTTTAAATACTTGGTCAACAACAGCCTCCCATTCTTCTTCTTTTCTATCAAAGGTTGCCCAGTTTGGGTATTCCGTCAACAACATTAAGTTCCAATCACCCGGGTTGTTGCGATTGAAGCTTATTGCTTTGTATGAAGTTATCCAGCCTTTTTTCTTAAATTCTTCATAAATTGGGTAATAGCCACTGTTAAGGTTTTTTAAATAATCTTCAAGCTTACCGTCATTTACTTGAATATATGAGACTTCCCAAACAGTGCCTAGCGTATAGGGTTTGTCTTCTGCTTGAACGGTAAAACTAATCATTACAATAATAATTGTTAAAAATATATTTCTCATTTTTATTTCCTCAAATAGAATTTGAAAAGAAAACAAGGAAAACATACTACCCAAGACTTAATCCCTTTCTTGAGTGATCAATTATTGTACAACAATACCAATTACGCAAAAAATAGCCGTTATTTAAAATTAATACCTCTTTTATTTGGTAGGACATGATATTAATACCATTCCGTATAAGTTCCTCTAAATCAAATTAAAAATGACATTGTGCTATTTTGATGACAGATAAACGTTAATAACGGCGCTAAGTTGGTATACCCAAGCTACCTGAAACACGCAGCTTCAAGTAGCTTGGGTATAGTGTTACTTAACTTTATTTTATCCCCAACCTTAAACGAGAAAAAAGAGAGCCTTATGAAGTTTTTACATACCATGGTACGTGTACGTGATTTAGACCAATCACTTGATTTTTATATCAACAAACTTGGCTTAATCGAAACGCGACGTAGTGAAGTACCCGCAGGTAAATTTACCTTGGTTTATTTAGCTACCGAAATTGGCGGTCCTGAAGTTGAGCTGACTTACAATTGGGGCTCAACTGAAGAGTATACTGCTGGTCGTAACTTCGGTCACTTAGCATTTGAAGTTAATAACATTTATCAAACTTGTCAGAAATTACTAGACGGCGGCATAACAATTAACAGACCACCTCGCTGTGGTCATATGGCCTTTGTTAACTCACCTGATGGTATCGCGATAGAGTTATTACAAAAAGATGGTTCGCTAGAGCCACAAGAGCCGTGGTTAAGTATGGAAAACAGTGGTAGTTGGTAAAAAAAAGTCAAGGTACATAATCAATAAACTACTGATAAATAACCGATAAAAGCAATAAAAAAAGCCCTATATTGATTAATATCAGTATAGGGCTTTTTAATATTCCACTTTCTGCAGGTCATTTCTTTATGACGTAGATTGTCTCTATTGCTTTAAAGCTTCTTTTAACGCTGCTAAACATAAAGTGACGTTTTCATTTCGTGCGGCATAACCCATTAGGCCTATGCGCCAAGCCTTCCCAGCAAAAGCACCTAAACCAGCGCCTATTTCTAAGTTATATTCATTAAGTAAAAACTGTCTTACTTTAGCGTCATCAATACCTTCAGGAATATATACGGCATTAAGCTGTGGTAATCGTTCATCTGCTGGCACAATAAAATCTAAACCTAACTCAGCTAAACCTGCACTTAATTTGTCATGCATAGCCTTATGTCGAGCCCAGCTATTTTCTAAACCTTCATTTTTTAGCATGACTAAAGATTCATGTAATGCATATAAAGAGTTAACCGGTGCTGTGTGATGATAACTGCGCTTACCTTCTCCAGACCAATATCCCATGACAAGCGATTGATCAAGGAACCAACTTTGTACTGCAACCCCTCGATTTTGAATAACCTCAGCGGCTTTATCACTAAAACTTATAGGTGATAAACCAGGCACACAAGATAAGCATTTTTGGCTACCTGAATACACCGCATCGATCCCCCAATCATCAACAAGCAGTTCAACACCACCTAAGGACGTTACGGCATCAACAATAGTTAAACAATCATGATTTTTAGCGATAGCACATAAGGTTTTTGCATCAGATAACGCCCCGGTAGATGTTTCAGCATGAACAAACGCAACAAAATTAGCTTGTGGGTTTTCGTTAAGCGATGCTTCTAATGCTTGCGGGTCTACTGCTCTGCCCCATTCACCTTCAACAACCACTAACTTAGCACCAATACGATTAACATTTTCAATCATACGCATGCCAAACACGCCATTAACACAAACAACCACAGTATCGTCAGGGGTGATCAAGTTAACAAAACAAGCTTCCATGCCAGCAGAGCCTGGAGCCGATACAGCCATAGTGAATTTATTTTTCGTTTGAAATGCATATTGTAGTAATTCTTTTACTTCGTCCATCATGGCAACAAAACAAGGGTCAAGATGCCCTATGGTTGGTCTTGCTAAGGCAGATAATACACGTGGGCTAACATCTGATGGACCCGGTCCCATCAATGTACGTTGTGGCGGAAAAAAAGATTGAATTGTCATGTGAGCCTCTTAAAGTGTTAAGGATGATACAAGTATGCCCGTTACCGTTCAAAGCATGCTGAAACATGCATATTGATTAATAACAGTTATATTATACCAATTCCAATTAATTTATTCCCACCTCAGAGCTATGTCAGATGAGTCATAACAAACAAAATTTGTGCTGATATAGTCATTCTATATCTAACAAATTTGTGCAGTTATTGCTTTTCTGACAAGCTCCCAAGGGCGAGTTTAAAAGGCTTACATACAGCGTTCTTGATTTTGACAAGGGAACAACCATTCTCTTCAATCAATGCCTTGCCTCTAAGCCTTTTAATTCTCGCTGAGTGGGAAATAACTTAATGGACTTGGTATTATTATTTCTGTGACTTTATCATGCTTTAAATCTCACCATAAGTAGAATTAATTAACATTATCCTAGTTATTCACTTGATAAATACCACTTCTTTTACAGTCAATAGGTAATCGCTAGATCACTTTATCTTGGCAAGCTTTTGCAAGTCAGCACCATACTGTTATGATACCGCCACTATTTATTACCTCAAAGCACACATGGCCCTTAAAGCAACAATATATAAAGCCAATATCGAACTCGCCGATATGGATCGTAATTATTACGACAGCTTGCAACTTACCATTGCTCAACATCCTTCAGAAACACCGCAACGATTGATGGTGCGTCTAATTGCCTACATACTCAATGCACACGAAGACTTACAGTTTGGTAAAGGCGTGAGTGATGAAAACGAAGCGGCAATTTGGCAAATTAATTACAGCAACGAAATTAACCTGTGGATTGAACTTGGTCAGCTCGATGCAAAACGCCTTAAAAAAGCTTGCAACCAAGCAAAAGCGGTAAAGCTCTATTGCTATGGCAGCAGCGTAAATACCTGGTGGTCTCAAGTTGAGCAAGACATGAATAAATTTGAGCGATTAACCATAGAGCAGTTCGAGCCAAGTACCTGCGAAGCATTAGTAAAGCTGCTTAGCCGTAATATGGAATTTCAATGCAGCATTCAAGATGGTCAATTGTGGTTAACTTCAGGTGAAGAAACCCTATTGGTTGAAACCATCAAACTCAAGTAAGAGAACGCCCTTAATGACAATAAAAACAACTAAAATAATGACTAATAAACGTTTAAAGCCCGTAGCTTTAGCGACATCTCTAACACTAATGTCTTTAGCCAGTTTATCATTAACCGGTTGTAGCAATATAAATTTAGGCCTTGGGGAACAGACGAATAAAAATGTCCCCGTTACCTTAGATGAGACCATTACTTTAGAGAATATCACCGAAGATGTTCGTTACTTAGCTAGTGATGAGCTTAAAGGCAGAAATAACTTTACGCTTAATATCCGCCAAGCTGCCGACTTTATTGCTAAACGTTTTAACGAAGTAGGTCTTACCCCTGCACCAAGCGCTCCAAACTTTAAACAGCAATATTTGGTACAGAAAATCACGCCGGATACGCTTATTGTTGAAATTAACGGCCAAGCCATTGCGAGTGAATATTTATCAATGGCCACAACGGTAGCTGATTTTCAATGGAGCAATAGCACGGATAAAAATAATCAGTCTGTAACTAAGCAAACATTAACCAAGCAACCAACAAATAATCACCCCGTAAATATTGTCATGATTGGTGAAGACAACAATATGCGCAAATCACTGCGTGAGTTAAATAATCTAGGTGGGCAGCATTTAGTATTACTGCATCCAAAACATGAAGAAAGCTTTAAACGCTATCAAAATTACTTTGCTCAAGGTTTAACTAAACTCGTTGACAAAAATACCACTGAGCAAGGTGGCATTATCGTTATCGCGCTAACTGATATGAGTAAAGTGAAGCAATTTAATGTCAAAGGCAATGCTAAAGTTACTGACACCACCTTAAGTAATGTGGTGGGAATTTTACCCGGAAAAAGCAAAGCTAACGAGATTGTACTTTACTCTGCTCATTATGATCACTTAGGTGTTAAACCTAGCATTGATGCAACACCTAACAGTAAAGCATCACAAAGTAGTAAGATTTTTAATGGTGCCGATGATGATGCTTCTGGTGTTTCAGCTATTATCAATTTAGCAAATCACTTTGCTAAAACGGGCAATAACGAAAGAACCTTAATGTTTACTGCTTTTAGCGCCGAAGAAATTGGTGGCTTTGGCTCACGTTATTTCTCTACTCATGTAGAGCCAACAACAATAACAGCCATGATTAATATTGAAATGATCGGTAAACCCGCTGTTTTTGGTGAGGGAACCGTTTGGATGACAGGTATGGATCGCTCTACCTTAGGTGAGCAACTAAACCAAGCATTAGCACCACAGAATCTAAAGGTTTATGCTGATCCTTACCCTAAACAAAACTTATTCTATCGTTCAGATAATGCAACGTTAGCTAGGTTAGGTGTCCCAGCCCATAGCTTTAGTAGTACACAGCTTGATAAAGACCAACATTATCATCAAGTCACTGATGATATTAATAGCTTGAACTTACCCTCAATGTTACAAGTGATAAAAATGCTGGCAATAGCGACTAGCCCTTTAGTTGATGGCTCTATAACGCCATCACGTATTGACCCAAATAAAGTAAAACGTAACGGACTTATTTACTAGATAATAATGATTGTCGCCATACGCTTAACTCAACAAGCTAAGCGGCAATCACCTCTAAAGGACAACGTAATTGAAACTCTAAACGGGTTTTCTTCTCAACTTGAAAGCCATGGCGCAAGTACAAACCTCTAGCCGGATTTTTCAATAAAACATTTAGGGTGATCGGTAAGCACAATTGTAAAGCGCGTTTTTTTACCACCGTAAGTACCTTACTGCCAATCCCTTTACCCTGATACCTCGGCATAATTTGTATCTGTCTAATATGTAAACTTTTACCGGTATTATTTAGTGAGACCACACCCATTTTAACTAACCCTATCGGTTTACGGTCAGCTAAAATAATATGACTTTCATAAAATTTTTCTTTGATTCGGACTAAATGTTGCTCGTCTGTCATTCTAATACCTGCCGCTAACAAATGTTGGGTCATCGTTTTTCTACGTAACTCCAACAAAAAATCTATGTCTTCATGTTTAACTTTTCTAAAGCCGACGGTAAATTTCATTTACGAGGTTTCCATGCACGGATTGGTCTAATGTTATTTGTCAGTTTACTTCTTTTGTACAGTTCACAACACCTGTTGGTCGTAATTTTATAGCAATCTGTCGAGCTTTCATTGAATTAGCAGCCTGCATTAAGGCACACTGACAAAATTGAATACAATATAAATAAAATGAGAATTGAATGACGTTTAAAAAATCCCTATTAGTTATAGCCGTCGCCACCGTATTACTTAGTGCTTGCTCTGAAGAAAAAGTGTCTTCTCTAGAAAATGAACAATCAGCGATTCCAGTTAAGGTAACTGGAGTTGAAGCGACCACAGCATCAGAACAAGCTAATGCGTTATTTGACACTTTATTTAAAGAAGGGGTTAACCGTGATCCCGTGAGACAAACCTATTTAGGTATTAAAACAGATTACGATAAATGGAATGATCTTTCAGAATCAAACGCAGCAAATGAGTTAGCAATCGCTAAAGAAAACCTTTTACGAGTTCAAGCTATTGACGTTACCACACTTGATATACAAACTAAAATAAGCCTTAACTTATTTATTCAAAACCTAGAAAATCATATCGCAGATTATAAATGGCGCTTTCATAGTTATCCTGTTAATCAAATGCATGGCACCCATTCACAAATACCTGCTTTTTTAATTAACCAGCACTCAATCAGTAATATTAAAGAAGCACACGATTATATTGCTCGTGTTCGCGGCGCGAAAAAATTACTAAAGCAACTCGTTGAACAGCTTAAATTGCGTGAAGCAAAAGGTATCATTGCCCCTAAATTTGTCTTCCCCCATGTTATTAGAGACTCAAAAAACATTCTTGTTGGCGCCCCGTTCGATGACGAACCTAACAGTACAATTTTTGCCGACTTCACTCGAAAAATTAACAATCTCAGTATTAGTGATGACGAGAAAAATACTTTAATTACTGACGTAAAATCAGCACTGATTGAAAACTTAAAACCAGGTTACGAACAATTAATCACTTACTTAGCAACACTTGAGAAAAAAGCAGACACCCGTGATGGTGCTTGGAAACTCCCTGACGGTGAAGATTTTTACAATAATGCTTTAAAACGCACTACCACAACCGACTTAAGCTCAGAGCAAATTCATACGCTCGGCTTAAGTGAAGTATCACGTATACAAAACGAAATGCGTGTGATCATGAAACAAGTAAGTTTTGATGGCAGTCTTAATGAGTTTTTCGATTTCATGCGTAACGACAAGCAGTTTTATTATCCAGCTAACGACAAAGGAAAACAACGTTATTTAGCTGAAACCGTAGCACTGATTGATGATATGCAAAGCCGATTAGATAGTTTATTTTTAACCAAACCTAAAGCGGCATTAAAAGTTAAAGCGGTTGAAGGATTTAGAGAAAAATCTGCCGGTAAAGCGTTTTATGAACGCCCTGCTCCAGATGGCTCACGTCCAGGTATCTATTACGCCAACCTTTATGACATGGAAGCTATGCCTACTTATCAAATGGCGGCTTTAGCCTACCATGAAGGTATTCCGGGTCATCACATGCAGTTGGCTATCAAACAAGAACTAACCGGCATTCCAATGTTCCGTAAATTTGGGGGATACACAGCACATACCGAAGGCTGGGGTCTCTATTCTGAGATGATCCCAAAAGAAATAGGCTTATACCAAGACCCTTACTCTGACTTTGGTCGCCTTGCTATGGAATTATGGCGCGCCTGCCGATTAGTAGTTGATACAGGCATCCACACTAAACAGTGGACACGTGAACAAGGTATACAGTACTACACTAGCAATACACCAAATGCCGTATCTGATGCTGTTAAAATGGTAGAACGTCACGTAGTTATGCCATCACAAGCAACAGCTTACAAAATTGGTATGAACAAAATCATTGAATTACGTGAACAAGCTAGAGTTCAATTAGGTGATAAGTTTGATATTCGTGAATTTCATGACGTAGTATTAAAAAATGGTCCTGTACCGCTTAACGTTTTAGCTGACTTAGTTAATGACTACATAAAAACTAAGAAAGCCTAGCCACTAAAAGTGTTGAACACTTTGCATAAAAAGTAAAACCTGCGCTTCAATCCACACTTTATAGTGCAGGTTGAAGCGCATATTTTTTATTATCCAAGAGCCTACCTTAGAGTAAATCTGATAATGGGCTCCGAACACCATTCGCTCCATGCTCAACCTCAGCATCATGACACTTTATAGGATGACGCTGACCATTAAAGTTTATGTAGGCTTTTATCCAGTAGACATAAGTTTGAATGGTTCTTTTAGCGTAGCGCTTTAAGCGCATTTTCTCAGTAATATAATCTAAAAATGGAGAAGACATAATAAACCAACCAACAACTGTATATAAATACAGTTATGTATGTTTCCTCCTTTCTACAAGAAAGCGGGAATATTTCCGCCTTTCACACATCAACCACTTTAAGTTTAATTTTTAACTCGTTGATTCAAAGATAACAATAAAGTAATCTCTTAACATTATAAAATTATGGACGGTTAATCTCATCTTGTAGAAAGAAGGGGTTTTGTCTCATAATAAACTGTCATGTGCAAAAGGAGTTCGCATGAAATATATTTTTCTAATCGCTATTTTACTTTTATCTGGCTGTTCGTCGCAGAGTTCTAAAGATCAATTGGCAGATATTGTTTTTGAAGCTGTCACAG
>MAAF01000032.1 GCA_002163005.1 Colwellia psychrerythraea | reverse complement strand
CTCTTTGTTCGATATCATTATTAGACATAGCAGTTACTCTGAATCATTAGTGGTATGACCACTAGACTAAACTATGCAATTAGCACTGTCGAATACAAAAGTGAATGATACGATAGTAATAAGTAATCTAAAATCGAGTTCTAATCCTATCCTACTCTCATATAAAACAATTTTCTCCAAACACACAATAATAAATGAGGCTCTAATTAGGTTAAATTAGCTTGTATAAATTACGTCCATCAATTACCATCTAGAAAATACAATAGACTTTGTATATTACAAGGAATTCTTTAGTAATATGCTACTCCTCTTTATATAAATTATAGGGCAATTTAAAATGAAAAAAATAGTTCGCACAACGTTAGCTGTAAGTATAGCTTTGGCTTTAACTGCTTGTAACCATAATGATGATGCAGTTACAGTAACACCTGCTACGGTAGATTTGGCTGGTTCAGTTGTGAAAGGCGCACTTATAGACGCCAAAGTTCAAATATACAGAGCAAGTGATACAGCATTCGCTACGCCATTGACCACAGAGCCTGTCGATGTACAAACAGATGAAAATGGTGATTACACGGCGACTGTAGTAGATGCCAGTGGTGAAGCTATTGTTGGCGCTCTTGTAGTTAACATTACCGCTGATGACAACACGCAAATGCGTTGTGATGCTGCTGTAAGTTGTGGCGACACACTTCGTGGTGAGTTAATCCCAACGTCAGAAATTGCTGATATATCAGTAAGTACTCTTACTGTGGCTGCAGTTGACGCTGACGGAGCGAGTATCGCAATTGACGCTGATGCAAACACCCTTACCACAATGGCTACCGATGCGGTTTTGGCTCAAGTTGCGGCAAATACAAACTTAGATATTGATAACCTTCCTGTTGAAAGCGTTGTTGCCTTGCAAAAAAATGCTTCACTAATAGTTGGTAAATCATTAGGCATAGATTTATCAACAACAAATATTTATGATATTAAAATTGTTGACGCTACCGACACTCAAGCTGTCGCAGATGCTGCAACAAACGCTAATGACGCTGCAAGTATTACCAATACGTTAACCTTGGTAAACGCATCACTGGCTGCTATAACTGTACCTGAAGGTAGCACATTAGCTGACAGTATTAATAGCTACGTACAAAATGTTGCTGTTGTTTCAGAAGCTGTGGCAGAAGCTCTTGCTGAAGGTACTGATATCGCTAATGCCTTAGCAGCCCCAGAAGTAGCAGCTGCGCAAGTAGCAGTAGCCGAGACTCAAGTAGAAATATCTGACGAAGCCGATCTTATTAAAGACGCGGTTGTGGCTGACGCTGCAAATGAAGGAATAGACGTTGTTGTTGAGACAGAAGTTATCCCTGATGTTGTTCCTGCAATTGAGATTGACCTAGGTGACATCATTGTTCCTACAGGCGCAACTGGCGGTACAAACTAAGTTATTGATAATTTGATAAAACCCGCCCATTGGCGGGTTTTTTTTCCCTTAAATTTTCATTACCTCCCACTTTACTTGTTTTAATTCACCTTGCTAGGATTTACTTAAATGAAGCGTTGTATTCTATTCGCATTGGCTTTGCTACCTTTTACTGTTACTGCTGAGCCTGAGGCAACCATGTCTTTTCAAGGTTATAGTGGTTTAATAAATACCCCCACAGCTACATTATTTGATGAAGGCAAGTTTTACCTACAATACGGTAATCAAGTTGAAACGCTAGTCGGTTATCGTAACGGTGATAATTATAATTTTGGCGTAGGTTTATGGGAGTATGTTGAAGTTTCAGGCCGACTTGCTGATTACGATTTTGGTAGTGAAAACGGTATAACTGACTTATCAGCGAACATAAAGTTGCGTATTCCTTTTATTCCCAAGGATTGGTTTAGTTTAGCGGTTGGTATGCAAGATGTAGGTGGGGCTGCCAACGTATTTGATTCCCAATATGCAGTAGCAACAAAGAATTTTTTTACAGACGTGAATTTTTCCCTTGGTATGGGTAAAAGTGAGTCAAATCAAGGGCGGCTTGATGGTGTTTTTGCTGGTATTGCTTGGCAACCTTATCAATGGGCAAAACTCTCGGCAGAATACGACGCCGCCGACACACAATTAGCGTTACATTTATCATCACCCAAAAACTGGCTTAATAGTGGCATTCAATTAACTACAGACATACTTGTCTCAAGTACAAACGAAGAACTAAAAGATGATTTTTACTATGGTTTAGGATTAACTATTCCCCTTGAGTTTAATGGGACTAATAATTCATCCCAGTTCCGAGATAAAAACAGCAAATCAAAGAGTACTCAAGAATATAATCAATTTGACGATGCAGAATCTGGCATTGCAGCTCCCTCTGGTACTGTTGAGCGACTACGAGTACAAGAATTGCTGGTTAAAGAAGGTTTTGAAGCGATTAAAATAGGTGAAGCTGATTTTAATACTGTGTATGTCGAATTAGAAAATCACGTTTATAACCGCAACCAAATCGATGGACTGGGTGTTGTTTTAGGTATTCTCAGCAAACATATTCAACATAACTATTCACACTTTAAGCTCGTTATTAAAGAGCGAGAAATTCCTATTCTAGCCGTCAATGGTAGTTTAGCTGAATATGATGCTTTCTTAAGAGATAACCAGCCACTGAAGGTAGATATATCTACTGATACTTTTTCTATCCAACAAAGGGACACCAGAGTTGATGTACAGGATGCGAATAGTTCATGGCTAAAGCCTCGTTTTACTTTTTGGCCGGGCATTGTATCTACAATAGGTACTGAGCTTGGTGCTTTTGATGCGTCTGTGGCCTTGATTAGCCACCTTGAATTGCCATTGTGGCCTGGTGCCGCAGTAACAGCCCAACACACGACACAAGTCGCTGAAACAAAACACTTTAAAGATGGTGAATATTTTTCTGATAAAAAGCAAAAAACTGGCTTGAAACAATACAGCTTCCATCAAACCTTTTCATTGCCGTACTCTTTAAAGAACATGTCTTCTGTTGGCCGATATCGTGATACTTATAATTATTTTTCAAATGAGGTTCGTTGGCAAAGTTTTGGTGGAAGCCATAAAGTTAACTTACTAACAGGTAGATATGAAAACCAAATCACACCTGTCAGAAAGCCTTACCCCAGTTGTAATCTTTTATATATCGCTTGTTGGCCGAAAGAAGAGCCTCAACAAAGAGATGTCGTTGTTGCTAAGTACCAATATTATAACGCTAACTTAAATGCCTCTGCAGAATTACAAGTAGGACAATATTGGCAACAAGATAAAGGAGTCGTTGTTAAGTTAGAGCGGATGTTTGGCGATGTTACGCTTAACCTAACTTATAAAGATACAAAAATGGATAATGAAGAAGCTAACCAATTTATTGGCCTAGGTTTTTCAATACCATTAACACCACGTAAAGATTTCAATAACAAATACTTTCAGGTAAGAGGTAAGCCTAAGTGGCAGTATTCTGTAAATACATTAGTAGGTAAAGATCATAATAACCTTACACCCGGTAGTGCTGACACTGCCCAGAATTTTTATAACCTTGATAGTGCTTTTTATAATAACAATAGGTTAAGCAGTGAGTATATTTATGAAAATTCTTATCGCTTAAAGCAAGCTTATTATCAAGCCCGTTAATTTATAATAAATATTCAGTGCATTGAATTTCAATGTGCTGAATATGATTATTTACAATCTCCAGAATAATTTTTTCAATTAGATAGTTCAAATCTAGTTATACCACTTCCACACTATTAAACCTCCCTATCCGTCTTTACGAGTTCCTTATAGAATATTAACAACCTGAATATGATATTCGTGCCTCGCTCGATTCAAATACCAGCCAGGTTAGTTCAAGCCAGGTTAGTTCAAGCCAATAGGCGTGAGCACCTTGGGCTTAAAACGCGCGCTCACCCACACGCTTATTACCGCGCTATTATCTTGCGCGATTGAAATCCCAGACAGCAAAAAGCCCGTCACTTTCGTAACGGGCTTCTCTGAATAGAAGTTTAGCAATGTCCTACTCTAACATAAAGAGAAAAACACCCACACGCTTATTACAGCGCTATTATCTTGCGCGATTGAAATCCCGCCTACTGTAGGCGGGAATTTATTCGCGCTTATTTGCGCTTATTCGTCATTGTTTCAAATGCCAGACAGCAAAAAGCCCGACTCTTATGAATCGGGCTTCTCTAAATAGAAGTTTAGCAATGTCCTACTCTCACATGGGCTTACCTGCAACATAAGTCACACTACCATCGGCGCAACTGCGTTTCATTTAACTGAAGGTAAATTTCAAATCCCAGACAGCAAAAAGCCCGACTCTTTCGAATCGGGCTTCTCTGAATAGAAGTTTAGCAATGTCCCGCTACGCTCTCACATGGGCTTACCTGCAACATAAGTCACACTACCATCGGCGTAATTGCGTTTCATTATCGAAACTTAAATAGAAGTTTAGCAATGTCCTACTCTCACATGGGAACTCCCACACTACCATCGGCGCAACTGCGTTTCACTTCTGAGTTCGGAAAGGGATCAGGTGGGACCACAGCGCTAT
>MAAF01000047.1:31563-34961 GCA_002163005.1 Colwellia psychrerythraea | reverse complement strand
GTTCAAGCCATTGCTCAGCTAGTTGTCGATTATGTACTAAAATAAGCGTGTTAATTTTTCGTTTAGCTACTAGCGCTAAGCCAGTTACTGTTTTACCAAACCCCGTTGACGCAACGAAAACCCCATTATCTTTCTCAAGTAAAGCGGCCACAGCTTTTGTTTGCTGGTTTTTAAACTTCCCATTAAATTTTATTTTACTTAATGACTCTCCCTCAAAGCGTTTATCGTCATACTCAATTGCAATGTTTTGTTGAGACAAAATATTTTCAATTTCGGATAAACAGCCTCTCGGTAAGATTAAATAGTTACCTTCTATATGAGCCGAACAGATATATCGGCTAGTGCCGATAGTGGAAAACCTTAACGCTTGGCGTTTGAAAAAATCCGGATTAGCAAACACTGCACATCGTTTTAAACTTGACGTGATTTTTCCGGGCAAACTCGACATTGGAATGTATATTTGATTAGCTAAAACTAGTGTTATTTTATCAGGGCAATTGTCTACTTTAATAACTTTTGTTTGGCTATTCCTTATTGTTTCACTACGCTGCCAAGGTTTATTGTTACTATCATCTGAGGAGATTTCGTCATTAGTACCAGAGATATCAACTAATTCGGTAAGGTGCTGACTAAGTTGCGCCGGAGACAGTTTTTCAATAGAAGCTAACTTTGCCCATTGGTCATTAAAAGGAAGCCCTTTTTTATCTATAAATACGCTATTACCCAATTGCCTAGGGGTAAACTGTAAAGGTAAAGCAATCAAATTACCAAAGCCCCCTTCTGGCATAATGTCTTGATTAGGAAACAACCGGTCAAAACAATCAAAAGAAAGTGAAGGATAAAGATCCATCGTTTTATTTAATAGTCCATTACCTAATTTTCTGGCATCACTAGCTTGAACAGGTTGTGAGAAGAAGATCCATATATGACCACCATTACCACTACGAGAGCGCTCTAGAATATAAGGAATATTTAACGCTTCACAGCTACTAGCAAAAGCTGTTATAGATTCAAACCAATCTGTTTTGTCAAAGTCAGCGGCTAATAAGTATGTAGTATTATCAGTTAATAACGGATATACCCCTATGGTTTTAATCCCCTTTAAATGCTCAAATATCGCCTTGCTATCGGGAACTTTAAAGTTTTGATTATTACAATCGCTACAACTTACTTTTGGCTTATTACAGAGTTTAGGTTTCCACTCGTTCCAACAAGCAGGAGAATAACCACTACGACCATTTTTAGACTCCCACCTAAAAGGATAAATATCAGGCCGACCTTTAAAATATGATAAAAACAATTCAACTTTATTTTCTACTGGCGCATATTGATTAAAGTTATTAGCTAAAAGTTGCTCGTCCTGTTGTAGTAGTTTTTGTCGTTCAATGAGTAAACTTTCCTGCTCAGCCTTTAACTGCGAGAGTTTATTATCTATTTCAGTTAACTGCTGTACGATCAGTTCTCTTTCATTCATCAGCTTAAAGCCATTGCTTTAACACTTGATTTAACTTATCTACCGCCTGTATTTTTTTATCCTCATTCATTTTATTAATGTTAATCAACTTCCATTTTACAGCAGGTAAATTAGCAATATTACTATCTGGAGCAAGATCCCAGTTGGGTTCTCCTGATTTAAAAGACAGCAGAAAATCAAAATCTTGTTGAGTAAAGTGAATTTTTAACGCCGCTATTAATTTCTCAGGTATAGCAATAAGTTCCTCAACAGTTATAGGCTCTGCTGTCATACCATTGAACTCTTGAATAAATGAGTTTTTGATATCTTTCAGTCGCGGAGACATCACTTCAGCAATAGGTCTTGGATGACTTAACAAATAAGCAATAAAACCTTCAAAAATTGCTCTATCAATCCCTTGTGACAAACCTTGATGTTCAAGTAGTAACTTAATGTCAAAAAGATCTCTTGGATGCTGTCTATCAAGCGCAGCACAAATTTTACCGCCATATAAATCAGCTAATGAAACTACCGCAATGCTAGCATAGCCAAATTCATCTTCTACTGACTCAATAAGGTCCATTTCAATTGCCGCTTTTAAAGTACCTCGCATTACCGGTGATACTTCAATTTTTATCTGTGCTTGTTGCCCTGTCACAATGATACGCAATTCATCAGATCTATTAAGTTGTAATTCTGCTTTACCTATTCCTGCGTCACTAATTTGTTCAGCAATACGACTTAATGCACTTCTAACATTAACAAGTGCTTCATCTCTTTGCTCTAACTGCATGTATGCCAAGTCAATATCAACTGACAACCTAGGAAAGTCTTGTATAAACAAATTAATCGCTGTACCGCCTTTTAAGGCAAAACACTTCTCCTTAGCGACATAAGGTAATACGGAGATCAACAATTGAACTTGTTTATAATAATGACTGTTTTTATCCATTTTCTAACGTATCCTGTTTATATCTTAATGGCACAGTGATCTGATACTGCTTATCTACATAGCCGCCCTTCACTATTTGACGATTACCTGACCCAAATTCTATTTTACTTTCATCTAAACGTTTTAGCCAAGGGTGCTGATAATAATGTGCTAAAAACAAGAAAAGGCGTTTTACCTTTATTGAAGGAGATCTTTCTAATAACGATTGAAGCCTTCGAGGCCTTAATGACGTTAAACCTTGGAACAATTCAGAAGCAAAAACAAAGCTACTTTCATCTACTATATTTTCAAGCATCTCAAAAACAGCTAATTCTACAATACTGGCTTTGACAGTTTGATTATTAACGTTTAACTCTATTAGATCATTCTGATCAACTTTACCAAGTACTTTAGAGCACTTATATTCTATCTGCCAATCTTGACTGAATAACCATTTCGGTAATCTTATGGTTTTTGGAGAATTAAGTTGTACAGTTTCACTACCCAAAGTCAGATAATGAGACACTCCTTGATGCGCTAAACTAGAAAGTCCTGCAAGGTGTAACGAACAATCATGTTGGAATTGCAACGCCGCAAGCGCTGAACTCCACGATATATTTTGACTTGGTTTTTTATAAACGCCACTAGCAACGACTTCTAGCCAGCCACTATTTACATAATTTTGTACATGCGAACGAGATATATCATGACGCTTTAAATACGACATTAATAATAGTTCAAACTGTGATAATTGAGCATTTAGCCATTTGAGTTTTGTTGTCATTTTATTTACCAAAATACAAATAAGTACACTTTAAATGTACGATATCGTATTTCATTAAACAAGGTATTACTAATATTTATAGTAATAATTATAAAATAACGAGAGTTATTTTAAGGGATTAGATAATGTGGAAAGAAGTATATTAACAATAAGTCTTATAAGATAAGACCTGTAGCTTGGATTTACCTTAGATTTTAGGTCAGCCGAGACTTACGAAGCCTACCTTTGCA
>MAAF01000047.1:0-31549 GCA_002163005.1 Colwellia psychrerythraea | reverse complement strand
GCCGAGACTTACGAAGCCTACCTTTGCAGCGCGATTTGAGTCTTTATTGGCCGTAACAACAGCTTGATGCTGTGCTTCAATCATTTTAGCTGGAATGTCTAAGGTGGTTGTTTGGCTTTCAGCAGAATTACTGCTTTTCTTAGGTGCTTGTGGGTCGAATTGTTCTACGGTCATAAGGCTCTCAACTAACTCTATATTGTGAAACTGGTGCTATATCTAATAAGGAGCAGTGTCATAAGTGGTGATTTAACTGCCTTTATTGCAAACTCAGGGTGTTTGCTTAGGCGATTGTTTAATGCGCAGGATTATACAGGAATGTTTTGCTAGGTGGTAATGGTAGTTTTTTGGGCGGATATGGAGTGTAAAAAAAGTGATTATATTTTAGCTCTACTAACCGACTAAATGAAAACTCAAAACGAAGCCAAGTATGCATTAATCCCTGCCCAGCGCAGTAAGAAAATAGATAAGGATATACCCAATATTTAACTTACATTATATCCACTAAAACAGACATTATTTACAACAAAACTCGTCTGTTCACTTAAATAAGTATTTATTTTTTCAGGTTGATTGGTTTTACTCGAATAATGCCAGCGGTAACTGTTGCTGAAACCCCTTTATCGGTAATCATATGGGTGATATAGCCTTTATCATTTCCTGCATTCCCCGTATCAGCGCCTGCTGAAGTACCCACGTCACCCACTTTTGCAGCCGCTTCTGCTCCGGCATTTGCTGACCACATACCATCAATGAAATCATTGAATACTTGTTCATCAGTAAAAATGATAACAGGTCTCACACTTCTGGCACCCCAGCCGCCACCAATATCAAAGCGAACCATTTGTATATATTGTCTTTGTTGGCTTTTATTATTAATAGCAACGCCATAACCTGCACCAGCCCCAACTACGGGTATCTTGGTTATTTTATTATTCATAATCGCATAACCAACAGAGTTTTTTATTTGTGTTCGCGCTTCTGGGGTTTGTTCGTAAAGATCTGTTAAGGTATTATCAACCAGTTCATCAATAGTTTGTATTTGCTCCGCTTTTGTTTCTCCTGGTATGGTAGAGCAAGCTGTTAAGCCAGCAATTCCAACTATCAAAGTTAGCGTTACTAAAGTGAGTTTTTTTAAACTAAAATTAATAAAATATTTTTTAATACAGAACATTTACGTAATCCTTACTTATTGATTATTGGCCAAGTTTGTCTGATCATTATTTTAATATGCGTTTAGTGCAATAAACATCAATTGAACTTTTCTTTTGTAGTAAATATGATTGCTCAGCACAACAAAACTGAAGTCCTCTTACTCACTTAGATCCTCCACTACCACCGAGTATGTATCAATAATAGCTTTATAAGATTCCTCTAAATTACTTTGTATTTGTTCGCGTTGTACGTCTTGATAAACCTGTTCTGATACATCGGTTAAAGAAGGGAACCGTCCTTTTTCCATTCGATTAACCATAATTAAGTGAATCCCGTATTCTGATTCAAACGGTCCTTGCCAAATATCACCAACCGTCTTTAAAGCAAAAACTTGGTCAGACAATGATTGTCCAAAGTGAGAGGCGATAAAATCGGGAGTACGCTCAACATAGTTCACATGATATAGAAACCTTTCTCCATATTGGGCCCCTTGTGAAAAAGGCACGTTATTTTCTTTTAGTTCGTGCAATTTTTCACTGGCAAGTGAAAGCATTGCTTGCTTTGTTCTACCTTCTCGATTGAAAAAAACATGAGTAAAAGTAACAAACGGTTCAATATAATAATCTTGTTTGTTTTTTTCAAAATACTGCTCTAGATTTTCGTTTGTTACCTTTAATATGGCTTCACTATATTCTTTAGTGATAAATTCAAGCTTTTGAATAACACGACCTTTAATTATAGGGTCGTTTTCATCAAGCCTTAATGCTTGGGCTTCTCGGTATAATGCCTCTTCTCGTACATAGGCATTAACCCAGTCAGCACGTTTATCATCAGGCATTGTGTCAAACATTTTGATGAGTTTATCTTGCTCGACAACTTTAGTCTTTTGCTGGATATAACCAAGCAGTGAAGCTCTATCAACGACAATCTCTTGTGAATTATCACTCTCTTGTTGAAAGAAAGTAGTAACAAAAAACAGCAAACCACTGAGTAACAAAAAATACACCAGTGGTTCTTTCAATATGACTTTCATTTATTCTCCGTCATGTTTAATAAATACCCTTTTAAAACAAAATAAAATCACACACATTCTCTAATTCGAAGGCGTATACCAAATTGGTGATGTATAAGCGCGTTCTTGCATCGCCATTACAGCTTTTTCTGGCATTTCCACATTAAAGAACTTCTTATCAAAAGCCGTCCAGCGCGGAGTTGGTATTTCAATCACCCGCACGTAGTAAAACGCACGTTCAGAGCCATCAAAATCAGGGTCTGTCCACACAGTCGCAAGTTCCGCATCACCGATTGTATTTGTGTATGTGGCGTTCTCCACATCTACTGTTGAGCCAATGGAACTTGCCTTTGCACCCGCCTTACGCCCATCAGCAAGAGCAACGTCATAGACTTTTTCTTGCGTTTTACCATCAGCATCCAACCAGCCTTTTACAACCTGAACACGGTCAAGATTGGCACCATCAGGATCTTTTGCGGCCTGCACAATAAAGCTTGGCACTTTACCTTTGGGTGCGTTGGTCAAATCACCGCCCATTGGCACACCTTTAGCGTATCCAATATCTGCAAAATTAGGACGGTGCACATCATCACTGGTAAACTCCCATCCACCAAAAAATCGCACTGTCATACGCGGTCCGGTTGTTGCGTAAGTTTCACGGCGCTGCATGGCCTCAAACAAGGCTTCACGAGTATTCTCTTTTGCCCAGACAGCAGCATAACCGGATGCAGCTTGTTCGTAGCCCCATGTCGATAATTCCGGTGTCGGAGACTCAATTAAAACAGCCTCTGCACGATGTGCACTTGGCTCTTTTAAAGTAACCTTACCCCACTGATTATTTTCCTCAGAACTAGCTAAACCCGTATGGGCGTCAGTCGATCCAATAAAACCTATTTTGAAAGGGTTTACGCCTAATTGATCTTCCATTTTAAGGCCAAGTTTTAATGCAGAGCGGCCATATTCATGTTTGAGCATTGATTTTTCTTTTGGCGCGTTGCCAAGTAAATTACCTTTATCCCAGGTCTCATAATCAGCAAACTCATCGTCAGGTGATAGATAAGGGTGTGCCTCGCCATCGCCTTTCATTTGAGTTATCTCATAGATTGGCTCCCAACGTGCGCGCGTTTCAGCATAAGATCGCGTTAGCGCTTTGCCTTTAAAATCTTTATCAGAGAACATCAAGCCGTTAGAAACATTTCCGTTATGTGCGATAGCCAACACAGTGCCGCCTGTTTTTTTCTCATATCCATCTAAAAACGCCCATAGATCTTCGGGATCTTCGCTATCAAAGGCTGAGAATGGGAGGATCTGGTTTGTTTTCTTCGCATCATCTTTAAAAATGACTACACGGTGCAGGTTATTCCCCCCATTCGGCATTGATGTCCACTCATAGCCATGCAAAGCCGTGAATTTACCAGGATCATTGTATGTATCAGCAGCTTTAGTAATAACTTCCCAAGCAGAGCGCATGATTTTTTCACTTTTAATTTTTTGATCGCCTACAGCCAGAGTATTAATAACTTCTAGGGCTGTTGCATAGGCGCCGTCTGGTCCAGTCTTATACTGATCATGCCATTTCTTGCCCCATTTATTTTTCAGCAGCTCTGGGTCTGAACTACGTATTTTGGGTATCAAGCCGAGATAGCCAGCGTGATCAGTCACCACTAGAAAATCAAGCGGACGGTTCAATTTGGCCATCATGCCATTATCCGCCTCTACTTCATCACCACGAGCAAACCTATAGGCACCAGACGGTGTTAATTTAACTGTACCAGTCAGTCCCGCATCCGGTGAGTATGTGGTGTGCAAATGCGTATCGCCAAAATAGACATTGCGGGGCTGCTCGCTCCCCGCGTAAGGAGAATAGCTTTTTGTTTCTTCGGCATTAGCAGTGCCAATATTTAAGGCTAGCAGTACTGCCGTTGTTAATAATAGTTTTTCCATGAGTTTGTCTCCTATTTTTTAAATTATTTACTAGGCGTATACCAAATAGGTGAACTGTATGCTCGTTCTTGTATTAATACTGAATGACCCGTTTCCTTAGGTGCTATGCCTAATGCTATCGCATCATAAGTTGAATTACGTGGTGTGGGTATTTGCAATACACGCGCGTAATAAAAGGCTTTTTGTGATACATCAAACTCTGGATCTTTCCATACCGTTGATAACTGACTTGCTCCAATTGAATTAGTATATAAACCTGTTTTCAAATCGACAGTATTGCCAACTGGAGGTAATTTTCCATTTGAACCGACTTTGCGATTATTAGACCAGACAACATCAAATACTTTCTCTTGCGAGTTACCTTGTGCATCGAGCCAGCCTTTAACAATTTGTACTCGGTCAAGGTTGGCATCTTTTGGATCTTTTACTGCGTGCAAAAGAAATGATGGCGCTTTTCCATTGGGTGCTACGGTCAAATCGCCTCCCATTGGTACACCTTGCTTGTAACCTATAGTAGAAATATCTTTTGCATTAGCATCAGCTTGTTTAAAATTAAAACCACCAAAGAAGCGTAGCCCGATACGTGGACCAGAAGTGCCATATACTTCACGACGTTTAAAAGCATCAGTTATTGATTGACGGGTATTTTCTTTCGCCCACACAGCAGACAGCCCTGAAGCAGACATATCCCAGCCGTAAATACCGGGAAGTAAGTCAATATCTTTTTTATTGTCAGGAATAGAGTCTTGTGAAAACTTACCCCAAAAGTTGTTTTCTTCAGCTGATGAATAACCTGCATGGCTATCAGTGGCACCAATCATGCCGTATTTGAATGGGTTTACGCCTATTTTATTTTCAAGCTCCAAGCCACGTTTTAGCCCCGATCTGGTATACGAACCGACAGGCGCTTTACCTCGATCTGCTATAGCACTATCATCGGTTTTAAGTAAATGCGCAAAGGTTTCAAAATCGGCAAATTCATCATCAGGGGATAGCACTGGGTGTGTTTCTGAATCCCCTTTAATTTGGGTCATTTCAATCACTTGCTCCCAACGCATACGTTGCTTAGCATATTTCTTTGTTATTGGGTTTCCCGCTCTATCTGTTAAAGGAAACATTAAGCCATTAGAAATGTTGCCATTATGAGGAATGGCAACAAAGTCAGCTCCTGTTTCTTTCGACGTTTTATCTAACCAATTCCAAAAATCCGTTTCAATATCGCTATCAAAGGCACTAAAAGGTATAAATTTGTTGGCAACATCTCCGCCTTGTGGCGTAAATACGATACGATGTAAATTTTGCCCCTGTGGTATGGATGACCACTCCCAACCAATAAACGCGGTGAATTTCCCTGGATCGTTATGCCGCTCTGCCGCAGCAACACTATCTGACCAAACACTTTTACGTATTTCATTTGAATTGAGAGCTTCGTATGGTTTATTCGCATTTACTGTACCTAAAAGATCAACAAACACTTGAGTTCCCCTACCATCCTTTATCATTTTGGCAAAACGCTTACCTTCTTTAGTTTTCATTAAGCGTTCATCGCCTCCCCAAATCATCTTAGGAATACCCACATATTCCGCGTGATCGGTGACCACAAGAAAATCTAACGGCGTGTCTATTGTAATTTTAGCCCGTGAGTTTGCATCAATAACCGGCGCACCCTTAGCGAAATTAAATGAGTCATCCGGTGTTGCTGTGGTATTTCCTTTAATGAAAGCATCGGGCGATAAATTAGTGTGTAAATGGGTATCTCCCCACAATAACTGCGTTTCGCCTGCATTACCCTGTGAGCACAATAAACTGACGGCTAAAGTAACTGTAGATAACTTCATATCCATAGTTTTTCCTTAAATCATTAATAGATGAACCAGCTACCACTAAAAGCCAGAAATACGTTCCAATACCCAATACATACTAACAACGCCTATTGCTAAAGCGCCTGATTGTTCAAGTTTTCTAAATTTGCTTTCTGCAACTATTGTAGTTGAAAAACATAATTTTTTGATTAATTTTGCTGATAAAACCAATACAGCGACAAAAGCTATTTGTCCTAATTCCACACCAATATTAAATGCCAAAAGCGCCGCGGGTATTTCCGTTTGTGGTAAACCTATCTCACTTAACGCTGAGGCAAAACCAAAACCATGTAACAAACCAAAACTAGCTGATACAGCTATAGGGAATCGCCACGTTAAGGTTTGTTCATTTTTGATCATGATTTCGCGGGCGAGAAAAACGATAGATAATGCGATAACACTTTCAATCGCTATGATAGGTAAATGCACTAAGCCAAGCGCAGATAACGTTAAAGTAATTGAGTGGGCAACGGTAAAACCGGTGATAGTAATTAAAATTCTTCGCCATGTGCCCGCAATAAATATAAGGCAAGCGACAAATAATAGATGATCAAAGCCTTCTAGAATATGTTCAAAACCAAAGGTTAAGTAGGTTTTTACCACATAAAGAATACTCGGCGTACCTACCACGGTAAATCCTGTTTTGCTTGCATCTAGCCTTGCCGTTTCTGTTACACCACTTTGCCATTGAATTCTAACGAGCACTTCTGTTGGCGCATTTTTTAAGCCTGAAATAGTTATGTCACTACCAATCAAGCCACTTTCATTTGATATTGAAAACTGCTCAATAATCGCGACGCCAGCGGGACGTATTGATTTAGGTTTTATTAACTTAGTTTTTTTGGGGAATTTAACGTTTAAATTTAAAGCTTGGTTTTGCTTTGTCGAAGGTAGCTTCCAAACAACATCAAAAGTGTTTTCTGTTGTTTGTTTAAGCGCCAAATAGGCAGGACGATATTCATCAGCATGGGCAGTGGAGAGGAGTATTTGAAATACATAAAGGGACACTAGAATAAACAAACCAGCTTTATTAGTAATAACTGCCCTAGTTATTTGATTGAGTGTATTCAATATGCCACGTCCATTTTCAGAAATCCTTGTGTGATAATTGTTACCAGTCACATTAAGAAATAAAAGTGTATCTAACCAATTCTGTTAAGGCAATGTAAAGATTGAGATAGTATGAGTCACTTACTTTACTTTGCAAAATTAGAGTCATTCATGGAGGCAGGTTAACGACCGCTTTATGCTGTGATTTTCCGCTAGTAATTTAATAGCTAACAGCCTTTTTGTGGCAAAAGAGGATATAAGATTGTCATAATTTTTATTGTCTGAAGTTGGGACTAAAAGACCAAGCCAAACTACCACAGCGTGCCATTTCATTTAGCTTAGAAACGCTAAAGAGCGAGAGTTAAGTCGCTTTATTGGTGCAATAAAACCCAGCCTAATGCCTAGAGCACTTGCCTCCTTAGGCATCAGTTGGCTTATAAACTGATCTCAAACAAGAAGACTTAAGGTTACCCTTGCTATTTATTGTCAAGTTACTATCATCTGCGCTTTATTAAACACCTGTGATTTTACCACCTCAAATGGAACTTTCTACTTACCTCGTTTATCTCAGTATTTCTTTTGTTGCTTCAATTAGTGTTGGTCCATCGGTGGTATTAGCGGCCAATAATGGTATTAATTTTGGCTATAAGAAAGCGTTATTCGGAGTTCTAGGGCATATCAGCGCTATTCTTATCTTAGCGTTAATATCGGCATCAGGCGTTGGTAGTATCTTGCTCGCTTCTGAAGCGGTTTTTTTAGTAATTAAATACCTTGGAGTTTTATACCTTGCTTATATCGGTTATGCCATTTGGAAAAATAAGGGCGTTTGGTCTTTATTGCCGCAGCATAACAATATTCCATCGGGTTTAAGTCTATACCGAAAAAGCTTACTTTTGGGGTTAGGTAATCCAAAAGCCTTGATCTTTTTTACTGCACTATTTCCACAGTTTATTAATACTAACAATTCACTGCTACCACAATTATTGTTACTAATAACAACTAGTTTAGTTAATGCCTTTATCTTTACTTTTGCATATGCCCTTGCCGGACATAAGCTCAAAAACAAATTATTACCGCTACTTAATAGTGGGCTTTTAAGTAAAATAATGGCAACCATGTTTATGTGTTTTGCCATTGTGTTAGCTACTGCTAAATAACCATAGTATCAACAGCACTTTAATGGCCCATTAGGTAAACAAACAATCCCGCAGTAGCATATTTTATAGGTGATTAAGATAGCTATAGAGTAGCTAAAAAGTATGCTTTATCGTTTGTATAATACCACCAAACGAGACCATAGTAGTCTGCTAAGGAGCTCTTTTTAGCCGTTATGAAAGTAAGAAAATTGGCTCGTTGAAGTTTATTTTATCGGATAAACATACTTTATCCAGCTCATCATGCCGAACAATACTTTGCGCACCATAGAGGTATGTAAAAAATCACCTTCGGGGTTAAAAGCTACCGCTTGACCTTATACTCCTCGCGGTAAATTATAATCATCTAAATTTTCTTCAAGTTCTATTATCGCAATGGTAAATCCGTGATTAGCTAGGCTACCAGCCCCTCTTAGCAAACCATTACCTTGATACTCACCTTCAGCTATTGCCAGAAATTCACATGCTTCTTTCTTAAGAGAAGGACTCTACCAGCTAATTTAGGGCGAGCAAATTAACTAAGGGGACCAAACCATCTGATTTAATTATTAACATATTTATTCGTTATCAGATCTTTCTAAATCTTTTATAAGCCTAGGTATGTAACTTTCTTCGTCAGCGCTAAGCCTATGATTATCAGTAACATCTAGGGTTTCAGTTGCATTAGAAATAAATACTCTTAGCGCCTCTATTCTCTGAGAGAACCATGATTCATCAGAATGCTCTCTCACCTCTTCTTTCAGTATTACCCGAGCACCTGGGTGACTATAAAATGGTTCAGGAGGTATATGAGGAACAACATCACCAAAATTTACGACTCTAAAATGAGGACCTATAATTTTATTATTTAATCCTACCTTAAAAGCTTCATTTCCCGGTCTAGGGCTAGCAAACGTATATATTCCATATACTCTATATTTGTTTTCTATCAGCATACCTGCATAAAGCGAGCTTAACGCTCCACCAAGACTATGACCTGTGATCCATATTTTCTTATTTTTAGAAAACACATTATCCAGTAAGTTAGTAATGCCTATAACAGCGGGAAATAGAGAATCTTGAAAACCTTCGTGGGCTTTAGTGTTTTTTAATGGACCTGGGTCATAAACAGCCTGAAAATTAGCGAACCAATCTTTTAAAGAGTCACTACCTCGAAAAACCACTACAATATTATCTGCATTTGACATCAGATAACATTGAGTATCTACATCTGGTTTTTTTACAATTTCAATTGCACCATCAAATTGATACCCCCAACTTTCAACTACTAAAGCTATTTTATTTTCATCTTTTTCATAGGCCAAATGACAAGCAATAGCTAAAGACAGTGATGTTTTTTCATCATAAGATTCTGTTTGGTTTATTCCTGGAAACTTATCGTAATAATTCATAACTACTTCCCTTAGTAATAAAAATATATTTCATAGTCTATATTTTAGAGCAGCCCCTTGTTAGTACCTAACTTATATCTACACCACTAAAGTTTTGAATACATGAATGCTAAGTTGTAACACTCAAACATTAAGTATTCACTCAATTTCTATGCATAGTTTTAATATCTTAAAAGTAGCAGAAAAATCAAATAAGACGAGAAACGTGCGAATAAGTGATTCAGTTTAGAATAATTCGAGTTAACCGAATAATGAATAATGAGTAATGCATTTCAGCATTTTTTGAGGAATTGTTTAGCTTTCTGCTTAATTATTGCTTCAAGTGCTTGTAGGTCGAATTATTCTTCAGATGGGTTGCTTGTCAACATACACTATACTTTTACTAATAAAGATCAGCGTCGTAAATCAAGCGCCAACTATCTATAACTTTTCAATATGGGTAGTTGTGCAATAAACAAAATTATATAGACATCTTTCTCAGATTATAATAATTAAATTTGTTAAATAAATAGAATTAAAGCTTTCATAAAACAATAAGTTACAAAGGTGTCCATTTATTTTACACTATTAACTTCAAATACTTTAGATTATGCTTATCAGTTTGATAAATAACAATTTAAATTAATTGGCACAATTGATGCTAGTCAGCATCAGAAACAAATAAAATAAAGCTCTATCCTCTGGAATGTATTATTAAGGAATTGTAATGAATGTTGAAATATTAAAATCAGCTTTTGCTGGTTTGGTTTTATCTGTTAGCAGTTTTGCTAATGCTGGCTTGATATCACTTACTGGTGATGGTGGCTGGGTTGATGCTAGTAGCTTAACCAAAAGCGTAAACTCACTTAGTGGTGAGTTTATAACAGACGTGAATGTTTGGGTTGATTTTAGCAAATGTAGCAACACGAGTACTGGAAGTTGCGACACTTTCAATACTGGCGGTACATATGACAACGAAATAGAATTTAGTCTAATGTACAATGGGATTAATGTATTATTGTTACCTAGAAGTACTTTTACAAACTCTAATAGTGGTTCTATAACTGAATTTATTACTTTTGATAATCAAGCACTACAAACATTAGGAACTTCTCCTGAATCTGGTAATTTCCAACCGACTAACGCATTAAATGTTTTTAATGGTCTTAGCGCGACAGGTTCTTGGGCGTTTACCTTCACGGATACTACTGGTAGTGATGGACTAGAAGTACATCGTTGGGGAGTTGATATTACAACAACTTCAGTTCCAGAGCCTACAACTCTTGCCATCTTCGCATTAGGCATTATGGGTTTAGCATCACGTCGCTCTTTATTAGCGAATAAAAAATAGTAATCAATCTGTTTAGATCTCTATTTATTACTTCTTAGAGTAAGTAAATCATAAAGCACCATTCATACTGGTGCTTTTTTATTGTCTGAAATATACGTCTCCAACTGATTGGTTTGCCCAGACTAGACATTCGTCAGCTTTATAATAGATCACATTAAAAAGGTATAATTCTAGGAATTAGCTATTCATTGAAGAAAAGTGCTCCTTCAAGGCATTGATAAACGCAAGAGTACGCTGTGAGATGAATTTTCTATTCGGGTAAATAACATGAAGGTCAGCCCTTCCAGTGGTACCTGTACGATTAAAATCATATTGGTAATTATCCATGATCGTCACTAAGCGTTTAGCCTTTAGATCATCGGCGATATCCCAATAAGACTTTAATGCAATGCCAGCCCCTTCAATTGCCCAACGCCTAATCAAAGCACCGTCATTGGAAGATCTAGTCCCTTGAATTGAAATAGAACTGTTGCCATCATTTCGTTGAAAATGCCAAGTAGTTAGTGGCTCCATCATCCGTACCATAGTCAGACAATCATGTTGTATTAATTCTTCAGGATGCATTGGTATGCCTTTACGCTGCAAATAATCAGGTGAGGCACATAATACTCGGCGATTGCTCGCCAATCGTCGAGCTATCAGCGAACTGTCTTTCAAACTGCCAAAGCGTATACCTAGATCAAAACCATTTCCTACTAGGTCTACAACACTATCAGAAAGATAGAGATAAGGTATGACGCCAGGATACTCTTCTGCAAACTTTGATAACACGGGTGCTATGTGTTGTTGACCAAGATCAGACGGTGCCGTTATGCGAAGTGCGCCAGTAAAGCTGGTTTGGCCCGTTTGTAATGAGGTTTCAGCTTGCTCTACTTCAGCTAAAATACGCTCACAGGAAACGTAAAATTTACGCCCCTCATCGGTAAGGGAGATCTGACGAGTTGTCCGGTTTAGTAATCTAACGCCGTATCTTTCTTCTAGGCCATTTATTCGCGCAGTCATTCTTGCCGGTGAAAGCCCAACTTCTCTACCTGCTGCGGCTAAACCTTCATTTTTTATGACCCGTACAAACAAATCAATATCACCGAGCTTATCCATATCGTCTTTTACCGCCCCTATTATTTCGAATTACAGAAGAGTGTTTTAATAATTATGGCAATTGTTTTGTTTATGGGCAAGACCTATTATTTCATTAACAAAACTCATCACGAGCATTTAAGAAGGTATTAGATGAATATTAATCACGTATTAGTGCTAACGACAGACCTTAGAGCAATGGAGTGTTTTTGGACAGAGCTGATTGGTTTACACGAAGGAAATCGGCCATCTTTTCCATTTAATGGTCTATGGCTATATAGCGATAACAATCCGCTTATACATATTGCAGAGCAACCCTATTCAGCTTTTGGCAACGGTTCAATTGCCCATGTTGCCCTTGAAGGAGCTAATTACAACGCATTACTAAAACGACTTAATAATAGTGCTTACTCCTATACCGAGAAAGTTCTGCCTATTTCAAACGAACGACAGCTATTTATTATTGGCCCTGATGCCTTGACGGTAGAAATGCTTTTTCCACTTGATGAACTTCAAGATCTAACAGAAAAGAAACAAACACTTGTATATGAAACTAACGAAAATTTTGATTTTTTAGGAGGTGAAATATTATGAAAAACTCGATTATATTTAACGCAAAAACACTGGGTAACTTTGAAGCGAGCAATCGCATTGTGTTGGCGCCGATGACACGTTCACGCACTGCTCAGCCTAACGATATTCCAACAGATTTAATGGCAGAGTATTATGCGCAACGCGCCAGCGCAGGCTTCATTATTACTGAAGCAACACAAATATCTTCTCAGGGAAAAGGCTATTCATTTACCCCTGGTATGTTTACGGCTGAGCAAGTTGCTGGTTGGGGAAAAGTAACTCAAGCAGTTCACCGAGCAGGAGGGCGTATTGTTTCTCAATTATGGCATGTTGGACGTATGTCTCATGCTTCCTTTCATGCTGACGGGCTGCCTGTTGCGCCTTCTGCAATTGCGCCTGATGCACAAGTATGGGTAGTTGGTGAAGATGGTGTAGGACGCATGGTAGATTGCCCTATACCACGTGAATTATCACAACAAGATATTAAAGGTATTATTCAAGATTACCGTCGCGCTGCCAGAAATGCCATAAAAGCAGGATTTGATGGCATTGAAATTCATGGTGGAAATGGCTATTTGATTGATCAGTTTTTACGTCGTAGTTCAAACAAACGTGACGATGAATACGGTGGTTCAATTACTAATAGATTACGCTTTGTTATGGAAGTTATTGAAGAGGTGAGTGATGAAGTTGGCGCAAATAAAGTCGGAATTCGTCTTGCCCCATTTATTACCCAACGTGGTATGCATGATATTGAAGCAATTGATGCCATTTTACTTGCTAGTAAGAAGTTTAATGATTTGGGCTTAGCTTATATTCATCTTTCTGAGGCAGATTGGGATGATGCACCGGTAGTCAGTGATGAATTTAGACATGCTTTACGGGTAAACTTTAACGGCAGTATTATTGTTGCCGGTAATTACACAGCAAAAACAGGCGCGAAATTAATCGATTCAGGCTTGGTCGACTTTATCGCTTTTGGTCGAAAATTTTTAGCTAATCCAGATTTACCTTATCGTTTTAAGCATGATCTGCCATTAAACGAAATTACTGACCCGTCAACGCTATTTGGCGGCAATGCGCGTGGTTATACCGACTATCCCAATTATTCAGATCAGATTTCAGTTGAGGAAAACAATTATTGCACAAAAAACACCAGCGGAAATATTGCTATAAGCACTTAGTCCATTATTACTCTGTGATTCTAATAGCATAAGGGGATAAGTTAAGGGAACTATTACCCCCTTAACTTTCTCGCTAACTGATACTCGTTTTGAAACTGCCTAGTGCATGCATTAGCCCGTATAATGCCTCTATTTGTTCGAGGCATTATTATAAACGGGAGAACAATACTGGCTAATTACTACAAAAATACAGAATCAATGAGCTTAACTAAACTTCATGTGAGCAAAAAAATTATTGAGTGATATAACTTACAATTTTATATGCTGCTCAAAAATTGACAGGTACTCATCTTTACGGTGACTAACTAACATCATGGTACTGTGTTTTTGCTCGGCTAAGTGCTCTAAAAAATTAAGTACTCTGTGTCGATTAAGTTCATCTAAACCTTGCGTCGGTTCATCTAAAATCAATAAATAAGGAGATTTAACCAAAGCTCTAGCGATTAAAGCTAACCGTTGTTCTCCATAACTTAAGCTTCGAAAAGAACTATATTGATGCGCCAACAAGCCTATCTTTTCTAACCACTGTCGAGCAATTTCTATTTTATGCTGTTCAGGTTGTTGATAAAGACCAATAGAGTCATAAAAACCAGAAAGCACTACCGTTAACAAGTCACCGTTTACTCGGTATTGTCGATGTAATTCCGCACTAACAATACCCATGTCTTTCTTGAGCTCCCAAATGCTTTCACCTGAGCCTCTTTTATAACCTAAAACATGAATATCATTGCTATAACATTGAGTGCAATCCCCCGTTATTAACTGCATTAATGTAGACTTACCACTGCCGTTCGGACCCGTGATCAGAGTATGCTGCAATGGCTTAATGTGAACATCTAAATCTTCAAAAACACTTACCCCCTTGTACTGCACTTTACCCTTACACAGTTTTACTAAATAAGGGTGTTTATAATCACATAGCTCTTGCATGTTAGTTGGCCAACTAACATCGTCAGACATTGGCATTAACAAAGCATCAAGCTGGCGTTTGGTTTCATCACTTTCAAGCTTACCAATAACATCAAATTGTCCTCGTTCAATAAAGGCAATATTGTTACACCATTCGGGAATATCTTGTCGATTATTTAGCATCAGTAAAACATTAATGCCTGTTTTCGATAAGCGCTCTAATGCATTTGATAGGGCTATGCAGGAAGCTTCATCTAAGCTATCAAAAGGGTTGTCGCATACCAAAAGTTCTACGCCATTAAATATTGCCTGTAAGATTAATAGCTTTCTGCCTTCACCGGTACTTAATTGCCGATAACCACTTTCAAGTCGGTGGCTCAAACCAAATTCACTGATCAGGACATCATCGAGTTTATCTTTGGGTAGAAAGTCTTTCGCTTTAGTACCAATGTCATTGGCATCGATATAATCAGACGCATCCATTTTTAATTCATGCTCATAAACCTCTTGCTGGCTTTCAAAAGAAACCATTCCAACTTTATCTGCAGGGGGTATTTTAAAGGCGTCTACTGCGTCTGGTTGTAAAGTGCCCGTTAAAAGCTGATCAAGGTATTGTTTTCCAGAGCCATTTCGCCCTAAAACACACCAACTTTCGTTTTCAAATATTTGCCAGCTTTTAATCGCTAACTTGGTGTGTTCAAAATTTGTAATGTTTATCATAAGATCGTTAGGCTCAATTCGAGGTTTAATAAAATGGTTAGAGTAATAGCATTAAATATAATGATAACCTTGCTTTATATACGCTATCAACAGCTTTATTTTATTCGACCAATGTATCGTATACAGATAATCCACATACTCGCCTACAGAGCATGTTCAGCAACTTACAGAAACAGTAAAATAAAAGACTTGATCACCATCACAAGCAGCCTATATTACAAACAATAACTATCCAATGATTATGCTAATTCAACACATACTCTGCTTAACCAAAAGTTCAGCAGTTTCCTGTTGAGCATGAACGAAGTATTTAATATTTATATCTGCCAAGGCTGCCTTTTCTTCAAGCGTATTCACTTTAACCACTAAATTGGCACCAGGATAGTAATCCAGCACCGACTCACAAATTATCTGCTTATTTTTTAATGTGTTAACCGTGATAATAATACTACTCGTCTGGTCTACGTTGAGTGATTCCAATACTGGGAGTTTATCTAAATGACCAAAATAGGCATCATAACCACGCTTTCTAGCAAGTAATACATGTTGCAAATTATCGGAAATAATTAAAAATTTAACCTCATGCCTTGTTAACTCTTTAGCGACAATTCTCCCTAAAATGGCAAAGCCACAAACAATGGTGTGATTGGCAGTTTTTACCGTAGCAATATTGTCTGCTTCAAAGAATTCGACAACAAAAATTGATGCAATTTTATAAATATTATTGACCATGAAAGGCGTTAAAATCATGGATAATACAGTAATCAATATAAGGAAACTTCCTAACTCAGCTGCAATAATATGTTGATTCATTGCCAGAGCAAAAATAGCGAACGAAAACTCCCCTACTTGGCATAAAGCAACCGAAGATTTTATTGAGTCACTTTTATTTGATTGTTTTCTCATCAGCATATAAATGATTATTGCTTTTATCGTCATGACCAGTACTAGAATTCCCAGCACCCAATGTAGGTGGCTGATAAAATATTCAATATTTATCTTTGTTCCTATTGAAAAGAAAAAAGCACCTAATAACAAATCCTTATAAGAAGAAATATCCGATTCTACTTTTATATGAAACTTAGTTTCAGCAATGATCATACCCGCGATAAATGCGCCTAATGAATAGGTAAAGCCCATCTCATGAGCAAATAATGACGCACCTAAAACGATGGTAAAAACAGAGCTTAAAAACAACTCCTCCATTCGAGCTTTAGAGGAAAAATGAAGCAACCAAGCAATCATTTTTTTACCTATCGTGAACATGAAAATAATAATGCCACTGGCATATAACAATGTTTTTAATAAGACATCTGTCAGTGATAATTCATTATTCGAAAGAAAGCTCATTAGCAATAAAATAGGAATAACAGCTAAATCTTGAAAGACTAAAATAGCAACAGACCTTTCACCATAAGGGGTAACAATATCTTTTGATTTTTTAAGGTAAGGTAATACGATTGCCGTTGAAGACAAGCTAAATGAAAGCGCAATAACTAGTGACGATACAGCATCAAGAGTAAAAGCATAAAACGCCATGATAAAAATGATTAAAGCACTAAATGCCATTTGCATAAAGCCATTATAAAATATCAATTTTTTCATTTTATCCAATTTAGAAAAGGACATTTCTAAACCAATAGTAAACATGAGAAAAACAATGCCAAATTCGCCAATGAGATCTAGGGAATGAAGATTTTTACTGCCATTAAAGTCAAAAAGAGTGCTAACCACAGTGCCCGTAACAATGTAGCCAATAATATGAGAAATCGAAAATTTGGTTAATACAATATTTATAATGCTAGCAATGGCCAACGATATGGCAATGATTACAAGAATGGAATCCATTATGTCTCCTGAAGTAAACCTGAAAAGTCACATCAATAATTTATAAGTGGCCACATATGGGTAATAAAAAATTGATGAACGAACTAACTGATTAGTCTCTTGCACATTACAGACCAGTAAAACTTGAAAAAACGCATAAAGGAAAACATAAATAAATAATAAAATTCAATAGCTTACAATGTTATATACATTAAAAAAAATGGAGTGTTTGATGAAGGGCTAGTTAACTGTTTATTTTGAGGCAAAAGCACCTCTATGGTGCAACTTAACCGTATTGGTAGATGATTTTATTCACGTTATAAATGATGGTCGATTTACTTACTTTCATCCAAATAAAAGCCTGCATCTAGCAGGCTTTTTATCAACAATAGTTTGAACTACTCGTCAGAAGTTATATATCCCCGTTCCACTTGAAGATGTATGATTCAGCTGGAATAAGAAACGCCTTTAGGGACGGCTGAGCAAATCATACTCTGCGTTACATTTCTTGCTACATGGAGGGTGTTATTAGAGAATGCAGGAGCATATTCTCCTGAATGACCCTTAATAAAAAAATGCGCCTTGATTATGAATCGCTCAGACTTCCTGAAACGAGCATCTTCAAGTGGAGCGGATATATTCTATTGTTCTGTGACTTGATAAACCGTAACCGTTCCTGATACTTCATTACCAATAATTAATAATGGTTTATCCGTTGGACTATCAATAGCCGATATAAATTTTATACTTTCAGGGCCTAAATCACCCGCCCGATTTACATTAGTACAATCCATACCTTCACTGCTATCACAAGGGTCAGTTAAATCATCATCCATTTCGTAATCAACAGTAAAGTCACGATTGTTGTAATGTGTGACAAAAGCTGTTTTAAATGGGTTAGTGATATCATAAACAAATAAATCCCCCGCTCTCTCTTGGGCAATAAAAGCGTAAGTTCTCCCCGCTATTTCACCAACATCAATGGCTTCAGGCTCTCCACCTTTATCATCGGAGCGGTTATCACCTTTATTTTTTGTATGGGCAGCATTGAAATTATCACCCATTATTGCTGCAGAAATTTTGCCAAAATCATCGCCAGAATCAAAAAGCAAATTAACATTTTGATCCCAGATCGAAAATGAACGAGCTCCATAAGCGAATAACTTTTCAAATTCGCCATTTTGATCTTCATCCCCTAAAGCGGTGGTAACTTTCAAGCGTCCTAGGTAATTTTTACCGCCTGATTCATCATATTGACTTTGTAGTTCAGTTGAGAGTGTTTGATTTAATTCGTCGGTATCAATAATATCTTTAACGCGAACTTCTTCAGAAAAACCGTCGTAGTCTCTAGCATCACCTTCGTTTGCCGAAACAATAAAGGTTGTATCATTCCAGGTGTACGATGCAAGTGTATCAGGTTGATACATACCATAAAGGCCCTTAATACTTTTAAACTCAGGCACTTCATCTTTATTACTAAAATCTAGTTGGTATTTACCCCAATCTTTATAACCAAGGGCTTTCACTTCAATAGTTAAATCTTCAAGATTGATAATGCCGATTGCATTATTTTCTTGCAGAGATACATAAGCCATTTTACTGTTACTTGAGGTAGTAATATACTCCGGCTCTAAGTCTTTAGCGACCGTATTGCCCGAAGGCCCTGCAAACTTAACACCTGCTTTTGACAAAATAGACAAGCGCTTTGAATCGGTATCAAAATCTTCGGGCACTAGGTTATCATCACTAAATACCATGTCTGTGCTCAAATTAATTGTTTTGGCAACATCCGTGGGTATTGAATCCACAATAGAAATAACGGAGATAGACCCCTCAGGATCATCAGTGTAATCGGTGTTTGGCTCACCTTCATTAGCAACTATTGCTTTACTACCGTCAGGGGTAAAAGTAACCATATCAGGCAAAGCACCAACTTCTACCGCTTTAATGAAAGTCCCTTCCCCGAGTTCATTCAAGCTATAAAACAAAATAGCACCATGCGCTTGTTTAACTTCACCTTCAACAGCTATGGCTAATAAGTCTTTTTTAATCGCAATGGAGTTAACTGCGCCCAACGACATGTTTTTTTCAACGCCTGCATTGTTAATTACTGACACACTGAGAGGAAAAGTAAAAGCGTTTGAGGTCAAACTTTCATCAGCAATGGGATTACCGACTGCGGTTGTTGAAAGGTTAGTTAAGCTAATAACTTCTATTTGATTGGAAGCGCCATTAATGGCAAAAGCAGCGTTTGAGCTTTTATGGAACTGTACTATTTCTGCGGCACTTTTACCGTAAATACCCGTAGCAAAGCGGCCAACAACTTCAACATTCAGAGCGTGGGGTAAGCTTTTACCGTCATTGCCATCAATACCAACAACACCCGGTGTTCCTTGCTCGCCATTCGCCCCTTGTTCGCCATCATCACCGTCACTAACACAGCCTGTTAGTGCCATTGATAATGACAGCGCTAATATTCCTACTTTATAGTTATTATTGTTAAACATTTATTGCCTCAGTTTTGTTTCATGACTTAAATGAAACAAGGTTAGGCAATCTATATGGCAGAATAATGACTTCACGATGAAAGAAAGATGACAACCTAAAGGGTTAATCACTGAAATTAGTGCTAAAGTCCTTGTTTACCCATTGGTTTCGTCCCTGATTTTTTGCCTGATATAGCGCTTGATCAGCCACTTTTAACACTTGGTTAATAGTTATCCCCTCAACAAATTGAGTGACAAAACTTGAACCTATACTAGATGTTAACGTAAGTGATGTTTCGTTCGGTATTTTGATCAATCTAATGTTATCCAAAATACGTACAATTATTTTTTCTAACTCATCGGTAGATACATTTTGCAAAATAATGGCAAATTCATCACCACCAATTCGGGCATGGAAGTCACTTTTTTGTCTTAATGCCGTCGAAACTGCATCAACAACAGCTGCTAAACACTCATCGCCGATATCATGACCATAACAGTCATTAACCGCTTTAAAGTCGTCTAAATCATAAAAAATTAACGCTATAGGCAGTTTCGCGTCTGCATCATTAATCATTTTTTTGCTAACTTCGTCAAAATAGCGTCGATTAGCAATCTTTGTTAAAGCATCGGTATGAGCTAACTCATTGAGGAGAGCAGTTCGTTCGTTCACTTTGAGCTCTAGCTCTTTGGTGAGATTATTTGATCGTTTTAAGGTGAAAAATATGCAAAATAGGCCAATCACAGAAAATGAGATAAACATCACATAAGCATAACCAACGGTCATAGCAACATCATCTGTATTGGCCGTTAAAGGAATAGTAATATCAAGAGCACCACGGACATCACCGACTTTCCAATCAGTTTTAGGGCTGGATATATGATTATTATGGCAGCCAACGCAGCTTTCCTTCATATAAATAGCTTCGGCATGTCGTAAAACAGGTAGGCCATTAAGCGTATCTACCCGTTCAAAAATTTTCACCACCCTTGATAGCTTTTCAAGGGCATCTTGTTGAAAGTCATCTTGCGGACCCGCTGAATTTTTTCTTCCTTCAAATGGATATTTACTATAGGTACTCAGAATAAAACCTTCTTCTGGCCTTGATATCGACTGGCCTAACTCAATAGCAAAAGTAGCGGGATTAGGGATTGCTAACGCATGATTATGGTAATCCGCTTGTACTTGAATATCGGGATGCGCTCTCATTTTGGCGGCAGCATTTACACTGTAAGAAACTCTCGCTTGGTTAATGGCTGAAGCCAGAACTTCAGCTGTACGTGAGGCAAGAGCTCTTGAAGCTGAATATTCCAACTTCTGAATCGCAATTAATGAAATTATAGCCATTAAAATAAAGAACAATGCAAAAAAACTCAGCACTTTATTTTGAGAAGTACTCATATTAATGAAGTTAACCTTATAATAATCAATTTAATGGCCTTAAGAAATTTACCCCCTTCAATGTAACCATTGCCGAGCTTCATCGTTCTTTCAAAGAAAGCATAAGAAATGCTTAAGCGACACCACTTCATTGTTGCTGTGATGAAATAGCTCAAGCACTCTGAAACATGCATATTGATTGGTAATGGGGAAGCCCCATAAAACGCTTTGTTAAAATTGAAAAGCTAAAAGCTAATATCAACACTTGAGACTAGCTTTTTATCCATCCTACTTGCTACTTTCAGCGGCAAGTTTACGGGCTTGATGCAACTTCTTGTAACTTTCAATCAATCGCTGGTGCTTATCTAAACCTTCAAGTTTCATGCTAGTTTCAGTTAGGCCATAAAACCTTACTTCACCAAATACCGAGCCAACTACATTGGTCATATTCTCTTCGCCAAACATTCTATTGAAATTATCAATAAAGTCTTCCAACTCCATTTCTTCATCTAGGGTTACTTCTAGTACGGCATGAATGGCTTGATAAAATAAACCGCGCTCTACGGTATTATCATTGTATTGTAAAAACTCTGCCACTAATTCAATAGCATCTTCAAGTGCGCCAAGTGCTAAGCAAATGAGAATTTTGAGTTCAAGAATAGTTAGCTGACCCCAAACGGTATTTTCGTCAAACTCAATACCAATTAAGGTTTTGATGTCGATGTAATTATCTTGCTGGCTTTCTTCTAAACGTTCAAACAAGCTGGTTAATTGCTCTTCATCTAAGCGATGCAGGTTTAATATATCTTCACGGTAATCAAGTGACTTATTAGTATTATCCCAAATAAGGTCTTCTACAGGATACACTTCTGAGTAATCAGGTACTAAAATACGACATGCGGTAGCGCCAAGTTGGTTAAACTCAGCAATATACACTTCTTTACCTAGGTCTTTTAAAATATCCATTAAACCGGCATTTTCTTCTTCATTAGTACCAGAGAAATCCCATTCTACAAAATCATAATCGTGCTTGGCACTAAAGAAGCGCCATGAAATAACACCCGTTGAATCAATAAAGTGATCAACAAAGTTTTCTGGCTCAGTCACCGCCATGCTATTAAAAGTAGGTTTAGGTACATCATTTAAACCTTCAAAGCTACGACCTTGTAGAAGCTCAGTTAAACTACGCTCTAAAGCGACTTCAAAGCTTGGGTGAGCGCCAAATGAAGCAAATACACCGCCGTTTTTAGGGTTCATCAGGGTGACACACATTACCGGAAATTGGCCACCTAACGAGGCATCTTTAACGACCACAGGAAAGCCCTGCGCTTCTAATCCTTCAATGCCGGCTAAAATAGCTGGGTACTTAGCAATAACATCTTTAGGTACATCAGGAAGAACAATTTCTTCAGCGATAATTTGTTTTTTAACAGCACGTTCAAATATTTCTGACAAACATTGTACTTGCGCTTCAGGTAAGTTGTTACCTGCGCTCATGCCATTACTTAAAAACAAGTTTTCAATTAAATTTGAAGGGAAATATACCGTTTCACCATCAGACTGACGCACATAAGGAATGGAGCAAATACCGCGCTCTTTCATGCCTGAGTTGGTATCAATCAGGTTTGAACCACGTAGCTCGTCTTCTGGGTTGTAAATAGCTAAACAATAGTCATCTAAAATGTCGCTTGGCAGTGCATCATCTATCCCCGGTGTAAACCACTTTTCATTGGGGTAATGCACAAAGTCACTAGTGGCAATATCAGTCCCAAAAAATTGATCGTTATAAAAGAAGTTACAGTTAAGGCGCTCAATAAATTCACCTAAGGCTGAGGCAAGTGCGCTTTCTTTGGTTGCGCCTTTACCGTTGGTAAAACACATAGGTGATGCAGCATCGCGAATATGCAATGACCATACATTAGGTACTATATTGCGCCACGAAGATATTTCTATTTTCATACCAAGGTCAGCTAAAAGGCCTGACATATTGGCAATGGTTTCTTCTAAAGGTAAATCTTTACCTAAAATGAAGGTGCTAGCGCCATCTTCAGGTTGTTGCATCAACATAGCTTGCGCATCGTCTTCAAGGCTGGTAACGGCCTCAACTTTAAATTCTGGCCCTTGCTGCACCACTTTTTTCACAGTACAACGGTCAATAGAGCGTAAAATACCTTTTTTGTCTTTTTCTGAAATGCTCTCAGGTAGCTCTACCTGAATTTGAAAAATTTGGTTATATCTATCTTCTGGGTCAACAATATTATTTTGCGATAAACGAATATTATCCGTTGGGATATCACGAGAATTACAATATACCTTAACGAAGTACGCTGCACACATAGCCGATGATGCTAAGAAATAATCAAAAGGACCTGGCGCTGAGCCGTCACCTTTATAACGAATAGGCTGATCAGCGATGACACTAAAATCGTCAAACTTGGCTTCAAGTCTAAGGTTGTCGAGAAAGTTAACTTTGATTTCCATTGATATATTTCCGAAGTTGTATGCAGCCAATCGATAGACTGGTTCTAATGGCGCTAATTATCGGATTTTTTGAGTCATTAGTCTTGAAAAAGTTGTATTATTTTTCGAAATAACGATCGATGTAGCGATATCAATTTTATTTTTTGCTAATAAGCAGCAAAATCACGAATAAAAAAGCACCCCACCATAATATTCTAGAGTGCTTTTGATATCTAATCGATTGCTGTTTACTCGCTCGCTAACACTTAAACTGAGTGTTTAACTTGGTGCTTGCGTTGATAAATAACTTAATGCATCTAACCTAGTTTCAAAAACATGATCAGCTGATATTTTATCGAGTAACTTTAATTTATTAAAATCATCTTTCACTCGTTCACAAACACTTGAGAGTAAAATGTCTCGCCCTTGGTTTTGATAACTAACAATAATTTCTTCAATCGCAATAGTGCTGGTAATACCAACAAAACGAGCATCAGTTAAATCGATCAACAAGGTTTTATTTTGGTCCGACTCTGAGACACTTTGCTTTAACCCGCGAGCAACACCAAAACCAATAGGTCCTGAGATATTAAGTAATAAAACACTATCGTCCATTGCAGCTAATAATTGCCTTTCAGGGGGAGATAAATGCTCTGCTTCTTTAGCCGTACACAGCTTAATATTATCAAGCTGTATTTCTGATAAACGGCGAATAGTCACTAAGTTTGCTAGAAAGACGCCAACTAATACTGCGGTGACTAAGTCAAAAGCAACTGACATAACCAAGGTAGAGAGCATCAAACCCGCACTAAACAGGGGAACTTGATGAAGTCGTTTAAGGAAATTCCAATCAATAATGCTGATGCCTACGTGAGTTAGAATTGCAGCTAAAACAGCCACAGGAATATACGCGGTGTATTCCCCTGCCCACAAAACAATGGCTAAAATAAAAATAGCATGAAGAATGCCTGACAAGGGCGTCGTGCCGCCTGCCCTTAAATTGGTTACTGTACGCATTGTTGCGCCACCACCGGGTAAGGCACCAAATAACCCCGCAACAATATTACCAATACCTTGACCAACCAGCTCTTGGTCAGAGTCATGTAATTCGTTGGTAATACTGTCAACCGTTAACGAAGTCATTAATGAATCTAAAGTACTTAATGTAGCAATTAATAACGCCGATTTAATCATTTCACTGGCTAAGACATTGTCCCAAATAGGCATATTGAACGAAGGTAGTTCGCTGGAAATCGCACCAACTACAGGCATATCAGCACCCGAAAAAACAAAAAATATAGTTGCCCCCGTAACCGCAATAATACTGGCAGGTACTATACGGCTAAATCGTTGTGGCCATAAAAACAAAATGACTAAACAAGCCAGTCCCAATAAGGTATTAGTACTTGTTAAGGTGCTTAATGACAGCGATAACTCTGGTAATGAATGACCAAATAAGGGTTCAATTTGGGAAAGGATAATTAATACGCCAATGCCTGAGGTAAAGCCTGAAATAACAGGGTAGGAAACGAGAATAAAGTACTTTCCTAGCTTAAAAATACCAAAGAGCATTTGAAATAGCCCCGCCAAACTCACCACAGTAAATGCCGCCGCAATGCCATTATCAGGAGACTGCGCTACAAAGCTAGTTAAAATGGCAACCATGGCAACCGTTAAGCCGGTATTCGGGCCAGAAATTTGTTGATTAGTTCCGCCAAACAAAGAGGCAAATAAACCGGTTAAAATTGCACAGTAAATCCCTGCACTCGCACCAGCCCCCGAAGTAACCCCGAAAGCTAACGCAAAGGGTAAAGCAACGATGGTTGATGTCAAAGCACCAAAAATGTCGCCTTTAATAGTTTGTCGATTAAAATGTGATAAAGAGAGCATGGCTTCCTAATTTAAATGTTTTAGTTAATGGCACTATTAATCCTGTCTCAGGTATTACGTGCTAGATATCTTAGTCGAAATCACAAGCGCTATAAAAATACTCAATTGAACAATATCCGATAATGGTTAAGGCCTCCCAAAAGAGAACCAGACATAGACTCTACACTAAAAAACCATTTCTTGACACTATTGACAAGTTTTCTAGTTTAGGTATAGGATTGATGAGTTGTTCATTAGATAAGCACATTAAATACTCATAAATACATAAGTAAAGAAAAACAAAGACATTAGTAAGGCAAAACGTTTCAGGGAGCTGTACTGATACCTCTAGATTATTTATAATTAAAGTTAATAAAGTTTTACGATGTGAAATTTAAGTATTCTACCTTTCACCGTTTTCTCTAGTTACCTTTAGTTTTATTAAGATATAGCAAACATCTTACACTCTACACAGGTTTCACTATATGAAATTGACAAAGTGTTTTACTTGTTAACTTTGCTTTGAGTTTATGTATTAATAAATCAGCTTCACTGAGGTTGGCTCCACCACAACCTCTTTCTATGAATTAGCAACCGCTGGCATTATCGGCTTTATTGATATCGCCGCGATAAGAAGGTCAAGTTATAAAAATTATTACAAGCAGGTCAAACTTAAAAAAACACAAATAAACGACCTTAAATATAAATCAACGAGAGAACTGTAGTTATGGAACAGGTTAGCAAATCTTGCGACAAGAAAGCTGAAGAGCAAACTGAAGACGTCGGTCTGTTAGAGCGTCTTTTTAAACTATCACAGCATAATACCACGATAAAAACTGAGCTCATGGCCGGTCTTACTACTTTCGTGACTATGTCTTATATTATGTTTTTAAACCCTATCATTATGTCTAAAACAGGCATGCCATTTGATGGATTATTCCTAGCAACCTGTTTAGGTGCCGCCATTGCGACCATCTTAATGGGTATGTACGCTAACTGGCCGGTAGGTCTTGCGCCGGGCATGGGATTAAATGCATTTTTTACCTTCTCCGTCGTCGGCTCCATGGGCTACAGTTGGCAAATAGCCTTAGGTGCAGTATTCCTTTCTGGTGTTATTTTCGTCTTAATGAGTGTCACTCGCCTTAGGGAGTGGATGCTTGATAGCATCCCCATGAGTTTGCGCCTTGCCATGACAGCAGGTGTCGGTCTTTTCCTAGGCTTTATCGGCTTACGTTTCACCGGTATTGTTGTAGCTAACCCTGATAATGTTGTTGCACTAGCTGACATGACCCATTTTGGTTTTGGCCAATTTGGCCCTGAAGCCCCTGCATTAGGTTTTCTAAGTTTCTTATTAATCGCTATCTTAAGCTACCGTAAAGTGTTTGGCGCTGTATTAATTGGTATTGCTGTAACAACGTTCATTGCCTTTGCGATGACTTGGATACTGCCTACTGATTTCTTCGTTGTTGCTGACGCGGCTAAATCATTTGCCCCATCGTCTGGTTTTGTTGCCTATAAAGGACTACTAGCCATTCCTGAGTTTTCTGCACTTGAGCCTATTCTATGGAAAGCAGATATTGTTGGCGCTTTTGAAGTCGCCTTAATTCCTGTGATCGTCACTTTCTTATTCGTTAATATCTTCGATACAGCAGGTACCTTAATGGGCGTTGCTGAGCGCGCTAACCTACAAGACAAAAATGGTAAAATTGAAGGTTTAAGTAAGTCTTTGAAAGCTGATTCTATTTCATCTGTTATCGGTACCGCTTTTGGTTGTCCTCCGGTTACCTCGTATGTTGAGTCTGCTGCGGGTGTTGCTGCGGGTGGCCGAACTGGCCTTACTGCCGTAACTATTGGTTTGCTATTTGCTGCGGGTGTATTCTTCTTACCGCTAGCACAAATGTTACCTGGCTTTGCCGTTGATGGTGCGCTTATTTATGTGGCCATGTTAATGATGAGTTCTCTTAGAGGTCTAGATTGGGACGACTTAACCGAATATGCTCCAGCAGTATGTACTACGGTTATGATGGCATTCACCTTCTCTATCGCTAATGGTATTGCCTTTGGTTTCATCACTTACACCGTTTTAAAAGTGGGTTCCGGTAAATCTAGTCAAGTATCTAACGGTGTTTGGGCGTTAACCGCATTATTTATTGCTAAATTTATCTTCTTAAATTAAACATAGGGTAAGCACAAGTTAAGTTTACTGTGAATGAAAAGCCTTTGCTCGCAAAGGCTTTATTCGTCTAAACATCCTATTTACCCAAACTACCTGCCTCTTCAGGTGGCTTAGGTATAGCCTTTTATGAGCTTTAATGACTAACTTACAAGAAGCAATTATGAAACATACAATTGAAGTAATGATCTCAGAAGAAAAAATTAAAACACGTGTCGCTCAATTAGGTCTGCAAATTAGTGAGCATTACCAAGACAGCGATAACTTAGTTATGGTCGGCTTACTTCGTGGATCCTTTGTTTTTATGGCTGATTTGGCAAGAGTCATTACCGTTAATCATAGCGTTGATTTTATGACGGCATCGAGCTATGGCAATGGCATGGAGAGCTCTCGTGATGTTCATATACTTAAAGATCTTGATGATAACATTGAAGGCAAAGATGTATTGTTGGTAGAGGATATTATTGATACTGGCAATACGTTAAGTAAAGTATTACAGATTTTAAATTTACGTGGGCCAAATTCTATTCAAATTTGTACCTTATTAGATAAACCTACTCGCCGAGAAGAAGATGTTGCGGTTAAATGGATAGGTTTTGAAATCCCCGATGAATTTGTCGTTGGTGTGGGTATTGATTACGCGCAAAAATACCGTCACCTCCCCTATATTGGTAAAGTAATTCCTAGTGAATAAATAAAGTTGATGGTAAATTTAGAATATAAAAAATCCGATGCTAAACCGGATTTTTTGTTCCTATCACAAAATTTGATAGCAATAATTTTTTGGTTAACGACGTGAACGTTTATGCTTCATTGAACGAAATTTCTCTAATTGTTCTTCAGTTAACACACTTTTCATAGCAAACTTACTTTTTGCTTTAGTCAACGCCATAGCAGCAAACACATCCTGGTTACTTGCTTGTAACTGAATAAAAGCTTCTTCGTCAAAGCTCTCAGCTGACATTAAGGTTTTAACTTGCTCACGAAAAGCTTTCATTGCTGGCTTTAATGTTTCTATTTGCGCTTTCTCTTCACTTTTTAGCGCCTTAATATCGGCTTGCTGGCTTTCAGATAATCCTAATTTACGTGTGAGCTTTGCGAATTTTTTTTCACTCATTTGATGGTGACTATTATCATGGCCACCTTGGTGGCTTGAACTGTCATTACCTGCAAAACTTGCAGGAGCTAAAACCAATACTGAACAAAGTGAAGTGGCTATTGCTATATTTTTGAATGTAATTTTCATTTTATAGTTCCTTTTAGATCTCTTGATAAATAATTAGGTTAAACTTAATTCATTCATTTATTCATTTGATAAATTCAGAACTAGTATATCGAGGCTTTCTGCAAAGCAGTGCAAGGCTATGTAAAGCTATGTAAAGTTATTTTCTGGTAAGCGAAGATCACGTAAACTAATACCCAGTAAACTAACATCGACTAAATGAATACAAACTTAGGCAGCTACCCGTATGACACAATCCTCAACGCAAACTAAACACATTTTATTAATAGATGATGATGCCGAGCTGGCCGAGTTATTAACCGAGTATCTTGAAAGCGAAAATTTCAAAGTAACCTCATGTTTAGATGGTGCAAGTGGTTTAGCAAAAGCGTTTGATGACAGTTTTGATTTAATTTTACTCGATGTCATGATGCCAATATTAAATGGCTTTGAAGTATTAAAAGCGTTGGGCAGTAATCATAAAACGCCTATTTTGATGTTAACGGCTAAGGGTGATGATAATGACCGTATTTTAGGTCTTGAACTAGGCGCTGATGACTACTTGGCTAAACCATTCAAACACCGTGAATTATTAGCACGTATTAAAGCGATATTAAGACGGATCTCCATTGTAAAAAGTCAAAATACAGCAGAAATAAAAGTCCCTAAAGAACAACTAATCATTAATCAAGTTAGGGTTAACCAAGCAACTCGTGAAATAACCTGTCGAAATAATTTACTAGAATTAACGGGGACTGAATATTTAGTGCTGGTTTATATGATTGAGAATCACGGAAAAATAGTCAGTAAAGCAGAAATATCCGAGCATGTGCTACATCGTAAGCTCAGTGCATATGATAGAACCGTCGATGTGCATGTGGGTAATGTTCGTAGGAAACTCCTTGCCATTGACCCCGTAGATAAGATGAAAACAGTACGCGGTGCAGGTTACGTATTTTTACAAGGGGAAACATAGCTATGATCAAGGCATCACCTTCATGGTATAAAAAATTTTCCTTAGGTATTAGCTTAAAGCTCTTTCTTGCTTTCTGGTTAGTGATACTGACCTCGGTGCTTATTAGCTACCTCGTTACCATGCAATTTAGGCATAGTCCTAGTCAAGAACAAGCCAACCCACAGCAATTAAAGCTTTTAAACCATTACACACAGGAGTTAGCGAATAAAAAAAAGGTAAACATTAAAGTAATACAGAGTAAATTTCGCCGCAAGCATCATCAGTATTTAATCGTCAAAAAACTAAGTAACAACAAAGTTTTTGCTCCAAGAAAACGTGGCTGGTCAGCAGTAAAAAATTATTTAGTAAAACATCCACTCGAAAACCCCGTTACTATTGATTTTGCTTTTACTAAGGTGACATCTTCTGAGCCTGTAATAATTAATGGCGAGCAGTTTCAACTGTTCATTGCGAATGAATTGCACCGTAAACGTATAGTTAGTTGGGTCAATCAACTGCCTGTTGCTTTGCGTTTATTAATGTTATTAACGATTAGCTTCTTGTCGTGTTGGTTGCTGGCTAAAAGTTTTACCAACCCTTTAATCGCCATACAAAAAGCGAGTGAAAGTATTGGAGAAGGTAAATTAGCTACGCGTATAACAAAGTTTGACCAACGATCAGATGAATTCGGCACCCTTGCCCGCAGTTTTAACAAAATGGCAGAACAATTAGAAAACAATATTACCGCACATCAACGTTTACTGGGTGATGTATCTCATGAGCTAAGATCGCCATTAACGCGTTTACAGCTTGCCGTGGCCTTAGCCGAAAAAAATATAGGTAATAGTGTTGAACAACAAAAACATTTAAACCGCTGTGAAACTGAAGTTGAGCGATTAGATGAAATGATAGCCGATGTACTAACGCTTTCAAGACTAGAACATAACCAAAATGTTTTTACTGCTGATGATATCGATCTCAGTGCTTTAGTCACGCAAGTTGTTAATGACTGCCAATATTTTGCTACGAGTAAAAATGTCACCATAGATCTTAAAGCACAAGATAATTGTGCTCTTTCAGCAGACAGTAAACTGCTCGCCAGTGCTATCAGTAATGTTGTGAACAATGCAGTAAAATATTCACCAAACGACCAAGTAGTTAAGGTTGAGTTAAGCCAGAAAAATGAACAGATAATATTAAGCATTTCTGATCAAGGCCCAGGTGTGCCGAATGAAATGATAGAAAAACTTTTCACTCCTTTTTTTCGTGTTGCCGATGGAAGAGAAAGAAGCAGCGGAGGCACTGGCTTAGGATTAGCAATAGCGCAGCAAGCGATTATACTTCATCAGGGTGAAATAGTTGCACAAAACCAAGTATCAGGCGGTTTAAAAGTTTTTATTACCCTACCGACATTATTGAAGCAGAATAAAAGTAATACCTAGCTAGCCAGCTATTATTACTCAAATATAAAAAAGCACCTTAATTAAATAAAAGTGTCAACCTTATTTAGGACGGGTCAATGACTACAAAAAAAACCAGATCAACAATTCGAAACTACAGATAGAAACAGCCACAAAAACTGGCATATAGCGCATTAAGTAGGCAACTGGTCGTATTAAGCTGTCATTAACAAAATATTAAAGATAGCTTAAGAGTCTAAGTTGTATACCCGTTAACTATCCCCACAATAGGAATTGTCATGTTATACCATTCCGTATAAAGAAGTGACCACTTAGAACGGCATGGGCGACATGAGAACAATCAAAATATGCGTAGTTATAGTTATTCTACATCAAGCATGTTTTGTGAAGTTATCAT
>MAAF01000038.1:26539-52525 GCA_002163005.1 Colwellia psychrerythraea | reverse complement strand
GCTCTCTTCGCATCAATTATGATGATTTTAACAAAATTGGCGGAGTGGACGGGACTCGAACCCGCGACCCCCGGCGTGACAGGCCGGTATTCTAACCAACTGAACTACCACTCCACGATCTTTTGTCTGCATCAACAACATGTCGTTGAATGCGGCGAGATAATACGGTTATGACGCGGCGCAGTCAACCACTTTTTTAATAAAAATCACTGCTTGACCATTTGACGAGCAATACGATGAAAATCCAAGCTTATTTTCATCATATTGCTCAATTTATTTGCATATAGTTCTAACTTTATTTACTTTTTGTTTTTTTACGTCGTAAAGTAAAAAACAAAACAACGGCAATTAGGATAATAACACTATTACCAGCAGCGATAATGATTATAGTTTCCTGATCTTCTGCATCTTGCGCTTGTTGTTTAGCCAACATAGCCTCTGCTTTCTCTCTTGCAGCTTTAATAAGTAATTCTTCAGCAGTTTCAATGGCTGTATATGTCCCATCAGCATTTACTGCACTGTTAGGATTAAGCATAGTGTTACTTTCTTCTACATTAAAACTGAATTCTGGTACGACTAATCGAAATTCTCGTCCTGTAATAGTTTTACCAAAGACACTGACATTTACCCGATATATACCAGGCTCTGTATTAGTAATAGCTGTCGTTCTACTTTCCCCACTTTCTTCCATAATAGAAAAAGGTTCAGTTTGTCGGTCTGGAAAAGTAAATTTCCCTTGGAACACTAGACTGTCAGGGTCTACATAACTAGGATCTATAGATAAGAGCAACTGATGGGGCTTTTCGATATCTTCAGATTTAACAACACTAATTTCTACCGGTGTTTTGTGTAATAGAATAGCTGTTTGTCTTAGCTCACGCGTTGTCATTGGCAATTTCACCAAGTAAACGGGCTGCCACTCTCCTGGGGCAAAATCTAGAATAAACTCCCCGGTGAAGGTATTATCATTAGCATATTCATCTAAACCATGACCATCATCACGAAAAGAAGTCACCTTAATAGCATCAGCACCAAAGTTTTCGTGAATTGAATTATTGGTGCTGTAAAAATTAACATCTAGTTTGACAACATTTTTAAAATATGGACTTTCTATCGCATCTTTGCCATTAAAAAGTTTGCCTTCGACTTTTAGCGTCTCACCTGAAAATGCAATATCAGGTAATGGTTCTACAGCAATTTTCACATCAGAGACTACTAATATCTGGCTATTAGGTAAAATATCACCTACGGCTTGCCAAGGGCCTGGCATAGGTTTTTTAATCTTAATCATGTCAAAGGTACGGTCATCAAACCATTGGACTTTTTCATGATCAAATTGATTAACTCTTATTTTACTACCGTCGGGCCTGATGAGAATAATAGGTGTACTGCCACTTTTACGATAAAAAATTAACGTTATTTCGTCTAAGTCTGCATCAAGACGAAAACGGTTATCAAAATATGGTATTTGGTTAGTTCTATTATCTTTCTGATAATATTCAACGGTAGTTTTATTAAACTTATTGTTTTCATGCTCATGTTCTATATCACTATTAACGAATGCCCCAGCATTGAATGCTGTTATAAAAGTCAATATAAAAGCATTCAGTTTTGATACTTTAATTAATGGTAAGTTGAAACAATGATGCTTAGTTATTTCCAAAGTGGCTCTCCTCCTTTTTTACCGATTACAGCTACTCGCTCTGTATGCGCTTCTATTTCATCGGCCGAAGCAGCAATAACCTTTAATTTATTACGATTAGAAGATACTCTTCTAATTGCATTAGCATCTGCATTACTGCCCTCACCAGTCGACAAATTGAAACTTGATTGCTTACGCGTCATTTCAATATAGACATATGCCAATAGTTGCGCATCTATCAAGGCCCCATGATATGTACGGTCTACTAACTTGTCTACTCGGTAAAATCGCGCTAAGTAATCTAAAGTTTTTGGAGAGCCCAATTCATCTTTTGATACTTTCAAAGTATCGGTAATGGTACAGATATCTTCTGTCATAGGGACTTTATCTTGGCTTCTCCCCATAGAGTTAAACAAAGAAAACTCATGGTCCATAAAGCCAACATCAAACTTGGAGTTATGTATAACCAACTCTGCCCCACGGATAAAATCGATAAACTCATGAACAACTTGAGAAAAAATAGGTTTATCATTAAGAAATTCATTGGTTAAACCATGAATATTAATAACTTCTTGATCCATTACAAATACTTGACCACGTTGATCAAGAGGCTTGATATAAGCGTGATAGGTTCGTCCCGTTAATTGACGATTTATCATCTCAACACAACCAATTTCTACAATTCGATGCCCTTCTCTAGGATTGATACCTGTAGTCTCTGTATCTAGAATGATTAATCGTTTATCTTTTTCTGAATGTTGAGTATCGGTTATATTATTCACTGACGAGCCTTCTCTGTAAAATTAGTCACGATTAAATTTTTATTCGATTATTATTTGAGTATCATTTTTCGGGTAACGTTTTGGGGAATTCAATTAAGTTAATTTGCATACGCTTACTGGTATAACATAACGCAATTAAGGCAAATACAATCAGTCCTTGGCAAATTAACCATGGCATCGAAGTTAGTTGCCAGTAGAAAAAACCAATGAGATTAATACTAAAATCAAAAAGTAACGCTACCACCAACATTGTTCGACAATAAGGCCAAATCACTTTTACCCAGTTTGCTGAATTTGGCCGACGTAAACTGATCATAATAACAACCAACAAACCAATAACTCCAGAGACTAAACTCAGAAAAAATAAGTTTGTTTCAGGATATATCCATTGCATAGTTGCCACTCTATCTTTCATATTAGTGACAGACATAAGCCATACTAGATAACCACGTAAGACAAATAATAATACTAAATAAAAACGCTTAGACAATTTTAAGCAATCAAATTTATCAAAGTCTTCAATGGAATATTCTTGATATTTTTTAGACACCCGGTGTTTGCTCATTTTTTATCTGGCGTTCTTGATGTAGCAAACGTTGAGCGGTGGTGATTGCTTTAACAGCCTTAGAATTAAACTCTCGTGTATATAAAGTATAAACGACCCACAAGCTCATAAATATCAATAAAAATGGATGGAAAAACCAACACATCGCCGCTAATGCAAAGTAATAAGACCTTAATCCGTAGTTATAAGAGTGCGCCGCTTGGTCTTGCACAATTGCCATTTGTTTTGCATAGGCGGTTAAATTTTCATTTGTACCGGAAAGATCAAAAGGCGTCGCCCCTATCATTACATTCAAGAATCCGTATTGGCGCATTGACCAGGTAAATTGGAAAAAAGAGAGTACAAAAATAAACGCTAATAAGCAGAGTTTCAATTGTATCGCTAAGTGGTTCACATCTGCGGCAAAAGGTAATGAAGAAATAACTACCTCTAGCGTTTCCACTTGAGCAAACAAAGTAAAAATACCTGCAAGGATTAACAAGGTGCTTGAAGCAAAAAAAGCAATGTTACGCTCTAAATTAGCGAGTAAAGCAGCTTCTGAGACTCTTATTTCACGGGAGATCACCTCATACATCCAATGGATTCGATGTTGATGCAATGAGCGTGCAATGCAATCGGTTGTCTTCGCTTTTCTTCGTGCAAAGACGGTATAGCCATACCAAGCGACAATAAAAACAGATAAAGCTAAAATATCGATTAGAGAGAAAGGCAAAGTCTATTCCTTAATAGGTAACGGGGATAACAAAAAATAAGATTATACGCCAACAACTTTTATTGACCAACAACTTCATTTGATTCATAAAATGTATTTTTTATTACTCTTAGCATCTCAGCTCTGAGTGGGAACAAACTTAATGGACTTGGTATAACTACTCACTTGAATTTTATATGTAATTGAATGACACTGGCACTATATCCGTTCTACTTGAAGATGCATGATTCAGCTGGAGCGGGTATATAATAATCTACGCGTTTTGATATTTTAAAAATCATAGCGCAATATAGGAATTTCTATGAAATATATCAAACGACTAGTACTATTAGTTGCTATATCAACAATACTAAGCGCGTGTAATAGCTCCTCAGCCCTTACAGCTCCTGAGAAATTACTAGGGATCTGGGTTGTTAGTTCAATTCAAGGTAAACCTGTTATTACCAACAGTAAGGCTCAATTAGTCTTTACTGAAGAAAATAAATTATCGGGTTCGGCATCGTGTAATAATATTTCAACCCGCTATAGCTTACAAAACAACACCTTGAAAATTGCGCCAATAGCCACCACTCGAAAAATGTGTGCTCCCTCACTAATGAAGCAAGAAGCTATTTTATTACAATCGCTTAGCAAAGTTAAACGCTTTGAAATTCATAAGGAAGAATTATCAATGTTTAACCAGCAAGGTTCATTACAATTAAAAGCAAAAAGAATCTAGCACTAACGCCGCATTTGTGTAATATCATAAAATGAGCTTTTTATACCTTTTTGCTATATAGCAATATAAGTTATAACAAAATATCACTTCTTTTTTCAAAACAACTAGCTACCATTAAGCTATTAAAGTAACTAGTTCACAGGAACCAATTATGTCTAAAATCTTCGAAGACAACACCACTGCTATAGGTAATACTCCATTAGTTAAATTAAACCGCGTGATTGATGCTGAGAATGGCGCTAATGTTTATGCCAAAATTGAAGCCAGAAATCCAAGCTTCAGCGTTAAGTGTCGTATCGGCGCTAGCATGGTTTGGGATGCTGAAGAAAAAGGCTTATTAACACCTGGCAAAGAAATTGTTGAACCAACAAGTGGTAACACGGGTATTGCATTAGCATTTGTTGCTGCTGCGCGAGGTTACGGCATTACGTTAACTATGCCTAGCACTATGAGCTTAGAGCGTCGTAAATTATTATCGGCTTTAGGTGCCAAAGTTGAACTTACCGATGGTGCTAAAGGCATGGGCGGTGCTATTGCTAAAGCGCAAGAGCTTAAAGATTCAGATCCAGAAAAATATGTATTATTAGGGCAATTTGATAACCCAGCCAACCCAAAAATTCATGAAGAAACTACCGGTCCAGAAATCTGGAATGATACCGATGGTAATGTTGATATTTTTGTTGCCGGTGTTGGAACTGGTGGTACTCTTACCGGTACAAGTCGCTATCTCAAGTTAACCAAAGGTAAAGCAATTACAACAGTAGCAGTGGAACCTACAGACTCTCCAGTGATTACTCAAGCACTTGCAGGTGAAGAGTTAACACCGGGTCCTCATAAGATTCAAGGTATAGGTGCTGGTTTTATTCCTGGCAATTTAGATCTTGATATGGTCGATGCTGTTGAACTGGTTTCAAATGAAGATGCTTTTGCTATGGCACACCGTTTGATGAAAGAAGAAGGTATTCTTGCTGGTATCTCATCTGGCGCAGCTGTTATTGCAGCAAAACGTCTTGCAGAACGTCCTGAAAACAAAGGTAAAAATATCGTAGTGATATTACCAAGTTCAGCTGAGCGCTACTTATCAAGTGCACTTTTTGCTGAAACCTTTAGTGATTTAGAACTAGTTCAGTAATCATACCAATCCGCATAAGAAAGTATTCACTTGTTTATGCGAGGTGCTATCATTGCTGACATCTATTTTATAAAAGGCACCTAGGTGCCTTTTATTTTTTTAGAAATTAGCGCTAATATTTAGCTTCACTTTAACAAAGTAATTACGCTATTATTGAATAAGAACCCCACCTTTATTGACTTACTTGCATGCATTATTTAAAAAACAGTCTTTTAGCACTGTTATTATGTTCTATCACTTTATTAACAGCTTGCGGTGAAGATAATTCGAAGAAAATAACCACTGTTGATAATCCAGAGCTAGTTGCTATAGCCTTCTTTGACGCCCTTTATAATGAAAAGAACGTTGAAAAAGCGGCCTCTGTTTGTAATCCTCAATTAGCACGTCTTATTCTTCATTACCGTTCGCCTGGAGCAGTAGCTCGTCACTTATTTAATATGTCCTACGACAACGTTGAAATAAAACCAGATAGTGCCGGTGTTAAAGTACGTGAGCAATTTAAAGACAATGCAAATATCACCATCTATTTTGATGGTTATTACCAAAACAACCGTATGAAGGACGTTAAACGTCTGGCAATTATCCAGCGTGATGGTAAGTGGTTTATTGATAAAGTATTAAAAGACCCCTTTTAGGCTCCCATTCCAAATAACTAATAAGATAAAATCATGTTAAAAATAGGCACTTATCAACACTTCAAAGGTAGTTACTACCAAGTACTTCATATTGCTAGACATAGTGAAACTGAAGAATATATGGTGGTATATCACCCTGCAGATAATAAAGAAGATATTTGGCTACGCCCTTTGGCCATGTTCGATGAGATTATCGAACGAGATGGTAAAACACTAAAGCGCTTTAGCTTTGTAAAGCCATAACGCGTTAGTCTTTATATATAAAAAACAAAAACTTGCGTAATAGCTTTAGCCTATAGAGAAAAAATGATGCTCTTGCCAAGGTACTTTCTCATGTTGAATCTCGGTTACCTGTGCTTGTTCTGGCCCGTGGGCCAACCAAAGTAGCATTTTTTCTATATTCTCCTCATCACCACAAAGGAGCACCTCTACATCACCATCTGCTAAATTTCGTGCATAGCCACTTAAGCTATATTCAATGGCCTGTTGCTGAGATGAGGCTCTAAAGTAAACCCCTTGAACCCGTCCTGAAATATGCGCAATATAGCTAACATTCATACGTATTTCTCTTCTTAAATAGGTATTTATACCAGTAAAGTTTGCACCTAAGCTTGTCATTGACTAAAATCGACGCAAATTCTCCCATAGAATAAATAATCTTGTTTATTACACGGTTATTTATTCATTAAAAGTAAGTATAGACCTATGTCAGCAAGAATTTCTTTAAATGTTGGTCGTGAAAAATCTTTATTACGTAAACACCCATGGATTTTTTCGAAAGCAATAAACAAAGTCAAAGGTAAACCAATGCTTGGGGATACTGTTGATGTATTCGATAGTAAAGGTAATTGGTTAGCTAAAGGCGCTTATTCACCTGAATCTCAAATAAGAATTAGAGTGTGGAGCTTTGACGAACATCAAGAAATTGATCGTGAATTTTTCTTTAATAAATTGAAAAATGCTCAAGCAAGACGTGATTGGTTTATTAGCCAAGGAAAATTAACTGGTTATCGATTAATTGCTGGTGAATCTGATGGTCTACCCGGCGTAACTATTGATAAATATGATAACTTCATTGTTTGTCAGTTGCTTAGCGCCGGCGCAGACTTTCATCGCTACACCATTGTGAACTGTTTAACCGAACTTTACCCTGATTGTCATATCTATGAGCGCTCAGATGTTGATGTACGTAAAAAAGAGGGTTTAGAGCCTGTCACTGGTTGGTTAACAGCGCCCCAAGATTCAACTGAATGTATCATTGAAGAACATGGCATAAAAATCCATGTTGATATCGCTACGGGTCATAAAACAGGTTTTTATCTAGATCAACGTGACTCTAGATTGACTGCGGGTAAATTTGCTAAAAACAAAACAATTTTAAATTGCTTCTCTTATACCAGTACATTTTCGGTGCATTGTGCAGCAAACAATGCCAAAGAAGTGATCAATGTCGATGTATCACAAGCTGCTCTTGATATGGGTGAACGTAATCTTGCCTTGAACGGTTTATCTGATGCGAATGTGTCTTTTGTTAAAGAGGACGTCTTCAAATTATTGCGAAGATACCGTGAAGAAAAGCGTCGCTTTGATATGATAATCTTGGATCCACCTAAATTTGTTGAATCAAAAGCTCAATTAACAGGCGCTTGTAGGGGGTATAAGGACATCAATATGCTGGCCATGCAGTTATTGAATCCTGGTGGCTTATTAATGACCTTCTCTTGCTCAGGGTTAATGGAAGCGAGTTTATTTCAAAAAGTGGTTGCAGATGCCGCCTTAGATGCCAAAAGAAATGTTTATTTTGTTGAACGATTACAACAAGCAGCTGATCACCCTATTTCATCTAATTACCCTGAAGGTTATTATTTGAAAGGTTTAGTTTGCCAAGTTGAGTAGATATACCCAAACTACCTGAATATGCAGGTTTCAGCTGGAATTAGAAATGCCTTTAGGCAAGGCATTGATTGAAGAGAATAGTTATTCTATTGTCGAAATAAATAAATAACGTAGCATAAAGCGTTTCTAAACCAGCCCTGCGGGGACGTCTGAGCAAACCGTGTTCTTCGTTGCCTCCTTTTTTAAGGGAATAACCCTTAATAAAATGAGGCGCCTTGATCACGAATTACTCAAGCGTCCTGAAACACGCATCCTCAAGTGGCTTGGGTATAAACTGAATTATGCTAATAACTTTTAGGGGTTAATCTGACCGAAAATAAAATCCTATAACCATATGCCAAACACTAAAAAGCCAGAGTTTACTCTGGCTTTTTTATATCAATAAAAATCTTGCTAATCTATTTCTTCAATGGTTATACCAATGAGATAACAATTATTACTCTCTTCTTCAATGCGAACTACCCGGCCACGAATATCAAGCGCTTGTATGTGACTGCTGGCAGAATCAACTCTCACTTTTACATGGGTCGATATTGCTAATGGATGTTCAATTTCAAACGCCATTCCTGTCGCACTTAAATCACGACAAGTCGCCGATAGTTGACTATTTACTTCATCATCTATTACAGTAACAACAACCTCACTATTTAACATCATGCGGTAAAAATCGCGTTTATCATCAAAACCTTTCATGAGCTCTCCCAAGCAGACTATTATGTTTAACTCTATTATTTATACTGAGCAATGACTGAGCTGTCAACTAGCAGTCATAAACAAGTAAGAACATGCTCAAATTAATCACCTGACCAATCAGCTGTTTATTAGCTTGCATTAGTGACCTAGAGTTTAACTCCTTATCTCAGTATACGGTCAGTTAAGAAAAACCTTTTAAATAATTTAAAATACGCTTAACTGATATTGGCGCTGAGGTACCTAGATTTTGTGCAAACAATGAAATCCTAAGCTCTTCAATCAACCATCGTGTAGCGAGTAACTCATTATCTACTGGTTTATCTTTTCTTTGCTTACTCATAATAACTTGGTACATATCATTAACTTTAGACACCTCAATAAGTTTTAATCTATCTTGGTTAGGATCACTTGGCAGTTTTTCTAAACGGCGTAACATACCTTGTAAATATCTAATAATATCATCAAGTTTGCTCAAGCCTGAGTAACTTACAAATCCTTTGAACACTAACTGCTCGCATTGTTGTTTAATATCACCATGAGATTGAATAACATTTAAAGGCACACTTCCTTTCATTTGTTTAGTGACTTCATGACGTAACGTTAAAACACGCTCAACTTTAATGGCTGCTGTTAACACACAATCAGCTATTTCAGCCCTAACATAATCACAACACTGCGCAAATTGCTTTTCTTCCCTAGGAAGCAGTCCTTCATTTTGGTGCTGAGAAAATTGTTGAACCAAAGACAAACAAGCACCTTGAATACAATCTTGTAATAGCTCATTGATTGAACCAAAAGGATTAAAGTACAAACCTAATTTGGCTTTATTCGGCAGTTTTTCCTGTAAATATTTCAATGGTGTAGGGATATTTAATAAAATTAGTCGGCTGATCCCTTTCAGCATCGCTTCTTGGGCATGTTGTTCTTGCTCAAAAAGCTCAATAGCTACACTATTCTTATGATCAACCAATGCAGGGAATGCCTTAATAGTGATGTTGGCAACTTTCTTTTCATAACCTTTTGGTAATGAACCAAAATCCCATTGCGTTAAATCAGCTTGCTCAATGCCCTTTTCTGCAACCTGCTTAATCGATGCTTTTACTTTACCTTGCAGTTCGGCTTTAAGTTCATTGAGATCTCTGCCTTGCTTAATTAACTTCCCTTTGTCATCGACTACTTGAAAGTTCATGGTTAAGTGAATTGGTAAGGTAATATCCTGCCACGCATCTTCAGGTAATCGTACCCCAGTCATTCGTAACAATTGTTTTGCTAGTGCATCTTGTAAATGTCCCTGCTCAGCAGGCATAGCGGCTAAACAAGCTTGCGCATAGTTAGGTGCGGGAACAAAATTACGCCTTAATGTTTTAGGCAAGGCTTTAATTAATGCGATGGCAAGATCGTCTCGTAATGCAGGGATCAGCCAATCAAAACCAACCTCTTGCACTTGATTTAATAAGGCAATCGGCAATATAACACTGATGCCATCATCAATATCCCCTGGACTAAAATGATATGTCAGCGGTAGGGTAATACTCTCTTGTTGCCAAAAGTCAGGGTACTCAATGGTACTTAATTCATCCGAAGACTCATTCAACAAAAAGGCTTTGCTAAAATCTAATAACTGTTCGTTCTCTCGTTTAGCTTTTTTCCACCAAGCGAGAAAGCTACGTTGACAGTTAACGGTATCAGGAAGTTTATCACTGTAAAAATCAACTAAGTGCTGTTCATCAATTAAAAAGTCTCTACGACGTGCTTTTTGTTCAAGCGCTTCTATGCTTTCGACCAATTGCTGGTTTTTGCTTAAAAACTTTTCTTTAATGACGCAGTCACCATTGACCAATGCTTCACGAATAAATATTTCACGACAAGTAATCGGTTCAATAGCATTAAAGTTAATCTTACGTTTACTAACAATACTTAAGCCATAGAGTGTTACTTGCTCAAAGGCCATTACAGCACCTTGTTTTTTCTCCCAATGAGGTTCACTGTAATTTCGCTTAACTAAATGCTGTGCAAGCGGTTCAAGCCACAAAGGGTCAATCTTGGCATTCATACGAGCAAATAATCGACTTGTTTCTACTAGCTCCGCAGACATTAACCATTTTGGTGATTTTTTAGTTAACGCTGAACCGGGGAAGATAAAGAACTTCATGCCCCGAGCTCCTTTATACTCGCGGTTTTCATCCTGTTGACCGATATGACTAAGCAAACCTGACAACAATGCTTGATGCACGGGAGTTAACGCGGAATCTTGCTCACTTTCTTTTGCCTTGTCTACTGCTGAGCCTGCTGCTTGACCTTGCTGAACATTCGGCATAGAAAACTGATAATCAATCGACGTTAACGCTATTTGCTGTTCTTTTAACGTCAGCTTCAATTGACTGAAGATATCTTGCCATTCACGTAAACGGACATAAGAAAGAAACTCGCGCTGACATAGTTTCCTGAATTGATTTTGCGTTAAGTCTTTTTTCTGATTGTTAATATACTGCCAAAGGTTAAGTAAACTTATAAAGTCAGAGGACTTATTTTTAAATCGGTTATGCTTTTCATCACTAAGTTGTTGTTTCTCATGTGGCCTTTCACGCGGATCTTGAATACTTAATGCGCTAACAATAATCAGTATTTGTTCGATACAGCCAAACTCTATGGCAGAGATGACCATTTTTGCCAAACGAGGGTCTATGGGGAACTTTGCTAATAGACGACCTGATTTCGTCAACTGTGTAGCCGTTGAAGAAGCTTTACCTTTAGCGTTTTTATCAGTGTTATCTATACTTTCAACCGCAGCAATTTCTTCCAATAAACGAACACCGTCAGTGATATTACGATTATCAGGGGCTTCAACAAACGGAAAATTAGCAATATCACCTAAATCCAGCGCATGCATTTGCAAAATAACAGTGGCTAAATTAGTACGTAAAATTTCAGGATCTGTAAATTCAGCACGACTTTTATAATCATCTTCTGAATATAAACGAATACAGATACCTTCAGAAACACGCCCACAACGACCTGAACGTTGATTAGCACTTGCTTGTGAAACAGGCTCAATAGGCAAACGCTGTACTTTGGTTCGGTAACTGTAACGTGAGATACGTGCCGTACCCGGATCAATCACATACTTGATACCTGGTACTGTTAAGCTCGTTTCAGCAACGTTGGTTGCCAATACAATATTTCGTCCACTATGGGGTTTAAATATTTGATTTTGTTCACTAACTGTTAAACGAGCATAGAGAGGTAATACATTAGTATGTCGTAAATTAGCTTTGACTAACGCAGCAGCAGTATCGCGTATTTCCCGTTCACCATTGAGGAAAACCAGAATATCACCTTTACCACAGTCACTTAGCTCATCAACTGCCGACAAAATACCACTGATAATATCAACTTCTTGCGGTGATTGGTCGTCATCATCATTCACAGTACGATCATTTAATGGTCGATAGCGCATTTCAACAGGGAATGTTCTACCTGATACTTCAATAATAGGTGCTGGCACACCATTTCTACTAGCAAAGTGTTTTGCAAAACGTTGTGGGTCAATGGTCGCTGAGGTAATGATTAACTTAAGATCAGGTCGTTTTACCAGTATTTGCTTTAAATAGCCCAAGATAAAATCGATATTTAAACTACGCTCATGGGCTTCATCGATAATAATTGTGTCGTATTTAAGAAGTAACCTATCCCTTTGCATTTCCGCCAGCAAAATACCGTCAGTCATCAATTTGATATAACTTTGCTCGCTGACTTGGTCATTAAAACGAACCTTATAACCAACTTGCTCACCTAACTTGGTGCCTAACTCTTCTGCAATACGATTAGCAACTGTTCTAGCGGCAATACGTCTAGGTTGAGTGTGGCCAATAAGACCATCCACACCTCGACCAAGTTCAAGACAAATTTTGGGGATTTGTGTGGTTTTTCCTGATCCAGTTTCACCGGCAATGATAACCACTTGATTAGCATCAATAGCTGCTGAAATTTGCGCAGCATTCTCTGAAATGGGCAAACCTTCCGGATACGTTATCTTAGGTAAGCTTCTGATTTTTTGCTGTTTATCTTGAATTGATTTGAGGATATGTTGCTGTAAAGGCTCAACCAGCTTAATTTGCTTTGCTGATAATGACAGCATCGCCAATTCAGTCGGTGATTTTTGTCCAACCTCTTTAGTAATCGTTTTTTTAAGGTTTATTAACCTTTTTCTAAAGCGTACCGCATCGCTTTTTTTTGCTTGCGGCAATAATTCAAAAAGTTTTTGTAAATGGGAAAATGAAGTAATAGCAGACTCAATCGAAACAGACAAAACAAACTCGGATAGAAAATAAAAAGAAATATTTTAACAGTAATACACTATAAATGGCAGCGAGTAACGTATTTTAAATACCCCCTTAAACACACAAAAGGAGCTTCACAGCTCCTTTAAAAAGATAATACAACAGTAGGAAAAAACGTTAACGGCTATTTACTTACACCGCTGCATGCTCCTTTTCAATAGAAGTCCTTGCTCTACCGTGTTTATAACAGGCTTGTAAAACTTCATTACGAGAGATAGTACCAAGTAGATTACCATCATCATCAATGACAGGATAAACTTTAGGTTTATCCTTTCGCATGGTTTGCCCTAATTCAATAATACTGTCATAAGGTTTAACTGAAAGTACCTTGTTACTCATAATATCTTTAATAATCGCCACGTTTTCATTGAAATAGATGGTTTCTAACATTTTTTCTAAAACATCCCCTTCTGAAATAAAGCCAAGTACCTTATAGTTTTGATCAACTACTGGTCCGCCAATTTGCTTCGTTTTTAAGAAGCGTAATGTGGCCTCTTCTACAGACATACTCTCGGTAAAAGTTACTGGGTAGTGATTCATATATTCTCGTATTTTTAATGATTCCATTTTAACCCTTAACTAAATCTTTATTTAGTTTTTCATTGTTATAAAAACCTCGATGTCACTATTAATAACTGTAGATAAGCCTTTGCCAAAAAACCAATTTTTGCTTATCTTTATTAAAACTATATTAGGATATTGTTGAAATTTTAAGAGTAGACTTAAGGACCTTATGGAACAACAATCATCCAACGATAAGAATTATCACAAGGAATTCCATATGCCAAGCAACTTATTTCGGTCTTTGGTACTAGTCATTGTCGTCTACAGCATAGACACGACTGCCTTTGCCCATAAAGGTGAACAAGTAAAATTAGATCAAGCTTGCGAGGACGCAAGGAAAATTGCGCTAGAGCCCAGAAGAAAAGAAATTTATCAAGAATGTGTTCAAAAGTTTAAAAAAGTAAAGCTGTTTGTCTGAGTGAAGCAAAAGCATATAACGGTAATAGAATAAATGGCGCACCACTGTTTTATGAGTTGCCTGCTTGTGAGAAAGCCTTCGCTTTTAGAAAAAAACACGCCGAATAATAACCACTTGCCCAAGTGGACATAGCATGGCTATTTATTTTTCCTGTCAGTTAACCTCATTCTTGTGGTGTTTATTTTGATACTGACGACAGTATGTATTTTTTATTTAACTGAATAAAAACCCAAACCAAACTACAGGGGAACAAGACTAAGAAAAGATACTTTGCATACAACAAAGGTAATAACACTGAGCTAGCAATTATCAAGGCATATACGCACATCAAACCTTTATGCGCTTTAGCAAATGCGAAAGAAGCAACAAAATCCCCGACTACGCCACGATTGTCTAGACGAGCAATCAAACAAGGTAGTACACCGACAATCATAGATAACAGCGAAAATAACCAAGCGAGTACAAAGTTAAAAGCATAAAATTCAAAAGTCATATCCCCCCGAGCTTGTGTTTGTATATCGAAGACTTTCGAAAGGAATGAATTTTGATCGACATATAAGCTATAAAGAGCAATGGCATCAGTCATCCAAATAAGAAAACATAGAAACTGTACCACGCATACTAAGCCGATGTTTGCGAACAATGCTCTAAAGTGAAAGGTATCACTTTTACCCTCTTTATTTAGTAATAGTGGATGTAAAACAAGGCTCACTAAAGGAATGAATAAAATAAAGCCAGCACAAAAAGAAATGTACATGGTAGTAAGGTCATACGCGCCGAGGTAAAACTGAATAACTTGCGAGATAAAAAAGATCACTAAACTTGCGAAAAACACCAAACCGTAACTGACGATTTTTTCACCTGACAAACGCGATACGCTCGAAGACTCTGACACAATATCCACCAATAATTCAACTAATTCATATGATTTAATTGTGATATTAGCCTAACTAATAACTCTGTATATTGATGTAAAATAAGACAATGACAATCCTGCTCTTTTTCTTTCATTATGAAGAGCTTAAAAAGCCTATTTAGGGGAGAGGTTGCGCTAGGAATTATGCTTTAACTTAATACTTTTCGCTGTTAAATCTCTCACGCCGATGAGGTTACCAATTAACATTAAAGCACCACCGATAAGTAAAGGAAGCTCAAACGCTTCGTTATAAAAAAATACGCCTATCATAGCAATTAGAGGTAACCTGAAAAAATCGAGGGTAATAATGGTAGTTACTTCAGCATATTTCATTGCGTTTGCTAAACAATAATGTGCTGACAACGCACTTAGCCCAATCACCGTAAGCCAAAGCCATTGTTCACCTTGTGGCCAAACCCAATTTGATAAAGATAAAAATAATCCAATAGGTAATTGAACAATACACATGAAGAGTAAAATGGTTAACGGAGATTCAGTTTTTGCCAAAGACTTTGTTGTCGTATGCGATATAGCAAAACAAATAGCAGAGCCCAAAACGATAATAGATGCATAATCAATTAAAGCGTAACCCGGCCGTACTATGGCAAGTACTCCTAAGGTACCCAGAAATATCGCTATCAATTTATTCATTGTGACTTTTTCATCGAGAAAAAAGCTCGCAATTAACAGGGTCCATATTGGCACAGTAAACTCTAAGGCAAAAACTTCCGCCAGCGGAAGTAAGCCGATACCAAAAAACCAACCATATTGCGCAATAAAGTGAAAACCATTACGAAATAAATGAAGTTTAATCACATTAACTCGTGGCTGACTTGCTAATGACTTTAGCTGCTTATCTTTAAAAAATCGAGACCGAATAAAGTAAACACCCGAGAGAAATACCAATCCGATAGCACTACGAATACACAGTGATTGAGCAATAGTTAACTCGCCACTTAATTCACGTGCACCAATAGCAAGAATGCAAAATGAAGCCAGTGCGCCTGACATCCATAAAAAGAGCGCCATAATAGTTAAACTCTACTCTTCAAAAAGTGATTTATCGGTAAATGGTAATCGGCACACTAAGGTAATGAATAAAGACAGCTGCGTTTATTCATTACTTTAGTTAGGGATTGTCAGAGAGTAAATAACTCACCGTTTACAAATAAAATAGTGCTTAATCATAGTGGAACTATTGAAAAAACCAAGTCTTTTATTTTGGTGTAATCATCAACTTTTAGTGCTATTTAGTTATACCCCAATTCATAGATAAGATTGTCATCATGCTCGTATAAAGCTTCAGCCTTTTGTCTGTTACGTCCATTATCGTCTCCATCATCTTTGCTAGTTTTATTAGCGTCTTGTTGGTAAGCCTTCAGCATTGCCTCTGACATGATCATTCGTCTATTGTTTACATTATAATTGTTTAACATATGACTACCCTCAACTTAATAAATGGCTCCGCACAATTGCGTTACTACTGAAGTACGTTGCATCAATAATGCCAAAATCACATGTAATTTCACCATTGATTTATATAGATTTTTATTTTAAAACTGAAGTTATAAAATGGAATTATCATTTTGCAATACCGCTTTTGCAAGTTAGGGACAATATTCTGACGTTAACTTAATCATTTTGGTGAGTATCGGTAGTATAAAAATCTTCTGATTAAACTTACCAGTATTCTATCAAGTGGGGTGAAAACGCTATATCCAAAGTTCACAAAGCGAACTTGAGTTTAGCGTTTAGTCTTATGTTTATTTATTGTTTTTTGAATAAGCTTTATAATTATTTATTGGCTATTTTTTTATCTGTAGTTTTTAAGGCATTTTCATGCCAGTACTGCCAGTGCATATGTAACTTGTTTTCTGTTAAGTGTGTTGGCTGCAAGTAATCTTTATATGTATAACGATAGAATTGACGTGGTTTATGGGGATTATTTTCTTTTATTTCTGCCACAAAGTTAGCGTTATGCTTCACTAACCATTGAGTAAACTCTGCTGAGTGCTTTTCACCTGAGTCGTCTAATAATTTTTTATAACCATCAAAGAAGTCTGTTTTTAGGTAGTGTGCCATTTTTCTATAATCACTTTGATGATTTTCATTCATAAAACGCACTGCTAAATAGCCCCAACGATACACTCTATCGGTACCGTCTTTATATTCTGTATTAAAAACATCCATTAAACTTGGCCAATCTTTTGGTTTAGTTTCATTAACTAATTTAAAGGCTCTTGGGTTATTATCTTCATTCGCAACATATTCAGCAAGGCCCTCAGACCACCACACCATATGGCTTGGAAAGTGGTTAAAAGTATCATATTTAACAAATCGACCATCTAAATAATGCACAAACTCATGATTTAAGTTCCAAACAGCGAATTCTGGTCGTACCCAAAAATGCTCAAATGAATAAAAAGTCGCAATATTGTTAGGATCTTGTGTCGTTCCCTCGATGTACATACCACCATTATCGGTATTAATATCAAAAATTAGCTGTCCGTATTTATTATACTCTGCGTGGTTATTAAAAATAACGACCCGCAATTTATCATTAAAATCGTTGGCAACGGGCTGGTTATTAGTCGCTAATATTTCATGGAAATTACTTTCTTGAGATATGAGTTGCTGGCAAGAATCATTTAACTGCGCTGGGGACATCGCTTGAGTTAGTATGTAAATTCTATCTGAGCACGTATGGTTAATTGGTAATGCTTGTTCAATCGATGGCGTAATACAGCGACCTGTTAGCGTCCCCTCTTCACATTCAGACTTACCACGAAAAGTATTAACCACATAAGGCACACTAAAAAGTGTTTTACTTTGCTCTAGCGACGCTTGTTTATTAGTGGTTAACGCCGCCCAAACACTGTTATCTAGGGTATCTAGTTTACCTTCGACTTTAAGAGTTAACTTATCATCGTCTAAGCGCTTTTGATCCTCAACTGAGTGCTGATAATATTCATTCCAGTATTCTTTTGTGTATAAATTATAATACTGTGCCAATGCCCAAAGAGCGTGCTGTTTAGGCCAGTCATCGCCAGCTAAGGTATTATTTTTGGCAGTAATAAATTGCATTAACGCCTGCTGAAGTTCACCTTCGCCGTGAATAGCCTTTGTGAATTCTGCGGTATTTTTTCTTCGGGCTTCGTAGGGTAAAATCGCCCCCGCACGTAATACTTCCCACAGTGCGTAATCAATCGCCTTATTTTCTATATGACTCTCTGACGCTGTGTTAGAAAGATCAACGGTAGCGTAAAGATTAATTAGCCGGCTTAACGGCTTAACCTGCTCGACGATAAGCGGTTGTAACTGTGCTAAGAAATATAAACGATACAAAGCAACAGCGTAATTTTCATGCAACCGTGCCGTAGTATGATTCACTTCAAAAAAACCAGGCATATTGTGTAAGTTTACTAAAGCCGAATTAACGGATGCTGCAGTTTGCTCCGGCCAATCTTTATCTGCACCAAAACTACTGTAAATTCTAAGATAGAAAGTAAGCTTCTCTAATTTATCATTAGTTAAGTCACCTTTTAGCGCCTCCGTTGATATTTCATCAGCAACAGCTTTTAGTAATCCTTGTTGATAATGATCAAAATCTTGGCTCCATAACTGATCAATATCAGTCGCAAGCACTTGAGCGACCATAGGGTTAACACTGGGTAATAAGACAGAATGAGTGAAGTTAGCAGTATCAGCCTCATCGTTAAAACTACACGCGGTAATAACAGAAGATATAGCGAGAGCCAAAAGAAGTATTGTTAGTTTATTCATAGCGTTTTCTTTATTGTTATATTGGATAAATGCATTATTGCATACAATATACACCAATACATCAGGTAATTAGTTCTACAGGTGATAAGGTTTTTAACGCAATAGATACAGTGATATGGAAAAAATAAGATAATTATTAACTGTTAAAAGCTAATCAGGTAACATTAACTCACTTTAAAATATATATACCCATATTACTTCAAAAGACAGGATTCAGCTGGAATTAGAGACGCCTTTAGACAAGGCATAGATTGAAGAGAATAGTTATTCTATTGTCGAAATCAATAACGTAGTATAAAGCGTTTCTAAACCAGCCCTACTGGGATCCCAGAGCAAATCATGTTCATCGTTGCATCGTTTTTTAAGGGAACAACCCTTAATAAAAAGATGCGCCTTGATCATGAATAGCTCTGGCATCCTGAAACTCGTATTTTGAAATATCATGGGTATAGTTTCATTTGTTGGAAGTTTATGAATATTGTTTGTGCAAACTGTTTCACCACCAACCGCATCCCTGATGATAAAGACTATAACAAAGGCAAATGTGGTAAATGCCAACAAGGGGTTTATTCACCCAAGCCAACAGAATTAACGGGGAATACTTTCTACCCCTTTATAGAACGTAATAATTTACCTGTGATTATTGATTTTTGGGCCAGCTGGTGTGGTCCCTGTCAAAACATGGCGCCTGTTTACAGTAAAGTAGCACAATCATCACCCTCTTTACTGTTTGCCAAAGTAAATACCGAGCAAGTTCAACAAATTTCTGCTGAGGCAAATATTCGTAGCTTACCTACCTTAGTCTTTTTTCATCAGGGTGAAGAAATTGACCGTATTTCAGGTGGCTTAAATGAAATGCAGATGAAGCAATGGGTTGTTCAGTGTTTGCAGAAGATTGCTAACTAGCATTTTGTCATTAAAAATCACCGATAAAAAAAGCCGCGAATGCGGCATTTTATTAATATCCTAATACAGTAACACTACCTGATAAAAAATTACTGTACTGGGATAGTTATATTACCTGTTGCCACTTCACCAGCTTTAGTTTCCAATGAATACTCGAAACTAATACTATTAGATTCAGCACCAGTATTATCTGATAGATACTCCCCAGCATACAATCGATAAACCTTTTGAGTTTCAGGTTGAGCTGAGCTGACAATGATCGAACGTCGATATACTTGGTTATTCACAGATTCATTGGCTGCTAAATTAACAATACCAACAGCGGTTGCGTTTATTGAACCATTGGTAACCACGTTATAGTCATTTGAACTTACTGATGAAATTCCATCATTGATTACAGAGGTTTTACGTAACGTTAATTTCTGTAATGCATTAATATTCAGCGGAAAATACAAATAAACGGAATCATTCCAGTTATAAGAAGAAGAACTATCACCTGCCGAATTTCTTGACGTTATAACACTACCATTGGTGGTATAATTTCCATTGTCGAGTTTAATATCAGCAGTCGAAAAGACTTCATCAGTATTGGGACTTATCTCAAAAGTTAATTGATCGTTATATATATCAGCACGTTCAAGAGTCGCCTTATTCGTCACCGACTGAATGTCATAGCGATATAAATCAGGCGTCGTCAACGGACTTACAGGCGTTACGGTTAAACGCGTATCGTTCAAGCTCAATGCATAAGTAACAGGGAAAGATAGACCACCAGTTATGAGTGTTGTACCTGCAGATACTTGATCATCAGCATCTGCATTACCCATTAACACGGTAAATCCTTGGTCATTTGTTAATGATATATTTTCAAGTTCAACTGTTATAGCCTGAGAATAGAATACACTAAAGCTAGAATCTACTGAGTTAACTTCAGTAGCAGCAAGAACAACTTCAAGTGGTGTTTCACTTTCAAGAATCACTTGTGGTGCAAGCGCCAAATCAATCACAGTGGCACTCGGAATAACGAAACAACAATTATTAGAACTACCATTTTTTAGAATACTTAAATTACCATCAGCTAACTTTGTTACGGTAAAAGAACTACTTTGGTATTTAACTTCATTACTGGTAAATGCTGGTAATTGAAGACTTACGGTATCTTTTATTTGCGTAGTAATAACATATTGGCTAGTTGATTCATCATAGGTACTATCAACAACACTATCTTCTAAATAAAAAGTAGCACCAAGCAACGGCTCTGCTGTTTCATCAACCAAAGAAAGCCTAATTTCAAGTTCTGAAGCCATTAGGACTTCATTCATATGTATTGTTGAAAACTCTTTTGTATTTGCTGACCCTATATATAAATTACGACCGCGTAAAAAGTTAGTAAGCTCAGGTACGTAATCGACTTCGCCATCTTTATCAAAATCTAAATTAGCACTAATGCTAGTATTAATAAATTTTGGCAAGGTAATAGTATATATACCCGTTTCAACATTAAATGAAGAAACATGCTGGTATTTATATGCCGATGAATTAGTACCTGAGTGAGAATAAGCAATAAACTCTAATGTAGATAAAGCACTGCCTGTTTCATTATCAATAACAGAAATTTCTACATCTACCGATTCAGACACAGCAAAGTTACCAACATCATCGATGCTATTTTTACTACCGTTATAAGTTTGTTTAAAAAAAGCTCTTGAAAGGAATTTATTATCTGGACTTGAGATAATGATATCTATATCTGAAGAATGAGGTAAGCCCGTTAATTCAAAGTCGCCATTAGTAACTTCAAAATTAGAAATTATGTCTGTTGAACCGACTTTGACGGTAATTAAAGCATTACCAATAGGTTTAAAATCCAGTGCATCGACGACAACACCTTTAATGCTAACTGAATTTTCAGCTTGCTCTAATAATGCTTTTACCTCTGAACTGTTATCTTCTACTTCCAAACAACCATTGAGTAACACAACAACTAAAAGTGATGAGGCGAGCTTTAAATACTTCAATTTTACTTCCTTTTAATATAAAACAAAGGAATCCAAGAATATAAAGCTTTTATGCATTCCTTTGCATGGTAGTACCAATCAATACTGATACTTAAATCGGAAGCAATTTTATCTATAACAAGTTATTAACACAAGAGAAATACTGCATAACTAAATGATATTTTGATGAATACCTCTTATGTGGTTATCTCAAAGAGGCAAAAATATGCCGCTTAATGGATAATACTTGTCACCCTAGAAGGTATTAAATTCAAATAACGGTTAATAAAGGATGTAACTTATAAATAGTTACTCTGTATAACCCATTAAATAGGGTATATAGTTATTTAATCAAATAACTAAGAAGTGGCACAGACTATGCCCTATGAATGATATTAAAAAGAAATTATTCAAAACACCAAGCTAGGAAGGCCGTATTATGATGATCAGCAGCAATTACGCTCAACAAGTAGCGCAAGAAAAATCTAATAATACCTCGATAGTCAAATTTGATAACTCCATTCCCGCCGTTCAACCTATTCCCGGTGAAAAAGATACTGTGACTTTGTCTGATCAAGCGTTAGCCATGATGAACGGTAATGAGATTAAAGAGATCGCCCCACTTACGTAAGGCCCGAAACGGCAAGGTCACTTTTATCTCAAAGTGAAGCATTAAATACAACTCAAGATAGCAATGCCAAATAAGATGTTGTCGTTGATAATCGTTTCAGTGAGATAATGCAAAATATATTAGATAAACGATTAGGTATAGACCGAGAAAGGCTTGAAGAGCTTGAAGCGCTGATGGAAGAAATTGCTAACAATGAAAATATGAGTCCAGAAGAAAAACAATTAGCGCTAGAAAACCTGGCCGAAATGCGAGAACAGATAATCGAAGAAGGCAGAGAGATACAAGAAGTAGTTAAGCAAACCGATTAGCTTTATCACCTAAGTCACTAGTTTTATCTAATAACTTAGGTGTAAATTATTTTAAGTTCAATTGTATGCAATTAAAACAGTAACTTAGTTTCAGAATAAATGGCAAGCCATTATTTTTTATGGCATTATCAGTTCACATAAGAGTGACAGTCAAACACATGACCTATGAAAAAAAAGCTTTATTTCATTATATTATTAGTTAGTTTTTCGAGTATAGCAGATAATAAAATAACCTACTTTATTGCAGATAAATCCTCCTCGCCTATTCAAATATCGACTAAAAACAGCGAACAGCTAGGCATCGTTACTGATGTAATTAATTCGATAGAAAAACAAAATATTCCCTTTTCTCATAGTATTTTGCCTTTTAAACGTATGATGAAGTACATGAAAAACCCAAAGGTTAAATGGATAACCTATGGGTCTGCTGCTTGGCCAGGGCTACAATCATTATCACTGTCAAAAACACCAATTATGACAGTAAAACACAGTTTTTTGACCTTAAAGTCTAATCAATACAATAAAATTAGCGATCTATTTGGAAAGAGCCTCGTCTTAATTCACGGTTTTGATTACCCTGGTTTGGCGGCTTATATTGAGCAAGACAAGTTTGATATTATGTATGTGAAAGACCATGAAGCGGCGATAAAAGTCATCGCCATGGGCAGAGCAGTAGCTTTTCCTGAAATGAATATTAGACTAAATTATCACCTAAAAAAAATGAATTTTCCTAGTGATAATTTTAACTTCCACTACATTGGTAATATTATTGCGGATTATGATATCAACTTATGTTTTTCACTTAATTTTCCCGAGCTGTTAAAGGAGAAAATAGAAGCCGTGTTAGTTGAGATGAACAGTGATGGTAGATTAAAAACTATCATTAACAAATATTAGCCCACTTTGTCCAACTACATTAATCTTTGACCGTTACCATCGCTCTATTCTAGTTTACATAGCTCGACTTTTAAGCTGACTGGATAATTAACTTACTGGTTTAATTTAACCCGTCATTGCTCTGTCGATAAGATAAGTTGAGCTAACTGACCATTACTTTTCATCCTTTGAATTACTTTGAGATTTTACGGCTGATTGAATGGCAGATATTTTTTGGGACTGAACACTTGAATGTACTGCATGGGCTGCCGATAAGGCGAACAATATACTGCTGTAACTGCTGAGAAGCAAAAAACAAAAGCATAACAATAATTTTATATACTCTCCAACTTCTCTACATAACCGTAAATTAATATAACATTATTAATTTTACTTGCTAATATTTTATCTAAAGCTATCTCAGCTAAGTAACACCACAGAAATATTAATTGGGGAAATACGGTCTTATCAGTAAGGCTATTGTATAACTGGTGAAATATTATGGAAAAGAAAGCATTCAAACTATTACCTTGTATCTTTTGTAGCATTGGCTACAACTGCTATATAGCAGGTCATAATGTTACTGTTAAAGGTTATCAATCATTAGTGAAACTGCAAAATAAAAAACCAATAACTGAGGAAGCTAAAATCTCAACGAGTAAACTTTAATCCTATCAATACATTGTGTGCTTAACGTTAGTGCTTAGTATTTGTTATCTCTGTTTAGCGTCTCAGCTGCCATAACACAGAAAGGGAAACGACCGCTCCGTTTCCCTTTCTAATCCCCAGAGCGCCCAACACATCAGAACTCTACGAGCAAATTTAGGCACAAAGGTGAATAGCATATCAAAGGCTCTCTGAAAACATTTACAGACTCAATAATGATGAACATAACCAGTAAAATTGGCAATGTTCATCATCCTCAACCTTTTAAGAACTTAACACTTCCTTAGCAGTATTGACGCTCTGATCCACCTTGTCCTTGGATGGCTGTAACAAGTATGTCAGTGCCGGCAATAGCGTCAGTGCCCCTACCATGTTCCACAAGAACATAAAGGTCAGCAAGATCCCCATATCGGCCTGAAATTTAATCGGTGAGAAAACCCAGGTTGCGACTCCAATAGCCAGCGTCATACCGGTAAATGATACCGCCTTGCCTGTGGTTTTCAACGCTTCCAAATAGGCAAGCTGCAAGGGATGTCCCTGCTCAAGATAAGACTGTAACCTGCTGTAAATATAGATCCCATAATCGACACCGATACCAACACCTAATGCAATCACCGGCAAGGTTGCCACCTTAACGCCAATGCCCATTACGGCCATCAGTGCCTGACATAACAGAGAAGTCAGCGCCAACGGCAATAGGATACAGATCACCGCTTTAACACTGCGGAACATCAATAAACACATCACAGCGACAATCGCATAGACATAGCCGAGGATCTCGTACTGGGCGCGGTCAATCACTTCATTGGTTGCCGCTTCATGGCTGGCATTACCGCTGCCTAACCTAAACCAGACATCACTATCGTCATTTGCCGCAGCAAAATTACGCACCACCGAGACAACCGTTTCAAGGGTTTCCTGACGATGATCATTAAGTTCGAGGTTAAGCTGTTGTTGATCACAATGAATACTACCAGCAACAGTACTAATACCTGTGGTAGAAATAGCACGAGATAAGACTCGTTCGTCACGTGGCAAAGACATCAATTTAAGATTACCCTCATTACCTAAATAACGATTTATCCGCGCCCGTGTTGCCGGTGAATTAACCGTTTTAACCCCCGCTGTGTTTTGAAGTTCCCAGCCGAGACGATCGGTCATCTCTATCGATTTATAAGTTTCGCACTGCCCTGCTGGCATCCCGACATATACCGTCATTAAATCGGTACTGGTAGTAAAATTGCTGGTGATAAAATTATTATCAAGGTTATAGGTAGAATCAGCACGCAGCTCTGGCGCGCCTTTGTCTAAATCACCAATTTTTAAATCCAAGCTAAACCAGCTGCCAACACCGACTAATACCAATGCCACAACCACTGAAAGAGTCGCTAAGCGCTTGGTCGCAAAATACGATAACGCATCCCACATGGCGGTTTTGTGTTCACTCTTATATTGGGCATGATCGATACAACGTTGCGTCACACCAACATAAGACATTAAAACAGGCAGCAGCACCAAGTTAGTGAAGATAACTAACGCCACACCAATACTTGCCACCAATGCCAAATCTTGAATGCCGCCAATATCGATAATAAATAAGGTCGCAAAACCAATACCATCACTGATTAACGCAAATAAACCAGGCTTATGCAAATGATGAAAGGTGATCTTGGCGGCATCGTGACGTTTTTCGCCTTTAGCCGATTCATGGGCGATAGCATTAATTACCTGAACACCGTGACTGACCGCAATCGCAAATACCAAAAATGGCACCAGCACCGAGAAGACCCCCAGTCCATAGCCCAA
>MAAF01000038.1:0-26531 GCA_002163005.1 Colwellia psychrerythraea | reverse complement strand
AGTCCATAGCCCAACAAGTTCAGAATGCCGAGCTGCCAGATAACCGCCACCACAGAACATAGCAATGGAATAGCTGTCGATTTAACACAACGAGAATAATTAAATAACAATACCGTGGTAATTAAAAATGCCGCGAGAAAGAACAACGCAATTTGATTAAAGCCATCGACTAAATCGGCTACTTTTTTAACGTCACCAATGACATGAATACTTAAATCTTTGCTATTGTATTTGAGGCGAACCTGCTCTAAACGTTGTGAAAACTCGCTAATATTGAGCGGTTCACCCGTTGCAGGATTAGTTGCTAACACTGAAAAATCGATCATGCTCGCTTTAAAATCATTTGCAACATAATTGCCGACTAAACCGGCGCGAAATACGTTAGTACGAATAAGGTCCATCGATGTAACCGAGTCATTAAAACTGGCATTGTCGATCACTGGACCACTATCAAAGCCCTGAGGCGTAATGGCAAACCACAGCATCCCCGGTGCCCACAATGAATTTAAGCTGCCGGTATCAACGCCTTCGAGTAGTGATAGCTCATCATTAATTTTTTGCAATGTAATGAGATGGTTGTAATCAAAAATAGTGCCATGGTTGACGGCCACCGCCACACGAATAACGCTGCCCGATGAACTATTAGTGCCGGCCATAAAACCGGCAGAGTTAACGACAAACTCATGGCTGGTCGGAATGAGTCGATCTAGCCGCGTATCGGGACGAACAAAACTCGCTTGCCAGGCCAAGACTAAAGTAGCGAGCAAACTGATGATAATAATGGCAAAGCGATAACGAAATATCGCGTTGGTTAATCCAGAATATTTTAAGCTATCATTATTATTAATCATGCTGCACCCCTGTTGAAGAACTTACTCGCTTTATTGATGGGGAAACTAGCTCTGTTAATAGCATCCTTTGGATCCCTCCGAGCCCGACTAGCACCAAGCTGTCTGGTCCGGTTTGCATTACATTATTGAGCGGTAGTCCATTATCGCGCTGATACTTAGCCACATGTTTTAAGTCTGATGAGACTTTTAGCATCACGCCATTGGCTCCAACAATTAGCGCCGAGCCATCAGTAAGCCAGCTACCACCAGCAAGGCCAGATTCAATACCCGTCGCAATAGCTAACCAGCTGTTGCCGCTGTCAGTGCTGCTAAAAAGTTTGCCTCCAACGCCAAAAGCAAGTAATACATCTTTGCCTGTACTATCGCGTTTAACTAACAGCCCATGAAATGAACCATCATGGTCGGTTTGTAGTGGTGAAAAATTTTCGCCTCCATCGGTTGAACGAAACAGCAAGCCGACTTCGGAGGTCAGGTAAATTGAGCTATTACCTGAGCTGCTCTCTGCGTTATGACCATCTGACACCGCCATCGAAAAAAAATGCCATTCGTCTAAGTTATCGGCATGTTCCTGCCAGTTTTGCCAATTTTCACCACCATTATCAGTAAAATACAATTTATTAAACACCCCAATCGCGAAACCTTGCTCGGCATTTTTAAAGTAAATATCGAGTAATGGCCCTCTGACCTCGGCATCACGATCATCAAACTGTTTGTGCCAGCTGACACCGCCATCGGTGGTTTGCATTATTAATGCGTCCTCACCGACCGCCCAGCCGGTGTTATCATCAATAAAAAATACTGCATTAAGTTGAGCACGAGAATCGACCTGAGCCTGCTGCCAATTTTCACCATGATCATCTGAATACAGAATATGACCTCGCTCGCCAACAGCGACGATACGCTCACCGACAAAAGCGATGTCAAGCAGTAACGAATGTTGTGCTGACGCCATTGTCAATGCAGGTAAGTCAAGCGTATCTTGATACAACCCGGCGGCCTTATTTTGCATCAAGACCTCTTGGGCAAAGGCAACGTTATTCGTCATACCAACTGATAACACCAGCCAGAATATTGAAAATGACAAACGATTAAATCGTTTTGAGGCTTTGTTTATAATAATTTTCATAATATTGCCTGCTTAATCTTTTAACAAAGATAAAAAACCCGACCTGAAAATAAATTGGCCGGGAAGAATAAACCTACTTACCTACCGCGACGACGCAATGCTGCCGGCGTGTAGTAAGATGTTTTAGGTGGTTTCTCGTCAAAGGTTTGCGCCTTCTTTTGTCCTGAAACCCCGAAAAAGCTGTAGTAGGCGCCGACTTTTAAATCGTAATGTACATAGAAGCCACCAGCGGTTACCGGTACTTCTGGAGCCGTTACAGGATAATTAAAACCAACACGCCATAAATTACCGTTGCCGTCATATTTATCGGTGGCCAATATTGTCCAAGTATCTTCGTCAATATAGAATTCACGTTTGGCATACAGATGACGCGCATCGTCACGAGTTGTTGCTTCAACCACCCAGACCCGATGAAGCTCGTAACGGGTTAGCTCAGATTTAATCACTGGACTGGCATAGACATCTTTAATTGCATGCTTAATCGAGTTAAGTGGGTTGTTGTTATATGGAACGTATATTTCCTTTTTACCAACCAACTTCCAGTTATAGCGCTCAGGCGAGCCAGAGAACATGTCATAATCATCTACAACATTAACCGGGCGATCAGGCGTATCAAAAGCCAAGTTAGGCGCACGACGAACACGACGCTCGCCCGGATCATAAGTCCATGCCTTGCGTGGAGTATTTTTTGCGTCGATATTTTCCATAGCCAAAGTACCTTCACCTGACGAGCGAGATGGGCTTAACGTTTGTGATGAATACCTGAAAATATTGCCCGCTTCCTGTTCTTTTACCGTAACTGCTGCGTCGTAATAGGTAAAATGCACCTTAATATCGTGCAACCACTCCAGACGCTGACCGTTGTTATAAATGGTATTTTCAATCCCTGAAGGAATATTACGGAAGCTGCCTAAATACCGTAAATTATGATTCCAGATAACCTCATTACCGTTTTCCGGTATAGGAAATGGCACCGCGCCCCAGACAGCACTGACGCCATTACCATCACTAGACAGCTTTGCCGTCGTCGCACTTTTAGTAATATTGTCATAAACATATTGTGGCCATGCCGCGCTGCGATGTGTTTTATAGACCGGCATCGAAAATTCAGGGTACTGTTTTAACAGTGCCTTGGCGCCGGCGGTGAGTTTATCGCTATACTGGTCAGCATTAGCCGCGGTAATAGTAAATAACGGCTGTTCGCCAGCAAAAGGATCAGGTCGGTCATCGCCGCGCTGCCAATTAGCAGGTACCTCAGTTAAACCGCCGGTCCATGCCGGAATACTACCATCAGCATTACCCGCCCTTTCGGCACCTACCGGGGTTAACTCTTGTTGCAATCGCTTTACTTGATCTGCGCTAATAGCTGCAAATGTACTGGTTGCAGTGATCGTTAATGTCGCTAGTGCTGTATATAAAATTGATTTTTTTAACATAATAAAACTCCTCTTAGCCCGTAGGCTTAAAACTTATAGTTAGCAGAAAGGTTAAAGACATCTTGAGTGTCATAATGAGAATTTTTCTGATCAGTCCATGAATACCCCACATTAACTTCCCATGCATTGCCAATACTGCCGGTCAACGTGATACCACCTAATAGGCGATCTTCGGCGAAATTTCCCCAAAAGTGCGAGTTACCATGCAGATCTTTTTGTAGATAGATATCAAGCGATAAGTCGGATCCTGGGATAATACCCTGCCAAGTGCCAGTCCACTCAATAGCAACACCATAAGCGAGATCATCGACGTTTGCGGCTCCTTTGGTGATTGAGCTATTAGCCATCAGATTAGTTAAATCACCACTAACATAATCGGCGCCCAACTGAACTAATAACACTTGCGAGTCGATGCCTAACGGCAGTGCCCCACCAAGCCAGATGCCATGAACAGAAGCGCTGACGGTGTCGTGCTGCTCGGCATTGCGCGATTCATTGTTAAATACAAAATTAGTAAACAGTGGACGGTCAGGACGATAGGCAATTTCACCGTTAATTGACCACGAGCCGAGGGTCGTTGCCAGACTTGTACCAAACATATCCAGATCTTCAGGCCAGTATTGCTGTAATCCTAACAATGAACCTAAATCAGAACTCGAGCCGGGAGTCGTTAACTGAACAAAAGGGAAGGTTTCATGATAGCTGGAGTAATAGAGACCCACTTCACTGTCCTGACCCAGCATGGTACGACCCGATATTCCCCATTGTCCCTGACTATCGGCCTCAACATCGCTATCACGCAATCCCGTTTCCTGACCACCGCGGAAAAAGGCGTCATCACCGTAAAATGTAGCATGTGGAGGCATTTCGGTGCGGCGCCAGTTGCCCTGAACATAAGCTTCAATTGACGAGCTTTCGCCGATGCCCATTTGAAGATACACACCTTCAACACCAATATAAGCTTCTTTTAACTCAGAGCCTGGAGTCACTAACTTGTTGATGTTAAGCGGCACCTGAGTTGAAATACCATCGAGGAAGAAAAGCCCCTCGCCCCAGTTAATTACCTGCTTTCCCACACGAACTTCGAGCGGGTTTTCACCAATATCGAAGGTGCCATAAACATAGGCATCGAGTAGTTCAAGGTTATTACCTGAATAATCTTCCGCCGCCTTAGTCCAGTTACTACCGTTGCTCAAACCAATGTCGGCTTGATCCTGATTCATGATTTCTGTGTCGTACAAATATGACAGGGTGCCGACAAAACCGTAATTACGCCAGTCAAGTCCTAGTTCAGCCGTGACTTTAAAGACATTGGAAATAACATCTCCAGCGTCGGGTACCCGCATATCCGAAGCAACATTAGGCGCGGTGGCCCAGCTGTCTTGGTCAGCATCCTGAGCACGAATAGAGGTTGCATAACCTAAGGTGATATCGACAGATCCTGATACCTCACTGTTGTCACCAAAATCAAGCTGTGATGCCTGAGCATTTGTCGTTAAAACACAACACAACGCGGTTGCGACAAGTGAAAGTTTTAACCTGTTGGTTGGTGTATTATATATATCGTTCATCGTACACATTTCCTCTTTAGTTATTGTTATTTTTATTGTTATTGCTGTTAAATCGAAACCGATAACATCGGCAGAAATCTCATCACAATGGAGTCGTGACAAATAGTTTAAAGCACAGGACTAGCCCTCTTTTTTCCTCATAATGATCGCAATCATGTCGTCAAAGACTTCCATGAAACGCTCTAGATCTTGTTGGCTGTGTTGCGGGCAAATTAAGAACATATTAAAGAACGGCATAATGAGCAGGCCGTGATACCACATATAAGAATGAGCGAACTCAAACAGGCCGCCAAAACCGACTTGGGTTAAGCCACCTAGCGGCTCGGTAGCCTGATCTTTAATAAAGTGAAAACACAGACGATTACCCATCATTTCAGCGCGAAACGGTGCACTATATTTATCAAATGTATCTTCCATACCCTGACGAATAAATTCACATTTCGCTAACAAGGGTTCAAAGACATCTGGTGTCATGATTTCCTGCATAGTTACCCGCAGTGCAGTGGTAGACATAGTGTTACCTGTTAAGGCATTACCGAGAAAACCAAGACCTGCGCCAGCAAAGAAACCCGCTTCGTTCTGCCAGCTTTCACACGCATCAGCTATTTCGCGAGTCATACCAAATACGGCGCCGGGAATACCCGATGAAATAGCCTTACCACAACACCAGAAATCAAAATCAGTAATGCCCTGATGGCCGACCGAGCCATTCCATGCATGGCCAAGGGTATGGGTTTCATCATAGGCTAATAGCGTGCCGTATTTTTTGGTGATCTCACGGACCTTGGCATGCCAATCATTATCCGGCCATGCCCAGCCAAAGTTAGACATCACAGGCTCCATGATCACCACAGCGACATCACGATCTTTTAGTACTTCCTCGAGGGATTCGAGATCATTCCAGGTGAATATTTTGGTGCCATGATCCACTTCGCCATGGTATTGCGGCATTTCGTTGTAACGGGCAATTACTCCCGCTTCTGGACTCATTTTCTGTGTTTCGTCGATAGTACCGTGATAGGCAAAGTTAGCGATGGCAACTTTTTTACGGTTAGTGATACAACGCGCTATTGCCAGCATGTAGCGGTTGGCATCAGAAGCGGTCAACGCGTGCATCCATACCGGTAACTGAAAATGTTTCTCTAATTCTTTACATGCCACTGATTGCTCTTTGGTACCCATCATAGGGTCGATACCGTAGTTCATTAACGAGTCAGCCGCTGCCTTAATGGCAGGGTTTGACGGGCCATGACCAAACATCGATGGCGTATCACCAAATTGCAGATCGATATATTCGTTACCATCAACATCTGTTAAATGGCCATCAAGGCAATTTTCGGCAAAAGGTAATATAGGTGTTTCCCAGTCTTTTTGATAAGAACCGAAAATACCAAACAACATGTTCTTTCGACCCTCTTCCTGTAACTTCTTCGAAGTTGGCATTTTGTCCTGCCAAAGAGTAAAGTACTTTTCGTGCAATGCGATTAATTGCTCTTGCGGCAATACACCAAACTTTTCAACTTCTGATGGATAAAAAGTTGATATATCTTTAAAATCGGCATTAGGTGCCCACTTGCGTGCCTTAGAATAATCAAATGGTTTTTGTGTTACGTTTTGCGATGGTTGTGAAAAGACAGTGCCGCCTCGAACAAAACTATCACCTTCTTGAGTCGCTTTCTGTTCGAATAGTTTTTGTAAATCCATAATATTTTCCCCATGACGCCTGATAATTAGATTGCCGTTTGGCTGTTGATAATCATTTAACACCTATCAGGAAAATATATAAAGGGGCGGTGCGGTCACGCTAAAGGTCATAAACGGACAATGGGTACTGGGCGTGAAAAATGGCTAAGCTTGGATTAAGGATGATGGAAAAATTCATTCGAGGGACTCCACTATCGTCATGATGGCAATGTCGAAATCAGGAGGGTAGCTTAGTCATGAGGTTTGGAAAATTCAAAAGATAACGTTTTATATCAGCGCAACTATTTTCGAACGTTACTTTCTCCGTTTAACTAATTCTGATAATAACTCGGTGGATTATGAAGACAACGTTTAAAGGCTTTCAAAAATGGTTGTAGTCATTAATCCAACTAATGTAGATATACCCCTTCCACTTGAAGATGTTCAGTGGATATGGCCATTAATTTAGAGTTAAATTAGCTATATTTGGTGTCCATTTGTGAGATAGAGACCGTTATACAAAAGAATGACGATAATCTCTTGGCGAACTTCCTGTCCATTGCTTAAAAACTCTTGAAAATGCCGAAGCTTCTGTATATCCCAATATATTTGCGATATTTTCTATCGATGTATTTGTTTCGGTAATCAAATGAATTGCTTTATCTCGTAAAAATTGAGCTTTTAATTTATTGAAACTATTTTTTTCCACAGAGAGATCCCGTCTTAATGTTCTTACACTTCTATTCATTTGTTCGGCTATTGATACCATACAAGTATTAGAGGATAGTTCTATCAATCTTAAACATTCATTTGAAACTGAGCAGTTCTCCCGATCAAATTCAGCGCGTTTAAACCAATATTCAGGTAATTGCTCTATGTAGTTCTTCAATTCTAACGATGAGCGCTGGCAAGGTAAATCAAGATAGCGAAGTGGGAATATTATTTTAGCCGTTTTAGCATTAAAACTGATGTTGTTCGTTGAAAACATCAAAGGATACTCTTCACTATTAGCTGTTTTATCATAAGGTAGACAAACTTGATCAAGAGGTATTTCTTTACTCGCCAGCCAACTCGGAAAACGATGCCAAATTAGCATAGCTAATTCAGTCAATATAACTTGAGCTTCTTTATTTGTTGACTGAACCTGAAAATGTACGCTTGCTTTATTTTGCTCAATGCTTAATTTCAATGACAGTTGTTTTGTCATTACTTTTAACGCCAACTCCGTATTTTTATAGACCTCTTGTAAGTTACTACAGTGAACGGCATTACTGGCTAACAACGAGAAACTCCCCAAAGGCAGAGGTTTATTTGATAGTCCTAAAAACTCATCTTTACTTTTTTTTGAAATAGCTTTTATTAACTGACTAAATTGTAATGGCGTTATTCGGTTGCGTGGATTTTTAAATAAGGCTGCATTCATCCCTGCCGATAATAATAGCGTTTCAATTTCATCGTTATCACTGCTAATGCATTTTAAAATGACTTTAGCAAAGTGAATTGAAATGGTGTGATTTTGATGCACTAAATAACCTCAATAAAAACGTTGTATTACAAAATAAGTTTACTGTACCTGGCCGAAAATGTTAACTAATTGACTGCTAATATCATTCATTACCTACAAATTAAACTTTACTATGTTATCCATAATTCAAAATGATAATTTAAAAAGGTGTGCTGTGAACTCTACCGATGAAGAATTTAATATTTTCCAAGATATGACTATTCGCTTTTTAGAAAAAGAAGTTGAACCTTTTTTTGAAGAGTGGGAAGAACAAGAATGCATGCCTAAGTCTTTATGGACAACGATGGGAGATGCGGGTTTATTGGGTATAGATATGCCTGAGCAATACGGTGGAGCCGAGGCGCCTTTTGATATTACACAGATGATTATTTATCAAATGTCGAAAATGTGCTTTGCCGGATTATCTACTGGTTATAATATCCACGCCAATATTGTTATGCCTTACATTTTAAACCTGGGCACTGAACAACAAAAACAACACTGGATACCTAAAATGATCAGTGGCGACATTATTGGAGCGTTGGCCATGACAGAGCCTGGCGCTGGCAGTGATTTAGCGGCAATGAAAACCAAAGCGGTTAAAGAGGGTAATGAATGGGTGCTCAGTGGTTCAAAGATATTTATTACCAATGGTATGTATGCTGATTTAGTGATTGTTTGTGCAAAAACCAGTACCGATGCTGGCGCAAAAGGTATTTCACTTTTTCTGGTTGATACCTCTTTACCAGGATTTTCTCGCGGTAAAAAATTAAAGAAAATAGGTCAACATACCAGTGATACCGCTGAATTGTATTTTGATAACCTGCGCATTTCACACGATTGTTTACTCGGTGAATTAGATAAAGGTTTTGTCCATTTAATGACTGAATTGCCACGCGAGCGATTAGGTTGTGCTATTCAAGCCATTGGCGCAAATGACGGCGTAATAGAAGAAACCATCAATTATGTAAAGGATCGTCAGGTGTTTGGCCAAGCCGTCGGTAAATTTCAAAATACGCGCTTTAAACTAGCAGAGCTCAAAGCACAGCAAGAGTTATGTCGAACCTATTTAAATGCCTGCACTGAAAAGCTAAAAACACATGAAATGACAGCAGAAGATGCCGCCATTTTAAAACTCACCACTACACAAGCACAGTGCAAAATTGCCGATGAATGTTTGCAACTCTTTGGTGGTTACGGTTATACCCGCGAATATAAAATTAGCCGTTTTTATGCCGATGCCCGTATACAAACAATTTATGGTGGCACGTCAGAAATTATGAAAGAAGTGATTGCTCGTACATTATTGGGTCGTTAATTCAAAGCAGCAGCGAATGATGCTGCTCAATTATACCAAGTCCATTAAGTTATTTCCCACTCAGCGAGTATTAAAAGGCTTAGAGGCAAGGCATTGATTGAAGAGAATGGTTGTTCAGGAGAATAAGCTCCTGCATTCTCTAATAAGCTGCATCCATGCAGCGTCCTTCTAAAAATCAATAACGCTGTATGTAAGCCTTTTAAACTCGCCCTTGGGAGCTTGTCAGAAAAGCAATAACTGCACAAATTTGTTAGATATAGAATGACTATATCAGCACAATTTTTTTTTGTTATGACTCTTCTGACATAGCTCTGAGGTGGGAATAAATTTGATGGAATTGGTATTAGTTTACTTTAGGAAAGATTATGTCAAAAATAAATGGTGTAGTGGTACTTAGTGCCGTACGTACCGCTATCGGTGGTTTCGGTGGCAGTTTAAAAGGTTTTACTCCAGCACAGCTTGGCACACTCTGTGCCAAGGAAGCATTGAACAGAGCAAATGTAGCAGTTGAAAGTGTAGGCTCATGTGTTGTTGGTAAGGTTATCCACAATGGTCCTAAAGATGCCTATTTAGCACGTGTGATCGGTTTAGATGCAGGATTACCTGAAAGTAGCCATGCCGTAACATTAAATCGTTTATGTGGCTCAGGTTTAGAAGCCATTATTCAGGCCGCGCAACAAATTCAATTAGGCGAAGTTGATACCGCCCTTGCAGGCGGTGCTGAAAGCATGTCTTCTTCGGCTTATACCCTTGAAAGCAATCGCTGGGGACAAAAAATGGGCAATAGTGTTGTTGTTGATGAGCTAACAACGACCCTGCAAGACCCATGGAATAATTTCCATATGGGGATCACCGCAGAAAATGTTGCTAACAGATATGATATTGGTCGAGCCGAGCAAGATAACTATGCCGCACAAAGTCATCATAAAGCAGCGCGTGCCATTGAAAGCGGACACTTTAAAGAACAAATTGTCCCTGTTGAAATAAAATCTCGAAAAGGCACAAAAATATTTGACACCGATGAGCATGTTCGTCCAGATACCACTGCCCAGTCCCTTTCAACCTTAAAGCCATATTTTAAAAAAGATGGCTCTGTTACCGCCGCAACGTCATCAGGCATTAATGATGCAGCCTCTATGGTAGTACTGATGTCAGAAGAAAAAGCGTTAAGTGAAGGCTTAAAGCCCATTGGCCGCTTAGTGGGCTATGCCCGTGCGGGTGTAAAACCATCGCTTATGGGTACAGGGCCTATTCCAGCAGTAAAACAGGTTTTTGAAAAAACAGGTTTAAGCATTGATGACATCGACGTGATTGAATCGAACGAAGCATTTGCGGTTCAGGCGCTTTGTGTGGCTAACGAGTTAAATTTCCCTGCTGAAAAAGTTAACCCGAATGGTGGCGCGATTGCTTTAGGTCACCCTGTTGGCGCAACCGGCGCAATTTTGACCACTAAGTGTTTATATGAACTTAAACGAATCAACGGTAACTATGGTTTAGTTACTATGTGTATCGGTGGTGGTCAAGGTATAGCAGCAATTTACCAAGCGATGTAGTTTTTTGCTAAGGACAATAAAGATGTCGTCTGCAAGCGATTGAGCTAGCTTTTAACTTAGTCGCTTGCGAGCATTATTTATTACCTGAAATAAAAGCATTAAGTGGCACTGAATTTCAGACAGAAATTCAGTGCCTACGTGACAAAAGCATCAATGATATTTTGAATAAAACCAGCTCCTAGTGGCCTAAACATATCTGCATATAAGCAGCTGAATTGGCACTAGAATAACACAGCAGTTATCGGATAAAATACTGTAGGTTGGTTAGCGACAACCTACAGATTCAACACTGATTAAAGTGTTTTCAGGGCAGCCCCCATATCCCCCATCTCAACATCAGGTTCTTTATGATAAGCCACGCGCGTCCATTGGATTAACTGCTTAGGACCTACATTATCATCCACTGAACTTCGGCCAAAGAAACCCGTTCCGATCACCGATCCCTGAGTCAGGTTTGTTGTCATGCCAGCAGAGCCCACCACACCAGGCGTATTGACAGCAATGCGACAAACAGGTAACGCTGCACCGTAGCGGGCCACAACAGCCGGATCATTAGCATGAATAACCGCCGAATGCCCCTTACCCATTAATTCTAACATTGCCAAAGCGGTGGCAATGCCCTGACCTACCCCATCAACAGTGATATAACCCAGTACAGGAAACATTTTTTCCTTACTAACTGGATCCTTAATACTGATCTCATCAATCTCAACAACTAATGATTTTGTTCCTTCTGGCACAGAGAATCCCGCTTTATCGGCCATCCACTCAGCACTCTTTCCTATAGCTGCCACACAGGCAATCCCTTCAGGGAACAAAAAATCACGCAGTTTCTGCTCTTCTTCTCCTGCGACAAAATAAGCGCCAGCTGCTGTCATGGCTAGCTTTAACTGACTGCTGATTTCCTTATCTGCTACTACCACAGACTCACAGGTGCAAGGGAGACTATGATCAAAGCTGTTGCTAAAAACAACCTGACCACCCGCAGTTGCAATATCTGCTGTTTTATCAACATAACAGGCAACGTTGCCCGGTCCTACACCGACCGCTGGGTTACCAGAGCCATAGGCCGCACGTACCATAGCTGGACCGCCTGTTGCTAAGATCACATTGGTGCGATCCGATTGCAACAGTTGGTTTACCAAGGGAATACTTGGCTCTGTTAATACCTGAATAGATCCTTTGGGGGCTCCAGCACGTTCCGCTATTTTGGCAACATATTCTGCAGCGTGTACACAACATTCCTTCGCCGCAGGATGGGGACAGAGTATAACCGAATTACGAGTCATCAGACTGATCAGAGCCTTATAATAAATAGTCGTCACCGGATTGGTACAAGGCACCAAGGCAACAACTACACCGGCAGGCTTAGGAAAGCTGACAATTTTTTTCTTATCGTCGACCTGCGGATCGACATAATCGCCAACATTGAGGACATCGAGCAAACCAATAGAATTTAGTAAGTTTTTCTGGTGCTTGTCGGCAACATTGCCGAAACCTGTTTCACGTACCGCCCACTCAGCATAAAATTCGGCTTTATCTTGAGCGGCTTCAGCGACTGCTTTAACAATAGCTTCAACCTTATCTTTTTCAAAACCACTAAAGGTTGACGCAGCCTTGTGCGCGTTGGCGAACAATTCATCTACGATCTTCTGAACTTCTGGTGCAACTTCATTCATGTCACTCATTACATTCTCCTATTAATACCAATCTCACTAACTATGTGATCATTTCTACTTGCTAAAATCACCAACTACTGCGTTACTTATTTAATAATGAGAACAACTAGTTATTAAATAAATGCCTTGTATTTAGCAATTTTTTCTACGTATAAAATAGATCACCTAATTAATGAAACTAGTATAGTTTTTAACAAAGCATAAAAAAGGGCTCTACGGCATTTGGCCAAAATCCTTCATCTGCAGGATGAACAGGTCTAAAAAATATTTCATAGGGCATAAATTAACGACTTTGTGCCAATGACATTATTTAACTAACCTGGAAAAATATTTTCAACAATTGAACATTTCAACTATTTGAACATTTCAATTATTGTGGAGATATAGATGCGTTTAGACCAGCGACAAGGCGGACAAGAAAACGGTCAAATACGGTCATTTGTAACAAAATCAACCCTAAGTAGATTAATTCACGGCTACAAGTAAGCCCTTAAACTGACCCAGTCACTGACGTGTTGATGAGTGGAAGAAAAACTTAGTGATTTTACCTTTAACTAATTGATATTTTCATATTTTCATTAACGAAAGCAGGACTATTTATTTTCAGTGTAACTACCGTCAATACCATTGATACAATCACCGCTGCAGCTGCTATCGATATAGCGTTTACTAACCCCTGTGATTCGATAAAGTACCCCATCAATTCACCACACAGTGCTGCACTAGAGGCTAGAATAAAGGCAATCATAGAAGTATAGCGACCACTGTGGTCAACCATAGCCAGTAGCCCCATTTGATAAGCAACAACAAACTGCAGTAGACCGTTAATAAAACAAACCGCTACAGAAAAAAACAGCAGACCGGTGCCATAAATTAATCCGATAAAACACAGAAACATAAGTGCCATACCCAGTACAATAGGTTTGAGGTGACCAACACGCTGTCCCAGCCAAGCACAATATAAAGCGCCTGCCAATCCAGAGAGTAGTGCAAACGTCAATACTGTACTTATTTGAGACTCACTCAAGCCCTGCTCGATCCCAATATGTCCGGCAAAACTCCATACGGCAGTATAAGCGCCAAAAAAAATAAACAGAGCAAAAGCGGAGAGTAACGCCTGCCAATTGAAACCAGACACGACATCTTTATTGAGTAATTCATTTTCAGCTATATTGACCTTATTCGGCAGCCAAAAAATTGCAGGCATAGTCAATGCGTATAAAAACAAAAGACCGTAAATAAAACCACTGTAGCCGAATTGCTTGGCCACTAATCCTGCCACAACAAAAATCAATACGGCGCCGAGGATCATCTCGGCGGTTAATTTAAAGCCGAAACCACGATCAGGATCACGAGCTACTGATATAACACCGACACTAATGGTAAATAAAACGCTGGCTCCTAAACCCATGATAAACATGCCAGTACCAACAAGGCCTTGACCGCCTTGTTGCAACACCACAACACCCATGCCAAGGACAATATAAGCGACAATAGCCGTAGGTTTCCAAGGTAAGGCTTTCATCCATAAAGGTGCAAATAAAGCTAGCAAAGCAAAAGCGCCCATATAAGCACTAATTAATGAACCAACTTGCGCTTCGCCCAATTGAAACCGGATAGCAATGGCGGTTAATACCTGAGGAAAGGCGTTAAAAACAAGGGCTCCAGCTGCAGATAACAAACAAGCTGCAAAAATAGCCTTGTTAGATGAAAATTGTTGCTCAAACATAAAGGTTGATCCTAACAGGTAATGAAATTCACTCTTTGGTATTCTCGCTCTAAACAATAGCGAGATTATTCTGACTTTGTTGTAATAATCAATTTTCAGCAAGATACGCTGCAGCCAACTTAGGTACTTGCTCGACTAACAGCGGAGTAACTTCAATAGCCGTTATCGTTTCTTTGCGGGTGTGAACCCAACCAAGATAGGTTAGTCCTCGCAAAAACATAAATAGCGTAAATTTGTTAAGTTGTTCATCAGAAAGTTCTCGATGTTTCCGGTAGCCTTCAACCATGGCGCTGAGTAAATCATCAAAATTTTCTGTTCCAAAATGAAAAAATAATGCCGTAGCAAATTCAAACATGTGCCAACCAAAACCACCATCATCAAAGTCAATAACTCGAATAGAGCCATCATTATCCAATAAAAAATTTTCTGGTAGTGAATCGGCATGGATCAAGCCATAGCGGTCATTCTCTTTACCAAACTCAGCGAGATCACTCTGAGCTTTATATGCGGCTCTAAATAATAGCTCACATTGTTGCTCGTTAAGCTCTGTTAGCTGCCAGTATTTACCCCATAGAGGCTGATCTCCAATAAATGCTTTTTCATCCCAAGCGTGACGTTCAAAGCCCTCTGGCAAAGACCATTGCTGAGTAAAGCTGTGCATCTGTGCTATCAATTCACCCACCTGAAAATAGTTTTCTACTGCGTCACCAACACCAGATCCGCCACTTTCAATAGTGCCAATAGGAGCACCGTCAACCCAGGACAAAATATCAACTTGGCGAGGCTCAGGCACACCCTCGACACTGACAACTTGCATGAGTTCACCTTCATGACTAGGTATGATTTTTGGCGTAGATATGAGGTAGTCTGATTCATTTAAAGCCGTCATCCATTGCAGCTCTGAACGCAGCGCCGCATCGGTATGATAGTTTGCTCGGTGAACACGCATGGCGTAGCGCTCATTACCGTCAATAATTTCAAATACTGTATTTTCGCGATGTTTAATCAATTTGATTTGCGCATCGTTACTGATGTCATAGTGTTGCAGTGCTACACGGGCTAGTAGTTCTAATTGCAGTGTTTGTTGCTCGGGTATCAGTTGATAAAAGTCAGTCATAATACTTCCTATCTATTTAATTAATTTGCTAGGTTCGGTTCAGTGTCAGCGTAACGGTTAGCTATTGCGTATTGATAAAACTAAGCAATTTCACGTAATGCCAGATCCAGTTTATCAATCAACTCGTCGGCATTTTCCTTAGAAAAAATAAGCGGTGGACGAACCTTAATAACATTACCCAAACGACCCGTAACGCCAAGCAATACGCCTTCTCTTTTCATCAGTTCGGCAATAGTTAAGGCTTCTTCTTGAGCAGGCTCTAGAGTTTTTCTATCCCTAACTAATTCAATGCCAATAAACATGCCCAAACCACGGACATTGCCAATTAAAGGGTACTTATCCTGCAATAAAAGCAGTTTTTCACGTAAATAAACTGATACTTGTGCGCATTTTTCGATTAATTTTTCTTGCTCTATGATCGATAGGACTGTGTCAGCTACCAGAGCTGAGACACAATTTCCGCCAAAGGTATTAAAGTAAAATGAGCGCTTGGCAAATTCATCGGCAATAGCGCGGGTGGTGACTAAACCGGCAACAGGGTGCCCAGCTCCCATGGGTTTACCTAACGTGACAATATCTGGCACAACATCAAAATGTTCAAAGCCCCACATTTTGCCCGTTCGACCAAAACCTGCTTGCACTTCATCGGCAATACACAAGCCACCCGCAGCACGAATTTTTTTATAAACCTGTTTAAAGTAATGCTTCGGCGCAACCAAGCCACCTTGTGTGTCAAATATGGTATCGCAAAGAAAAGCAGCCACACCGTGTCCGTTGTTTTCCAGCGTTTGAATTTCTTTATCGACCAAATTGGCGTACTTCTGGGACAACTGTCTATCACTTAACCTTTGATCCGCACGAAAAGACCCACGGTAACTATTAGGCGGTTCAACGCTGGCAACATAATCGGACTGTTTATTTCCTGATCCCAGACAGGTAGATAGCTGTGACACAAGGCAAGTATTGCCGTGATAACTATTTTCCATTACTACTGCACCATTATTACCAGAAACCATACGTGCTAACTGCATCGCTAGATCGTTAGCCTCAGACCCTGTACAGGTCATCATCACCACGTTGAGCTCTTCGGGAAAGGTAGAGAGTAAATGTTCGGTATAATTAACTACATTTTCATGTAGGTAGCGGGTGTGGATATTTAAGGTTGCGGATTGTTGTGTCAGCGCTTCAACTACGCGAGGGTGACAATGACCAACAGAGGCAACATTGTTATAACAATCAAGATAGCGTTTCTCTTTATTGTCAAATAACCATATTCCTTTACCTCGCACAATATGAGCAGGCTCTTTATAAAACAGTATTGAACCACCTAAACTAGCATGGCGACGTTTAATCAGTGCCAAATCATCACTATTATGTAATGTATCAGCGTGATTTTGACCCGCCAACGAGGCAGCCAACGATTTTTTAGTCGATGAAGAATATATTTTTGTCATAAGTGCCTAATGTAAAATTGCTAGTTGAACCATGTAATTATTATAAGTAATTACCTATGGCACAACGATCTACATATAGGACATAAAAGCGGTTAGATCCGGTCATTCTTGCGACTTTATAAGTATCGCGTGGGGCAACATAGGATTACATTAAAAGTCATCGTTACTTTGGAAAATAAGTGGGGGCAATGGATTAATTCCGTTGTTCAAACTCTGGGGGCATACAAACATGTATAGCTTATGCCAATAAAATGGCTTGAGCTAATATTGTCTCTGGTAAAGAATATTTATCAATGGAGTGAAACTTAGCATAATTGCTAAGTTTTAATGAAATGAGTCAATCATTTTAGCAAGAGATATTCTCCACTTTCACTCTGTGAAGTGAAGAATACTTTTATTATCAGTATCAGCAATATTCAAACAAAGTTTACTATTGAATAAAGTGAAAGAACTTGGTTAAACCTAATACATTAATTTTTGTCTTGTAAGGCTAAGGCAGTAGAAATTGCATCAAGTGCAGCAAAGGTGTCTAAAAACATATTCAGGTTTGTCGCCTCTGGTTGACTGGATTGTTTCACAATCACCAGCTGAGTATTTTGATTAACATATATTAATTGGCCGTGAACCCCTAATGCCAACATAACACCCTCTTCACTATCTTTGACCCAGGTCTGATTACGGTAATGCCAACCAGGCAGAATTTCTCCATATTCACCTTTAGCAAAATTATCTTTAGTCAACGCATTAGCAAAACGGGTATCTTTGATCCAATCTTCAGGTATGATTTGCTCTCCTTTATATTGACCGTTATTTAATAGCACCGAGCCAAAACGCATAACATCCCTTGCCGTTGCACTGAGTCCGCCACCAGCAAAAGCAAAACCGACACTGTCAACATTAAAATAACCATCATCTACCATGCCCAATTTTTGCCAAACATGCTTATTTAACATATTAACCATACGGTCACCGGAAGTCCGTTCAATCAACATGGCTAAAACATTAGTAAGTACTGAACGGTAATGAAATTTTTCACCATTACCCTGGCTTTTTTCCTTTAATGTTTGAATATACGCTTCAAACGTTTCTGGACCTGGTTTACAGCCAAGTGGCGTGCTCCAAGAAAACACACAGCCTTCAATATATACATCGGCTTTAAGATCTGTGTAGTCCTCTGAGTACTTTAATGCTGCAGACATATCTAGTACTTGTTGAACGGTTGCACCTGTTAAGCCAGTATTTCCTAACTCAGGTAAATAATCAGTTACTCGTTTTTTAGTGTCGAGTTTACCCTGTTCCACCAAAATACCCACCAGCATAGCAGTAAATGTTTTAGTAACCGACATTAACAAGTGCGGAGTATTGGCATTCATACCATTATAATAACTCTCATGGATCAGGCTCCCCTTATACATCACCAGAAAACTATCGGTTGATGTATGGTAAAGCAATTCTTTCACCTTATGTTCATTCCCGTCTGTGGCACTAAATGAAATTTCAGCGACGTTTAATGATCCCATGCTGTACTTCAGTGGTATAGTTTCTGCCGCTCGGTCAATCCTCGCATGGGGGAAAAGTTCAGTCATATGTAAAAATGACCAACGAGGATTTACCCCCCTATCAAAATTTCCTGCCGTGATTTGGCGATCAGATGATAACGAATAACCTTGCATCAATTTTAGTTCTTTCGCCGTTTTAGGGTGAACTTTCCAATATGACTGCTCATTTTGTTCGTTAGAGTGCGCAAACACATCACAGCAATATAGACCACTTATGAGCATGATAATTTTAAAGATATTGGACATTTTTAACTCCACAGTATGTTATTTTTATAGAACTAGGCTTTAAGCAGTATCTCTATTAAAAACTTCAATAAACGCGTTATACGCTAACAAAAGTTTTTAACGCGCCTATGGTGTCAACTCTAAATGACGCGTTATATTTTAAATATATAGCTGCCACATTAGTTTGCACCGATGACGTTACCTTAATGTAAGCTTTTCACTAGCACTCGCGAAAGGCGATTAGCGGACATTAAAAAGGTGAAAGACGGTCAGTCAAATAATTACTTTGAATTTTACGACTAGTATTACGAACGGTAAAAAGTTGGAGGGTGTCCTGTCCAGCGTTTAAAAGCTTTTCTAAAATTATTGTAATCACTAAAACCAATAAATTCAGAAATATCATCAAGGCTGGTTTCGCTATTTTGTAGATATTGTATTGCCATTTTCATACGCACTTCATCAAATATGGCTTGAAAAGAACTGTCTAATTCGGTTAATTTACGACGTAATGAACGCGGGCTCATGCCTAACTCTTCAGCTACTAATTCCATGGTGGGGAACGCTCCAGGTGTACGAATTAATATGCGTTTGATATCACTACCTATATCACCTTTTTGTAGCTGTTTCTCTATCGATTGTGCGCATAATGATTCAGTAAGACCGGCACTAACTGGATTTGAGGCCGCCATTTTACAATCCAAATATTTGCCATCAAAGACTAATTTATTGGACGCACAGTTATACTCGATAGGGCAGCCTAAATACTGGTCATATAAATGTCCATAGGAAGGACGATTATAACTTAATTCAACTTTATTAAATCTAAAAGGTTGATTGAGCATGATTGAAAAAACAGAGGTAATACTCAATGATAATTCTTCCATTATAAATGGCACCATATTGTTCTTAGCATTAATGGTGTTTGCCCGAAAAGAAAATTCATTTTTGTTCGAGTTATGTTCAAAATCTAAATCAATTAAAGAAGGGCCTGCAGCCATATAACGTTTAGCAATAATTAAAGCATCTGCAAGTGTTGCAGCACTCATCATAGCAAAGCCCAACAATCCCCAAGTAGAGGGGTTTTCCTGCTTACCAACTTCAAAGCCAAGCCCAGAAATAGGACAGTATTTCAGTGCGTTGCCAATGATTTGTTGTACTTGGTGGTATTTGATCAAACTGGTGGATAATCGAATATCTTTGGGACGCAGTCCTGTACCTTCAAGTACTTCAAACTCTCTAGTATTAGAGTTTTCAGTTACCACATCCAACAAAATGGCTAATACCTGAGTGGGCAAAATACAATCATTCACACTAACGTATTGATGCTGATCACTGCTCATCACTCTCTCCAAAACATTCACTTAAAAACATTTACTCTCAAATATATAATGGTCCAAACTCATATCCCTATCAAGTGTTTATCCTTGTATTTAACTCTCTACCCTCTACTGACTTGACCTTATAAAGTCAATTTATCAATTTTGAACGTATGAGTTTTTTGTCTATTTTGCCAATACTCGTTTTGGGGATTTCTTCAACAATCACTACTCTAGAAGGAATAGTCCATTTAGTTATCTGTCCTGATAAGACATATTTAAGAAGGTAGTTTTCGAGTACATTGACTGAAAAAAGGTCACTGTCATTATTTAATACCACCATAGCACAAGGTCGCTCATCCCATTGTTCATCCGGCAATCCGACAACCGCAACCGCATTAATATTGGGGTGCGAACTGATTAAATTTTCCAAATCTAATGAACTAACCCATTCACCACCGGTTTTAATAACATCTTTAATGCGATCTTTAATTTGAACAATACCTGCTGCAGAGATGCTCGCAACATCGCCAGTATGTAGCCAACCGCCCTGCCATAACTCTTCACCTTTTAATGCTTCACGATAATAACTTTGTGTTAGCCAAGGCGCTCTTACAACAACTTCACCGACACTTTCACCATCGTGCGATACAGCTTCACCATCATCATCAATTATTTTAAGATTGACCATATTTACCGGACAACCGGTGCGAATTCTCGCCTCACTCTGATCGAGCAATGACAAGGTACTTTCCGCTTGAGACAAACGAGTTATAGTTAATAACGGGCAGGTTTCCGACATACCGTAACCAGTAGATAACTCAATGCCCTTCTCTGCGGCCTGCCGCACCAAATTAAGCGTTGGTGCGGCACCACCAGTTAATAATTTCCAACCGTTAAAGTTAATATTTCGTGCTGCTTTAGACGTTAAAAGTAGTTGTAATACAGTCGGCACACAATGAGAGAAGGTAACGCCTTCATTCTGTTGTAGCTGCACCATTAATTCAGGTTCATATTTACCAGGATAAACTTGTTTGATCCCCAACATAGTAGCTACATAAGGCACCCCCCAAGCGTGAACATGAAACATTGGCGTTGCTGGCATGTATACGTCCGTTTCTCTAAGTAGCCCATTTTCACCGTAACAACCTAACATTGCCATTTCATTTAGCGTATGCAATACCAGCTGTTTATGGGTAAAAAATACTCCTTTAGGATCGCCTGTAGTACCTGTGGTGTAGAACGTTGTTGCAACACTGTCTTCATCAAAATCCGGAAAGTCATAGTGACTTTCCGCCTCGAAAAGTAAGGTTTCATAATCCCCGATGGAAGCTAATGATGTATCAATATTTTCATGCTGTTTATCTGATAACTGGATATATCGTTCTACACTGCACAACTGATCTTCTAAAGGTTCAATCAGCGGTAGAAAATCATTATGGATCAGCACTATACTGTCTTCTGCATGCTTCATGGTATAGAGGATTTGTTCAGCAGACAAACGTACATTCACCATATGTAACACTGCGCCTATCATTGGAATAGCGTAAAAACATTCAAGGTAGCGATGACTATCCCAATCTAAAACACCGATAGTATCTCCGGGTTTAACACCTGAATTAATCAAAACATTGGCAAGGCGATGAACACGTTCAAAGAAGGTCGTATAGTTCATGTTAAACTGGTCACGATAAATAATTTCTTTCGTCGATTTTCTGCTTTGTGCTGATAGCATCAAACTCTTAATCAACAACGGATACTGATAAGCACTTTGAGCTGAAGATATTTTTTTAGTAGAAGTGATATATGACATGATGTGATCCTTTAATACATAGCAAATAAAATATATTCAATAGTGAGTGAAAGTTAAAATTAGTTAAAAGTTGCTTTGAATTCTAAAAACTCTTGCAAACCGTATTGTCCAAGTTCTCTACCATTACCTGATTGTTTAAAACCACCAAAAGGCGCTGAGGGGTTAATCTGCCCCCCGTTGATATGTACTTGGCCTGTTCTTAATTGACGAGCAACATGCTTTGCGCGTTTTACATTCTTTGACCAAACAGCACCAGATAAGCCATAAACTGAATCATTAGCAATTTTTATCGCCTCTGCTTCAGTTTGATATTTAATCAAGCAAATTACCGGGCCAAATACTTCTTCCTTAGCAATGATCATGCTTGGGTTAACATCAGCAAATATGGTTGGCTTAACGTAAAAGCCCTTATCGATTCCCTTGGGCTTTTCTACGCCACCAGCGAGTAATCTAGCTCCTTCTTCGATACCTGTTTGAATATAGTAAAGAACTCGTTGTTTTTGTTCGGCTGAAATAAGCGGCCCTAAGCCTTCACCCTCATTTAAAGGGTCTATGAGTGGGAATTGGTCAACAATACTTACAATAATCTCAGCGGCCTGATCATATAATGCGCTAGGCACTAAAATACGCGTATGGGCTGTACAGTTTTGTCCTGAGTTTAGTAGGCCGGCATGTAAAGAAGCACTTAAAGCTTCACTCAAGTTGGCATCATCTAAAATAACAGCGGCAGATTTTCCACCTAAGTCTAACGAGACTCGTTTGAGCGTATTGGCGGCTAATTTACTGATTACTTTACCTACAGACGTTGACCCCGTAAACGACACCATATCTACATTTTCATGGGAAACAAGTGCCGTACCCACATCATGTCCATAACCAGTGACAAGATTAAATACACCTGCAGGCAAACCAATATCATCGAATATTTCGGCCAATAAAAATGCGGTTAAAGGCGCAACTTCACTCGGTTTGAGTATAACTGTACAACCTGCGGATAATGCGGGAAACACTTTAGAGACAGCTTGATGCAGTGGAAAATTACAGGGGATTATGCAAGCAACAACCCCGATAGCTTCTTGAGTTATGGTTGCATTGGCTATCTGTTCTTCTTCAACTTTATCAGTTAAGTCAACGTACATCTCAGCAACCGCAGCGGGGAAACCAGCCTGAAGAATTCGCCCAACGGCTAGCGGTGTACCTACTTCTTGAGCAATAATAAATGCGATTTCTTCTAGCTTTTCAGCCAATTTATTTTGGGATTTCTCGAGGTAAACCTGCCTCTCTTCTGAGCATAATATTGACCATGATGCAAAAGCTGCATTGGCAGCAATCACCGCTTGGTCTACTTCTAGTTCAGAACACATGCAAACCGATGCCATCACATCTTCGCTGGCAGGATTGATAACATTAGCGTAAGTTGCCTGAACAGGGGTAACCCAATCTCCGTTAATATAAATTTTATCATGTGTAATTAACATGCTATTTGCCTTCAACCTTTAATATGTGTCTACTTTTGTAGGGCCTCTCATATATTGATAGATCTACTGATAGTTGCTAGTAAGCAAACGGACACTTCCCAGGCTAAATTCGGTCTTTTACAACAAAATAAAAAGTGGGAAAGCTAAAACCTCAACGAGTAAACTTTAATCCTATCATTACATTGTGTACTTAACGTTAGTGCTTGGTATTTGTTATCTCTGTTTGACGTCTCGACGGCCACAGCACAGAAAGGGAAACGACCACTCCGATTCCGATTCCCAGAGTACCCAACACAGTAGAACTCTACGATTAAATTTCGGCACAAAGGCATTTTGGCAATGCATGCTTTTTAACTAACATCATCCTCGTAGTGTCTTAGTCGAAGATCCAGACCTTAGTGCACTAGATTCCCGTATATGGACTCCATACATCGATCAGAAACCTCGGGAATGACGGCTGCTATTAGTAGTAAAATAAAAAAGTGGTCACCTACCCTATCAACGCGCACCAAGTCTGCTTGAATCAAGTGCCGTAATGAAAGGTAATATTCACGTTTGTTCATCATGGATGATGAACAAAGCGATGTAGGGGCATGGCGGTACAGAATGTACCTTATTAGACAATGCAGGAGCATATTGTCCTGATGCCCGCTCAGCGCTGTTACGTCGAAGATATTGCCTTGAGTGTAGGATTACACTTGATTAGCAGCGCCGAGGGATTCCAAAGGGCTTATCTTAGGAGTGATGCGTTAATCCCCTTTTCTTTTTGGGTGTTGTCACCACCGCGACAATATATGAATAACAAATACAGTAGTTGATTTTACTCTGACCCTGACCGATCCCCACAAAAATTAAAGAAGCTCACTAATCAGCACACCATTACTTATTTGAAACTGCTTAATTGCTATTAAGTAGTTTTTTATTCCTAATGTAAAATGCTTATCTATTGCCACTCTGCGACCAATAAAATGCAATGATAATACATTACTCGTTTTGATTGAGTTCGCTTGATATTGTCGATGTTTATTGGCTAGTTTTGCCATCATACCAAGATTCATTAATACCCAATGAGCAAGTGTCGTTAATAAAATAAGTATTGATAACCGATTAATTTGTTTGGTTTTATTATGTTCTAATCCAAGGCCATATTGACGACTTTTCATATCTCTAAACCCCTCTTCAATCTGCATTCTCAAACGGTATATTTTCACCAGACGTTTTTCTAACTGATGGCCTTGAGGTAATGATGTTGCGAGTAACCAAGGGTCTCTTGCTGATTTAATATGTACTTTTGCATGCTTTGATTGTTTAGGTTTTCCTGAACGATTTAATGCTTTTCTACCTTTGGGATTTTGTTTATAAATAACGAGCTGACAATCAAGAGGGTTACTTCTCGCAATCCTACCAGTAAATGACTTAGGACAGGTGGTTGCCTTAGCGTATAACTGAGTGATACTTTGCCAGTTCTGATTATCTGTTGAATAGAAATTGGGGAGTCTAACTCTACCTACAAAATCCCAACCTCTTGCTAAAACAGTACGAAACCATGGGGTCTTAAATCCTGCGTCAGTAACAATGATAGGCTGACAATTATTAGGTAATATATCTTCAAGTCGAGCCATAAACGTTGTATGAGTCGCTGGTTTTTCTTTTGTTTTAATCGAATGCACTTCCTCATAAATACAAAGTCCTCGACCATGAGAGGCAAGCGTAGCTCGTATTAAAAAGTTACGTTTATATTCATCTAAATCAGACCAATCGATTAAAATGATGGGGCGCAGGCATTGACCTACAGTCAATTTAGCTAATGCTTGATAAATACCTTTTGTTTCACTCTGTAAGTGATAATTTGACAGTAATCTATCAGCACGCTTGATGTTGTGCTTCTCTTTGGCTGATGATTTTATTCCTCGGCCTATGCTTGTAACGTTTGCCGCATTGCCTTGTATAATAATGCCTACACTAACAGCAAGTGATTGTTTTCGTCTGCGGTGCATATTTGGAGTGACAAAGACAAGGTTTTGTTCAGTATATGGGTAACATTCATGGTGTTTACTCGGTTAGTTTTGTTTGGCGATAGATCTGATCACCAAATACCATGAATGTTCCTTTCTATTTTAAATATTTTAATAGGCTGATTTATTAAGGTAATTTGTGGGGATAGCTCAGACTCTGACCCCATTGATTCCCATTGATTCGATATTTCGAGGTTACAAAAGGTTGCCATATAAAAAAACCCGCTAGATAGCGGGTTTTTATTAAGAATTCAGTTTGCAATCAAAAACTGATTACCAACCTGTTTTCTCTTTAAGTGCAGAGCCAATTTCAGCTAAAGAACGAACAGTTTTAACACCCGCCGCTTCTAATGCTGCAAATTTCTCATCAGCTGTACCTTTACCACCGGCGATAATCGCGCCAGCGTGACCCATACGCTTACCTTCTGGTGCAGTAACACCAGCAATGTAAGATACTACAGGTTTAGTAACGTTAGCTTTGATATATTCCGCAGCTTCTTCTTCAGCAGTACCACCAATTTCACCAATCATTACGATTGCTTCAGTTTGTGGATCGTTTTGGAACATTTCCAATACGTCGATGAAGTTAGTACCTGGGATAGGGTCGCCACCAATACCTACACAAGTAGATTGGCCAAAACCAGCATCAGTAGTTTGTTTAACGGCTTCGTACGTTAATGTACCAGAACGTGAAACAATACCAACTTTACCTGGTAAATGGATGTGACCAGGCATGATACCAATCTTAGTTTCGCCAGGAGTAATAACACCTGGACAGTTAGGACCGATCATACGAACGCCAGTTTGAGTAAGCTTAGCTTTAACGTCAACCATATCTAAAGTTGGAATACCTTCAGTGATAGTTACGATAAGCTCGATGCCAGCATCGATAGCTTCTAAAATAGCATCTTTACAGAACGGAGCTGGAACGTAGATAACTGTTGCTGTTGCGCCAGTTGCTTCTACAGCATCACGTACTGTGTTAAATACTGGTAAACCAAGGTGCGTTTGACCGCCTTTACCTGGGCTTACGCCACCAACCATTTGTGTACCGTAATCAATAGCTTGCTCTGAGTGGAAAGTACCTTGACCACCAGTAAAACC
>MAAF01000096.1 GCA_002163005.1 Colwellia psychrerythraea | reverse complement strand
ATCCAAATACAGTGGTAAATAGCATATAACAAGTTGCTCAAACGGACGCTGGAGTTGGCTGCGCTTCGTTCCTCGCACATTTTAGCCAACTATTCTGCGCCGCTTAGCAAGGCGTTAGCAATCATTTTAAAAAGGGGAGCTAGTGGCAAATATATTTAGCAATATTCCATCAGAATTACCAAATGAAATATTTGAAGATATTATCACTACAGAAAAACTAAGGGTTGAGCGCATTGTATCCAAGGGGCAAACATCTCCTGATACAGGCTGGTACGATCAAATTGAAAATGAATGGGTTATTGTTTTATCTGGCTACGGTGTTATTGAATATATAAATGGTGTTAAGGTTACCCTTAAACAAGGTGATTATTTACATATTAAAGCTCATGAAAAGCACCGAGTGATAGAAACATCTCCAGATGAAGCAACGGTTTGGTTAGCTATATTCTTTTAAGTGTTCTCATCACATAACAAGCAATTAAACAGGGACAAAAAACAGTTGGCTTTTGCTCCTTCGTCGCTATTTTAGCCAACAATTTTATTGCCCGTTAATGTGGGCGTTATAACTATGGATAGTCTGCTGCATGCCCACACCATTTATTCCAAAATCATTTGATCCACCAAGGACTTTGAAAGCTAAATACTTTTATTTCAAAGTCCTTGAAGATAGTATTGCTGAATTAGATTTTGAAGCTGTAATGAGTAGTCAAAAACGACTTCAATCGATTTTCGGCCCTGACTCTGAATGGCCTAAATTTAACATGAATATCGAAGAAAATATTGCTAGCTTGAAAGCGCATAAAGGTGAGTTCGAATTGAGAGAAGCGTTTGCTTATTCAGTATTTAATGAATCAAAAACTAGGTGTCTTGGTTCAATCTACATAGATCCTAGTCAATCACCGAATTATGATTGTGATGTATATTATTGGATTAGAGATGATAGCTTAGCTTTAGAAGAAGAGCTTTATAAAACAGTCTTGAACTGGCTTCAGAAAGTATGGTCTTTTTCTAAAATAGCATTTCCTGGGAAGCATATATCATGGGAAGACTGGGCTAAAGAGTTAAAAGTTGTATAACAAGCACATTAAGAACGGACATAACAGTTTGCTGTGTTTCGCTTCGCTCAACTATTTTAGCAAACTATTACTTAGCCGCTCATGCGGGCGTTAGGCATTTAGATAAACTATAAACTTTTGGAGAGTATTTTGAGTAACGAGTGGGATGAGTATGCTGAAAACTGGGATGTAGATCCTACTGTTGAAGAGTATGCCAAAAATGCATTTTCAGAGCTTTTAAAAAACATCAATATTAATGGTCTAACCGTCCTGGATTTTGGCTGTGGTACAGGTGCCTTAACTCAACTTATGAGTCCAACAGTTAAAAGTATTGTTGCGATAGATCCGTCTTCAGAAATGATAAAACATTTGGATAAAAAGGCGCTACATAATGTATCGTCTATATCCGATTATCTATCAAAAGAGTTAGTTCAAAACCTTCCTGAGTTAGAAAATAAATTTGATCTAATAGTGGCATCGTCTGTTTGCGGTTTTCTACCTGATTATGAAGCAACTTTGAGTTTATTAAAGTCCCTAATAAAAGAAGATGGTGTGTTTGTACAATGGGATTGGCTTTCTAATGATGATTCATCGGATATGGGGTTATCAGAGAAAAGGGTTAAACAAGCATTTGTAGCAAATGGCTTTGTAAATACTAAAGTTAATAGTCCTTTTATAATGAGGAGTTCTAAAGGTAATATGCCTGTTTTAATGGCTGTTGGCAAAAAGGCCTAACAAGCTGTTAAGCGGGACAAATTACAGTTGGCTGGTTCCGCTCCGCTTCACATTTTAGCCAACTAGAAATTGCCCCTTAACAGGGCGTTAGCATTCAAGGAGTGAATTGATGTCGTGGAAATGTCAAAACTGTAATACAACAATTGACGATGATGAGTTTGAAGTTTGTTGGAGTTGTAACTGTGAAAAAGGTAAATCAGCGCCAGATAGCAAGTCTAGTCATTCAGCCCCTGATTGTATTCGATGCCAAGCAAGTCTAACTTTTATTGGTACTAAAAACTTCCACGAAGGTACTCGCTGGGGTGTTTTAGGTGAGTTGGGTGAGTTCTTTGTAAATAAAGAAAACTTAGACATGTATGCTTGTAAGTCTTGTGGCAAAGTTGAGTTTTTTATTGCGGGTTTCAATAAATGCTAACAAGTCACTCAAAAGGACAAATAACAGTTGGTTTTTGCTCCTTCGTCGCTTATTTTAACCAACTATCATTTGCCTCTTAGTGAGGCGTAGCATACTTTATCTAGGATTGTGGTTATCTATATGGAACATTAAATGAAATTGATATGTAAAACTATTCTTTTAGGATTATTTTTAGTTGGGTTGTCGTCTTGTTCTGATAGCGATCAACAGCCTGATCCTGATTTTATTCCCAAAAATACTAAAACTAGCTTTTCGGAATTGAATAGTCCTATAGTGCTTATTGATGAGGCACATAATAATTTTCTCACTACAAATGGCAGGTACAAGCCATTTTCTCAAGTTCTGTCCAGCGATGGTTATACTGTCAGACCAAGCAAAGAAAAGTTTACTTTAGAATATTTGAAACAAGCTGACATCTTAGTGATTGCAAATGCGCTTGATAAGAACAGACGGGATTGGGCTCCTCCATTCGGTGATGCATTTGAAACAGGAGAAGTTGAAGTCGTTAAACAATGGGTATCCCAAGGTGGTTCGCTTTTTTTAGTCGCAGATCACACACCTTTTCCAAAGGTTATTGAAAGATTATCAGCTGCTTTTGGTTTTGAGTTTAGTAATGGTCATGTCCGTGACGCTGTATTTCGTCTTGATGATAACTCCCTTATGGATCATTCAATAACGAAAGGCTCCCCTCATTCAGAACGTATTACTCAAGTTAAAACATTTGGTGGTTCAGCTTTTCAAATACCAGAGGGTGCAAAACCCCTTTTAATTCTTGGTAAAGGTGCAACTTCTCTTGTGCCAGACATACCTTTTCAAGTAAATGCTCAAACTCCTAGAGTATCGATGAGTGGCTGGTATCAAGGAGCAGTTTTAGAGGTTGGAGAAGGTCGAGTAGCGGTATTTTCTGAGGGAATGGCGTTTTCCTCACAACTTATTGTTTCAACTGGTAAGAAGCACGGCTTGGTATCTGGTGGTGCGGAACAAAATGAACAGTTTCTCCTCAATGTCATGCATTGGCTGTCAAAAATAATGTAAACGATAGTCGTGTCCAGTATGCTAACAAGCTGTTCAAGAGGCCGTTATAAGCCCTAAAGGATTTCGGTGCATTCTAAATTTCTGGATTACAAATTAACTTTTACTCTCTCAATACTATTTATGTATCCGGGCGTAGCTGTTTATTTATTCCTGCATAATAGTTTCGAAAAACTTTTCATTTTTACCGTTATTGCTTTAATTGGTGTTTTCTTTTTCTATCAAAGTTATAGTATTTTCATAAGTGTTCAGGGGTTCTTAAAAAGGGTCATTATTTCAACTCTTCTTGTAAATGGCTCTTTGTATATTGCAGCTATTTCACCTGAATCTAAAAATGCTTTTGCTGGTGCTATTTTATTTTTGTTTATTCCAAGCATGTTTATCTCCAATTACCTTTTGTATAAGTCTAAACCTGCATTAAAAGTAAAAGCATTGTACAAACGGGCATATAACAAGAATTTAAAGCGGGACTGTGGACAGTTTGCTCGGTTCCGCTCCGCTTCACATTTAAGCAAACTATTAATCAGCCCCTTATTGTGGGCGTTATATTTTTATCGACAGTTGATGCGCATCACGCTACACTTGTGGCATGATTAAATCTTTTAAACATAAAGGCCTTAAGAAATACTTCCACACAGGTAGTGTTTCAGGAATTCAGGCAAAACATCAACGTAAATTGCGTATGCAACTTACCGCAATCGATACCGCACAAGAAATTGATGACATCAATTTACCCGGATTTAAATTACACCCTTTAAAAGGTGATCGAGATGGGATTTGGTCAATTACTGTCAACGGTAACTGGCGTGTTACTTTCGAATTTATCGATGGTAATGCTTATATTCTTAATTATGAGGACTATCACTAATGAGTATGCATCATAATCCGCCGCATCCAGGAGAGTTTATTTATGACGTTTATTTGGAACCTTCTGGTTATAGCTGTCGTTATTTAGCTAAACAATTAGATGTAGCATCATCTACTTTAAACCGTGTTCTAAAAGGTCAAAGTGCAATATCTCCAGAAATGGCACTTCGCTTGTCAAAAGCAATTGGTAGAACACCTGAAAGTTGGCTATCAATGCAAGATAACTATGATCTTTGGCATGCTAAGCAACACATTAATTTAACCAATGTTCACTTAGTAAATTTTGCAGTGGCATAAAAAATATAACAAGTTGCTTAAACGGAAAAACAACAGTTGACCACCGCTTCGCGATTATAGCCAACTATTATTTTCCACTTAGCAAGGCGTTAGCAGCCATTCGAACCAAAGAGTTTTGGCGTATAAAAAGGATTTTCTATGTTATCTGAAAAAAGGTCTTATGTAATTGATAGAGTTTTACACTGGTCATCATCAGCTCTAATTTTATTTATGCTCTTAATGATGGGTTCTCAAATTCATAACACTGATTATAGGATTAAAGGTGCTATAGAACACAAGCAAGATGCCATAGAAATACATTTCATTATGGGGGCATTTGTACTCCTTCTCTTGCTCTTGCGGTTCTTTTGGTCAAAGTTTTACTTACCTCAATCACGTAAGCCTGAATTCAATAGCTGTATGCATAAGTTAGTCGTTTATATTGTTCATTCGCTTATGTATTGTGTTTTATTCTCTTTAATAGTAACAGGTATCTTTATGGTTACTAATTATGAACACCCACTTCATATTTTAAACCTTCTCACATTCTCACAAGGCCAAACAGAAATAGGAATTTTCAATCTAGCAAATAAATTTCATCTTTATTTAGAAAGTGCTATTTACTTTTTAATTGCTATGCATTTTACAGGTGCCATGTATAGCAGGCGCTAGCAGCTAAGAAGGCAATTAAACGGAAAATTTACTGTTGGCTGTTTTTCGTTCCTCAAACATTTTAGCCAACTATAATTTTTCGCTTATTGCGGCGTTAGGCATCAAGGAGTATCACGGAATGATAGAAGCAAGTTGTCACTGTGGCAATATCAAAATAACTGTTCCTGAAACTACTGAAACAGTTACTAGTTGTAACTGCTCTGTTTGTAGTAAATATGCATCTCTCTGGGCTTATTTCACACCTAAAGAAGTTGAAATTACTACAACAAAAAATGCTGTTGCTTCGTACTGCTGGGGTGATAAAACTATTGAATTTCATCACTGTAATAACTGTGGTTGTTTAACTCACTACACTCCAACAAAACTTGGCAATAAAAATAAAATGGCTGTCAATTTTCGTTTAGTTAATGCAAGTATTGTTAAGTCACTTAAAACTAGATATTTTGATGGTGCTGATACATGGGCAGAAATAAAGTAGTAAATGCTTAACAAGAGTTTTCAAGTCGGACAAATTACAGTTGGCTGTTGTTCGTACCTCACACATTTTAGCCAACTATTATTTTCCGCTTAGCAAGGCGTTAGCAAAAATCAAGAGTATGCATGGAAATCAACTTTAGAGTAGCCACAGTTAAGGATTCTGAAATAATAGGTTCTTTGGTTGTGGAGCTTACAACTGAAATTTGTGAGTTAACAAAGGCACAGCATTTTGATATTGATCTCAATGGCACAATTCAACGCTGTCATGAACTAATTAGTGATGGCCACTATTCAGCAATTATTGGAGTCTATGAAAATAACCCAATTGCTGTCGTTACCATGACAGAAACATATGCATTATATGCTGGTGGAAAAATCGGTGTAATCCAAGAGTTTTATGTTTCTCCTGAGTTCAGAGCTTCAGGTGTCGGTTCAATGTTAATTCAGCAAGTTCAAGATTATGGTAAGAAACAGAATTGGTCATGCATTGAATTATGTACTCCGCCTTTACCTGAGTTCGAGCGCACATTAAACTTTTACCAAAAAAATGGTTTAAGTCCTGTTGGCGGTCGTAAAATGAGGCAGGCATTGGTGTAAATTATTGCTATAAGCCACTCAAAAGGACAAACAATGCGTATAGGGACCGACCGGCTCACCTAATTCTGCATGATTATTTCGAGTGATAGTCATAGTGTGTGCTGCCTGTGTGGATATTGAAAACAATAAAAAAAATAGAATAGCTGAATGTGTTTTAAGCATCAGATTAGTGCTATTAATGGAGTAATTTGGCTCACAGAAACTAAACTGTGACTAAAAAACGCTTGGGTATGTGGTAATGCTAAATGTGCATCTAAAGAGGATTGGTCTTTAAACTGCTCTTATAAGATAAATGTATCAAGCTGTTGCTCCTTTTGATAAAAATTAAAAGATTCACAGCCTAGCTCTTTTCGAGTTTGGGTTTGCAGCTCTTTAAGTTGTTCAATTAGAAATGCTAACTTATCGCTATTCTTGAGTGCCAATGTCGTTATTTTAGTGGTCATAATAATGCCTTTTGGATTAATGCGTTGTTAAACCGCCGTCTATTTTGATAATGCTACCTGTCATCCACTCCGCCATTGGGGAGCTAATAAATAGCGCTATATTAGCTATGTCCTCTGTACTACCTATTCGATTTAATGGGTAAAGGTGTGAAATTCGTTCATTGAACTTTTGTCTTTGTTGCGTGTTTAATTTTTCCATGTTGGCTATAAATAGAGGGGTATTGACTGAACCAGGGGCAATCGCATTAACACGTATTTTTTTCGGCCCAAGTTCAAATGCTAAAGCTTTAGTTAAAGAATCTAGACCGCCTTTGGTCAACGAATACATACTCGAAGGTCTGTCATGTAACATCCTATTTGAAAAATATGAGGAGATATTAAGGATTGAGCTACCCTTACTCATAAACGGTAATACCTGTTGAGTAATCAAAAAAGGAGCCACCAAGTTGACAGCAATATGATTATTTAACTGTTTCACGCTACAGGATGAAAACTCTGTAAACTCGGCGATTGCCGCGTTATTGATTAAATGGTCAACGGGCTGGGTGATCTGATTCTTTAATTGCAGCACGGATTGCTGGTCATTCAAATCAATACAGAGGGTAGTAAACCTGACTAACTTAGCTAATTTATCTTTAGAGCGGCCAATAATGGTTACGTGGGCACCCGCTTGGTAGAAGTTTTCGGCAATAGTTAAGCCGATTCCTGATGTACCACCGGTGATAAGTACATGTTTATTTTTGAAGTTATGCATTAATTTCTCATCTTTAGTTTTTAGAACGAGAGAATTTTGCCTTTAAACTTGAAGGGGGTCGTTAACCTAGGTTAACTTCACAGATTTTTTCAATCGTGAGAAAGCGATATGAGTAATACCTAAATAAGAGGCGATATGATAATCAGGAATACGCTCTATATAATTACCCATTTCAGATTGAATTTGCGTATAGCGACTGGTTGCATCATTGAGTAGGAATTGAGCCTCTCTTCGTATCTTTAAATTAAGTAAATTTTCCACGAATGGGAGTGAGAACTCAGGCCACTTATCCATCTCTTTGATCAACGTTTCGAATAAGTTAAAAGGCGCGACCAACAATTCACAATTTTCAATACTACAAACTGTAAACCTACTTGGCTCTTGTCTGGCGATTGGAGACATTGGCCATACGAGCTCGTTATCAGAGAAAAATCCTTTGTTAAACTCTTTACCGTCTGGTGTTAAATAATAAAGTCTTAATAGACCTTGTTCGATGAATACGACTTTGTTCCAAATTTCACCTGTGTTAACTAAGGTATCATTTTTCTTGATTTCTTGCTTTTTAAATAGTTGCGATATGCTTTTTACTTGCACAGGTGAAAAGCAACTTAAACTACTTAAATAATCGTTTAATCCTGACATTTAATTCATGTACCATTCGGTATTAATCTGTCGCAACATAATAACCGACAATTAAAAAAATCATATTTATTTATTCATCATTACTTACTTTATATATCATAGCTATGCGTTAATATTTTTTCATGGTTGCTCAGTTGTGATTATAAAAAGCATACAAGCAGTTAAAGCAGGACTTTTTTACAGTTTGCTCGGTTCCGCTTCGCTACACAATTTTAGCAAACTAATAAAAAGCCGCTTATTGGGGCGTTAGAGAGCAATTAAAATTTTGAATCTAGGCATAGCATGATAACAAAACTTGATCATTATAATGAAGAAGTTGCAAATCAGATTTTTACAGTTTTTCAAAATTCTTATAAAATTGAGGCTCAACTAATTGGGACTCTTGATTTTCCTCCTCTATTACGGAGTGCTAAAGATATAGAGAACTCAAAAACACAGTTTTATGGCTTTATTGAAAAAAAATATCTTGCTGGAGTTATAGAGGTTGTACTAAAAGGTAAGCATCTAGAAATTGATAGTTTAACTGTTGATCCGAATTATTTTAGGAAAGGTATTGCAAATAAATTAATAAGCTATGTTCTAGAGGCTTTTAATTTTTCTGAAGCAATAGTAGAAACTGCTGTTGTTAATTTACCTGCAATAAACTTATACAAGAAGCATGGTTTTGTTGAATTTAAAAGATGGACTCCATCTCATGGTATTGAAAAGCTAGCATTGTCGGTGAGTTCCTCTCTAACAAGAAAATAAACAAGGACAAAATACAGTTGGTTTTTACTCCTTTGTCGCTTATTCTAGCCAACTATATTATTGCCTGTTAACAGGGCGTTAGCTATTTATCATTAAACAACGGAGGTTTTATGAATATATTTGAAATGATGCGTACTGGGGAACTTCACCCAATTTGGTTTGGTATTTTTATTCAAGGAATTGCGCTTGGAGTTTTGTGTTTTCTTTTGGCTAGAAGTAAAAACCGAAATTTTAAACTTGCGTCTGTTGTTGGCTTCATTCCTATGATTAATTATTTAGTAGTCTTATATTATATTGGAGTACCAAAACTAGAAAAAACATCAACTAATTCAATAAGCGATAGCTAACAAGGGTTTTCAAGTCGGAAAAAGTATGGAATATATAACCGCAATCGTATTGTTTGCCATATCATCATCAATTACACCAGGCCCGAATAACATAACGGTTATGGCTTCTGGAGCTAACTTCGGTGTTCGAAAAAGTCTTCCTGTATTTCTGGGGATCTGTGTTGGGTTCGCAATAATGTTATTGCTGGTTGGTATTGGTTTCGGGCAAATATTTGAGACGTTTCCAGCTTTACATCTGCTTATAAAATTTTTCGGTACACTGTATTTACTTTATTTGGCCTTTTTAATCGCAACAGCAACCGATATATCTTCATCAAAAACTCAAGTCAAACCATTAACCTTCATTAATGGAGCTTTATTTCAATGGTTAAATGGAAAGGCATGGGTGGTAGCAACAGGTGCCATTGCTGCCTTTACAACGGTTGGTACAGATTTCTACACTCAAAACTTAATAATTGCATTAACATTTTTGATTGTCTCCTTTCCTTGTGTTGGTCTTTGGCTATTTTTCGGTTCAACGTTAAAACGCATGTTAAAATCCAAGCAACATCGGAGAATGTTTAATTATTCAATGGCAGGGTTATTAATCATGTCGGTAATACCTGTAATCATAGAATTTGGCATTCAACTAACCTAACAAAAAATCATCACTAACACACAACAGCTGGCTTGATTTCAGTTTTCGACTCAATTATAACCAACAAATTTTAGCCGCTTATTGGGCCGTTAGGTGTAGAGAATTTATGGGTATTAACTATGGTTATTAAATAAAAATGAAAGTTTATATAAAAAACATGGTGTGTGACCGTTGCTGTTTTGCGGTTATCAACATATTGAAATCTCTGGGTTTACAATATTCAACTGTTAATTTAGGTGAAGTTGACTTCGCTAATTATTATGGTGATAAATTACCTAACGACTCACAAAAATTGTTATTTGATGAGTTAGACGTTTTAGGATTTTCTGTTTTGAGTGATAAAAAAAGCATATTGATTGAAACGATAAAAATATCGTGCCTTGATTACCTAAAACAAATGGAAAACCCGGAAAGGGAAAACTTATCTAAGCATATAACGAATACTATTCCCTTAGAATATAATTACTTAAGTAATATTTTTTCTGTTGTTGAAGGTATTACCATTGAGCAATATTTTATTCGATTGCGCGTAGAGCAAGTGAAAGAGTTTTTAGTTTATGATGAATTAACAACGAGTGAAATATCGTTTCAGTTAGGCTATAGCAGTGTTGCTCATTTGAGCGCTCAGTTTAAAAAAATCACAGGGTTAACCCCAGGTCACTTTCGTTTGTTAAAAAACGAAAAATTAAGGTCATCGCTTGATAAGCTGTAAATTCTATAATAATGAGCTGAATCTATGTAATAAGAAAATCATCCAGTCCCCTTAAAATATACCAAGTAATTAACTACTTTGGTAATCACGATGAGTATTACTTGGAACAATAAAACAACTGGATAAAGAGCGCACATAATACAAAATGGTGTTTAATTGGTTGTGCAATTGGGGATTTTGGCACAATTGCCTATTTTCAATTTACAGCGCATAGTCTTTCAACGTTCAATGTTATGATGCTGGCAATGCTTAATGGACTTATTACGAGTATTATATTTGAAACGGTTATTCTATATAACGCAAAATTCAGCTTACTTGATGCGCTGAAAACAGCCTTTAGTATGAGTTTTATATCAATGATAGCTATGGAAACAGCAATGAACGTAACTGATTATGCATTGACTGGTGGCGCGATACTTACCTGGTGGGTTATACCAATTTCCCTTCTTGTCGGTTTTTTAACGCCTTGGCCATACAATTACTGGCGGTTACAAAAATTTGGGAAATCGTGTCATTAATTGGCGTAAATATACCGAAGGAGCCAAGTAAATGGGACTAAATACAAATATTTCCCCCTAGTATTAATTGTTTCGAGAACTGTTCGACTTAAATTGGTTTCACCCCCTAGTACCGGTTCATAACAAGGTATAGAGTTATAATGGACTCCAACTACACAAAGTTAGGTAATAATGAATAATAACAGAGAGAAAATCGCGTATCTGCGCGAGCGTATTCCAACGTTCGAATGTACGCCGGGTTGTCATGATTGTTGTGGACCGGTCACTACTTCCTCAGAAGAGATGTCGCGTCTGCCAGTGAAAACTGACGCTGAACATGAAGCAGCATTAGATGAGTATAACTGCGTACACCTTGGGTCCAATGGTTGCAATGTATACGAAGAACGACCATTAATCTGCCGAGTGTTTGGCACAACACCGAATATGCCTTGCCCCAATGGCTGTCGACCAAAAGAAATGATTGACTCAAAAATTGAGCGTCAGGTCCATCACTACATCAGAAACACGCGGCAAGTATTGGTTTAATATTGGTGAGATTGCTCAATTACCTGTTTTAACTTTAGTCAAGTTAGCCCTGCTATAACAAGCCCATTAAATAAGCATATGTGACTAAAGGTACAGTGTACATTTAGTATTGACCGTACCCTATCGCTATTTTAGGTACTGTTGATGCTATGAATAGCGCAATCTGTTGGAAAATACCGTATCCTAAAGAATCTAACCTTGAAGTGATATAAAGGATAATACAAATGGCTAAACAAAATTACAGTTTCGAAAAGCGCCAGAAAGAAATAGCAAAAAAGAAAAAGAAAGAAGAGAAACGGTTGAAAAAAGCAGCTGTAAACGAGGATCAGCCGCAGGACGTTCAACCTATATCCGGAAACGACGATTAGGCAATATATACCCATGATACTTCAAGCATGCGAGTTTCAGAGTGCCTGTGCGATTCATGATCGAGGCGCATCTTTTTATTAAGGGTTGCTCCCTTAAAAAGAGATGCAACGAAGAGCATTATTTGCTCAGACATCCCCGTAGGGCTGGTTTAGAAGCGCACTAAATGTAAAAATACCCTAGATTTTTTTCATTCCTCAATAATTTTAACCAACTAAATTTGCCCATTAACTAGGGCATTAAATATTCATCGCAATACCTCTGCATATGATGAGTTTCATTAAGGAAAAAAATGTCTTTATTAATCGCCATGATTTCATTCTCATTAGCAATGTCTATTTCACCCGGACCAGTAAATATGGTTATTGTATCCTCAGGAGCAAGTTACGGTATTCGTAAAACTTTTTCTTTTGTTTCTGGCGCTACCATCGGTTTCACATTACTGCTGTTATTTATTGGTTTAGGCTTTTACAAAGTTATGGACTTGTATCCCTCTTTTCTTGAGTATCTCGCTATTTCAGGTTCTTTATTCATTATTTATATGGGATATTTAATGGTCTCATCAAAGCCAGAGTTAGATATAAAAGAACAAAAACAACCAACTTTTTTACAAGGATTTTTATTGCAGTGGTTGAACCCTAAAGCATGGATTGCTTGTGTTGCCGGTGTTTCAATGTTTTCTGAATCAGGTAGTCATCAAGTATTTTTAATTTTTTCGCTAGTCTATTTTATCGTTTGTTATCTATCATTATTTGCATGGTCTTTATTAGGAAATAAAGTCACAATACTTCTCAATAGTGAATTTAGATTAAAGCTTTTCAATCAATTGATGGGTAGCTTATTAATAGTAACTGCTTGTTTTTTACTTTATTCACAATTTAGCTAACCATTTAACCCCTTATTTGGGCAATACATGAATCAGGAACTTTAGTTATGGAATCCATTTTAGTCTTCTTAATTTTATTTTATTTAGTTGCTTTTGCTTATGACAAAACAATTGATAATGAGATTAAAGGCAACCAAACATTAGCAGCTAAGTTGACCGAATTTAAATATTTTCATTCATTTCAATCACGACCTAAAGCGCTTTCTTCCGTGTTGAGATTCCAGTTTTTTGGTATATCAACTACTTTAAATGTCGTGGGTAGTGTTTTTTCTTTAATGATGTATTTAGGTCTAGGCTTTGGGGTATATTTACTCGCTCAATAGCGCTAAATCGGCCTTAGCAAAAAATTATCAGCCCATATATAGGCGTTTTATTCGATAGTTTAGTTATTAAAAATCATCTGTTTTTGTTAGCCGTCTTCGTATAGAATCCGCCCTATGATTTTTACTTAGTAAAACTCTCCAAATCAGAGAAGTCCCAAACGGGGAAGTTCAAACAGTAAAAGTTAACGAGCGCCCCTTCTTATTCCTTTCAAAAATGATAAAAAATAAATGACTGATAAAGTAATAGCAACTCACAACGGTAATTTTCATGCAGATGATGTTTTCAGTATCGCTGCACTTAAGAATATCTTCCCTTCTTTTACCCTCGTACGCACCCGTGATTTAGAGGTTATCGGTAATGCAGATATTGTGATTGATGTAGGTGGTGAGTATGATCCAGATGCAGGCCGTTTTGATCATCATCAACGCGGTGGTGCAGGTAAGCGCGAAAATGGTATTCCCTATTCCTCGTTTGGTTTAATTTGGCAGAAGTATGGTTTAGAAATATGTCAGGGTAACCAAGACGTAGCAAACTCTGTTGATGATGGTCTAGTATCAACGATTGATGCTATCGATTGTGGTCATGTTGAAGGTGTTTCTCAAGGTATTAGCCTTAGCCAAACTATTTCAATGTTCAACCCGACTTGGCAAGAAGATAGCCATTTTGACACCTGTTTTGATGAAGCGGTTGATTTTGCTTCGCGCGTTTTAACACGATTTATTGCCTCTGCTAACGGTGGTATTAGTGCGAAAGAGATTGTGGCTAAAGCCATTGATAATGCAGAAGATCCAAGAGTGATTGTATTAGAAAAGTATACGCCGTGGAAAAGAACGGTTCACACTTTATCTGCAGAGGCTTTATATATGATTTACCCATCTCCATCTGGTCAATGGAGAATTCAAACGGTACCTGTGGAGCCAGGTTCATTCGAAGACAGAAAACCGCTACCTAAAGAATGGGCTGGCTTGTCCGATAAAGCACTTAAAGAAGTGACTGGTATTGATGATGCAATGTTTTGCCATAATGGTTTGTTTATTGCGGGTGCAGAATCATTTGAAAGCACGATGAAAATGGCATCTATCGCACTTCAAGGTTAATGACAGTGACAAAGCTATTAACCAATAATTAATTGACTTAGTGGCTAATATTTTTGGCATTGGTTATAGCTCTACTTCAAATTAGGTAGAGCTTAATCAACCATAAAGCAAATCAATAAAACGGAGTAGTTTCAAGACAAAGCTATTACAAGTCTTTCCATTCTTTCAATTTTTTTGGCACTTCTACGACTTCTGGCACTTCAATAATCTCTGCTACTTCTGTTACGACTCCTAACTCTTCTAATAAATCACTGATTTCAACTTTTAAATCTTTATCTGCAATTTTATTACTGTTGATTTTAGCATTTTTTAGATGTTCAATAGCGCTTGCTTTATCACCTAATTCTACTTGCAATGACGCAATTGCAAAAGCGATTGATGAGAGAAAATCTTTGGAATTAATAGCTTCAGCTTTAAGTAATGCTTTGTCATATATCGAAATGGCTAATTCAAGATCATCAGTAAAGTCAGCAAGTGTTTCCCACTGCACCGGATGGTCTTTATCGGTACTTTCATTATCTTCACATACTTTCTTTAATTCAGCGTAACATTGATCGAAGCGAATTTGGTTTTTTCTATGAACCGCTTGCATTAAATCTTTAGCTAACGAGTGCACGTGCTTGTATATTTTTGTATTCATGGTTTACCTTACTTTATATATTTCATAAAAATCTTACCGGGATTATAACGTAAAAATAAACAGGCTGTTTGATCAAAATATTGAATCACAACATAAACTCAGTTAGTGTCATTGAAACAAACATAATAAAACTTGCAGATAATGGATTATATAACCCGATAAAATTGAGAGCTTAATGAGCAATATAATTCTAGAGTCAGTTATTACTTGTCCTGAATGTGGCTTTAGTAAAAAAGAAGTTATGCCTACAAATGCGTGTCAGTATTTTTATAAATGCACTTCATGTCACGTTATTATTAAACCGCTAGTCGGAGATTGTTGTGTTTATTGCTCATTTGGAACCGTTAAGTGTCCTCCAATTCAAGAAAAAAGGGCGTGTTGTAATTAATTCATATAAAATACCATTAAACAGAGACAAAACAGTTGGCTATCTTCATTTAATATGTCTTTTAGCCGCCATTATTTAGCCTCTTATTGAGGTATTATATTTTTCTGAGGACTTATTATGAATTTAGATAAATCGACAAAACGTATAGCAAAGAGAGTTAAAAAAGGGTTTCAGGGTTATCCTCAAATTTCACTGGCTTATTTTGGTGAATCAGTGAACTGCGCAACCCAAGTTGTTGTAGGTTTTATCCAAGAAGAAGGCGCTGCGGCTCAGGAGCAAACATTTTCCAGTAAAGACGATGCAAGAAAAGACGAAACGATTCAAACGACCTTATTAAAAATTATCGAGCGAGCAGACGCAAAAACAGTATTAGAAATTGCTGGTGTTGCGCTTATTAAATAATGATAGCTAAGTAGAATATAAGAGGCTTTATGGTCGGGAGCAGAGAAAATTAGATGAAAAATTTACTTAAAGTCATTCAGTATGACATGTTAGATTTTATTGAAGGCGAAGATGAAAGTGAGGCTGATTATACCTCAGAGGATGTGAAGCTTTGTATAACAAGCCTGTTAGAGTTTATGTCGATTATGGAGTCTGAAGCACAAACAGTAGCAAGCGCTAAAGACCATGTTAAAACATTAGTTTTGTCTCTAAACTCGTTAAATGGACAATGTGGTGACTGTTTAATTGAAACAGATCAACGTGAAGAGATCTGTGAGTTCATTCAAAAAGTAATGTCTGCCGCAAATGTAGCATTTTCTGGAGATATTACAGAAGAATGGAGAGAATGGTAGAAAATGAGCAAACCAAAAGTAGCAATTATTACCGGCGCTGGTCGAGGCATTGGCGCAGCAACCGCAAAGCTATTTGCCCGTAACGGTTATGCGGTTTGTATTAACTACAAATCAGATAAAAAATCAGCTAATGATTTAGCTAAGCTTATCACCGCTGATGGTGGTCAATGCATTACAGTACAGGCCGATGTATCTTGTGAAAATGATGTAGAGCGTTTATTTTCCACCATAGATAACGCATTGGGCACAGTAACTGTTTTGGTGAATAATGCAGGAATTTTGAAAAAACAGTCACGATTAGAAGATATGAATGCTGAGCGTATTAATTCAATACTAACCAATAATGTCACTAGTTATTTTTTGTGTTGTCGTGCAGCGGTTAAACGTATGTCGACTCGCTACAGTGGTTTAGGTGGTGTTATTGTCAATGTGTCTTCTGGCGCTGCCCTCTCTGGCTCACCCAATGAGTACATCGATTATGCTGCATCAAAAGGTGCAATAGACACCTTAACGAAAGGTTTGTCACTAGAGGTTGCTACAGAAGGCATTAGAGTTAACTGTGTTCGCCCAGGACTAATCTATACCGATATGCACGCCGACGGCGGTGAACCTGAGCGTATCGAAAGGTTAAAGGACATTATTCCACTACAAAGAGGCGGACAACCTGAAGAGGTGGCCGAGGCTATTTACTGGCTAGCAAGTGAGAAGTCATCTTTTTCTACCGGTAATTATTTAGACTTAGCGGGTGGTTTGTAAGTCTTATTTACCCAGCCTTTCCTTGCAACTCACGATGAAATTTACCATGAAATAAACCCAGCAACCTACCCTATAGATAGAGGAGCAAGAATTTCTTCTGGAATAGGTTGCAAGCGTTTTTGCTTATCTAAGCAAACCATTTCAATATCGCCAATGACAGCGGGCTTGGTGGCATTGGGACGCCATAATTCTTGTCGCCATAAGGTCTTATATTTACCTTCAAATTGGTAACTAGTACGTACGTCGCAAATTTCAGCAAATTCAACACCATCTTGAAAGGTTAAGTTAGCCTTATAAACAGCAAAACCTAAGCCTTTTTCTTGCCACAAGGTTGCCAGTTTATCACTGTCGATCACATGTTCACGCGCACGTTCAAAATACTTGAGAAAATTAGGGTGATAGACAACACCAGAATGGTCGGTATCTTCATAGTATATTTGTACAGGGTGATGATAGATTTTACTCATTTACATTCCAAATTTTTTATTGTCAAAAATAACGCCAGAATAGCTAACAACTAACTTACTGCTCACTAGCTACGAGCTAATGAGAGTTTAAGCTGTTTCATGCCCTCTTCTATTGATATGAGCGGTGTGTAGCCTAAATCTTTTTTGGCAGCGCTTATATCAAAATAATGACTAGTCGACAGTTGTCTAGCAACAAAACGCGTCATTATTGGCTCTTGCTTTATATTTAATACGTTATAAAACCACTCTAACGTTGTACCAACAGCATAAGCAACAGTGCTGGGGACTCTTTTTGTCACGGGTGGTAAATCAACACAGTGAAGAATATTATTAAGCATCGCAGCCATAGTGATTGGTTGATCATTGCTAATAAAATACGCTTTACCAATACAAGTTGCTTCAGGTTCATTCAATGCTACTGCGGCTAATATATGCGCATAAGCGGCATTATCAACAAAGATGGTATCAACAAGTTTATCTTCTTTGCCAACAAGCTTTAGCTTGCCTGCTCGGGCACGTTCTAATACACGCGGTACAAGATGAGGATCATTTGGCCCCCAAATTAAGTGCGGACGGAGCGCCACTGTTTTTAACGACTTACCTTGATGAGAGGCTTGAAGAGAGTCTAGAGAAGCACCTTGTTTCAAGCCATGCTTCAAATCATGTGACGCAGCCAATACCAATTGCTCTGCTAATGCTTTAGATTCACCATAAAAATTTAAAAAGTTATCAGCATAGGGCTGCGACTCATCAATGCCTGCTTCATCAACGCCTGCAAAAGTGACACTAGGTGTGCTGGTATACACTAATCGAGTAATGGCAAGTTCTTGACAGGCACGGATAATATTTTGAGCACCTTGAACATTGGGCTTAAAATAATCATCTTTACAACCCCAAACGCCCGCTTTCGCTGCCACATGAAATACTAGATCGCATGATTGCATTGTTTCTTTAAGGCGAGAAAAATCAGTAATATCGCCTTGTTTCATATTAACGCCCATTTGGGTAAGTTCAGGATAACTGCCTCGGGCAAAACCTGTCACCTTAATATCAGCTAAGCGCAATAGTCGACAAATAGCTTTACCTAAAAAGCCGCCTGCTCCCGTAACAAACACATGTTTAGTTTGTGCTGCTAGCGTGTTGAGTGGTAGTTGAACAGCGTCGTTAAAATTGGCTGTAACACCGATGCTGTTATGGCTATTACTTTTGGCTTTAGAATAAGGGGCACTGTTTTTCGAATGTTCAATCATGGTTGAGCTCTAGTTATACGCTGAATTAATCAAGTTCTTGTTGTGCCCACACGGCAAGCTTTTCACGAAATATCTTAGCATTATGACGTATATCCACTGGGAAGTTTTCATGGATTAAAAAATGTGATATCGCGGATGTTTGTTTATGAGCAAGTGCAGATACTTTTAAGGCTGAAAAGAGGATTGCCTCATCAAAATCTTCATTGTTTTTAGCTTCATCCGTTAACTCAACACACAGTAAAGGCACACTTTTATGGTTAATTTTCACTCCGACTAACGCAGTGCGTTTCACTGAATGATGGGTATTAAATATTCGCTCACAAGGGATAGAAAATAAAACCTTTTTATCGGTTTCAACACGATGCGCTTTACGCCCACACATCCATAACAAACCGGATTCATCAAGATAACCTAAGTCTCCCATACGATGACGAACTACATTACCATTAGAACAAGCAGCATTAGAATCAGTATCAATAATTTTCGCCTGTGCGGTTGCCAATGCTCGATTATAATATTGATGACTAACCATATCGCCTTTAACAACGATTTCACCAATGGTGTTCACAGGTAAAGCTAAGTTATCATGCCATGTTTCAATGGTCTCTTCAGTGATCTCGATAATACTAAGTTCAACGCCATTCACTGGCTTACCCACACAAATACCGCCACCATTATCTGTGATATGACTGGTTTCAAGTAGATCTACGCTCGCTATTTTGGTCAGCGGTAGTGATTCGGTCGCGCCATATGACGTTAGCACTGGCACATTGTCGTTAAGTAATTGAGTAAACAGCTCTATTGATGGCAGCGTTGCCGGAGCGCCCGCGGAAATCACTCTTTTTAAGCTAGTTAACTTAACAACAGCGTTATTAGCTAACTCAGCGTCTGCTTTAGTCGTAGGAACTTTAGTCGTTCCCGCCTGCCCTAATACTTCTATCAGTGCTGGATTGGCGAATAAGTTAGTACATTGATATTTTTCAATGGCCTCAAAGATATAAGCAGGATTAGCTTCAATCGGTTTACTTGCGTCCATATCAGGAACAATTGAGGCCATGCCTAATGCTGGACCAAATAATGAAAATAAGGGAAAGGTTGCTAAGTCGCGCTCGCCAGGTTCAATAGCATAATCTTCTTTTAGCGCGGTAATTTGTGCTTCAAACATTTTGTGGCTATAAACCACACCTTTAGGCGTGCCGGTACTGCCACTGGTAAATAGAATTGCTGACATAGCATCATCGCTAAGTTTTACCATGTCAAAAGAGCTACTTCCCTTTGGTGTAGCGTTATTCTGTATCTGCTTCTTTGGTACTGGGTAACGAGCTAGCAGCTTGGTTAAGCTCATGCCACCAATAAGTGAAGCAAACATATTTGCCCCAGCTCCGGAGTCGACTGGTGTAACCGTTAAGAGTTTTTTAACGCTAACTTTCCCCCAGCCAAATAATACTCTGGCGATATGGGCTTTAGGAATACCAATAAAAGCATCAGGAGCAGATTCAACAAAACACTGTTTAAGGTTTTTAATGCCCATGCCTGGGTCAACTAAAATAGGGATAATACCTGCTTTAAATAAGGCAAACGTTAGGGCAAAAAAATCAATACTTGGGGTTACCATCAACACCGCTTTCATGCCTGACTTTAGGCCATAAGCATTTAACGCATAGGCAATTTCATCACTGCGTTGGTGTAAAGAAACAAAATCAATTTCTTGATAATTCAGTTTGCCTCGTTGTTTTTTTTGTACGGCAACAGCTAACGCGTTGGGCGTTGCTATTGCTGCATGTGCGAGATGGCGACATAAATTAGCTTGATTGGACTTATCCATGGTCTCTGTCATTTGCACTTTACCTATTAAATGAGTCCTATTCAGTTAACGCCTACTGAATTAACACCTATTGAGTTAATTCCTACTAAGTGAAATCCTTTTAAGCTAATTTGGCTTCGCTCGTCTTTAAGAAGTTCTCTATTAACGGAACCACTTCATCGCTGGCATCTTCTAAAATGTAATGCCCACAATCATCAAAAGCATGTACTTGTGCATCTGGAAAACGTTGTTGCCATTCATCTAAAAAGTGTCTATCAAAAACGAAATCTTTTAGGCCCCAACAAATTAGCATAGGTATTTTATTAAACTGCGATAAATTGTCGCTAATGTCAGAAACTAACTGATAATTTCTATCACCTTTTTTTAACGGGATATCTTGAATAAAGCGCAAGGTTGAAATACGGTTTGTCCATGAATTAAAAGGTGCTACGTAAGCTTCACGTACTTCTTTCGACATTGGTTTTCGCTTTACACCAATATATGAAGCAACACTTGAAAAGGCATTAAACCCTCTCACTAGTGCAGCTCCTACAAAAGTATTACGGCCTAACCATAAAGCAGGTGGTAGCTTTTTAGCTTTAGGTAAATGAAAAGCGCCAGTGTTTAAAATAACCAGACGTTTGATACGTTCAGGATAGCGCGCAGCATAACCCATACCAATCATTCCGCCCCAATCATGTACCACTAGCGTAATATTTTCTTTTACATCTAAATGTTCAAGTAATGCTTCTAGGTCATCTATCCGGTTCGCTAGGGTGTAATCATAACCGTCATCATCGGGTTTATCAGACAAACCACAGCCAATATGATCTGGCACTATACATTGGTGGTTTTTACTTAATTGGCTAACTAAATTACGGTAGTAAAAAGACCAGCTTGGATTGCCATGAATCATAACAACCGGAGAGCCTTGACCTTCGTTCACATAATGGTATTGATGGCCATTACGATTAATAAAATTGCGGGTAAAAGGGAATATTTTTGTTAACTTATTTTCTAACATACTTTTTGACATAGTATCTGACATAGTTACCACTTAAGCCCCAACATCATACAATTCAAGCCACTGCCTATACCTAAAAAGCTAACATTATCGCCTTTTTGTAAGAAGCCTTGATCATGAGCCATCGCGGCCGTTACCGGCAAAGAAACTGTCCCCATATTGCCGAGTAGCTTAAATGTTGGAAATTCTTTCTCTGGAGGAATGCTTAAGGCGGTCAATACTTGTTTTTGGTTAGCCGCGCCCACTTGATGACAAATAACTTTATCAACTTGTCCTTCAACCCATTGACGTTGTTCTAAAAAATGTTCCCAAGTATCTTTTGCTAAAGAAACACCTTCTTTTAGTAAACTTACCGCGTCGGTGCGCATAAATTCACGGAATAGTTGTGGACCCACTTCTTTTAAGCCCCATTGACATAGATTATTATGCTCGGGTGCTGATAAGTGACTTGCCCCTAATAATTGATGATTACGGTCAGTATCTAGATTTAAACTACCATCGGTAAGCAATACCGCAACAGCCCCTGAACCACCCGTTAGCGTCGCTAAAGAGTGAGCATAATTTTGCATTGTTGGATCAGCAAGCATGTCATCAATAGTTACATCCACAATATGACGTGCAGATTCACATGAAACCACAAGACCTGCTTTAATTTGTCCAAGTTCAATACGATTAGCAATATCTAAAATGCCTGACAGTACGCCTAAACAGGCATTACTGATATCGTAAATTGCAGTATCTTTTAATACGCCAAGCTTAGCGGCTATTCGACAAGCAGTAGCCGGCTCGTGCTGATCACGACATACACCAGTATAAACAACCGCACCTATATCTGCCGCAGCAATGCCTGTTTCGTTCATTGCTTTTTGTGCCGCAACTATAGCGCCATCTGAAAGAATATGATCTGTTGGCCACCAACGGCGTTCCTCAATTCCAGTTAACGCAGTGAGTTGCCCCATTGGAATACGAAACTTTTGATATAACGGGCTCAAACGAGATTCAAGCTCTGCACTGGTGACCACTTCAGGGGCCAGTTCATACGCTAAGCTATTAATAAAGACGCGGGAATATTTCATTTAAATGATTGTTGCTTATTATGTCTAGGTTATCTGTTGCAATAGAATTTTAAATCCATCGATGTATTGAGGAAACATGCGAACTAAGTAACCAATGTTAATTATTTATGACTCTGGGGCGCCATTTGAGCAAGAATATGCCAAGGATTCAACCAAAAATACGATTTATCGAGAAACTACTCTAAATTAGGGTAAATTAATTGAAGTTATCGTAAGTTAACCCTGAATTCAGATAATTAGTCCACTCTATGATGATAAAAATCAAGGCCGTCATAATGAGAGCATATACCCGTTACCAATTAAGATGCATGTTTCAGAGTGCACTTTGCATGGCAACGGGTATAAATAATTCAAGACAAGTATGAGTACTTAAATCACGAATTCAATCTCGATTAAACGCACTATTTTATACTTTCTATCGCTAAGTATTTTGGTCGCAATAATCTCACTACAAACAATATAACCAAAGCGAACAATGCAAAGAAGGAAGAACTGCCACTGCTCGATTTTTCAGGGGTCACATCAAGTGCAATAGTAGTATTAGCAACCACTGCTATGCCGCCAGGATCATCAATCACACCATTAGCAATACCATCTGCATCATTTGCGCCGCCATCTTCAATGAATAATTTTAAACAAGTATCTCCAACATTAAGGCCTGCATGATAAAGCTCACTGTGTGGTGGCGGACAAACACCATTAACAGCAGTACTGGTGGCAATTACGTTATTACTGTCTTCAACAAAATTTGCCCATTGTTGTTCAGCGTTTACCTTACGATAAACAGAGTATTCAACGATGGCATTAGACAAAGGTAAAACAATAGCCACTGATCGACCAAAAGGCACAATACTGTGTATTTCAAAATCGAAATATCCCAAGCTGTTCTCTAAACTGTCTTTTTCAACTAACCCTGTAGCTAAAATTTCTTGCTGTGAAAGCTCTATACCATCAGAGTTTTGCAGCAGCGCAAATTTACCTAGCCTTAATTGCAAACCTGGCTCAGTTTCCGCTAACTTCACTAATGCCGCATTAATATGTAATGGCTGTAAGTAAGGGATGGTTGAATTATCCATATAAGCGGGCAAACCATCTGAGTCTTCATCGCTAAAACCTTCAACCAGATCACTTAAACCATCTCTATCACTATCTAAACCACGTAATGTTCGTTGAGTCGCCAATAAAGCTAAAGAAATCTGCTTAGTTTGTGATAACTCTTCAGTGCCGCTATTAGTGGTATTGCCGCTGTCGGTTACCGTAACACTTAGACTAATTAGGCCTTTATTCTCTTCAGGTAAATTCAAACCATCAGCTGGGAAGACAAATTGCAATTTATCCGTTGAAAGCACAACACTTAAGTAGTCAGGAATTTGCCAATCAATTTGGTGGGTATCTTGAACATTAGAATCTTTAATAGTTAAAACGACTGTCACTTCACCATCATTTATAGCAACGCTAGGCACTTGTATGCCTTTTTGCCAGATTGCTAGGTTAATATTTGGCGCAACATTGTCTTCAGAAATCGTAATAATATGCTTAGTATTAACACCAGCATTTACCCCTTGTCCAAGACTAACAATCAGCTGTTCATCACCTTCTAGTTGAAAATCACTATTAATATTAATATCGATAAAACCCGAGGTGCCCTGCGCTATCACAATCTTGTTATCGGCAATAGTGTAATCTGCATTGTCGACACTACCTGTAATTGTCAGTGGCAATGTTACTGGATAAGCAGGCGCCTCACCGGATAACACCACCTCTACTCTAGCAACGCCACCTTCAGCAACAACTTGTGCAGAAGAGAAGTTCACTAACGGATGAATATTTAATACTTGCGATACCTTGGCAATATTGCCTGCATTATCTACTGCTCGCCATAATATTGGAACCAAGCCAGAGCTGACATTTTTAGCCCCTGTTTCAAAGCCTAATGCTGTTAAACCACAACAGTTTATGCCATCAAGACCATCACGTACCGTAATACTGGTTAAGTCAATTAATCGCTGTAAGTCTAATCGAGTAAATGTATGGTCGGCATTTAAATGCACAGCTTGTGGCGGCGTAATAATTGGCGCGTAATCATCCCGCAAAGGATGACTGCCCGCTAAAGCTTCCGCGGCGTTGGTAACACCATCAAAATCAGTATCTAGGTTGCCATCACCACCATTAAGTGGGTCAAAGTTATGCAATAACTCAAATTCATCACTCATACCATCAGCATCATCATCTAAATCCGCATTATTGCCAATTAGATCGCCATCGGTATCTAAATGTTCTTTGGCATCTAATGGTAGTTGGTCCTGAAAATCTAAAAAACCATCATTGTCATCATCACTGTCAAAAACATTACCTAAACCATCACCATCGGTATCAAGCGCTTCAACAGGGTTATTAGGAAATGCGTCGTCTATATCTCTAATACCATCATTATCATCATCACTATCGCTGTTATCACCTAAACCGTCATTATCAGCATCAAACCATTCAGTATTATCAAGAGGAAATAAATCAATACTATCGAGACGACCATCGCCATCATCATCGGTATCGGCATTATTACCTGTGCCATCACCATCGGTATCAAACCATTCTAGTGGATCATTATCAAAAACATCTATTGCATCAATGAAACCATCGTTATCATCATCACTATCACTATTATCACCAACACCATCGCCATCACTATCTTTTTGCTCGTTGGCATTTAATGGATAGCGATCCGTTGCATCTGGCTCACCATCACCATCATCATCGGGATCGGCATTGTTACCAATGAGATCACTATTAGTTGGGTGATTTTTATCGGTATTTATATATTCAGAGCCATCAAGAGGAAAGTCATCTGAACCATCAAGAACACCATCATTATCATCATCACTATCAGCATTATTGCCAAGGCCATCCCCATCAGAATCTAACCACTCAGTAGGATCTAATGGAAAAGCATCCGTTGCATCAGGTTCTATATCTCCATCATCATTAAGATCGGTAACATTTGGAATACCATCACTATCAGTATCTGTAGTTGCTAGCATTAGAAATGGAAAAGCATCATTGCCACCATAAACTGGATCTAAAAGGTCACTATAATTACCAGAAGAAAATGGCCCGTTACTTATAGTATCTCCATCAATATCTGGATCGCTTCTATCACCAATACCATCGCCATCAAGATCTTTTTGTTCGGAATTATCTAATGGAAAATCATCACTTGAATCAGGCTCGCCATCGCCATCATCATCGTTATCAGTCGTATTACCAATGCCATCACCATCCGTATCTACATATTCGCTGACATCGAAAGGAAAAGCATCATTACCAGTAAAGACTGTGTCTGATGGATCAGTGTAATTGCCTGAGGTAAATGGACCATTTGTTACGCCATCACCATCAATATCGTTATCACTTTTATCCCCTAAACCATCGCCGTCAGTATCCTTTTGTTCACTAGCAAGAAAAGGAAAAGCATCATTGGTGTTTAGTGCTCCATCGCCATCAATATCAGGATCGCTATTATCGCCAATACCATCCGTATCTAAATCAAGATGTTCCGTGCTATCTAACGGAAAAGTATCAAAATTGTCTTGAACACCATCACCATCATCATCATCGTCAGCATTGTTACCTATGCCATCATTATCGGTATCTTTGATTTCAGTTGCATCAAGTGGCATATCATCGTCAACATCAAGAACACCATCACCTACACCAGTCACATCATGTGTATCATCATCGGTATCGGTATTATTTCCTATACCATCACCATCGGTGTCATACCACTCAGTATTATCGTAAGGAAAAACATCAAGGGTGTTTACAATGCCATCATTATCAATATCAGGGTCTTGCGCATTGCCCATGCCATCACCATCGAGATCAGCATTGACATTAAAGTCTAATGGGAAAGCATCACTGCCATCATTTACACCATCACCATCATCATCTATATCAGCATTATTACCAATACCATCTAGATCGGTATCTATCGTTTCGAGCGGATCAAGTGGGAATTGGTCGTAAACATCAAGTACACCATCATCATCATCGTCGCTATCGGCATTATTACCTACACCATCAAGATCAGTATCTAAGCTTTCTTGCCTGTTAAGTGGGAATACATCAAGTAAATCAGGCGTACCATCATTATCATCATCGGTGTCAGTATTGTTACCTATAGTGTCGTTATCGGTATCAAGCCATTCACTGGGATCTTTTGGCAGGGGGTCATGTATATTGACAACTAAGTCGCCATCATCATTGTTATCATCACCAAAAGGAAAACTATAACCATTATCAAGACCATCACCATCAATATCAGGATCGGAATTATTGCCAACACCATCAAGATCGGTATCAATCCACTCAAGTGGATCGGCAGGGAATAAATCAACAGCATCGTCATAGCCATCAAGATCAGTATCTACGGCAAAAGCACCGATACTAATGACAAGGGTAAGTATGCTTAAAAATTTAAAGCTACGTATTTTATACTTCAACACACGTTTCTCCACGGAGAGTATTATCTAGAATTAACACCAGATATTTATGTCAAATAACTTTAAAAAAGCTATAAGGCATAAAGGGATAGAATAAGTTTAACGGCAACAATCCGTTTACAGGCTGTCTTTATAACGGCCAGTCTACATAGAACTTGAATAATTATACTGTCACTAACACGTAATGTTAGTAACCAACTTGACGACCAAAACGATAATTAAAGCCAATAAATAGGGTACTGATACTGCCAAAATCTGAATAACTTGGATAATGTTTAAAACCTATATGCATGGCAGCGTTTTTGGTGAAGCTTTTTTGTAGGGAGATGGACATAACCGGATTAATATCACCTTGTTTAGCAAAGTAAACATCATCGACATTAAGCGCTGCGTCAGGAATAAGTTTATGCTCACTTAAATTAACGGATGCACCTAATTGAAATTCAAGCATAAGGCTACTGATAAATTTATCATAAGATCGAGGGTAATAACGGTAGCCTAAAGATAAGTCTACTGTCTGGAGGGTAAAATCAAAACCTGCTTTATCCCACACTACACTTGTTTCATCCAAGTCGCTAATCGCTACGCTTTCAAGGCGATTGTAACTTACCTGCCAATTAAACGCCTTTTGATTAAAAAATTCATCACCTATTGAAAGGCTATAACCAAAGCTTTTATCTTGATCAACTTTATGCAATTGTACTGAGCTTTCTAATGCATGAGTTTTACTTGTCAACATAACAATAAAAAGACATAACACTTGAGCAATATACGGAAGTTTTTTCGAGGTCACTATTTTACACTCCTGCCAACATTTTGTCGGTTTTAAGGAACTACTGATAAATAGAGTTAAGCAATTATCACACCAAATTAATTCAGACTTATTTAATCACTAGAGTGGCAACGACGTTATCCAGTGATTGGGGGATAGAGCTAAAGAAGGTTGGCATTAGCATTAGCACAGAGAATGGCGATAAATTGACGGATAAACTTTCCTTTTATTAAAACCTGCTTGCTTTATCTACGCAAGCAGGAAACAACACGACTTAACGCCCTAGCACAACACCTTCTCGGCGTGGATCAGCTCCGCCAACCAGTCCATCTTTAGTGACTTCAATCGCATGTAAACCACTATTTAACGCCCTAACTTTTACTTGATGGCCCCTTGATTCAAGCGCAGGTTTTAGTTTGACAATATCGGTATCTAGCTCTAGCGTGGTAGCATGATTTCGGTTAGTCACTTTAGGCAAATTAATAGCCTGCTGCACATTAAGTTGCCAATCTAAAACACCTATAATTGTTTGCGCAACATAGTTAATAATGCGACTTCCACCAGGAGCACCAACAATCAATCGTAATGAATTATCTTCATTAAACACCATCATTGGCGCCATCGAACTACGTGGTCTTTTTAACGGTTCGACTCGATTAGCTACCCATTTTCCATTACGCTTTGGCGCTAGTGAAAAATCAGTTAATTGATTATTTAAAATAAAACCCTGCACCATTAGCGCTGAGCCAAAACCATTTTCAATACTACTGGTCATTGATATGGCATTACCTTGTTTATCAATAACAACCAAATGAGTGGTAGATGGTCTTTCAATAGCGTTATCATTGGCAAGCACTAAGCTATTTTCTGGGCTACCTGCGATTGCATGACCCATATCCCTTTTTTCATCGATTAAATCGGCACGTTTAGCTATATAATCCGCCGCTAACAAACCTTTAACGGGTACGCTGACAAAATCACTATCAGCAATATATTTATTTCTATCAGCAAAAGCTAACCGCGAACTTTGTGTTAATAAGTGAACCGCATGTAATGAGTTAGGTGGGTATTGCGAAAGTTCAAAGGACTGTAATTGGGCTAAAATTTGAATAACGCTGATACCACCTGAGCTCGGTGGTGCCATGCCACAGACTTTATATTGATGATAAGGACCACAAACAGACGCTCGCTCTATCGCCTGATATTTTTTCATATCGTCAAGACTTAACAGCCCTGGCGAAATAGCTGCGTTTTGTACCTTTTCAACGATTTTTTTTGCTATCCAACCTTGATAAAAAACGTCTACGCCCTCGTCAGAAATACTACGAAGTGCTTTAGCCAATTTAGGGTTTTTTAAGGTATCACCTGCTTTTATGCCAATACCATTGGGCGAAAAATAGTTTTTAATTTCTGGTAAAAGATGAATGCCGGGATTGAAATTCATGCCCAATAATTTTTCTAAACGCGGCGATACAACAAAGCCGTTTTCAGCTAACTCAATCGCAGGCTGGAATAATACTTTCCAGGGCAATACACCAAATTGATCATGCGCTTTATTGAGTGCAGCAAGTAAACCTGGGACACCAACAGATTTACCACCCACAACGGCATCAGACCACCTAAGTGGTTTACCATTTTCATTTAAAAACAACTCACTGGTTGCCGCCTGAGGCGCCGTTTCTCTGCCATCATAACTGGTTAATTGTTGTGTTTCTTTATGCCAATGCAGCATAAAGGTACCGCCACCAAGGCCTGAAGATTGCGGTTCAACTAAGCTTAATACTAGCTGTGCCGCAATAGCCGCATCAACGGCACTGCCCCCTTTTTCGAGCATACTTAGCCCAGCTTGACTGGCATAAGGATTAGCAGCAACAACCATATATTGCTTGGCAGAGACAGCCTTCTTTTGATTGAAACCAGTTGCAGCTTCGGGTTCACGAATCTCACGTTTTGCTTGCGCTGTATGACTTAACAAAAGTTGCGCAACAATCAATGCGAGTGTAGAAAGTCGTAATAAAAATGAATGATGAATCATCAAGTTTCCTTAAGGGATTTGTTCGCAGGTCTAAAAGATAATTGGAATTGGTTAAATTGTTTAAATTTTTCAAGTAACGGTTGATACTTTCCTGCGTGCTCAGACGTAACCAGCAGAGCATCATTACCCTGCTCTGCTGAGTCATAAACTTGTTCAAGAATAGCGAGAGCATAACAGCTTGCCTCTAAACTCGATAAAGCATTTTTTTTCGCTACTTTTCTAATAAGGTATTGCCCCGAATTTGCTAAATAATCGGGCAAACATACTTGCGGTAATTGTTGTAGTTTTGTTGATAGCATAAACATGCGGTAAGCTTTTTTCCAAGTACCATCAAGAATAACTAAACAAAGGGGCTTGGCTTTAAGTTTAGCTTTGTCTTTGCTTGTAATCTCTGGATTTTCATTGCTTTGCTCGCGATTCGACAATTGTCTTACTAACTGATGATTAAGGGTTTGTGCTTGTTCACCAGGATAAAGTAAAACAAGCTGATACTGTTCCATCATTTGTAAGAAGCAAGCTTCCTCATCAAAACTCTCACCGACGATAACTTGGCAAGATTGTAATGATTTGGCTAATAAAGCAACAGTCCCTTTTGTTTGTGATACTTCACTAGGGTGCTGTAGTACAACGACATGAATATCATTTTTTATCTCTGCGGTAAAAGCACAAATACAGGCTTTTTGAGGCCGGTGACAACTAGGGCAAAGTGTTCGGGACATAGAATAGTAAAATAAAGCGCAATTAATAAAGCAGTCATTGTATACTTTATTAATGATTTATAAATACTTTATGGATCATTAACTGACAAACCTTTGTTAAATAACTGATAACCTTACCTACTAACGTTTAACTATTACCTTAACTCATACCTAAATAAAATGACATTAACACTTAAAAACCTTCCGCTAAAAAAACAACACAGCATGCTCGTTGCTATCATCGCTTTGCTCGCTATGCTCGCTTATTTTTTCAATGGTGCGGTTAGTGAACTTTTCGTTTATCAATACCAATTAATTAGCCAAGGTGAGTTATGGCGTACTTTCACTGGACACTTTTTCCACACCAACGGGATTCATCTATTATTAAATTTAGCCGCATTAGCCCTTCTGTGGGCTTTACATGGTCATTTTTATAATTTAAAAAGCTACAGTTTACTCTTTATTACATCGGCTCTAATTTGCAGTGCTGGCATGTTTTATTTCTCCCCTGAAATTCATCAATATGTAGGGCTTTCAGGCGTTTTACACGGAATTTTTGTTTTTGGCGCTATTATGGACATTCGGCATAAGGATAAAACAGGCTATTTATTATTTGTCGGAGTATGGCTAAAAATAGCACATGAACAATTTTACGGGGCAAGCGAGCAAGTATCGACATTGATTAATGCCAATGTAGCCATTGATGCACATTTATGGGGAGCTGTAGGAGGGTTACTCTTTAGCTGTGGTTATGTATTAATGACCAAAAGAAAACTTTTCTGAATAAAAATAACTAATAAAAAGGTCAATAAAAAAGACCAAAGGGGTAAACCATTAGTCTTTTTATATATTAGGTAATATGTATTAGGTAATACTCTTAGTACTAAAAACCATTCGGGTTTTCAGACTGCCAACGCCAAGTATCTTGGATCATGGCAGTTAGATCGAGCTTAGCTTGCCAATCTAGTAGTTCATTTGCTAAAGATGCATCAGCATACACAGTAGCTAAATCTCCAGCTCTGCGCGGCACTACTTGATAAGGAATATCTTGTTTACTAATGTCTTTAAAAGTATTAACTATCTCTAGTACCGATGTACCGTTACCCGTACCTAAGTTAATTGCCTGACAACCTTTAACCGTGCCTTTAGCATGAGCTAGACTTTCTAACGCTTTTACATGGCCTTGTGCTAAGTCAACCACATGAATATAGTCGCGTACACCGGTGCCATCTTGCGTATCATAGTCATCGCCAAAAACTTGTAACTGCGCTAAACGCCCTACTGCCACCTGTGCTACGTAAGGCAATAAATTATTAGGAATACCGTTAGGATTTTCACCGATCAACCCAGATTGGTGTGCGCCAATGGGATTAAAGTAGCGTAAACAAGCAATAGACCAAGATGCATCACTTTTGGCTAAGTCAAAAAGGACATGTTCAACCATCAACTTAGTTTGACCATAAGGGTTAGTTGCTGAAGTAGCCATGGTTTCGTTTAGCGGTGAAATATTATTACCATAAACCGTTGCTGAAGAACTAAAAACTAAATTCTTTACTTGATGTTTTGCCATGACTCGCAATAACGTAATCGTACCTGAAACATTATTTTGATAATACGCTAATGGAATTTCATTAGACTCACCAACCGCTTTTAATCCGGCAAAGTGAATTACCGCCTCTATCTTATGCTGATTAAAAACCTGCTCTAGAGCGTTTTCATCACAAACATCCGCTTTAATAAAGGTGACGGTTTTATTGGTGATTTTTTCAATACGTTCAAGCACTTTAGTTGAAGAGTTTGATAAATTATCAACAATAACAATTTCTTGCTCACTGGTACTTTGTAATAATTCGACAACAGTATGACTACCAATATAGCCGGTACCGCCTGTGATTAATAAACTCATTGCATCCCTACTCTTTTCGTTAACTGACTGAAATAGATCGTTGAAGCGTACTAAAACAGTTCAACTTGATACGAACTATTTTAACGCTTAGTTTTTCACTTTGATACTAATTTCTATTGTTGATGCTAGGTTCTAACGTTACGATTTGTTTCTAACGTCGATAATAGCTTTCAACGTGTTTAATAAATTCAGTTAACCTGCTTTTGGGTAAAGCATTTACGCCTGCAGCGGCAGCTCTTCCACCACCTGTTGGAAACTGAGCACAGATATCACCAGCACCCTGTTTATTATTTAACGGTGCCCGTAAGCTTAAGGTATAACTTTGCTCTTTTTGTTCTTCACATTCCGTTTGAGGGTCAATTTCAACTGGATTAAGGGTGATAACAATATGGGCTTTATCTGGTGCTTGGTTGGCTAAGTCATTACCAAAAACGCCACTGACTCGACGAGACCAAGGCGCATCTTCAAGCATTATGGTTTTAACTAAGTCACTATCACTCATAACATCTGCTGCACGTGCTTTAGCCATATCGGCTAAATAAGCAGTTTTCAACTGACTAAAGATAGAATCTTCTTGATGAATTAACATAAAAGGATCAGGATATTCAATTAATGCTTGATATAGCGCTGCGGGATGAAAATGTAAATCACTTAACTCCTGTCCATAGCCGTTATAATTGATATAAGTTCCTAACTCATTTAGTTGCTCTTGCTGGCGTTCAGATAAGCCAATTTTCTGCGCTAAAACACCTGCGCTTATCTGCATATTATCACCAAAAGCTGCAGCAATTGCCCAATGGATATATTGGTCCTGCAAGAAGTCATTGACTAACAAACTAGTACAAGTATTCGCATCAGTATTAAGCAATGTAGTTAACTTGTTAGATTTTGGGATTTCACCTGTTCGATGGTGATCAACATAAAACACATCAATTTGATTATTAAGTAGCGCTTGTAACGCTTGATTATTCTTTTCCAAAGAGATGTCTAATACTGTCACTGCCGTCGCTTTAGTAACATCAACTTGTTTAAGCAGGCTAATATCACGCTTAACCCCAGTAATAAGCACTGATTCTTTAGGAGCAGCTAAGCGTAACTGGAGTAAGGCTATAATGCCGTCGGCATCGCCATTAAACACATCATAATGCATGGTAGAAATATCCCTGACTTATCTAAATTGATACTTGACTAATATTTGACTGATACGTGATTAATACTTAACTAGATTTTAGTTTAAAGCCGCTTCAGTAATAAAACCTTGCGCCATTAAATAGCCAACAATTTGCTCTGCACATTGCTCAATAGCTTGCTCTGCCGTTTTCACATGAATTTGTGGATTTGTCGGCACATCATAGGTTGAATCAATACCGGTAAAGTCTTTTATCTCACCCGCACGTGCTTTTTTGTATAATCCTTTAGGATCACGCTGCTCACAGACACTAATAGGCGTATCAATAAAAACCTCAATAAATTCGCCTTCTTCAAGCTTAGCTTTGGCTAACGCTCTATCACTGGCAAAAGGGGAAATAAACGCAGTAGATACAATAAGACCCGCATCAAGGAATAATTTTGCAACTTCTGAAATACGACGAATATTTTCAATACGTGCTTCATCACTAAAACCTAAGTCACCATTAAGTCCGTGACGAACATTATCACCATCAAGCAAATAGCTATGACAACCCAATTTAAACAACAAAGCATCCACAGCGTTGGCGACAGTAGATTTTCCTGAGCCACTTAAACCGGTATACCAAAGTAGTGCAGGTTTTTGCTGCTTTAGATTAGCGCGTTGTGACTTGCTGATTTGTTGGTTATGCCACACGGTGTTTTCTGTTTTCATGTTGGCTGTTTTCATATTGGTTGTTGTCATTCTAGGTAAGCTCTATATTGGAGTGTAGTCAAGGTCATTAATTAGGTTACATTAAGCTAAGTTAAGTAGAATATCTAACGACCAAGTTAACAGGAAAATTAAAACGGATAAACAATGGGAATAACCAAAATTACCGTTGCGCTATAAATCAATGAAATAGGTAAACCAAAACTGACAAAGTCTTTTAATTGGTAATTACCTGCGTTATACACCATGACATTAGTTTGGTAACCATAAGGACTGATAAAACTACCACTTGCAGCAAAGGCTACCGCCATCACAAAGGGGGTTGGGTTTACGCCAAGCCCTAAAGCAATATTATAAGCAATAGGAAAGGCTAATGCTGCTGCAGCACTATTGGTGATTAGCTCTGTCATTATCAAGGTTAAAACAAAGATAATGACAAAGGCAATATAGATACTTTGACCGTGCAGAAAGCCTTCAATATTTTGTGCCAACATGGCCGCAATACCTGTATTTTCAATGGCCGATGCTAACGTTAAAGCACCTAAGACTATCATCCAAATTTCTAAGGGAAAGCGGCGTTTTATTTCATTCACTGAGAGTGAATCACTGAAAATTAAAAAAGCTAAATAGATAAATAAGCAGCTCAGTAAGGGTAATGACGTAAAAACTGATACTAAAATACTGGCGATAAAGCCCCAAACAGTCGTGTAATCTCGCCAACCACTGAGCATATTATCAGCTTGATGACCTGATAATATGTAAAAGTTTTTAGATAAATTAGGTCTTGTAGCAAAATCTTGACCTACTGCTAACACCAGAAAATCTCCGGGTTGTAGGACGATATCGCCCAATTTTCCTGATAATGCACTGCCTTCTCGGCGAACCGCAACAACGGCGGCATCAAAACGAGCACGAAAGCCGGCTTTTTTTAAGGTTTTCCCTGCAACGGTTGAATCGGCTTTAACCAGTACTTCTGTTAAATTATCACGTAATAAATCATCTTGTTCTGCATACAAATTCAAGCCATCAAACTGCTGTAATGTCAGTACTTTTGAGATATCACCACTGAAAATAAGCTTGTCCTGTGCTTGTACGCATTCTTCTGGGCACACAGGTGAAATTAATCGACCTTGACGTACGATTTCAACTAAAAATAAAGAGTCTAAATTTCTAAGGCCATTTTCTTCAATACTTTTACCGATTAAGGCTGAAGATTTTGCTACTTCGGCTTCGAGCAGGTAATCATTGGTCGCTAAATCATCATCAACTAAGATAGGTAAAGTGCGGCTACGCACTAAAATAACAAATAAACATAAAACAAAAGCCGCTAGACCAATTAAGGTAAAATCAAAAAAGCCAAAACCTTGATGACCCTGTTTAATCAGTAAGCTGTTTACAATAAGGTTGGTTGATGTACCAACTAACGTCAGCGTTCCCCCTAAAATAGCGGCAAACGACAGCGGTAACAATAGCTTTCCGGCATTAATAAGCTTGTTTTTTTTCACCGTATTGATAAGTGTTGCCACCACCGCAGTGTTGCTCATAAGCGCTGAGGCCAAAGCAGTACCGAGTAATAATCGTAAGGTCGATTTTACTTTTGAACCGTTAAAAACGCCGGCTGATAAACGTCTTAAGATACTGGTACGTTCAAAAGCGAAGGAACACAATACTAACAGAACAAGGGTGACAAGACCTGGGTTAACAGCATTCGTTAAAATATCATCAACACTGACAAACGACAGTGCCAAACACAACAATACCGTCACAGAGAACACCCGCTCTGGTACTTGGCTGTATTTAACTAAGCTGATAAAAGTGGCAATAAACACACCTATCATCAACCACTGCTCTATTGTCATCTAACGACCTTGTGCTTAAAAAAAGACGCCATAAACGTTAACTGTTTATGGCGATCTTTGTGCGGTAAAAAGTAACACTAAAATAACCTAGCGTTTACTTGATACTAATACTAAGAAAGTACTTAGCTCATTACTCAGTACTTTACTTAGTAATGTCGCGAGCACCCCAGTGTGGGAATTGCTTACGAACTAGCGCATTCAACTCTAATTCAAACGCTGAATACTCATGCGTTTTCTCATCGATAGCATGATTTATCATGCCCGCACCAACCGTGACATTACTTAACCTGTCGATGATAATGAAAGCACCGGTGCCCTGATTATCTTCATAAGCGTCAAAATGTAAGGTTTCGCCAGCAACAAAGTTAACAATACCTATATCGTTAACCGCTAGCTGTGAGCTGGATAAACTTTCCATGGTGTTAACGTCATACTTGCTAACAATGTTTTGTGCATGACCTGTGGTCATTTTACTGCCGTGTTTGATAAAGTACTCACGACCTGGCTCAAGTTCATTTTCATGCATCCATACTACGGTTGCACTGAACTCTTTGGCTGATACAGGTAAACAGCCTTTTTTAACAATAATTTCGCCGCGACTGATATCAATTTCATCTTCAAGGGTTAGCGTTACCGCCATACCTTTATCAGCACGTTCTAAATTGCCATCAAAAGTGACAATTTCTTTTACTACGCTTTCTTTGCCAGATGGCAAGGCAACAATGGTATCGCCAACGAGTACATGACCTGAAGCAATAGTGCCGGCAAAACCACGGAAATCGAGGTTAGGTCGGTTAACATATTGCACTTGGAAACGCAGTTGGGTGAATTCTTCTTGTTTCTTCACATCAATAGTATTAAGCAGCTTCATTAACGTAGCCCCTGGATACCAAGGCATGTTTACGCTTTCGTCTACCACGTTATCGCCGTTAAGCGCTGACAGGGGTACAAAACGCACATCAGTAAATGTTAACGATTCTGCAAATTCACGGTATTCTTTTTTGATTTTTTGGTAGCGTTCCTGAGAATAGTCAACCAAATCCATTTTGTTTACCGCAACAACAATATTCTTAATACCTAATAACGAACAAATAAACGAATGACGACGCGTTTGTGTTTGCACGCCATAACGCGCATCAATCAAAATAATAGCAATATCACAAGTTGAAGCACCAGTAGCCATGTTACGGGTATATTGTTCATGACCTGGGGTGTCAGCGATAATAAACTTACGCTTATCGGTTGAGAAGTAACGATAAGCAACATCAATAGTGATGCCTTGCTCACGTTCAGACTGTAAACCATCAACAAGCAGTGCTAAATCGATTGCTTCACCGGTTGTACCTGATTTTTTAGAATCTTTTTCAATGGCAGCAAGTTGATCTTCAAAGATCATTTTTGAGTCATGCAATAAACGACCAATTAAGGTACTTTTGCCATCATCTACACTACCGCACGTTAAGAAACGTACTAACTCTTTGTTTTCATGTTGCTTTAAATAAGCTTGAATATCGTCTTCAATTAATTCTGACTGGTGACTCATAAGGTTTTCCTTGCAAAAATTTTCATCAATAAAGTGCTATAAAGTAAAGTTGGGGCTTAGAAGTAGCCTTCCATCTTTTTCTTTTCCATCGAACCAGCGCTATCGTGATCTATCACGCGCCCTTGACGTTCAGAGGTTTTCGTTAATAGCATTTCTTGAATAATTTCAGGTAAGGTATTAGCCGTTGACTCAACCGCGCCCGTTAATGGATAACAGCCTAAGGTTCTAAAACGTACACTCTTCATCTGTACTTCTTCATCGTCACCAATGGGCATACGATCATCATCAACCATGATTAACGTACCATCGCGCTCAACAACAGGACGCTTTTCAGCTAAGTAAAGCGGTACAATTGGAATACTTTCTAAGTAGATGTACTGCCAGATATCAAGCTCAGTCCAGTTCGATAATGGGAAAACACGAATGCTTTCGCCTTTATTTACTTTACCGTTATAGATGTTCCATAATTCTGGACGTTGGCTTTTTGGATCCCAACGATGGTTTTCATCACGGAATGAATAAACACGCTCTTTGGCACGTGATTTTTCTTCATCACGACGTGCGCCACCAAAAGCAGCATCAAAACCGTATTTGTTTAGTGCTTGTTTTAAGCCCTGAGTTTTCATCACATCAGTATGCGTAGCACTACCGTGAGTAAATGGACCAATGCCCATTTCAATACCTTCTGGATTTTTATGTACTAGCAACTCAAAATCGTAGTCTTTAGCCATTTGATCGCGAAAGGCAATCATCTCTTTAAATTTCCAATCTGTATCAACATGTAATAACGGGAAAGGAATTTTACCTGGAGCAAAAGCTTTGCGTGCTAAATGTAGTAATACTGCCGAGTCTTTACCGACAGAGTACAACATGACGGGATTATCAAATTCAGCCGCTACCTCACGAAAAATATGGATAGATTCGGCTTCAAGTGTTTTTAAATGGGTTAAATTCATTGCTAATACAAACTTTATGAAAAATTAATATCCTTATAATGCCATAACCAGATATATTTTCCATATAAGAAACGCATTCAATATAACTAAAAGTAATATAGATAGCCAAAACAAATATCGTTACCGGGATATTCCGGCTGTGAATATTCTTTCATCGCCATAATATGGCTCACAGTGCATTTTTAAAAAGCTAGGAGCAGCAACAGCAATAAAATTATTTTCCATTAATTTTATTGCTGTCACGCGCTCATCTGGTGCATAACCACCGCGAATAGCCAAACCAACCTCATTGCGGGCCAAGGTCTCAATAAAGTAACAGCGCCATTAGCCGATGAAGCACTATTGTCAGTTTTTGCCTTACCTGGATTAATAGCAACACAAAGCTTATTTAATGCTTTGCCTAAAGACGTTTCTAATTCCAGCTGAATTCTGCATTTTGAGATAACATGGGTATCAAACTAATCCAGTCAAAAAGTGATGATTGTTAAACAGATAAAAAATAAACATGGTAAAAGGTTTTGAACTAATAAAGTGTATAGCTATTAAGTTTTTATTAAATATTATTCATAAACTTGTATATAATAAAAACATGAAAAATAAAAAATATTCTCTCCAAGAAAATTACACTGCATTGAAACACACTAACTCATCTCCCAACTTAGCAGATCTCTCCTTGTTATCAGTTTTGGAAGATTTGATTTCTATTGTTGATGAAAATTATTATTACCGTGCGGTAAGTGCAGGTTATACAAAGTTCTTTGGGATTAACAATGAATCGATTGTTGGAAAACATGTTTCAGAATTACACGGTCAAGAACGTTTTGAACAATATATTAAACCGTTTTTAGATAAAGCACTTCTAGGTGAAGAAGTAAGCCTTCAGTTTTGGGGGAAAAATCATCTAGGTGAACACAGGTTTATTGATAGTCGGCATTCCTTTTACCATGGTTTACCCTCGAAAGCGGTCGCAGTTGTTGCTAGAGATATTACGGATCAAATTACCGCACATAAAGCATTAGACAAAGAAAAACGAATGTTAACCACCATGATTGATGCCCTGCCTGGTTTTATATTTATCAAGGATAATAATGGGATTTATCAACGGTGTAATCGTTCTTTTGAAGTATTTTTAGATAAAACAAATAGAGATATAATTGGTTTTAGCGATGATGATTTGATGTCACAAAAGTCGGCTAATTACATCAAAGAAAATGACAAAAAAGTTCTACAAGGCAATGAAGTTCGTTGCGACGAAAAGGTCACTTATAATAATGGGGAAAAGCGATTACTTGATATGCTAAAAATCCCTTTATATAGCGATGAGAAAAATCTAAACATTGAGGGATTAGTGGGGATTGGTAATGATGTTACCGATGAAAGAGAAATAGAAAGTAAACTAAAATTAGCGGCATTGGTATTTGAAACAACTTCTGAACCTTGTTTTATTTTAGATAAAAACGGTTACATTCAAACAGCCAATGTTGCTGCCAAATTGAATATAATGACCCCTCCTCAATCAGATAAACACCTATTGTCAATTACCGACTTTATCTTTTGTTATGATGACAACCTTCTTTTTAAAGAAATAATTGCCACAAAGCGTCAGTGGGCTGGAGATGTTACCACTGAAGATGGCCAGCCTTTTTTAGCGAGCCTTAATAGCACACTAGATAAAAATAATATCCCTGATAATTATGTTCTTATTCTTCGTGATAATACAAGCTCAAAAATTAAAGAAATGGATTTATCTAATAAAGCATATTACGACTATTTGACGGGGTTACCTAATCGACTGCAATTACAAAATAATTTAAGCAGTGCCATAATTCGTTGTGAACGACAAAACAAATTGATGGCTGCATTATTTATTGATCTAGATAAATTTAAACCTATAAATGATCAATTTGGTCATTTTGAAGGTGATAAAGTGTTGATTGAAATTGCCGCACGCATAGAGTTCGAAATGAGAAAGGTAGATTTGGTTGCCCGTATAGGTGGCGATGAATTTGTTGTTATTATCGATATCAAGAGTATTGACCAAGCAAAACATGTTGCAGAAAAATTAATTGAACAAATAGAACAACCTTTAATAATTCAAAATAGTTCTGTAACAATTTCAGCGAGCATTGGTATTAGTATTTATCCCGATGACGCCAATAACGCTACAACATTATTAGAGCATGCTGATCAAGCAATGTATGAAGCAAAACTTTATAAAGATGAATCATATTGTTATTACCATGAAATAAGAAAAAAATGATTCAGCCTCAATGATTAATAGCTCTAACGTCTTTCCCCCTATACCTGTAAAATCAGGTATTAGTGACCACATCATATCCGACTGGTGATCCAAACTAGCAATTAATCTTCCACGGGGATAAATCAGGCATACCTCATTAACAAGCTAGTCCTATTATTTTTAGGGTAATATATATCATGAAAACGAATAACCCCCTCAAATATCATTGAAAGACGAATACCCTCGATGAAGTATTTTCTGGTGATGAAAAAATATGCACATAGCTGAAAGGTTAACGCTGTAATAATGAGTGCATAAAAAAAGTCAGCATTGCGCTGACTTTTAAATAATGGATCTGAGCTTATACCAAGCCTAAATACTTAACCTCGCCTTATTTTCACTAACAATCTTTTCACCAATACCACTAACCTTAGTTAGCTCATTGACCGATTTGAAGGCACCAACTTGTTGGCGATAAACAATAATGGCTTGAGCTTTACTATGCCCGACGCCCTTTAATGTGACCAACTGTTCTAATGTTGATTTATTCAAGTTAACAACTTGCTGTTTTGCTGATTGTGCACTTTGGCCTTGTGCAGCCTGAGTAACACTCGCTTCTTTAGCAAATCCTATTGAACTGTTAACGAGTAAAATAACGCCTAGAGTTAAGGCAGAAAAGGTTTTCTTGAGGTGTTTTGGCTGATTATTCATTACTTAATTCCTTTTAAAGTATCCATTAAAAAACCGACTGAATCGTGTCTAATAAAAACCCAGTAGCAACGTAACAGTCATTACTAGGTTTAGATGGATAACTCACTTTTGTCAAAACACACATTGAATAATTATTAGTGTAATACCAATTACACTAATAAATTGATCAACTTAGCGTTATATTAGTGAGCTTAAAACAATCAAAATTACTTAAACATAGTCATTCTATATTTCTTTAATTTTGAGAAGGACGCTGTAAGGATGCAACTTATTAGAGAATGCAGACGGTACAGGAAGTACCTTATTAGATAATGCAGGAGCAATTATCCTGAGCATATTCTCCTGAATAACCATTCCCTTCAATCAATGCCTTGCCTAAAGGCGTTTCTAATTCCAGCTGAATCATGCATCTTCAAGTGGAGCGGGTATAGTATTTAACCCTAAATCCAACTATTTTCCAACAAACAAAACAAAAATACGTATCTACTAGCGCTTTGGTCATAGCTTAATTAGAATAGCTGTCATTATTTTATCGCTTATTAATTAGTGTAAGGAAATCATGAGCAAAGCAAGCAGCCTGTTAACCCCGGTATTGGCCAAGCGCCGAGGCAAAAATCCCGATAAGAAGAGTTGGCATAATTTACATGGCAGCAGCAGTAGCTTTGCCCTTTATCAAGCAGCGAAAACAGCGAAAACGCCTATATTATTGATAACCAGTAATACTCCCCAAGCGCTTAAAACTGAGCAAGAGTTACTAAGTTTAGCGAAGAGCGATAGCCAAAATAAGGCTAATATCTGCTTGTTTCCTGACTGGGAAACACTACCGTACGATAATTTTTCACCTCACCAAGATATTATCTCTCAGCGCCTTGCTACCTTGTACCAATTATCACGTATGGAGTCTGGCATTATTATTGTGCCGGTAACCACCCTAGTACAAAAGCTTGCTCCTAAACAATACATTGAAGCAAATAGCTTAATAATAAAACAAGGCGATAAGAGGGATTTACATCAAATGCGACAAGCTTTAGAAGCAAGTGGCTATCGTAATGTTGATCAAGTATTAGAGCATGGTGAGTTTTCTGCTCGAGGCGCTATTTTAGATCTTTTCCCTATGGGCAGTAATAAACCATTCCGTTTAGATTTCTTTGATGATGAAATTGATGAAATTAGACTCTTTGATCCCGAAAGTCAGCGTTCAAAAGAGAAAATTGAGGAAATTAATTTACTGCCCGCCCACGAGTTTCCCATCGATGAAGCGGGTATCAACTTATTTCGTAGTCAATTTCGTGAACAATTTCAGGGCAATATTCATAAAGAGTCTGTTTATCACCAAGTCAGTAATGGTATTTTACCGCCTGGTATCGAGTATTACCTACCGCTTTTCTTTGATAATAAGCAAGACACCAAAAATGAAGCTGTAACACTAAGTAATACCCTGTGTGATTATTTAACTGATAATACGCTAGTCGTTATTAGCGGTGATATTGAGCACTCTTTAACACAATATTGGCTTGATATAGAGTATCGTTATGAAAATAGACGTTACGACCCTACACGGCCATTATTACCACCAGAACAGCTATTTTTAACCGCTGATACGCTTTATAGCGCATTAAAGCCTTTTGATCGTATAACCATTGCAAAGCAAATTTCAAAAGAGACGATTCAAACTCAAAGTAGTGACAACCAAGCTAGCGAAGAGCTTATTTACCCTGAAGATGTTACTGAGACAAATGTTGAGGTAAAAAGCAAAAGCAGTGAAATATGTTTTGATGTTAAACCGCTACCTGATTTAACCATCAACCATAAATTGAAGCAGCCGTTCGAATTAATCAATCAATTCATCGCCAGCAAAGAAACCCCAAACAAAATACTTTTTATCGCGCAAAGCCAAGGTCGCCGAGAAAGTGTGCTTGAATTACTTGAACGTGACAATATTAAACCTGCTCAGTTTGATAATATTGACGATTTTATCAACGCAACGAATACCATTGGTATTACCGTAAATAGCTTAACTCAAGGTTTTTCCTTCCAAGCAAAAGGTAACAGCCTGAAGAATGCGATTGCGCTGGTTACTGAAGCTGAGTTATTAGGTGATCATGTATCCCAAGCCAGAAGACGTACCAAAGCGCAAGACTTACAAGCTGATGCCTTATTTAAAAACCTCGCCGAGTTAACCATTGGTCAACCTGTTGTCCACATAGAACATGGTATTGGACGATACTTAGGTCTGCAAACGATTGAAAATGGTGGCATAGTTACTGAGTTTCTTATGCTTAGTTATGCAAACGAAGCCAAACTTTATGTACCGGTTAGCTCATTACACTTAATCGGTCGTTATTCAGGTGCTGATAGTGACCATGCCCCTCTGCATAAGCTAGGTAATGATACTTGGAGTAAAGCCAAGCAGAAAGCGGCAGAGAAAGTCCGTGATGTTGCCGCCGAATTACTCGATATTTACGCGAAACGTGCCAGCAATCATGGTTATAGTTTCAAACGTGACAAACAAGACTACCAAGCGTTTAGTGACAGTTTTGGTTTTGAAGAAACCTTCGACCAAAAACAAGCAATTAATGCGGTAGTAAGCGACATGTTATCGCCTAAAACCATGGACAGACTCGTGTGTGGTGATGTTGGTTTTGGTAAAACCGAAGTCGCTATGCGTGCTGCCTTTGTGGCGGTTAATGATGGTAAACAAGTCGCAATACTTGTCCCCACTACCTTGTTAGCTCAGCAACATTATGAAAACTTTAGAGATAGATTTGCCAACTGGCCGGTAGTCACTGAAGTATTATCACGATTTAAAACACCTAAAGAACAAAAAGAAGTCATTGCTAGAGTTGAATCTGGTCAAGTCGACATTCTCATCGGCACCCATAAATTACTGCAAAATAGCATAAAATATAAAGACCTTGGTTTATTAGTTGTTGATGAAGAGCACCGATTTGGCGTCAAACAAAAGGAAAAAATCAAACAATTACGTAGTAATGTTGATATTTTAACCTTAACGGCAACACCTATCCCACGTACCTTGAATATGGCCATGGGCGGTATGCGTGATTTATCCATTATTGCCACCCCACCGGCAAAACGCTTAGCAGTAAAAACGTTTGTCCGTGAGCACGATGAAGCGTTGATCAGAGAAGCCATTTTACGTGAAACCTTACGTGGTGGTCAGATATATTATTTACATAACCATGTTGATACTATTGATAAAGTTGCAGCAGACATCCAAAAATTAGTGCCTGAGGCTCGTGTCGTTACCGCCCATGGACAAATGCGTGAGCGTGAGCTTGAACGCATCATGAGTGATTTTTACCATCAACGATTTAATGTCATTGTTTGTACCACGATCATTGAAACAGGTATCGATGTACCCAGTGCCAATACCATCATAATGGACAGAGCTGACCATCTTGGTTTGGCACAATTACACCAACTTCGTGGCCGTGTAGGTCGTTCGCACCATCAAGCTTATGCTTATCTGTTAACGCCGCATGAAAAACGTATCACTAAAGATGCTAAAAAGCGTTTAGAAGCTATCGCCTCACTGGAAGACTTAGGCGCAGGTTTTACTTTAGCTACCCACGATTTGGAAATTCGTGGTGCGGGTGAGTTATTAGGTGAAGACCAAAGTGGCTCAATGTGTCAAGTTGGCTTTAGTTTGTATATGGAAATGCTCGATCAAGCCGTTGCAGCGCTTAAAGAAGGTAAACAACTATCATTAGACCAAGTAATGTCTACGCAGACTGAGATAGAATTACGTGTACCTGCGCTGCTGCCTGATGATTACATTTTTGACGTTAGCTTACGCTTAAGTTTATATAAACGTATTGCCAGCTGTAAAAATAAAAATGAGTTAGATGATATTCAAGTTGAGCTCATTGACCGTTTTGGTTTACTACCTCAACCAAGTAAAAATTTAGTTCAAATAGCCAAGCTACGTCTTAAAGCGCAGACTATTGGTATTTCACGAATTGAGGCCAGTGCCACTGGAGGCTCCATTGAATTTAGTAATGATACTAGCGTTGACCCTATGCTAATTATTAGCTTAATTCAAAAAAATCCAGCAGTGTATAGCATGGCTGGAGCGAGCAAGTTGAAGTTTGTAAAAGCCAATGACGATACTCAAAAACGCTTTACCTTAATTTCTAATATCTTAAATGACTTAGCTAAATAGTTACTCGGATCAGTTCAAAGTGCTTCATTCAGAGTGCTTTGAATGGTAACGGGTATAATGGTAAACTTGAGCAGGTAATGTTTTCGCTAAACTTACTTTGCTCAAGCCTCTAAGCAGTTTTAAAATAAAATTAAGTTAGCTCAACTGATATACTTTTGTCTTAACATACGGATTTTTAATGAAATACCATTCAATTCTTACCCCTGCATTAACCTCATTATGCTTATTAACAAGTCATAACGCTTTGGCAATTGACAGCATAAAGGCGCCAGCAGTTAAGCAAGATCGTTGGTTTGAGATTGAAGTCATTATTTTTAAGCAGCTTTCAAATAACTCAGAAAATACCGAGCAGTTTTCCCCAAATCATCTTAGTGCTAAAAAAAGAAGAGCTGTTGACTTATTAGCACCTTATTTACAACCGGATATAGCCTCATTAAAAAAGTTACTACCCATTTGTGAGCAACAACAAACAAATTTACCGTATGACGTAGCGATTACGCCTTACAACCTTTGGCCAGAGAGTAGTGAAACTGAAACAGCAGCTCTTCTCTCAGAAAGTGAGCGTGGTCAACATAATGATCCGGCTACACTTGTTAATGATAAAGAAGCCACTTCATCCGGTAATATGTCAGTGACCATTTTATCCGATGAAAAAACTGAGACAAAAACAGAACAGGGCTTGAACGAACAAAGCCTTAACAAACAAAGCCTTAACAAACAAAGTAATCAAGCACAATACGCCACGGTTGAGCTACCTGTTTATAACCAATATCCAATTAAAAGCGAAATGCCGTTATGTGTGATCCCTGCTGAATTTTTCCAACAGCACTTAACTTCAGAGCAACTTGAAAGCTTTAGTATCGATGGTTTCCCCGTAGACAAACTAACAAGCACAATCAATGGGCTTGAACAATGGCAAGACGACGAGAGCGGTGAAATTACCTGGGCGAGTAATAGCCCTTATTTAATTAGTCAAGATTCACTACGTTTAAAATCTATTGCTAATCGTATCAAACGATCACGTAATTATGCGCCATTATTGCATCTCGGCTGGCGACAAATTGGCGAAAGTAAAAGAAAAGCAAAAGCTATGAAGTTATATGCCGGTGAGCATTTAGATTTACGCTACCAACAAGCAATGACGAAACAAGAGTCTGAACAACAGGCGCTTGAAATACAGGCTATTTTAGAACAAAGAGAATACGCTGAAGAGTTGATTCGCAGCCAAATGAATTTGGTTGGCAATGAAACGGCCCAAGTAACTTCAAACGCTACCTCTACCATGACACCTGATAATGTTATAGAGAGTGCTGAAGTATTCAGTGAGTTGTCAATAGCAGAAGAATTACGCCAACAAGCAAAACAGCAACAGCTCAACACTATATTTCAGCAACTTTCATTAGTCGATAATCAAGAAAATAACACTAATGAATCAGTTAACAACGAAGAATATATCAAAGAGATTATTGCTCAGCTGTCATCTGATATTACGGTAAAAGAAATACCATTAAGTGCAAATAACGCAATAGAAAATCAAGAACCAGTCACTGCACCGTCACAACCTTGGTCAATAGATGGGCTTTTCAAAGTGCACTTGGATCATTATCTTTATATTAATACCGAGTTAAATATTATTGATTCGTCAAATGCCTCATCGACATTAACAGCTAAGCAAAAATTAGTACAAAAACAGAAAAAGACATCCCGTCTAAATAAGGTTACCTCTTTTAAACAAGATCGCCGAGTGATCACTGGAGAGATACATTATTTTGATCACCCTAACATAGGTATGATAGTGCAAATTAGACGTTTTGACCCAACAAAACCTGCTAATGAAGCGGTTAGCCAATCAAAAAAATAAAGCGCTCATGTCAAACATCAATGTCAGCTAGTATTATCAACAAACAATCACAGTAAAGGTAAATCAAATGGATAAAGAAATAGAAATTCAAGCGGCGGTATTTCGTCGTTTACTTGCACACTTAGACTCACGTAAAGACGTACAAAATATTGAGTTAATGAATTTAGCTGGTTTTTGCCGCAACTGCTTCAGTAAATGGACAGTCAGTGAAGCAGAAAAGTTAGGTGTAGACGTTGATATAGAGACTGCCCGTGAGCAGGTTTATGGTATGCCTTACGGCGAATGGAAAGAAAAACATCAATTGCCTGCAACCGATGAACAAATGGCTAAGTTTAATGAACTAAATAAAAAGTAATCGTTTAGTTTCGCATAAAATTAGTCACTTTATGTGTATTAGCTCAAACTAGAACTAACTATTAGAAAGGCTATGTTCTCGCTAGTTGTTGTTAAAAGATCAGGTGGTTGTTTTGCCTTAAGTTTTGCAGATGAGAAAAAGTAAGCTTCACAAGCATGGATGCTTGTGAAGAGTCCCATGGAAGGGTTTACGCGTCTTACTTGTTCTCGCAGCAACACTTAAAAGCCTTTTTATTAGGAACATTTCATGGTGTAACGAGTAAATACTTACAAGAATACCTCAATGAGTTCTATTATCGCTAAAACCGTCGGTTTGTCGAAAAACAGATACCTAACAGGTTGTTAAATTTAGCGATTGTTCATATGCCTTTTAAATCAACCTAAAAATAGTACATAAGCATGTTTTATTATCCATTATTACTCCAAATATTTATAAGATACGGTTGAATAAACCTGAGGCTTACGTTAACACATAACAGTTCATTATTTATTTCCAAATATAAAGCAATGAGGTTCATTATGCGTAAACTTAGTAGATATTATAAATCCTTATCTCAAAGAGTATCGCCATGACTATTTCAAAATTTAGTGTAAAAAAAGCGACTAATAATTTTCTAGTTTCCGTTGAGTAAATATATATAAGTTAGAGTGTTAAGTGAGAATGCTCTTGCAAAGTTACAAGAGCTTTAGAGTAAAAATATTGACGACTTAAAAATTCACTTGAACGGGAGTGTTTCCTGAGATCACTGTAACATTCTGTGAAGTGATAAAGCTTACTTCTTCATCAACTTCAGGGGCATCTTCAGTATCGCAACTTACTGCAATGGTGTAATCGCCCGCTTTAATAAAGCCAATGTCGAAGTTATAACTTGTTTGTTCGCTATCAAAAGCAACTGCTGTAGTTGCATAAGGTAAGCTTCCATTCTCGTCTCCGCCATTATCTTCCATGGTATCAATAACTACACCAGTGCCTTCATAGATATAAACACTTGCTACATTTACTGACGAATCAGAAAGTGGCGTACATTGATTATCAATTAATAACGTCTCAGAGACCGTTCCATCAATGTGACCTGCTTCATTATTATTAACTAATCTCACACCCCGTGGTTTAAGAAAATAACCAGCTTGACCTACAGGATTAGTCATCGCTTTATTTAGATCAAACTCTAGAGTGAAGTCTACAGTTCCACCCAACGTTGCAGTGAAGCCATCTAACTTAAGTTCATTTGAAGGAACACTGACACTGATTTTTTCGCTTGTTTGAGCGTCAGTACCGTAAGAGCCATTACTCATGATTAAACGTAACTGTGTATAATCGCCCACTTCAATGCTTATACCATCAACTAAAGCGATAGAGTCACTACCTGTATATTGCTTTAAATCAATACCTACGGTATTAGGAATAACACCACCACTATTATCTAAGCATAAGTCATTGGCTGCAATCATTCCATCTTCATCACCGACAGTGAAAATTACATCCCCACCACTTCCTTTAAGCTCTATTTGATTGAAACATACAACGACTTCAGAAAGGTCATCAACTGGTGCATCACTTACCGATAGAGAGAAGCTTGGCAATGGTGTCTTATCGTCTGAGCCACTACCACAGGCAACAAGTAAAAGAGCAGAAAGAGCAGAAAGAGTGCAGGTAACAAGATATTTTTTATTTAGCATAACTTTTCCTAATGAATAAAAGTACAAAAACTGAATATTTCAGTTTCTCATTATTTAGAAAAATCAAACAATATGAATGCTCATTCCATTATTGATAGACTTTTTCTAAGAAAAAATGACACGATTTTTATCGCGTCACGATTGCTGTTAGGCAATTTATCAATTGAACTAAAGTATATAAGCAGGATATTAAGCCAACTTATAACAAGCTCAATATAACATTAAACTTGAGCAAAAGACTAGTAACCTATAGCCCACGACACGTGAGTTAAGCGCCTTGTTCCATATTTATCAATACGAATAAACACTCTTGGCACTGAGAAGTCATGCCCATGCAATTATGTGAACGACCGCTTTGGTGGCGTTGTTGCCAACCTATATGGTTATGACATTTAGAAGTGAAGTCTATATCTCCTGCAAGCTCAAAGCTGCCGTTAACAATCAGCCTTCAGCGGACGTTCTAGTCTTAACTGAATATAATGGCTATAAGTCAATTTAAATTCGAATGATGAAAATTATCTTAGTATATTCAAAAATGCAATCTGGTACTTAACATGACACTTAACTCATTATTGTTGCTTAAGTTTTTAACAAGTCCACCTTCAATAATC